>JBOIAQ010000008.1:0-117314 GCA_050739115.1 Steroidobacteraceae bacterium | reverse complement strand
TCGCGCGCCAGTTCCTCAGCGATGTGCGTCGCCAGATCAGTCAGTACAAGCGCTTCAAGGCGCTGACCACAGAATGGATCGCCCTGAGCATCGAGCACAGTCGCTTGAAGATGAAGCTGACGCGCAAACCCTGACCCGCCAGCGGTATACTGATCTCGTGGGCAAGCAACGTGAGAAACATCCCCTCGAGGACAATCCCTTCATCGAGGATTTCCTCGGCTGGATGGACTCCTCCGAGGGCCAGCAGTCCATCGAGGCGCTCGATATCGTCTGGCCGTTGCTGGAAAACGCCGGCGTGGACGCCAAGCGGCGCAAGATCATCTGGGAAGACGGACAGCGCCTCTCGATCACGCAGTCCGCGCAGCGTATACACGCTGACTATCCAGACCTTCCGCCCGATCTGATCGAAGCGAAAGTGATCAGCTGGCTCGAATCGGGATTTGCTCCGGAAAGCTACTCACCGCAGCAACTCGACGAGCTCGATCGACTCACCGAGAAGTGGATCGAGGATCACCAAGCGGCTGGGAAAAAACGTCCGAGAACCCCGGACTCTTGAGAGAGGCACTACCGGCGGCGAAAAGGAAGCCGCGCGCGTTGGTGTCGGAGTTGAGGTAAAGCACCGCCTTCTGCTGCAGTTCCCTGGCGTGCGTTTCCGCCCACTCGGTCGAGCCGAGAAGCATCGGCTCCTCGCCATCCCAGCTCGCGTACACGACGGTGCGCTTCGGTACCCATCCCTGCCGGTGCAAGGCGCCGAGCGCCTTCGCCTCGCCCATGAGGGCCGTGGTGCCGGCGAGCGGATCCCAGGCGCCAAATACCCAGCCGTCGTGATGATTGCCGCGGATCACCCATTGATTGGCTTCGGTGGAGCCTTTGAGCATCGCGATCACGTCATAGATCGGCTTCAGGCTCCAGTCCGACTTGACGACGAGATGCACTTGCGCCGGCCCCGCGCCGATGTGATAGGTAAGCGGCAACGCGCCGCGCCAGCTCACCGGTGCGACCGGTCCGCCGAGCGCCTCAAGCAATGGCGTCGCATCCGCGTATGAAATCGGCACTACCGGAATCTTGAGGATCGACTTGGAGTCCTTGATCGACAGATGCTTCGCGCCCGGCACCGAGCCCCAGCCGGGTGTGGTCGGATCGCCGGGATATTCGGCGATGTTCATCACCGATCCGCGCTGTACGCCCTGCGGTGGCCGCCAGCCGCCCTTCGGATAGGCATCGCCGTTGAAATAGCCATCGTCCCGCGGGTCGGAATAGATGAGACAACCCACGGCGCCGTGCTCGTACGCGAGCTCAGGTTTGAGGCCCCGCCACTCATTGCCGTAGCGGGCGATCACGATCTTGCCCTTCACGCTGACGCCGTACCGGGCCAGCTCCTTATAGTCCTCGGGCGTGCCGTAGTTGACGTATACCAAGGGCGCGGTCACATCGCCATCCGCTCCGTATATGTTGTAGGGAGGCAGGGCGCCGCCGAGGGTGGAGGTGCGATCGCCCTTGACGGGTGGCTCGTGCAACGTCGCCCTGAAGGTCGTCGGCGCGACCATCTCGACGAGCTCCCGTTCGGGCGTGGGATAGAGCACATCGAAGACCTCGATGTGCGCATTCCAACCCCATTTCTTGAACTGCGCGAGCAGGAACTCGGCATTGGCCTTATCGTGGGGCGAGCCGACCTGGTTGGGCTCGGAGGAGAGTCTCTTCAGCCACGCGCGCATCTCGGGCGCGCTGAGTTGTGCATCGAAACGCTGCTCGAGATCGCGCTCCTGCGCCGCGCCGGCGGCGGTGAAGCCGAGCATGCCCGAGCCGCTCGCCGTCGCCTCGCCTGGGGGGGCGGCCGCGCCCGCCAGACAGGTCATCGACAGGCAACTCAACGCCACCACGATTACGGCTCGTGACATCGACATACCCTCCCACGCTTGCGCATATTTTGCTTGTGGCGCGATGTGCGCCCGCGGTGCCCCCGCGCCGGCTATCTTACTTCGTCAGCGAGGCTCGAGGAGCCCGCTCGGCGGCCCGATGCTCCCTCGAGCGCGAGTTGTTCACCGCATCGGCGGGTCGGGTTGCCGCAAAAGGTCTCCACGCGGCGGCTCGCGCGCTCGAGCTTGCCGTTTGCGCTCGCGGCAGGCCGGGGAAGCACGACTGCAGCGGGCGGGGCGGGGGCGCTCGGATGGAGTACCTCGGTGAGCATCGTCCGCGCTCCGTTCCAGATGATTTGCGTGCCAATGGCCAGCAGGATGAAGGCCGTGAGGCGGATCATGATGTTGGTTCCCGTCGTTCCGAGACGGCGTACGAGCCGGTGCGCGTACCGGTAGCAGAGGTAGATCGCGACCACCGTGATCAGCACTCCGAGCACGTGCGCGAGGGTCGTGGTCAAGAGCGCGCGCAGTTGCCGCGGGGGGTTCGCCCCGAGAGTCACGGCGACCGATATCGATCCGGGGCCGACGGTCAGCGGCATCGTGAGCGGGTAGAAGGCGCGTTGCACCAGGCTATCGGGGCTGGGGGCGGGCGATGCGGACACGTCCGGCGTGATCGGGCCGTTGAGCAGCGACCAGGCGAGCGCGCATACCACGACGCCGCCCGCGACCTGCACCGCCGGAATCGAAACCCCGAAGAAATCGAGGACATAGGCGCCGATCAGGATCGATGCGAGCAGCAGCACGAAACTGTTGAGCGCGACGAGCTTCGCGGTGCGTGCCCGCTCGTCCGAGGACAGCCCCGAGGTCATGGCGAGGTAGATGGGGGCGCCACCGAAGGGATCGATGATCGGCAGCAGTGCCGCGACCGCGATGAACACGATGCCGGCGAAGTAGCGGATATGCTCCAGCAGCATGCCGGACAGTCTCGCCCGGAGCGCCGACAAGCTCAAGCCCGGCCCGTGCTACATTGCGCGCGGGTAGCCCCGGATCGATGAAAAAAGATGCTCCACTTATTCGTGCTATACGGGTGTATGCACTTGACCGCCCACAACCCTGCCCCCCAGGCGGGCAGGACCCGGTGTGTCGAAGCGGAGGTGTTCTTCCATGCCGAGCAGTGCAAAAAGGAGCTTCCCAAAGGCGGCGGCCTGACCGAGAAAAGCAGGCACGCCCGAAGTTGGTTCGAGTGCGACGAGACCACGGCCGAATCGTGGATCCCCACCGCCGCGAAGGGTGGGGTCAACCTCGCCTATAAAGCCGAGGTCGGCGCATCCGATGCGGAGGCGCGGGCCGCGCTGCTGGCGCCGCTTTCCCCGCAAGCGCGGGCGAGCTTAAGGTCAGATGACTTCAAAGGCTCGTTTCAGAAGGCGTTTCAAGGTCCGGGGCGCTGGTCGTTCTTCATCGTGGGAAACGGCTCAACCGTCACCGCTTTCGCCGTGACCAACCTCGATGACTTCCAGTTCACCGACATCGCCACCGACGTATCGTCCAGCGCCACGGCGGCGACCGGAGGTCTCGACTTCGAGACCATGGCGGAGGATGCCGGTATTACGCTCAGCTACCATACCGAGCTCTCCCGACGCGCCATGCCGCCACCAGGAGGGATAGAGCGCACACCCTGATCTTCAGCCACCCCGGAGCCGCTGCGGCACGCCATCCGGCGCGCTTTTAAACCCTCGTGCGCGTGGGCTCATCTAATGAAGTGCATCGCCTCGGCTGCAAGAATTCACAGGGGATCGATGATGCCGAGGGGGCGCTTTCGGGAGCTCACGCTCCTGCTCGTGTGCGTGATGCTCACCGGGCCGCTGCCGCCGGCGCTGGCGGGCGCTCAAAAGACCGCCACCCCGGTCATTCCCGACCTCACGCCCTGGTTGGGCAAGAACGCGAAACCCGGGCGGGCGGCTTGGCGCCATGCCGCGCGGTTCTCCATCTCCTATGAGATCCAGCCGGGACACAACACGCCGGCGCCGGTAGCGACGCGGGTCGAGGCCGGCTACACCTCCGACGCGCTCTGGCTGCGGTTCCGGGCTCGGGATCCGCACCCCGGCGAGATCGCGGTGCGCTACCGCGATCATGACGACATCATCAGCCTTCTCGATGATTTCGTCGGCGTGTTCTTGAGCCCCTTCGACGACGACCAATGGGCTTACGAGTTCTTCTGCACCCCGGGCGGCACCGAGTATGACGCCTTCCGCCAGCAGAACAACGAGTACGCCTCGTGGGATGCGGTGTGGAGCTGCAGCGCCTCGCGCACCGCCACCGGCTATCAGGTCATCATGAGAATACCGTTCTCATCCATCAAATTCCCCCATAGCTCAGCTTCGCAGCGCTGGGGACTCATCTTCTTTCGCAACTGGCCACGCAACCTCCGGCACCAGCTCTTCAGTCGGCCCGTGAATTACGACAGCAACTGCACCTTGTGCAGCATGTTGCCCGTGCGCACGGCGACGCCCATCAAGACGAGCCCCACCGATTTCCAGCTGATCCCCGCGGCCACCGTGATCCGCACCGACTCGAGAAAGGGCGCAGCCGGAGGACTCGAGCGGGGATCACCGGCCCTGCAGGCGAGTCTCGATGCGCGCTGGGTGCTGCGCCCCGACCTCGAATGGTCCGCCACGGTGAATCCCAATTTCTCCCAGGTCGCCCCCGATGTGCTGCAGTTGAGCGCCAACCGGCAATTCGCGATCTTCTATCAGGAGAATCGCCCCTTCTTCGAGCAGGGCACGCAGGTCTTCAATACACCGAGCCTGCGCTTCAGCACCGACACGTTCAACCCGTCGGGGACTCTGGTGGACACGCTCGATATTCTCGACCCGCGCTTCGCAACGAAGCTCGTGGGTCAGGTGGGCGCCGATGTCATCGGCGCTCTGGCCACCGAGGATACCGACACGAGCATCGTGCTGCCCGGCCCGCAGGGCTCGACGACGCAATCGTTCGACTTCAGCACCCGGGATGAGCTGCTGCGCTATCGGCGCGACGTCGGCGCCTCCGCTTTCGGCGTCTACGCCTCCGACCGCGACGGCGGCGGTTATGACAGCGGCCTCTACGCCGCCGATGGCTACTGGCAGATCGACCCGAGCGATGCTGTGACCACCGTGGTCGGCTCCTCGAGCACGGACTACCCGCAAACGGTGGCGAGCGCCTTCGGGATCTCTCCCGGCACCGTCAAAGGGGACCTCTGGAGCTTCGACTATGCCCGTACCCGGCACTCGTACAATATCGATCTCAACCTGAGCCATGTGGCCGACGGTTTCCGGGCCGATCTGGGCTATCTGCCGCAGGTCGGCTACGACCAGGGCGCATTCCTCGGTGAATACGACTTCTATGCGCCGGATGAGGACTGGTGGCAGAACGTCGGATTCGGCACCATTTCAAACTGGACCCGCGCAACCGGTGGCGGCCCGAACCTCGACCGCAAGGTGAAGCTTTACGGCGTCCTGCGCGCCGATTACCAGACCCAGATCTACCTTTACGCGACGCACGATGAGCAGTACTACCAGGGCAAGACGTTCAGTCTCGATCAGTATGAAATGGACGCGATGGTCCAGCCCACGAGGTGGCTGAACGGCGAGGTCGACGTCGTCGACGGTGACGGTGTGGACTACACCGGCGTGCGCAAGGGCGGGCTGTTCTCCGTTACCACCACGATCTACTTCGAGCCCGGCAAGCACCTCAAGATCGACCTCGTGGACGAGTACGAGCACCTCGATCTCGCCGACCAGCGGCTGTTCACGGCCAACGTCTACGATCTGCGTGTCGCCTGGTTCTTCACCTCGCATCTGTTCGCGGACGTCGTTGGACAGGGACAGGACGTTCGCAACAACACCGCCCTCTACCCCGCGAGCATCCCGCCCCATACCGGAACTCTCGCCACGCAGTGGCTTTTCGGCTACCAGGTCAATCCGTGGACCGTGTTCTATGCCGGCAGCTCGGAAGGGTATCAGGAATCAACCGACGGCCAGCTCCTGCCCGAGCAGCGGACTTTCTTCCTCAAAGGAAGCTACTACTTCCACCTCTGAGAAATGAGCGCGCGCTCGCCAAGGCGTGGGCTCAGGGCGTAGCGGCCGCCAACGGCAACAAAAGAACGCTGTCGCGGCTTCCGCCATGGAAGAGCTCGATGTGCGCCACGCGCGCATTCTTTGGGTTTTCGTAACCGATGCGGCCGCCGGTGTTGTAGTTCTTCTGATAGTCCGGGGAATTGAGCGGCATGAGAACGAGCCGGATGCGCGCGCCGGCCGGAATGCGCCAGCCCGCCCAGTTGAACCTGAACGGAATCGTGACCACCTGACCCGGCCTGAGCAGCTCCTGCTTGAAAAAGCCGTGACGAAAACGGGCACGGCGGATGTCCTGCCCGAGGGTCACGGCGGAGCCGTCGGGTCTGACCATCTGCACTTGCGCCCACAGGTCGAAGTCCGGCGCGTCCGACTGCACGATGAGATTCAGGCGCATCTGCCCTGCCATATCCACGCTTGCCGGCAGTGGCGCGGAATGAAACACCAGCGCCTCTTTCTCATAGGCGCGGAACTGGCTGAGCAGATCTTCGTCGTCAGCGTATTTCGCCACCGCCAGCTCGGGCAGGGTGCGCGGATCGTCGATGAGGGTGGCGGGCGGCTCAGCGTCGGGCTTCGCTCGCGACAGCGAGCCGGAATGGAAGACATCCTGCGGCGTACCGGCCGGATCCTTTAAATAGAGTGCGAGGCTCTGACCGGAGGAGGCGCCCGCGAGCGAGTGCGCATAACGCCACTCGTTGGCGCCCATCATGTAGTAGGTCACGCGGTCGCGCAGCAGCGCGGGCCGAGGTCCGCGGCCGAGCACCCAGTCGTACCACTCGGCATGGAGCTCGTTCATATCGAGCACGGCGGAATCCGGAATGGTGAGACCCTCGATCACCTTGTGCGGATGCTGCGTGCCATCGTGATCCCAAGGGCCGATGATGAGGAGAATGCGCGCTGCCTCCTGCGCGGAGGCATATCGGAGGAAGCGCCGGTAGTAATGCAGCGCGCCCGGCTGATCGTCGTCGTAGAACCCGGTGGCGGTGAGCACCGGAAAATCCATTTTCGCGAAGTCGGTGGGCTTGGGCTGCGCCGCGAGATTGAAGGCCTTGTCGCCCACGTGATCGAGCCACATCTTCATGAACGAGAGCTTCCGGCCGCGGCTGTCCTGCATCCACCAGTCGTCCTGGGCGATGCCGATGTCCTCATCCAGTGTGCTGAAAGGAAGCTGCCGGGCGTAATGCTCGAGCATCTTCTTCTGCCAGTAGTCGCTCCGGATGAAATCATCGTTCATCGTGCGACCCGAAGTGAGGCCGAGGATCACCGCGGACCACGCTTCCGGAATGCCGTTGTCGTTGGGTACGTCCCAGCCCGGATAGATCGGCACATAGGGCGCGATGCCCGAAAGGTGCGGGGGCAGTTGCGCCGCCGTGCGCCACTGGGTCATGCCGACGAACGAGCCGCCGTACATGAACACATGTCGGTCGCTCCAGGGCTGTGCGGCGATCCATTCCACGAGGTCATGGCCGTCGCGGCCGACCTGCAGGCCGAGATTCTCGCTCTTCTCCCCGCCGGAGCGACCTCGTCCGCGAACCTCCACCTGCACGAAGACATAGCCGCGCCTGATGAATGTCTTGAAATCCTGCGCGGGGCCGCCGTCGATGTCGTATTGCGTGAGCTCGAGAACCGCGGGCGCCTTGCCCTTAAGGTGCGATGGCTTGAAGATCCAGGCTTCCAGCTTCACGCCATCCCGCATCGGAATCATGCGGCTCATCTCGATGTCGTAACCCGGACCGATCGGTGCCGGTGTTGGCGGCGCCGCGGTGGCGGCCCGTGCGAAAGGGATCAAAGCCAGAGTGAGCGCTACAGCCGCGGTACGTATCATGAAAATCCCCCCCCTGAGATCTCCAAGGATACCCTAGCGGAGCTGCCGTTCCGGGCGCGCGTAAGTGAAGGCCGCCGCGGAGGGAGGCCGGCGGACCGCTCTCGCCGTCTGATAGCGTTTAAGCTATCATGCAGGGCCTATGAGTAGCAGTACCGCGGCTCGGCTCCTGATCGAAGCGCGGCAACGGGCGGGGTTGAGCCAACGGGCTCTCGCCCGCCGTGCGCGCACCGCACAGTCGGTCGTCGCACGCATCGAAAACGGAACCGCAAGTCCGAGCTGGCGGACGCTGGAGCGTCTGCTTCGTGGCGCCGGCTTCGGGCTGAGCGCGAGCCTCGTGCCGAGGCTTTCCGGCCGCTCGCACATGCTCGAGGACGTGCCGAGAATTCTGCGGTTTACACCGGAGGAGCGACTGACCGAGCCGCGAAACACCGCACGACTCTTCGACACCACGGTGCAAAAGTCGTGAGCACATTCGATCCGGAGCGCATCCTGCGTGCGCTCGCCCGCCGACACGTCCGTTAGGTGCTCGTGGGGGCGACCGCGGCGCGGCTCCAGGGATTTCCGCGGCTCACAGCCGGTGCCGACATCACGCCGGCGCGCGACAGTCAGAACCTCGATCGTCTCGCGGCGGCGCTTCGCGGCCTTGGCGCTTGCATTTACACCGAGTCCATGCCGCAGGGGCGGCCTTTCAGCTGCGATGCCGCGACGCTCGCGAGCGCAAAGCTGTGGAACTGGTGATGAACGGTGGACGGGTCAATGTCATTTTCGAGCGGAGCGGGACGCAGGGTTTCGAGGACCTCGCCCGCTCCGCGATCACGTTCCAGGCGTTTGGGGTGGAGGTGCGTGCCGCGAGTCTCGAGGATATTCTGCCGGCCCGCTTATGACAGGCGACTTGCCGAAAACGGGCGAGCGGTGCGGCCACCCGCGGTAGTTTTGGATGCGGCTCGCGGTCACCGTCGGGATGAACTTCGGTTTTTACGGCTTTCGCGCCTTCCTCGCGCAGAGCTTCTACTCCGGCCTGGGGCCCGCGGAGGCGCAGCGTCACGCGGATCTTTTGACGAGCGGGCTTTGGCCTCGCCGGGGTGGCCGCGATGGCCATCCTGCTGCTGCCGACGCGTCCTGGCGGGCTGCTACTGGTTGCAGACCCTCGGCGAGCTCGCGATCAATCCGATCGGGTATTCGCTCGTTGGCCTGCTGGCAGCTCCCGAGGACGCCTCGTTCGCGATGGGCGGCCGGTATTTTGGATTCGCACACGCCGATCAGCTGCTCATGCACGGGGTGCGCCGACTTGTCGGGGAATGGCGATGGCATCACGATAGCAGGCAACCGTCCTCATTTGAGGACGGTCATTTCGATTGCCGGAGCGCGCCAATGACCACCCTCGCTTCGCTCGCCCGCGACCTCAAGGCCGGTGCCGCCACGAGTCGCCGACTGGTTGAGGAGTGTCTCGCCAGGATCGCCGAGCCCAACGGAGAAGGGCCGCGCACCTTTTTAAAGGTGCATGCCGAATCAGCGCGCGCGGCGGCGGATTACTACGACCGGCTCAGGGCTCAAGGCGTGACACTGAGCCCCTGGACGGGCATTCCCATATCGGTCAAGGATCTGTTCGATGTGGCCGGCGATGTCACGACCGCGGGGTCGAAGGCGCTACGAGGGGAGGCGCCGGCGAGTGCGGATTGCGCGGCCGTGGCGCGTTTGCGCGCGGCGGGCTTCATCCCCATCGGACGCACCAACATGACGGAGTTCGCCTACTCCGGCCTCGGGGTGAACCCGCACTACGGCACGCCACTCAACCCTTTCGAGAGGCATCGGGCGCGCGCCCCGGGCGGCTCCTCATCGGGTGCGGCGGTTTCGATCACGGAGGGGATGTCGTACGGCGCCTTGGCAACCGACACCGGCGGCTCATGCAGAATTCCCGCGGCGTTTTGCGGCACGGTAGGCTTCAAGCCTACCGCTTGGCGAGTACCCGTCTCCGGGGTGTTTCCACTTTCACAGACTCTGGACTCGGTGGGTCACCTGGCGGCGAGCGTTGCGTGCTGCGCTACCCTCGATGCCGTTCTCGCGAATGAGCCGACGGCCGCGCTCGAGCCCATCGAGCCCCGCGCCCGGCGATTCGCGGTCCCGACGCGCTATGCGCTGGAGGCCTTGGACCCGCACGTCGCGCGCAGCTTCGAGCACGCGATCCGTGAGTTGGGCACTGCGGGCGCTGAGATCGAGGAGATCCCGCTGGCGGAGCTCGATGAGCTCCCGGGCCTCAATCGCAAGGGCGGCTTTTCGGGCGCGGAAGCCTACGCCGCGCATCGTGAGCGGATCGACTCTCAGGGCGCCTCATACGACCCGCGGGTGTTGGTTCGCATTCTTCGCGGGCGGGAGCAGAGCGCCGCGGAGTATCTCGATCTCATCCGCGCACGGGCCGACCTGCAGCGGCGCATCGACCGGCCGCTTGCGCAGTTCGAGGCGGTTCTTCTTCCGACGACTCCGATCATTGCGCCGCTCCTCGAGGAGCTGGAGACGGACGAAGCCTATATGCGGATCAATCAGATGGCGCTGCGCAACACGGCGGTGGCTAACTTTCTCGACCGCTGCGCCATCTCGATACCCTGCCAGGTGCCCGGCACGGCGCCCGTCGGTCTCATGCTCATGGGTCCTCATGGTGCCGATCGTCGACTGCTGGGACTCGCCGCTGCCGTGGAAGCGCTGGTGTCGCCGACACCAGGCTCCCGCGAGCTTGTATGAATCACCGGGATCAAGATCATGCTGGCAAACATTCGCGATACGAGCATCTACTTCGACGTCGATGGCGTGGGAATTCAGCTCGAGGGACCCAAGCAGATCGAGCGTCCCTCGGCCTTCCTCGTTCATGGCGGGCCGGGGATCGATCACACGAGCGGGAAGGCGCGGTACGGGCGTCTGAGAGAGAAAATGCAGCTCGTCTACTTCGATCATCGCGGACAGGGACGCTCCGGTAGAGGCGATCCGGCGCGATACACGTTGGACGAAAACGTGGAAGACATGGAAGCGTTACGCCTGCACCTCGGGTTGGAGCGGATCGTGAGCATGGGAACGAGCTACGGAGGCATGGTGGCGATGGCGCACGCCGCTCGGTATCCGCAATCCGTCTCGCATCTGATTCTGATCGCGACCTGCTCGCATAAGGGGTTCATCCCGGCGGCGGGGAAGATCGTGCGGGAGCGGGGCACGACCGAGCAGATCGCCCAATTCGAGGAGGTGCGTGCCGGTCGAATCGATACCGCCGAGAAGATGCGCCGGTACTTTACCGTGATGGGTCCGCTCTATACGCGCGTTCACGATCCGGGGCTGTCGGCGGCCGCGCTCGAGAAGGCGATTCTCTCCCCGGAGGCGCTCAACCGAGCGTTGGGTCACGAGGGATTTCTGACACGATTCGATCTCAGGCCCGAGCTCGGAAGGATTCGGGCGCCGACTTTGATTCTGGCGGGTCGCCACGATTGGATCTGTCCGCCGGAATTCGCGCTCGAGATGCAGGAGCTGATCGCAGGCTCGGACCTTCGGATTTTCGAGGAAAGCGCGCACTCCATCGCCGGCGATGAGCCGCAGCAGCTGCTCGATGCCGTGGCGGGATTCCTGGTTTACAAGGCGCCTCGCGCGAGTGCCGGCATGCGTCTTTGATGCTGGCCGCGGCGGCGAAGACGAGCACGTTGGCGGCAATCACCGGCTTCGCGGCGATTAGCGCGCCATAGATGATCCAGAGCAGCGACCCGAGCGTCTGGATTGCGCGAAGCACGGCGGATCGCCTGGAAAAATACGATCCAACGAACACGGCGGGTGCCGTCCAGCCGAGGACCTCGGCGACATGCAGACTCATCATGCTCAGTCTGCCGCGGCCACGGTGGATGCTGTCTCGCGAATCCTCGCCCGATCGGTCCGGGCCTTTTCCCAACCGTCGAGCGCGAGCCCGTGCGATTCGAGGAAGTGGCGGATCTCAGGCATGCGCCTCCCGAGCACCTGATCGAGAATGGGCATAAAAGCGCTACAGGCGTTATCGCTCAGCACCGTACATCGGGCGATCCGCGCGAGCTGTCGGTTTTCCGATACTGCGATCGTGAAGCCCTCACCGCTGTTGACGTGAAGCATGACGTGGACGTCCGAGCTGCCATCTCCCAGGTAGATGACACGGTCCGGCGGCACATCGAGCTTTCGGCTCCCGCACGCGCGGGGAGGCGGCCGCGAGCGCGCATAGGCGTAGGCCTGCTCCGAATCGAGCAGCTCGCTGGGTGCGCCCATGATGCGGTGAAAGAAGCTCCGCGGCGACGGCACGGTCGCGGACTTAGGCACATAATCAACGAGCGGCGAGGTGAAGCAACGCCATCTGGACATATCTCCCCCCGCGTCAAGCTGGCTGAGCCATAACCTTTTACAATAGGAGAGCGCTATGGCTATTACCCGGCGTAGGCTGGAAGTAAGAGGGGGTCCGTGGAATGCGTGTCGAGCTCGATTCTCTGCAAGCGCGCGTGATCGGTTGTCTCATCGAGAAACAGGTGACGACGCCTGATCAGTACCCGCTTTCCGTCAACGCGCTGGTGAGCGCCTGCAACCAGAAGAGTAACCGTGATCCGGTGATGAACCTGGATGAGCCCACCGTCCAAGGGACGCTCGATGCGCTCTCGCGCAAGCATCTGGTGCTCGAGCGCTCCGGCTTCGGCAGCCGCGTGCCAAAGTACCAGCAGCTCTTCTGCAACACCGAGTACGGCACCCTGAAGTTCTCCCCGCAGGAACTCGCCGTGGTCTGTGAGCTGCTGCTACGCGGCCCGCAGACTCCGGGCGAGCTGCGCTCACGCGCAGGCCGTATGGCATCGTTCACCGACGTGTCGGAGGTCGAGGCAGTGCTGCAAGGGCTGCAGGAGCGCGAGTCCGGGCCGCTCGTGGCGCGACTCGCGCGCGAGCCGGGGCGGCGCGAGTCACGTTACATGCAGCTCTTTGGGGGCGAGCCGGTTCCGCAGGCCGAGGCGCAGGCCGAGGCGCAGGCTAGAGCAGCGGAAGGCGCATCCTCGGGCGCCGAGCGCGAGACGCTCGAGACCCGTGTAGCAAGACTGGAGACGGAGTTGATGTCGCTACGGGCCGAGCTTCAGGGGCTCAAAGCGAGAGGGCAGTAACGGCGGCACGGGAAATTGTCGTATGAAGATCATTGCCGTCACGAATATCAAAGGCGGGGTGGGCAAGACCGCCACCGCCGTCAATCTGGCCTATTTGCGCGCGGCGAGCGGCCCGCAGACGCTCTGTCCGTATGTTAGTCCAATTGCGAGACTTCATCGATGACCAGGGGTGGCAGGATATGCTGCCGTTGCCTTTCTTCGCGATGGTCGACGCCGCTCCCTGCACTGCGAGTTGATCGCGGATACCCGCAAGCAGTTTCCCGCTATTGTCGATACCGAGGTGCCCTACTGGAGTGAAATCGAACGGATGAGCCTGCATCGGGCACCGTCGGCATCGGCAGTTCCAGATCGATCTGGTCGCCATCTTTCCAGGTGCGCTCGATGGCGGCGAATCCCAGTCGGATCTCCACGGGTACCGGCCTGCCGTTCACGCGCAGCCTCGGCGCGCCACCATCGAGCCGCGACCACCCCGGGATGCGCAGGCGCAGGCGAAATCGCGTATTACGGCTTGCTTTGAGGTCAAGACGCACGTGGCCGTCATTGGCGTAGTCGCCGCGTTGCACGAGAGCGAGCCGCGTGCCGGCGGCCGCCGCCCAGCGGCCGGTGGACGGCGTGTATAGGTTGACGTACACGCCCTGCGGGTCGCGGAAGTAGATCAGCACGTGGTAGTCCGCGGCGACCTGCGGCAATGTACCCGAGCAGCACGGCCAGCGATCCGGGAAGTAGGTGCGCGAGCCCTTGAAGTTGTAGTCCGAATAATAGAATGCGTGACCGTCGTCCTCGAGTCTCTTCGCGGCGATAACCGTGTTGAGGAAGACCTGCTCCATGCTGTCGCCGTAGCGACCGTCGCGCGTGATGCGCAACAGATAGCGGGTAAGCTTCAAATGCGCATAGCTCCCGCAGGGTGTTTCGAAACCGCGGTGCGTCGTGGTGAGCGTGGTGTAGAGGTCGTCACTGTCCGGCTTGCGGAAATACTCCTCGGGGCCCCAGCCACCGGTGGCGAAGCTCTGGGCGGCAATCATCGCGAACCCGTTGCGCGCGGCATCCAGATGCATGCGACTGCCGGTCGATATATAAGCCTGCACGGCGGAGTTGAGCGCATTGGCGTAACTGTAGGCGTGATGGTCCGGCAACACGTTAACGCCCGCCGCCAGCGGCGCAAAATAGGTCTCGTCGAGCAGGAAGCGCTGCGCCAGCGGCAGGTAACGCCGCCCCGCCTGACGCTGCCACGCCAAGAACAGGTTCTCGCCCAGCGTGTAGCTCTCGTCCATCAGATACCAGCCGGAGGTACTTTCACCGATCGACTGCCGCCAGCGCTTCTGCGGGCCGCCGCGGTCGAGCGCCTGCGGTGGCAAGTGCGGCTCGGCCACATCGGTCGTGCGGTCGAGGAGTGGGTACGCGGACTCGAGGCCACAATAGGAGTGCGCGTCGATCAGCCCGCAGACGATCTTGTCGTAGTTGTAGGCCGGAAACGGGAAGTTCGCGTAAAAGCGCCCCGAGATGGCCGGCTCGTAGGCCGCGAGGACTTGTTCGACCTTGGCCCTGGCGCCAGGATGCCCCGACACCGCGTATCCCCGCGCGAGTGCCGAGATCCACTGGCCGAACGCATGTCCAGGCGCGAAGCCGTGTCCGCCGTAGGGATCCTTGTTCTGCGCGCGAACAGCATCGGAAACCAGGTCGTACCAGCCACCCATCTCGGGCCCCGGGCCAGCCAGGCCTGCGCGCAAGCGGTAGGGCTTGAGCAGGGAATCGACGTCCATCCGCAGCATCACGCGCTGGGTGTGCTCGAATTGGCTCTGCGCCAGGCCCGGCGCCAATCGCACCTCGCCGTAGCCGAACTCCTCGAGCAGGTCCGTGGGCGCCGATGCGCGCGGCGTCGCGGTCGTGCGCGCCAGTGCGGTGATGGGCAGCGCGTAGCCGGAAACCGCCAGCAGGGAAGCGCTCTTGAGGAATTCGCGGCGCGAATTGACAGCAGAGGATGCGTCGTCGGCCATGCAAAACGGCTCAGGTTAACGTCCGATTGATTTCAAAAGCATTCTATACCCGTCGACGAGGGTGCCCAAATCCTGGGAGCGAGGCTCGGCAGGATCGCGGGCAGCAAGAGGCCGTACCAACACTGGTGAAATAAAATGGCTCATGCCCGAGCTTACCTCACGGTCTATCGCGAGGCGCTGGAGCGGCGCATCGTGGGCCAATATCTCGAGAAGGTCCTGATCGCGTCGCCCTTTCCACTGCGAACGGTGGAGCCCTGCATTGTCAGCGCGCAGGGTCGGCGCGCGAAGCGCTGCGGCGGCACGACCCGGGGGGCATCGAGATCCTGGCTTCGACGGCGGCGGAGTCTGCGGGGCGGCTGCGGAGCGAGAATCACACGCTCAAGCGTGCGCTCACCGATCCGCGACTCTTCAGCGGAATCGGTAGTCGAGGTGGACCTCATGCTGCGCCCCGTAGATCGCCTTATCTGAATGCGACCATGGCGAAGTCGCATGCGCGGATCGTCCGCATGACCAGTGATGCGACGGGAGCCGTAGCGACCGGTAATCCCCTCCCTTACGACCCCGAGTGGAGCGGCTCGCTTTCCGCCGACTACCACATGCCGGTCTGGCGTGAATGGACGGCGGACTTAGGCGCTAGCTCCCGTTTCGAGGGCTCGCGGCATTCGGGCTTCGCATCGAGCGCGCCGTGCTCGCCGCGACGACGGCGTTCGGTCGGACGGAGATCACTGTCGAGCGGCCACGCCCCGTCGGGGCGCTGGTGACGGTTCACCTCTGACGGATCGCGGCGCGTAATCGATAGCTGAGCTGGAACGGGCGGTCTAATCCCGCCTCATAGTTCGGACAGAAGCGTGATCTCCCTCCAGACGGCAGCCTGCGGCAAATACGATTCCCCGCGCGTGTGCGCGCCGAGATAGGTGTCATTCGAGAAGACCGCGCCGCCGGTCACCTTGAGACACTCGTAAGGCCCGATGCATTCGCGCTGGCCGTCCGAGGTAGTCACGCGCAGATACAGCGCATCGCGACATTCCAGTGTCCTATTTCGCCTTCGCCCGAGCTGCCAGTGCCCCTCGGTGTAGCTGGCCGCGATGGCGTTGTCGGGCCCGCGAAGGGTTCCATCGGCGCAAATCCTGAAATACGCTCCGCGGACGGGGATCACCGATTCGCCGCTCAGGGCTCGGAAGGTGAGCGTGATCACTCGTCGAGCTCGACTGTCAGGCCCAGCTCTGCCTCGATGATCTTGCCCAGCGAGCTCGCTGACAGCGTGAATCCAGGCTGCCGCCGGTAATCGTCAAAGCTGAGCCAGAGCGCAATCACCTCATCGAGCTCGAGGCCGGTAAGGGTGTGGCACACAACGGTCGTGCCGTCGCTCGCGATCCAGAAGCTGCGCAGGTTCGAGTGTCGCCAGCGACGTGTAAAATACGGTTTGCACAGCTCCACGTAGATCTCGCTGGCATCCGGCACCTCGTCCAGCAGCCGCCTGATGGCGGTGGAATCGGCGACAAGCGCTTGCGCGGAGGTGATTCTAGTCTCGCGCATTCTGATGAGGTCCGTGGCGCTTCGAGCAGTATCAGCGTCAGTTCGCTTTCGACACCGGCACGTTGAGCGGTGAATGAGGATGAACGTCCAGGGTAACCGCCAAGTGCAGCCGACCGAGCAATGTGAGGGCGTCCGACGGGAGCTCGAGCCGGAAGTCGTCGCGCGCATAGAGGCTCACGAGCAGCTCTGCGACCCCTCCCTCCTCGTTCAGCTGCTCGAGGAAGGATTGTGCACGCCGTAGGTGGCTGAGGGTCTTCAGGATCACCCGTTCCACTGAAACGCCATCTGAGGAAAGCTGCGGTTCGTCCATCAGCCGTCCCATCCAGTAGCTGTCTCGATGCCCACCGCCGAGTTCCGAGCCCGCCGGATCGCAGCGGGGCTGGCCCGCTCGCCAAGTGTGTTGCGGCTGGATGCCAAGCGTGGCGGTGATCGTCGCTGGGTCCATCGTCGGATGGCGGATACGCAAAGAGACCGTGAACTGATACTCGCTCACCGAGAGTGCCCGTGGGAGCAGTAAGTCGGCGATCGACGTCGAACTCGCCGCGACCTCGACCGGGATCCCGGAATGTGGCACTCACCTGCCGTAACCCGCCTTGGTCCGTTGCGAGGACGAGAGTCAGCTTGCCGCTCTCGACCATGGCGGCCGCGAGCGGCGCTGATCGGTGCGGCGTCAGTAACGACGCGAGCCACCAGGGCGGCTGCCGCCGCCACCGGACCGTTCGCGGTCCTGTGCCTCGTTCACCTTGAGAGAGCGTCCGTCGAAGTCGACGCCGTTCAGTGCCTGCATCGCTCGGGAAGCGTCGGTGTTCGACATCTCCACGAAACCAAAGCCGCGCGGGCGGCCGGTATCTCGGTCGGTGATCAAGGAGACTTTCTCGACCGTCCCGTGCTTCGAAAACAGGGCGCGCACGGCCTCCTCGGTCGCCGTGAAGGGGAGATTTCCAACGTATAATTTCGTCACTGCGGAATACTCGTGAAAGAGGGAGGTATGAGGCGGCAGGTACATCCTGCCTCCTGGTTCGCGGAGCTTTGCGAGGGTGGCAGACATTGGCCGCAGGGCGCGCCGGGAGGCGGCGCATGGCGCCAAGGCAGACAAGCCGAAAAGGTACGAGCCGGCCCTTAGCCTACAGGATTTGACAGCAGAGTGCCCGAACTTTTGTTCCGAGCGCGGTGGAGGCGATCCGCCATCGCTTGCGTCCGCCGTATCGGGCGCGCATGCTGGTCGGGAGCGTTGAGCGCGGGATGTCGACTCTGCGAAGCGAGCCAACATAAACGGTACTGTGGCGACGCTTGTCATTCGCGAGCGCCTGTGGCAGCGCTTCCTGCCGCATCACGAGCCCTGCCGTTGTCTGGGCGAATACGCGGGTGGGTGTTTGTGCGACGGTTGCGGCGAGCGTATTAGCGCGCCCGAACGCAGGAGCCTAAAAGAGTGATGAATCTTACCCTGATCGACGCTTTCGGTCGGTTCGGCGCCAAACCGCAAAGCCGACTGAGCAGTCTCTCCGCCATGGCGGCGGACGGCGCTATGGTGCTCAACTGTCTGCCGGCGCATTTCGGCCACCCCGCCCGCGGGGTTTTGCGTTACGAGAGCAGCCTTTCCGCCGCGGAGGCCGATTCCAAGGTTGTCACTGCACTCAGTGAGCACCTGACGCGGGCGCGCGATGGGGCTCTTCCGGTCAGGATGGTCGTCACTTTCCCGGAGCGCGAGAAAACCGGCAAGGGCGGGGGCTATCACGTCCGCCCCGATCTAACAGGCAAGATCGTGGAGTTCGACGGAGACCGTTTCGTCATCGACTTTACGCGACCCCACGCGGCGCGTCCGGCGCCCACAGGCCGTCGCAAGTAGCGACGGTCAGTGGGGCGGTGAGCACACCGCGGTAAGCGTAAAGTGGAGGCGCAACTGACACAGCGGCTTCGACCTGAAGTCGCTCACACGCGAGCCGGCGCATTCAAGCACCCCATCAATTTGATGTGACGGATCCGCCACTGCCGCGTACACGGCCGCCGCCAGCTCGAACCGGCCGTTGCAGTCGGCATAAGGGCAGGCGAAGGAAAAGTACGCGCGGGCGGGAGGGTGCAGGACGTGCGACTGAGGCACAGGCGTAGCCGCGCCTCCACCCTCGAAACTCAGCTCAAAGCGCAGCTGGTCGACCACCGGGAACATAGTGCGCAGCTTAGGCGCCGCCTCTCGGTCGCGGTGCAGCCGGGAGGAGCGATCCTGACGCATGGCGGCGCCGCGGGGCTGGCCGAGTCTCATGTTCCGCCGCTCAAAGTCGGATCGCTCGGGTCAACGGGCGGATCCTGCGATGGCATCGCCATCTCTCCGGAACCATTCGGGCGAGCCGCCCGGCGCTGCTGCTTCTCGAGCTGGCGCGCCTTCCTGCTCAGTTCCTTCTGCTTCTTGACTTGGCGATAGTTCTGTCTGGGCACGAGGTTTCCTCTGTCACGGTGGACCGGGGAAGATGCGTTCCGGAGCGGTCGGACCGCTGGCCGATTAACTCCATCTGCGGGGTGAGACTGAGAAAGTGCTTCAGCGCCCGTGGGGATTCACCGGGAAGAGTCACCCGAACGCTCGACCGCCGGCCCCGAGAATGACGGTCACGAGGTTGAAGGTTATCAACTCGCGCTAGGGATCGATACGCACTCCGCGTTCGATCGATCAATGCTGATTATGAGCATGCGGATGCGCTCCTTTGCCTGATACAGCAGCGCCCGCCCGCCCGCGTCCTGGCCATTGATATGGCCGTCGAGCTCGTCAAGGAGTTTGTAGACCTCTCGCGCCCCGGTCATGTCGATGGTATCCGCATCGCTGCTCATAGTTCACCTGTTGACGCGTGAGAGTGGGTGCGGCGGTTCCGGCCGGATCACAGCACCCGGGCCATCACACTCGAGATGGTTTGCCTGCTCTTTAATGTCTCACTCCTCGATATCTGAGGCAAAGAGGCGCAACGAGTTGAGTTTCGCCGGTCCCGAGCCGTGTTTGTCAGGTACAACGATCAAGCGAAGGTGGGTGATCGAGGAGAGGTTCAAGCGCTGCTCCTCACGCTGGAAGGTCGCACCAGCCGGGCTGAAGGTGTACTCCTGGACGAGCACCTGGCGGTAGGTGCGGGCCCCGTCCGAAGATACCTCAACGCGCACTTCCTGCGTCCTCTCGCACGAGCGCTCCTCCACCTCGTAGATCATGCAGGAGACGCTCTGTGGCTGATCGAACTCCACGACGATACGTTCCGTGGTATTCGGCTTAGCGCCAGCCCAGAATGTGCCGCAGCGACCGTAGTGTCCATCAATTAGATTCTCGATCGGATGCTCTGGATCATCGGAGGTATAGGCAAGGACTGCGTGACTGGCAATATCGATCTCGCCGGCGAGAGCGACAGGATTCGCGTCCTCCTTCGGCAGCAGCCGCTTTCGTACACCAGATGAGCTCGAGAGTGAATCGGCGTTTGGCTGCATGTAAGCTCGATTCCGAAAAGTCTGCACGCACCACTCTACACCGATGGCGAACGCTTCGCGTGCCTTTCGCGACCTTGACCCAGGTATTGATGTCAATGCGGCTGCCGACACCCGAAGGTTCGGCAGCAGCCGTGAAAATGGCGCACGCTGCCCGAGCGTCGCGCGGGGTCGGAGGAACGGGGTAAGGCGCAACATGCGCAAGCGGAGGCATATCATGAGCAACCATGCCGTTGAAACGGGATGGGAGCGATTCCTCGATAGACTGAAACAGCTGTGGGGAAAGCTCGGTCAGGGCGGCAAATCGCCGGCAGCCGCGGGATGAGTGGGCTATCGCCGGGTGAATGCGGGTGGTGACGGAGAGGGGGATGCCGCCAGATCTGAGCGCGCAATTCGGCTATTGACCGACGCCTCGGATGCGTCGCCCGAGGAAGTGGGGGATTTGTTCACAGTCGAGTTCAGCCGACTCGAGAGAGTTGCGAAGATCCGCGCCTATCTTCACGTACTCGCCACGGCCAAGGTGCGCACCATGTTGTCTCGGGCCGCACTGGAGAAATAGTCACGCACCTGATGGCGGTGGAAAACCGCCCATCAACGACAAAACACTCCACGCGCACCTGTGGCGATCGCGGAGTACGGGGAAATGTGGGGCGGCCGTGTGCAGGCCGAGTGTCGGACGAGGTGCTCAGGCCCGAGCGGCGACATCGCACGGCCGCCGTTGGTACTCCGCCACTAAAATGATTCGTTGTGCACGCCTGTCCCACAGAATACATCTCAACGCACCGAGCACCTCGCGCAACCCCACCCGGGTGATGCCCGAGAGCAGGTGTCGATATTCTTTGTGGCACTCAATCAGACGGTAGTTTGGAATGCTCGCCAACAGGTGGTGGATGTGGTGGTAGTCGATATTGACCGTGAAACAGTTCAGCCAGCGCGGCGGTACTAGAAAGCTAGTGCCTTCGATCGCTCCGGTATCGTGGTCGCAATGCTCATTGTCGCTGGCGTAAGAGTAATTGAAGTTGTGCTGCACGGTGAATAACACGATGCCCGCGCCACCCGCGATGGATACGCTGAGCACGTAGATGCAGAAGAATGTCAGTATTCCGCAAGCGTGGCGCATCAGGGCCCACACGCTAAGCAGCACGAAGTTGTTCCAGAGCATGTGCCGCTACTCTCGAGCCGACTTCCAGTAGCGTGTCCGATAACTCGCAGCGTGGGCCTGCACGGACACGCCGGGTTGCGCCAGCTTCCGTCTGGCAGTATGAATCACCAGCTCAATGCCGCCTTTCAGCCAGGTGAAGCTCGGGTTGGCAATCAAATAGATGAAACCCGCGAGCGGGGCGGCTGGCGCGCTGCACTTGAACCGGTAGAAGCGCTGCTGTGCGCGCGTCAGCGCGGCGTACTCATCGATCGACAGCGTCGCGTATGGTCCTCGGTATTTGTCCCAGTTGCCGTTGCAAGACGCTGAAACGCGAACTGCTCACCGACAAGCGGACGGCGCGGGCGTATTCGGATCTTGTCGAGGAGTACGATGTTGCCCACGCCCTGATTGCTGCTCGGGTCCGGGCAGGCTTGTCTCAGAGCCAAGTGGCCGCCCGCATGGGAACGACCCAGAGCGTCGTAGCCCGGTTGGAAGGAGGGGGCCGCACTCCGTCCATGCGCACTGTCGAGCGCTTCGCGCGGGCCGTCGGCGGTCGCCTTATTGTTCGCATTGAACCAGCAAGTACCGGTGTCTCTGGACATGTGTATCACATGCAAATATACTTTAGCACATGGTGAAAATGATTCAGTTGCGACACGTTCCGGATGCCCTACACCGGCGGCTGAAGGCGCGTGCGGCGATGGCCGGCCTCTCGCTTTCGGATTTCCTGGTGCGAGAGGTGCGCAAGATCGCTGAGCACCCGACTCCCGAGGAGATGGCCGAGCGCCTGAGGCAACGGGATCCCTATCGCGGCAAGCTCTCACCGACCCAGGTGCTGCGCGAGGAGCGCGATTCCGGTTGATCGTGCTCGATGCCTCAGCGGCCATAGAGCTGGTGCTGCAGACGCCGAGGGCCGAGCGGGTCGCTGCCCGCGTGCTCGATCCGGAGGAGCGTATCCATGCGCCGTATCTCATTGATGTCGAGGTCGCGCAGGTTTTGCGACGGCTGGTGCACGCAAAAGAGCTTACACCGGCGAGGGGCGGTCTCGCCCTGAGCGACTTCGCTGAGCTGGTCATCGAGCGCCATCCGCACCTTCCTTTGCTCACGCGCATATGGAGTTTGCGCACGTCCCTTTCGGCCTACGATGCAACCTATGTTGCTCTCGCTGAGGCACTTGCCGTGCCGATGCTGACATGTGACGACAAGCTTGCACGGGCGCACGGGCACTCGGCGAGAATAGAGCTCGTCCCGATCGACTCCTGATCTGGGAAGGTGACCGGCAAGCTCGTCCGGACGACCGACCCCGTAATGTCCAGAAACGCGGCCGAAGGTCCGTCGAACAGGCAGGCGGCCTCACAGTGATGATAGCTGAGCATCCCTCCGAGTCGCTCGCGCCGTTTGACCGTGGCATGAGAAGCGCCAACAGCGGATAGGGGTCGCAGTAGGCGATTATCGAGCCCCTTGCGCGCGATTCACGAGGAGTTAGAAAGGGCCTATCCGGAACTGGCCGAAAACTGCCCGAAGGCCCTACAGCCATGTCGCGCGTATTCGTAATTCTTTGATTTGTTGGCGCTCCCTACCGGATTCGAACCGGTGTTACAGCCTTGAGAGGGCTATGTCCTGGGCCTCTAGACGAAGGGAGCGGTGGCCGGGGCCGGCTTCAGGAGCGCGGTATTATAGGGGGGAATCCCTCACCCGCAACGGTCCTTTGCATTCAAGCACATAGCGCGCTCTAGCTAGGGCTGGCCCCGCTCAGGGAGCGGGCTCGAACTGCGCCGCCTCGCGATCGGATTCGACACCGCTCGACGCCAGGGTCTTCACGCGATCGGCGCATTCCTGCACGGCCTTCGGGTCCTGTCCTGCCATCACTGCGAGCCAGAGGATGACGAGGCTGAATCCCGCGAGGATCCACATGCCGGTGAAGAAGCCGATGACTCCTTTGCCCCCCATCGCGCCGGTCGGACCGAAGTAGCTCACCGCCCACAAGCCGGCGAGATAGGGAGCTACCCACCAGGCCTCCCGAGCGCCGAGCTCCCGCAGGGGCCGACGCACCGCGAGATACCAGGCCAGATACACCACGACGTAGGCAGCCACCGCGCCAAACATCCACTCGACCACCGCGTAGCCCGTCCAGTAGATGATCCAGTTGGAGGAGATGAATGCGATGGGCGCGATGATGCCGGCCGCCCGCAACCGGAACGGGCGCGCGGCGTTCGGCAGCACCTTGCGCAGGTAGAGCAGAATGACCGGTCCGATGCTGTAGGAGAGCACCGTGATGAGGGAGACCGCCGAGACCAGCTTCTGCCAGGAGGGGAAGGGGAAGAAGAACACCACGCCGACGACGTAGGTGACGACGAGTCCCGCCCACGGCACGCCATGGCGGTTGAGCAGCACCATGTGTCGCGGCGCGTTGCCCATCTCACCCGCTGCCATGAGGATGCGCGGGCTGCCGGTGACGTAGATGAATGCGGTTCCGAGCGGCGAGATGATGGCATCCACATAGAGCACTATGGCCCACCAGACAGCGCCCACCGCGACGGCAATGGCCGCGAGCGGGCCGAACATGCCGGTGAAGTGCAGATGCCCCCAGCCGTTGCTGATATCCCTCGGATTGAGTGCCGTGATGAACGCGATCTGCAGACCCACGTAGATCAGCATGCCGATCAGCACGGAACTGATCACCGCAATGGGCACGTAGCGGCTGGGATTGCGCGTCTCACCCGCGAGGGCGATGGCCTGCTGGAATCCCAAAAAGCTGAACACGATGCCGGCCGTGGCCACGGCGGTGAAGATGCCGCTTTTCGGCGTGCTGGCGACATGCGCCGTCATGTTGGACGGATGATACGAGTACGCCATCAGGATGCCGATGGTCACGATCGGAATGACGAGCTTCCACCAGGTCGCCACGCTGTTGATGGCGAGAACCCAGCGCACCGCCAGAAAATTGAGCGCGACGACCAGGGCAAGCAGCAGCGCCGCCCAGGCCATGCCGACGCCGGTCATTAGCCCGTTGTGCGGATCGATCAGGCCGGGTATGTAGCTGTTGGCGTAGGTGAGCACGGCGCTCACCTCCACCGGTGGCACCGTCACGAACGCGAGAAAGAGGATCCAGCTCCAGATCTTGCCGACGAGGTCGCCATGGCTCACGTGAGTCATGTGCACCAGGGCGCCGGAGTTCGGAAACATGGTCGAGAGCTCGGCGAACACGAGAGCAACGAACAGAGTGGCGACCGCGCCGATGATCCAGGAGAAGACGCTCCAGGGGCCGGCCTGCACCGCGGCATGCAGTGCGCCGAAGAGCCACCCCGAGCCGATGATGCTGCCGAGACTCGCGTAGAGAAGTCCGATGACCCCCGCGTCGCGCCTGAGTTTCGTCGGACCTGCCATTTATCACCCCCCAAAAGATTTGCTTGTGTCCGCACCGGATGGTTAAGAGTAAGCCTAGGCGACAGCGGCTGGAATGTCTAAGGCCGCGTAATGAGTTGAGCCGACACCGGAAAGCGGCGCCTGCCCCGGTATAATGCGAGACTGTGTCCGAGATCCAAGCCGAAAGCCACGAATTGAATGCCCCTGAGACCGGCCTGGTGGCGCCCGCGGCCAAGCCCCGCATCATCCCGCGGGCGGAGCACTCGATCTCCCGCGCCCACATCTCGCCGAATGCGCTGCGCGTGCTCTACCGGCTGAAGGACGGCGGCTTCCATGCCTTCCTGGTCGGGGGTTGCGTGCGCGATCTGTTGCTCGGTTTGGAGCCTAAGGACTTCGATGTGGCAACGGACGCTCTGCCCGAGCAGGTCAAGCGGCTCTTTCGCAATAGCCGGCTGGTCGGCCGGCGGTTTCGCCTCGCGCATGTCTTTTTCGGCCAGGAGATCATCGAGGTCGCGACTTTCCGGGCGGCGAGCGCACCGTCCCAGGGCGAGGAGCCGCTCGCGGATGCCGATCCTGAGGACGGTGAGGCACCCGAGCTCGATGAGACACTGGAGAGGCCAGAGGCCCGCCGGGCGCCCGAGGAAAGCGACGATACCGAGCGCAAGTTCGATGAGACCGGACGCATCCTGCGGGACAACCTCTACGGCACGATCGACGAGGACGTCTGGCGGCGCGATTTCACCGCCAACTCGCTCTACTACAACATCGCGGACTTCTCTATCTGGGACTATGTCGGTGGGGTGGAGGATATCGCCGCACGGCGCCTGCGCCTGATCGGCGATCCGGAGACGCGTTTTCGCGAGGATCCGGTGCGTATGCTGCGTGCGGCCCGCTTCGAGGCGAAGCTCGGGTTCGAGATCGACCCCGACACCGCTGAGCCCATCGGACCGCTGCGAGAGTTCCTTGCCGGCGTGCCGCCGGCGCGGCTCTTCGATGAGATGTTGAAGCTCTTTCTGACCGGGCATGGCGCCCGGAGCCTCAAGGTGCTGCGGCAGCGGGGGCTTCTGGCGCAGCTCCTGCCGAGTGTCGATGCGTATCTCGGCGCGCACTCCGGCGGGCTCGTCGAGCAGCTCCTCATGAAGGGTCTCCTCAACACCGATGCGCGCGCCTCCGCGGGGCGCGCGGTCACCCCGACATTCCTGCTCGCGCTCCTTCTTTATGGGCCGATTGCGCAGAACATCGAGTCGATGCCGCCCGAGAGGTGGCACGAGCTCTCGGCCATCGCCGATGCCTGCGAGTGTGCGGTCCGCCAGGCGCAGGTCCATCTTGCCATTCCGCGGCGCTTCTCCCTGGGATTGAGCGAGATGTTCTCGCTCCAGCCGCGCCTCGAGCATCCGAGGGGACGTCGCGCGCTGCGATTGCTCACCCACCCGCGATTTCGGGCGGCGTACGACCTGCTGCTCCTGCGCGCGGAGCTCGGTCTGGCCTCCCCGGAGATGGCGCAATGGTGGACTCAGCTCCAGGAGGCCACGCATGAGGAGCAGGGACAGATGGCCGATGCGCTCGCCCAACCTACGGGGCCGAGGGCACAGCGCCCTCGAACCGGCCGCCGGCGCCGCGGCGGCCGGCGCGGTCCCCGCGCCTCGTGACCGGGCGGACGATGGAGATCTGGCAGCCGGCCTACATCGGAATCGGCAGCAATCTCCAGGATCCCAAGTCCCAGGTGCGCCGCGCGTGCGAGCGCTTGAAAACGGTCAATTCCACCCGCGTGGTGCGCCTCTCCCCCCTCTATGGCTCGAAGCCCTTTGGCCCCCTGCCGCAGCCGGATTTCGTCAATGCCGTGGCGGGTGTGCTGACGCGGCTCGACTCGCGAGCCTTGCTCGAGGAGCTGCTCGCCATCGAGCGGGAGTTCGGCAGACCCCCGGAGCGCGAGCGCTGGGGGCCGCGCATCATCGATCTGGATCTCCTCATCTTCGGCCGGGAGAGGCGGCAGGAGTCGGGCCTCACTATTCCCCACCCCGGGATAGTGGAGCGGAACTTCGTTCTGTATCCTCTTGCCGACCTCGCCCCGGACCTCGATGTGCCCGGGCTCGGCCGGGTGGCCGAGCTCAGAGAGCGCCTTGCGCCGATGGGCCTCGAGCGTCTCGGGGAGTCCTGATTCCGTGAAGACCTGATTCCGTGAAGACCGCGTGAGAGCATGAGCGGCGTTGAGCACCAGTTCATCGTGGTGGAAGGACCGATCGGGGTCGGCAAGACGAGCCTCGCCCGGCGCCTGGCCGAGAGCCTCTCGGCGCAGCCGGTGTTGGAGGATGCCTCGCAGAACCCGTTCCTCGAGCGCTTCTACAAGAGCCCGCGCTCGGGCGCGCTGCCGGCACAGCTCCATTTCCTCTTCCAGCGCTGCCAGCAGCTCGGAGCCCTCAACCAGCAGGACCTCTTCGCCCGGGTGCGCGTGGCGGATTACCTGTTGGAGAAGGATCGACTGTTTGCCCGGGTGACGCTCGATGATGCGGAGTTCGCTCTTTACGAGCAGATCTACGCCAGGCTCGATGTGCAGGCACCGAAGCCCGATCTCGTGGTGTACCTGCAGGCCCCGGTGGATGTGCTGTTCGAGCGCATCGCGCGGCGCGGCATCGGCTATGAGCAGTACATCGAGCGCGACTATCTGGTGCGCCTGAACGAGGCCTATGCGCGTTTTTTCCATGGGTTCGAGGCGGCGCCGCTCCTCATCGTCAACGCCGCCGCGATCGATCCCATCAACAACCCGTCGGATTATGACGAGTTGCTGGCAGCTATCCAGCGCATGAAGCGGGGGCGCCTCTACTACAATCCGATGCGCAGCAGGGCGCCCCTCCAATAAACGAGTACACCGCCATGTACACCCACCTGCAGCTCCGCGACTCCAACCGCCAGCCCGTGACGCTCACGACGCTCGCGAGCATGAAGGCGGACGGTAGGAAGATTGCGAGCCTCACCTGCTACGACGCGAGTTTCGCGGTGCTGCTCGATGAGGCCGACGTCGATGTCGTGCTGGTGGGCGACTCGATGGGCATGGTCATTCAGGGACACGACACGACGGTGCCGGTCACGATGGATGACATCGTGTACCACTGCCGGGCGGTGGCGCGCGGCCTGCATCGGCCGTTCCTCATCGCCGACATGCCCTTCATGAGCTATCCCTCGAAGGAGCGCGCGCTCGAGAATGCCGTGCGCCTCATGCAGGAGGGCGGCGCCAAGATGGTGAAGCTCGAAAGCGGCGGCAGTCAGGCGGACATCGTCGAGTTCCTCACGGGTCATGACATCGCGGTATGCGCGCACTTGGGCTTGAGGCCGCAGTCCGTGCACAAGACTGGCGGCTTTCGCGTACAGGGGAGGGAGCAGGACGCGGCGGCGCAGATGATCGAGACGGCGAGGCGGCTCGAGTCCGCGGGCGCTGACATCGTGCTCCTCGAATGCATCCCCGCGGCGCTCGGCAAGGCGATCACCCAGGAGCTGCACGTGCCGGTCATCGGCATCGGCGCCGGGCCCGACACCGACGGACAGATCCTCGTCGTTTACGACATCCTCGACATCACCACCGGTCGCAAGCCGCGTTTCGTCCGCAACTTCATGCAGGGCGCCTGCGATAATCGCGAGGCGTTGAAGCGCTATGTCGACGCCGTGCGCAGCGGAGCCTATCCCGCGGCGGAGCATTGCTTCTGACCCACATGCACACCGTCACGACGATTGCGGCGGTGCGCGAGCACGTGCGCCGCTGGCGCCGCGAGGGACTACGCATCGCGTTCGTGCCCACCATGGGGAACCTGCATGCCGGACACGTGAGTCTCATCGAGGCCGCCCGCAGCCAGGGCGAGCGGTTCGTCGCCAGCATCTTCGTCAATCCCATGCAGTTCGGACCCAACGAGGATTTCGCGCACTATCCGCGTACCCCGGCGCAGGATGCGCGCATGCTGGCCGAGGCCGGCTGCGATCTCATGTTCATGCCCGATGTCGGGGAGATGTACCCCAACGGCTCGGAGCGTGCGACGCGCGTCGAGGTGCCCGGCCTCTCGAGCATCCTCGATGGCGAATTTCGTCCCGGGCACTTCGAGGGCGTTGCTACCGTGGTGGCGAAACTCTTTCACATCGTGGAGCCCGACGTCGCGGTGTTTGGAGAGAAGGACTTCCAGCAGCTCACGATCATCCGGCGGATGGTGGCCGATCTGTGTCTGCCCATCACCATCGTCGCGGCCCCCACCGTGCGCGAGCCCGAGGGTCTCGCCATGAGCTCGCGCAATCAATACCTCACCGAAGAAGAGCGCCGTACGGCGCCGCTCATCCATCGGACGCTGCTTGCGGCCGTCGCGCGGCTGCGCGCCGGTGAGCGCGATTTCACGGCGATCGAGCGCACCGGCGCCGAGACGCTGGAGCGCGCGGGCTTCAGACCCGATTACTTCGCGGTGCGCCGCGCCGATGATCTCGGCGGCCCGGATGCCAACACGCGGCACTTCGTCGTGCTGACCGCCGCGCGTTTGGGGCGCGCCCGGCTCATCGACAATCTGCAGGCCGCGCTCTGAGACAGTGCCGCGCGAGCGCCCACTCGATGTGCTCGCGCACCAGCGCTGATGCACCCTCGCGTCGCCGCTCGAGGGCCTGAACCACCTCCTCGGATGTCGGCGCGTTGCCGAGCGCTACGGCGATGTTGCGCGAGAACTTCTCGTAGCCGATGCGGTAGATCGCCGAGCCGCGCATGCGCTCCTCGAACTGCGCCTCCGTCCACGCGAAAAGCTCGGTGAGCCGCGCAGCATCGAGGCCGTGACGCACCTTGAAGTCCGGATGCGAGGCCGCGCGGGCGAACTTGTTCCACGGACAGACGAGCTGGCAGTCATCGCAGCCGTAGATGCGGTTGCCGATCGCCGGCCGCAACTCCTCGGGGATGGCGCTGTGATGTTCGATGGTGAGATACGCGATGCAGCGGCGCGCATCGAGCCGATACGGCGCCACGATCGCTTCCGTCGGACAGGCGGTGAGGCAGGCGGTGCAGGTGCCGCAATGCGCGCTCGCCGGCTCATCCTCCGGCAGCGGCAGGTCGGTGAGGATCTCGCCGAGGAAAAACCACGAGCCCGCCTCCCGGGAAATGAGGTTGGTGTGCTTGCCGATCCAACCGAGGCCGGCGTCGCGGGCTAGCGCTTTCTCGAGCACCGGCGCGCTGTCGACACAAACACGATAGCCGAAGGGGCCGATGTCCTCGGCGAGATGCTTCGCGAGCCTTGAAAGCGCGCCCCGCAGTACCTTGTGGTAGTCGCGCCCGAGCGCGTAGCGGGAGATGTAGGCGATCTGGGGCTCGGCGAGCGCCGCCTCGGCATCGAAGGCGCCCGCCGGCCAGTAGTCCATCCTGACGCTCACCACACGGACTGTCCCGGGCGCGAGCTCCTGCGGACGGCTTCGCTTGAGGCCGTGGCGGCCCATATAGGCCATTTCCCCGTGAAAGCCGGCATCGAGCCAGCGCAGCAGGTGTTGCTCGTCCTCCGGAATGTCGATTCGGGCGACGCCCAGCCGCTCGAAGCCGAGCTCCCGGGCGCGCGCCGCGAGCTGGCGCTTGGCCGCTGCAGGATCGAGGCGCTGCGGTTGGGTCATGGCTTCCTCACCCGCACCAGTATAATCGGCGGATGGCGTTGCCGGTCTGCCTCTACTCCACGGCCCAGGTGCGGGCGCTCGATGCCTACGCCATCGAGACGCTCGGAATCCCCGGCTACACTCTCATGAAGCGCGCCGGCGAGGCCGCGCTGAGATACCTGCGCACGCGATTTCCGGTCGCGCATACGATCGTCGTCATCTGCGGCGGGGGCAACAACGGCGGCGATGGTTACGTGCTCGCGCGCTTCGCGCAGGCGGCGGGCCTCACGGTTACGACCCTTGCCGCGGTCTCGCCCGATGAGCTTCGCGGCGATGCGCGTCAGGCCTACGAGGATCTGCGCGCGAGCGGCATTCAGGCCCAGCCTTATGCGCCCGAGCGGCTGACCGAGGGGGAAGTCATCGTCGATGCCCTGCTCGGCACCGGGCTGCGCGGCGCCGCGCGCGAGGGGATCGCGCGTGTCATCCGCGAGATCAACAGCTCCGGTCGCCCGGTGCTCGCGCTGGACGTTCCCTCCGGTCTCGAGAGCGATACCGGCGTGCCCCTCGGTGAGACCGTGCGCGCCGACTGCACGGTCACCTTCGTCGCTCTGAAGACGGGCCTTTTCATCGGGGAGGGGCCGGAGTTCGCGGGCGCCGTGTTCTTCGATGACCTCGAGATCGCTCCGGGCCCCGCAGGGGATCCTCCGCCTCGCATCGAGCGCATCCTCGAGTCGGCGATCCGACAGTGCCTGCCACGCCGACGGCGCTCATCGAACAAAGGGGATTTCGGACGCGTGTTGATCGTGGGCGGCGGGGTGGGCATGCCGGGCGCCGTCCGGCTGGCGGGCGAGGCGTGTCTGCGCGTCGGCGCAGGCCTCGTGACGGTGGCGATCGCGCCGGAGAACGTACCGGCGATCTCAGCCGGACGGCCGGAGCTCATCTGTCTGCCGCTTGAGGACGCAGCCGGGCTGAGCGAGCCCGCCGAGCGGGCCGACGTGATCGCGATCGGTCCCGGACTCGGGCGCAATCCCTGGGCGCGCAGCGCGCTCGATGCGGTACTGCGCACGGGCAAGCCGCTCGTGGTCGATGCGGACGCGCTCAACATCATCGCCGAATCCGCCGGCCCCGCCCGCGGGAATTGGATCCTGACACCGCACCCGGGTGAGGCGGCGCGCCTCCTCGGCGCGGAGACCCGCGAGATCCAACAGGATCGGCTGGCCGCACTCGAACGTCTGGTCGGGCGCTATCACGGGACGGTGGTGCTCAAGGGCGCGGGCACGCTCGTCGGCGCCCCGGCACGCACGCCCGCGCTCTGCGAGCGAGGCAATCCCGGCATGGCGACGGCCGGCATGGGCGATGTGCTGACCGGCACCATTGCGGGCATTTTCGCGCAGTGCCGCGATGAGTGGCTCGCGGCGAGAGTCGGTGTGCTGGTGCACGCGATGGCCGGCGATGCGGCGGCGCGCACGGGCGAGCGCGGGCTCCTCGCCAGCGATGTCGCGCGGGAGCTGCGCAACTGCGTCAATCTTTAGAGACCGCCGAGGACACCGAAGCGCTCGGTGCACGCCTGGCGGAGGCGCGGCCGATCACTCTCGAGCAACCGGCCATCCTCTATCTCACAGGCGAGCTCGGTGCGGGCAAGACGACTCTCGTGAAAGGCTTCGTCCGCACCTGCGGTGTCGCATCACCGGTGCGAAGCCCCACCTATACGCTGGTGAGCCTGCATGAGGCAGACGCACTGACGCTCGTGCATCTCGATCTTTACCGGCTGCGCGCTCCGGGGGAGCTCGAGCACCTCGGCCTGCGGGAGTGGGCGCGGCCCGGGAGCCTGTGGCTCATCGAGTGGCCGGAGCGGGCAGGGGGGCTGCTGCCGCCGCCCGATCTGACGCTCGGCCTGAGTGCGGGACCGGATGCGCATCAAGCGGAGATCGTCGCGGGAACGGCCGCCGGGAGCAGCTGGCTCGAGCGGCTGCAGCGGGGCTCGATTTCGAAGTAGTTGAAACTTTGCCGCGCGGCTCGTAGATTACGGGTCAAGTAGCGCTGCAAAGTACATGATAAGAAAGGTCTTTCAGCTAGGGGTGATCGTTTTTCTCGGCCTCGGCACGGCGATGCCGGCGGTGGCCGCGCCGGCCGGTGCGCGCCTCAACGCCGTGCACCTCGCAATCTCCGGGGACGGCGCGCGCGTGACGCTCAATCTCTCGCGGGTGACCGGGGAGAAATACTTCACCCTCGATCATCCCTTTCGCGCCGTCATCGATCTGCCGCGGACCCGCGCGCGGGCCGGCCTGCGGCTCCCGTTCGCACGGGGAGCGGTGATCGGCATTCGCATGGGTCCCCGTCCTGATGGCGCGTTGCGGCTGGTGCTGGCGATGCGCGCCACCGCGCGCGTGCATGCCGACTGGGCCTATTCCAGAGTACGCGGTCCGCAACTCATTCTGACATTCGGCAACCCACCGGTGGGGAGCGCCGCGACTGTCGCCTTCAATGCCGCCCCAACAGCCATTCACGCGCGGCACGCACCGGTTGATTCCGGACGCGACATCATCGTGGCGGTCGATCCGGGACATGGCGGGCAGGATCCCGGTGCCATCGGCCCTGACGGCACCGAGGAAAAGAACGTGACGCTTGCGATCGGGCGCCTGCTGGCGCATCGGCTCGATGAGCAGCGCGGCATGCGCGCCGTCCTGACACGTAACAGCGACATCTTCATTCCGCTTCGCGATCGCATGCTTATCGCGCGCCGCGCCCGGGCCGATCTCTTCGTCTCCATTCACGCCGACTGCGTGACCGACCGGCAGATCGACGGCGCCTCGGTATACATCCTCTCGGTGCGCGGCGCTTCGAGCGAGGCCGCGCGCTGGCTCGCCGAGCGCGAGAACGATGCCGATCTCAAAGGCGGCATACAGCTCGATGACAAGTCGAGCACGCTCGCCTCCGTCCTCCTCAATCTCTCCCAATCCGCCACCATCGGTGAGAGCATGACGGCCGCGCAGCAGGTGCTCGCCTCGCTCGATCGCTCGGTTCCGGTGCGCAAGGCCGACGTGCAGCAGGCCGCGTTCGTCGTGCTGAAATCACCCGACATCCCCTCGATGCTCGTCGAGACCGATTACATCTCCGACCCGCGGGAGGAGCGCAGGCTCCGCAACCCGAGCCATCAGCTGAAGATCGCCGATGCGATCTTCGGCGGGGTGCGCGCCTACTTCCGCCAGCACCCGCCCGCGGGCACGCTGTTCGCCGAAGAGCGCCAGGAAGGGCTCGATCACCTGGTCGCCGGCAACCGATAAAGCTCGTTGGGCGCGCTCGTAAGCCGATAAACTCGCGGGATGCCGATTCGCATCCTCCCGAGCGAGCTCATCGATCAGATCGCCGCCGGCGAGGTGATCGAGCGACCGGCGTCCGTCATCAAGGAGCTCGTCGAAAACGGCCTGGATGCCGGCGCACACCGCATCGAGGTCGACATCGAGCGCGGTGGCGTCGCACTCATGCGTGTGCGCGATGACGGCTGCGGCATCTTTGCCGAAGAGCTCCCGGTCGCGATCTGCCGCCACGCGACGAGCAAGATCGCCGCACTCGATGACCTCGCCGCGATCACGACCCTCGGCTTTCGCGGCGAGGCGCTGCCCTCGATCGGCTCGGTGTCCCATCTGCGCCTCATCTCGCGCCCGGTGGGCGCCGAGCGCGGCGCCGAGATTGCCGTCGATGCCGGCACGGTGAGCTCCGTGCGACCCGCCGCGCATCCGCCCGGCACCACGGTCGAGGTGCGGGATCTTTTCTTCAACATCCCCGCGCGACGCAAGTTCGTGCGCAGCGCCGCGACCGAGACCGGCCACATCGCACGCCTGCTCGAGCGCCTGGCGCTCTCCCGTCCCGAGGTGTCATTCCGCCTGCGCAGCGGCGAGCGCGTGCTGCTCGATGCGCCGGCCCCGACCCGCGAACCGGCGGGCGAGGAGCGCCTCTCGCAGGTGTTGGGAAAAGACCTCATTCCAACTCTCATTCCGGTCAGGCACTCCTCCGGTCCGGTCGCGCTCACGGGCTGGGTCGGTTTGCCGACCGCCTCGCGCGCGCAGCCGGATCAACAGTTCTGGTTCGTCAACGGACGGAGCGTTCGCGACAAGCTGCTCGCGAGCGCCGTGCGGCTCGGCTATCGGGACGTGCTCTATCACGGCAGGCATGCCGCCTACGTGCTCCATCTCGCACTCGACCCGCAGCTCGTCGATGTCAACGCGCATCCGGCGAAGCTCGAAGTGCGTTTTCGCGATGGCCATCAGATTCACGAGTTCATCTTCCGCGCCATCGAGCGTGCGCTCGCGGCGACCCGGCCGGAGAGCGCTGCGACGCCGGCTGCGAATGCGCAGGCGGTGTTGGCGGACGCCCATCAGATCCGGTCGGCGACGGGTCGGACCTGGCTCGATCCGGGCTCGGCGCGATCGGACTTAGGCGCTCTCAGCGGATCGCTGCCGTTGCACGCAGGACGAGAGTACGAGCCCGGCCGCAACCCCTGGGCACTGACTCAGGCGGTGAGTGAGCCTGTCTCTTGCGGCGACTCGCCGCTCGGTGTCGCGCTCGCGCAGCTTCACGGAATCTACATCCTCGCCCAAAGCGAGGAGGGCCTCATCCTGGTCGACATGCACGCGGCACACGAGCGGGTGCTCTACGAGAAGCTCAAAGCCGATCGCGGCTCGGGACCCGCGGCCTCGCAGCTTCTCCTCGAGCCGATGGTCGTGACCGTCAAGCCCCACGAGCTCGATGCGGTCCTCGAAGACACCGCTCCCTGGGAGCGGGCGGGCTTCGAGATCGATGCGGTCGGGCCGGCCTCGCTCGCGCTGCGGCGGATCCCGGCGCTCCTTGGCGGTGAGCGGGTCACCTATATCGTCAGATCGGTCATCGAGGACCTCGCGCGCGAGGACGGGCTGCACCATTTGGATGCAGCGGCGGATCGGTTTCTCGGGACGCTCGCGTGTCGCACCGCGATCCATGCCCGTCGCCGCCTGACTCTGCCCGAAATGGATGCGCTGCTGCGGCAGATGGAAACCACCGATCGCGCCAATCAGTGCAACCACGGCCGCCCCACCTGGACCCGCCTCACGCTGGGGGAGCTCGACCAGCTGTTTCTGCGCGGCCGATGATGGGCGCATCGCGAGGCCTGCCGCCAGGCATGGCCCGGCTACAGCTTCCGGTTTACCTGCTCAGCGGCCCTACCGGCGCCGGCAAGAGCGACTGGGCCATCCACCTGGCCGAGACGGCGCCGATCGAGATCATCAGCGTCGATTCCGCGCTCGTCTATCGCGGCCTCGACATCGGCACCGCCAAGCCTGCTCGGGAGGTGCGCGCGCGCCTGCCGCATCATCTGATCGACATCTGCGATCCGACGGAGAGTTACTCGGCGGGCCGGTTCGTGACCGATGCGAGGGCGGCGATTGCCACAGTGCACGCGCGCCGGCGCGTACCGCTGCTGGTCGGCGGCACCATGCTCTACCTGCGCGCGCTGCTCTCAGGGTTGGCGCCTTTGCCACCGGCATCGGCGCAGCTGCGCCGCGACATCGACGAGCGCGCAGCGCGCGCCGGCTGGCCGGCGCTGCATGCGGAGCTCGCGCGGCTGGATCCGGCGGCTGCGGTGCGCATCAATCCGAATGACGGGCAGCGAATTCAACGGGCTCTCGAAGTCTGTCTTGCGACCGGACGGCGGCTGTCGGAGCTGCAACGCGAGACCGTGAGCCCGCTCGCGAGCATGCCGCTCAGAGCCTGGGCACTGGCGCCCCGCAGCCGCCCCGCGTTGCATCAGCGCCTGGCCCGGCGCTTCAACGCCATGATGGATGCCGGCTTTCTCGAGGAGGTGAGGGCGCTGCAGCGCAGGGGGGATCTCACCGCCCGCCATTCTTCGATGCGCGCGGTCGGATACCGGCAGCTCTGGGCGCACCTTCAGGGCGAGTACGGCCTCGATGAGGCGATCGAGCGCGGCGTCGCCGCCACGCGTCAGCTCGCGAAGCGCCAGCTGACCTGGATGCGCGCGGAGGCCGCCCCGCGCTGGCTCGACCCGGATTGTGACGAACTGTCGTGGAATCGCGACCTGCATCAGGAGTTGAGGGAGCTTGGGCTTTGATTCGGCGCGCATGTTAAGATTGAGTCCATCGGTCCCTCTCGTCGGCGAGGCACGGAGCTTGCTGGACGTGCGCGGGGAAGCTCGCTTGCGATTCATATCCACAAACAACTAGAAGCCGTGACAACAAGGAGAACCCGATGGCCAAAGGCCAATCGCTCCAAGATCCCTTCCTGAACGCCCTGCGCAAGGAACGGGTGCCCGTATCCATCTACCTCGTCAACGGCATCAAGTTGCAGGGTCAGATCGATTCGTTCGACCAGTTCGTGGTGCTGTTGAAGAATAGCGTCAGCCAGATGGTCTACAAGCACGCGATTTCCACCGTCGTGCCAGCGCGCAACGTGCGCCTCACGGCCGAGGAAGGTGCAGTCACCGCGGAGTCTCCCGCCGAGTGATGCGCCGCAAGGAGGAGCCGAGTGTTCGAGCGCCCACGTTCCGGTGAGCGCGCGCTCCTGGTGCGCATCGGTCTCGGCGCTCAGGTCGATCCGGAGGATCTCGAGGAGTTCACCCAGCTTGCGGTCTCGGCGGGCGCTGAGCCCGTCGCCACGGTCACCGGACGGCGCGCGCGCCCGGACCCGCGCTATTTCGTGGGCAGCGGCAAGGCCGAGGAGCTGAAGCAGAGCGCGGAAGCCGGTGGCGCGGAAGTGATCCTGGTAGACCATGCGCTCTCACCGAGTCAGGAGCGCAATCTCGAAAAGCTCACCGGCCGGCGCGTGCTCGATCGCAACGGCCTCATTCTCGACATCTTCGCCCAGCGCGCGCGCAGCTTCGAAGGCAAGCTGGAAGTCGAGCTGGCGCAGTTGAAGCACATCGGTAGCCGCCTGGTGCGGGGTTGGAGCCACCTCGAGCGCCAGAAGGGCGGTATCGGTATGCGCGGACCGGGCGAGACGCAGCTCGAGACCGACCGGCGGCTCATCGCGCAGCGGGTGCGCGTGCTCACGCGGCGGCTGCAGAAGATCAAGCAGCAGCGTGAGACCGGACGGCAGATGCGGGCGGAGATCCCGGTGCCCTCGCTCGCGCTGGTCGGCTACACCAACGCCGGCAAATCGACTCTCTTTCGCGCGCTGACGGGCGCCGACGCCTATGTTGCCGATCAGCTCTTTGCGACCCTCGATCCGACGGTGCGCCGCATCACACTGCCGGGCGGCACCGCGGTCGTCGCCGCCGATACGGTAGGCTTTATCCGCGAGCTGCCGCACGAGTTGGTGGCTGCGTTCCAATCGACCCTGACCGAAGCGCGCGAGGCAACATTGCTCCTGCACGTCATCGACGCCAGCGATCCGCGGCGCAATGAGCACATCGCGCAGGTGAACGAGGTACTGGCGGAGATCGGCGCCGACTCCATTCCGCAGATCATCATCTACAACAAGATCGATCGCCTGCAACGGCCCGCGGCCATCGAGCGCGACCAGGTTGGCATGCCGTCGGCCGTGTGGATCTCGGCCGAGAAGCGCGTCGGCCTCGAGCTGCTGACGAGCGCCGTGGCGGAGCGGCTGGCGCGGTTCGCGCGCCGCGCGCGGGTACGACTGCCGGCGAGTGCCGGCGCGCTGCGATCGCGACTCTACGCGGCGAAGGCGGTGCGCGAGGAGCGTGCGGGCGAGGACGGCTCGCTCGAGCTCACCGTGGAGCTGCCCGAGGTCGAGATCCGCGCTCTCGCGCGTACCGCCGGAGTGCAGATCCTCGAGGCACCGCAGCCCGATATTCCTTGTGCCTCCCTCGATGCCTACCTAGAATCGCGGACGGCCTAGAAGACGTCCCGGAGCGCAGATTTCTTGGGTAAATTCGTAGTCGTCATCGGCACCCAATGGGGCGATGAGGGCAAGGGCAAGGTCGTCGACCTCCTGACGAAGCGTGCTGCGGCGGTGGCCCGCTTTCAGGGCGGACACAACGCCGGACACACCCTGGTCATCGGCGGCCGCAAGACCATCCTCTCCCTGATCCCCTCGGGAATTCTTCGCGATGACGTGCGCTGCTTCATCGGCAACGGTGTCGTGCTGTCGCTGCAGGCGCTGCTCGCCGAGAGCCGCTCGCTCATGGATCAGGGGGTGCCCGTGTTCGAGCGGCTGCGCATCTCGCCGTACTGTCCGCTGATCCTGCCCTCGCACATCCTGTTGGACAAGGCGCGCGAGCAGGCGCGCGGCCCCAATGCCATCGGCACCACGGGCCGCGGCATCGGGCCGGCCTACGAGGACAAGGTGGCGCGGCGCGCGGTCAGGCTCGCCGATTTGTTCCAGCGGGATCGCTTCGCGGCCAAGCTCGGCGAGGTGCTGGATTTCCACAACTTCGTGCTGCAGCACTACTTCCGTCAGTCGCCGGTCGACTTCCAGAAGACGCTCGATGAGCTGCTCGCCCTCGGCGAGACGGTTGCGCCACTCGTGACGGACGTGACCCTGGCGCTACACGCGCTGCGACGCGCGGGCGCCAATGTGCTCTTCGAAGGCGCTCAGGGCGCGATGCTCGACGTCGACCTCGGCACCTATCCCTTCGTCACCTCATCCAACACCACCGCCGGGTTTGCCGGGACGGGTACGGGTCTCGGACCGCGCGTATTCGATTACGTGCTCGGTATCGTCAAGGCCTACACCACCCGGGTGGGGGCCGGTCCCTTCCCGACCGAGCTCTTCGACGGTTATGGCGAGCATCTCTCGCGGGTCGGGCACGAGTTCGGCTCGGTCACCGGCCGCCGACGGCGCTGCGGCTGGTTCGATTCCGTGGCCCTCAGGCGCTCCATCGTCCACTCGAGCGTCTCCGGGCTTTGTATCACCAAGCTCGACGTGCTCGATGGGCTCGACACCATCCGGGTATGCATCGGCTATCGTGCCGGCGGTCAGGTGATGGCCGAGCCGCCGCTCAGCATCGAAGGGTACGCGGGCCTCGAGCCGGTTTACGAGGAGCTTCCCGGCTGGCGGGAGTCGACCGTCGGCCTCACGGATTACGCGGCGCTGCCGGTCAATGCGCGCAAGTACCTCGAGCACCTGCAGGCGCTGGTGCAGGTCCCGGTCGATGTCATCTCGACCGGACCCGATCGTGAGCAGACGATCCTGCTGCGACATCCCTTTGATCTGACCTGATCTGCCCCGGCGCGGCCTGCGGCTGCCCCGCTACGAACGGGCGTTTGCGCTCCCGCGGTACCGGGCGCCTGCGCATCTTGCGCCAAAGATCATGGAACGTGAGGAGACCCGTGAGCCCGGCGAGCGCCGCGAAGTAGGCGGACGGGCCGAACCCGGCGATGAGCGTGCCGACCAGCACCGGGCTCACGGCGGCGCCGCAGCCGTTGAGTCTCAAGAGTGCGCTGCTCGCTGCGACCATCTGCGCCGGCTCGAGATGGTCGTTCACGTGCGAGACCGCCAGCGAATAGAGCGTGAGCGCGAGGCCGCTGAAAACCCCCGTCAGCGCGAGAAACACCGCATGCGGCAGATCGCGCAAGACCGCGAGCGCCGCGGCGCAGAGCGTCGCCAGAATGCAGACAGCCGCGATCACGGTGCGACGGTCCATCCGATCCGACAGCCGCCCCACGGGATACTGCGTGATCACCGCGGAGAGGACGCTGACCCCCATGAAGGTCGCCACCCCCGACGTGCCGAACCCGCTCAAGCGCGCGTAGACCGGCCCCATGGAGAAGACGTTGGAGGAGACCATGCCCGAGACCGTCACCGCCACCACACCGAGCGGCGAGTTGCCATAGAGCTCGCGGTAGCGCACCTTGCGGGGCAGCTCGATCTCGGGCGCGCGCTGCGCCGCGATCACGATCGGCACGATGGCAAGGGAGATCAACACCGCCACCAGCATAAAGGGCGTGTTGGTCAGCGGACCGGTCGGGATGAGGAGAAACTGCGAGCTGCCGAGCCCGATGTAGAGCACCGCCATGTAGACGGCGAGCAGGCCGCCGCGGGTCGTGCGGCTCGCACGGTCATTGAGCCAGCTCTCGGCGACGACATAGATGCCGGCGAAGCAGAATCCGGAGCCGAGGCGCAGCAGCGCCCAGGGCAGCGGATGCACGAACATGCCCTGCACCAGGATGGACGCAGAGGCGAGCGCCGCCATGGCGGCGAATACCCGGATGTGGCCGACCCGGCGCACGAGCCGCGGCGCGGCCGCGGTCCCCGCCATGTAGCCGAGGTAGTAACACGACATGATCGCGCCGGTCAGCGGCGCGGGAAATCCCTCGAGCGTCGCCCGCAGGCTGATCTCGGTGCCCTGAAGGCCCGCTCCCAGCATGAGAATCCCCATGCCGAGCAGGAGCTGCCAGGTGGCGGCGAGCCCGCTCGGCGGCGGACTGTCTGCAGTCACGGCGGACCTTGCGATGTGCCTGCGCGAGCCTCAGCGCCCGAGCAAACGGCTGAGCGGGAAGAGCGCGCGGGCAAAGCCCGGAATGAGGCGCGGCCGCTCGAGCCGCGCGTGTCGCATCTCCTCGAAACCCTGCAGCTCGATCGCCTTGCGGACCAGGGGGTCGGACTCGAGCGCCGCGGCGGCGGCCACGGTGTTGGAAGTCACGTTTTCGGTCGAGACCGCCTCCTGCCAGAAGGGCAGGCTTCGCAGCCGCCGAGGCTCGCTCGATCCGAGCGCGAGATTTTCCGACTCAATATTTGCCGGAACCACGGACATGTTGTAACTCCCTCCGTCCTTCCACCCAATACCAGGACAGCAGCGCGGGAACGCCGAAGAGGATTTCCCGCATGCGCTTGGCCAGCGACAGCGCCAGGGCGAGATCGCCATTGACGCCGAGCAGCGCCCCGAACCCGACCAGGCTCGCCTCCTGCACGCCGAGGCCCGCCGGCACCAGGAAGACGAAGTTGCGCACCGTCATGGTGAGGCTCTCAAGCGCGACCGCCGCACCGAAGGGCACCGGATGGCCGAGCCAGCGCAGCGCGAACCACGTCTCGAGCGAGCCGGAGACCATGCCAGTCACCTGCCAGGCAATCGTCGTCAGGATGCGTGGCCGGTCCGCGCAGAGCTCGCGGATGGCGGTGTCGAGCTGGGCGGACTGGCCGTTGAGGAAGCTCAGCGCCTGTGCGCCGAGCAGTCGTACCGCCAGCCGCTCCAGGCGCTCGAACACCGAGCCGTAACGCACCAGCACCACGAGCAGAACAACGAGCGGCAGACTCGCCGCGAGCCCGATGAGCACGTCGTCGGCGAACTGAACCGTATTCGTGAGCCTGAGCAGGCAGACCACGCCGAGGGCGACGAATACATACTGACTGATGACCGTGAGCACCACTTCGGTCGTGACGCTCGCCGCGGAGACCACGCCGTCCACGCCGCTCTCGGCGAGCAGACGGATGCCGATGAGCTCGCCGCCGATATTGGCCGCGGGCAGCAGGCGGTTGATGCCCTCGCGGATGCAAGCGATCCAGAAGAGCGTTCCCTGGTGGCTCTCGCGCCAACGCGCGATGAGCGCCCGCCAGCCGAGCGAGTCGAGGAAGATCGGCAGCGCGTGCAGCGGCACGAGCCACAGCAGCACCCGGCCGGCGCGCGCGAGCGGGACGAGGATGGCGCTGCCCTCGCGCAGGATGAGCGCGATCAGCAGCGCGAGGCCCGCGGCGAGGGCGATGCGTACCGCGAGCCTCATGCGGCGCGCCGCTCTTGCCCGCGGGTCGCCAAAAAGCGGCGAAAGCCGCCGGTTGCGGCGCCGCAGGCCGAGACTGCCGCGCGGACCCTGGGGCTGGTGAGCGCCGCGAGCTCATCCGCATGCCGATACTCGCGCATCGCGGGTGAGATGGCGGCGCCCGACTCGACGGCCGGGTGCAGATAGATTTCCGTGACCCCTTCGGGGAGCCTGCCGAGAATCTCGAGCAGCCGCGGCTCATCCATCGAGCCGCTGTCGGCGATGCCGAAGGCGTAGTCGTTGTGGGCGATGCGCGCTACCCGCAACCGCCGCCGCATGATGGCGAGCCATGGCGAGAGCAGCCCCGCGACGGCGGGCCCGGCGAGCGCACCGCCCGTGCGCCGCGCCGCCCACGCAGGCTCCCGTGGCAGCCTCACCGCCGTCATGCCGAACTCGCCCCCGATCCGCACCAGCATTTCGAGAAGCGTCGGATGGAGGTGAAAGTGCTTGTGAGCGTTCACGTGATCCAACTGCAGTCCGGTCGCGGCAAATGCGCGAAACTGGGCGCGGATCTCCGCCTCGAGCTGACGGCGCACGGCCGGCAGCGCGAAGAAGCGCACGCCATCGCGCACCATGTTGTTGCCGAAGCGACCGTCGGAGTCGACGAGCGCGGGAATTTCGCGTTGTGGTAACACCGACCAGCCGTCGGCGAGGACCAGATGAAGCCCCACCGAAAGATCCCGCAGCTCACGCGCGCACCGCGCGGCATCCGCGGCAGCGGGCGCACCGACCATCAGGCTCGCCGCGGTCAGGATGCCCTCGCGCGCGGCCCGCTCGACGCCGAGGTTGACCGCCTCACTCAACCCGAAGTCATCGGCGGTGACGATGAGAAACTTCAACGACTCGACCCGAGGGGCGCTTAGGCCTCGTGAGCGTGCAGGAAGCGGAAGAACTCCACTCCCTCGCGCAGCCGCCGCTTGGTCATCTCCCAGCTCCTCAGCATCTCGCCGGTGAGCTCGGCGATCTTGCGCGGCCGGAAGTAGAACTTCTTGTAGAAGGTCTCCACAGCATGATAGATCTCCGTCGCCGGCAGATGCGGGTAACTGATGGGCGAGAGCTGCACCCCGCGATCGTTGACGAGATTCAAGTTGTCGTGGGCCGTGATCCAGCCGTTGTCGACCGCCTGTTGGTAGAGCTGCGTGCCCGGATAGGGCGCGGCGAGGGACACCTGGATGGTGTGCGGATTGATGTCGACGGCGAACTGAATGGTCTCGCGGATGGTCTCCGCGGTCTCCCCCGGCAGGCCGAGAATGAAGGTGCCATGGATGACGACGCCGAGCTTGCGGCAGTCGCTGGTGAAGCGGCGCGCGATGTCGGTCCGCAGGCCCTTCCTGATGTTGTGCAGGATCTGATCGTTCCCCGACTCGTAGCCGACGAGGAGCAGCCGCAGGCCGTTGTCCTTCATGACCTTCAAGGTGTCGTAGGGCACGTTCGCCTTGGCGTTGCAGGACCAGGTCACGCCGAGCTTGCCTAGGCCCCGCGCGATCTCCTCCGCCCGGGGGCGGAAGTCGGTGAAGGTGTCATCATCGAAGAAGATCTCCTTCACCTCGGGCAGGTTCTCCTTGATCCAGCGCACTTCCTCGACGACGCTCGCGGCGCTGCGCACGCGGTAGCGGTGTCCGCCCACCGTCTGCGGCCAGAGGCAGAAGGTGCACTTCGAGCGGCAGCCGCGTCCGGTGTAGAAGGACACGTACGGGTGCTGCAGATAACCGATGAAATAGTTCTTGACCGTGAGGTCGCGCTTGTACACCGGCGTGACCCAGGGCAGGTCATCCATCTGCTCGATCATCGGTCGGGCGGGATTGTGCTCGATGGTGCCGTCCGCGCGGCGGAAAGAGAGACCGGGGATGGTGGCGAGCTCCCGGCCCTCGGCCACTTCCTTGCAGGTGTAGTCGAACTCCTCGCGCGCGACGAAGTCGATCGCAGACGAGGCGCCGAGTGAGCCCGCGGGGTCAACCGCGACCTTGGCGCCCACCATGCCGATCTTCAAGCGCGGGTTTTCCTCCTTGAGCAACTCCGCGACCTTGGCGTCGGTGGGGAAGGAGGGCGAGCTCGTATGCATGACCACCAGGTCGTACGCTTTCGCGAGCGGCAGCACCTCGGACATGGGGGTGCCGTCGGCGGGCGCATCGAGCAGGCGACTGCCTGGCACCAGGGCCGCGGGCTGGGCGAGCCAGGTGGGATACCAGAAGGAGCGGATCTCGCGCTTGGCCTGGTAGCGCGACCCGGCGCCGCCGTCGAAGCCGTCGAATGAAGGAGGATGCAGGAACAGCGTTCTCATCATGACATCGGTCCTCGAAGCTTTTCCATATACAGCATGAATGGGGGTCGATCGTGTGCTCAGGAGGAAATCGCCTGAACCGAACCGTCGCTCGCCACCCGATAGCGGGCGTGCCGCCACTGCACCTTGCGCGTGGCGAAGCCCCCGCACCAGAGCGCAAACCCGAGCGCATCGGCGAGCGGAATTGCCCAAAGAGGCGCCCGCTGCGAGGCTGCCGCCTGAACCTCGGAATGTAACAGCAGCCGCAGCACGAGGGTGCCCGCCAGAAGAGAGAGGGTCACGGCGCTCGCGCCCGCCAACGCACAACCGAGCACCGCCACCGGCAGGCTGAAGGTGACCCCGGAAAGGGCGTATCCCGCGGGACGCACCACCCGGATGGTGCGCAGCCACCGCAGCCCATGCTGCGTGAGCTGCCTCAATGTCGGCTCATGGACCGAGGTCTCGACCACGACCTCCGACAATACCGTGCGCAAGCCACGGCGCCGTGTCAGCTCACCGAGCCGGTAGTCGTCCGCGAGCTGATCGGCGATGGCCGGGAAGCCGCCGATCGCATCGAGCGTGTCGCGCCGCAGCGCGATGGTGGCGCCGAAGGCGAAGGCGCGGGAGCCGAAGAGCGCCGCCACCCGCACCGAGGGAATGAACCACTCGTTGATGAAGAGCGCTCCGAGGAGCGACCACAGGCCGGAGCGGGGAACCCCGCCGTACGGACAGGTGACGATACCGACCCGCGGGTCGGCGAGCGGCGCGGTGACCGCGGCAAGGTATCCCGGCGGCACCCGCACATCGCTGTCGGCCAGCACCAGCCAGTCATGTCGGGCGGCGCGCATCATGTTGATGAGGTTGCTGACTTTCGCGCTCGCGCCGTGGCGGGTCGAATCGACGAGCACCGTGAGATCGAGCCGCGGATAGTCGCGCTTCAGTCCCTCGAGCACCGCGAGGGCGGGATCCGCCGGATGCTGGACGCCGAAGACGATCTGCACCACACCGGCATAGCTCTGCTCGCAGAAAGAGCGCAGCGAATGGTCAAGCCCAGGCTCCACGCCGCAGAGCGGCTTGAGCACGGTGACCGGCCGCTGCGAATGCGATTCGCCGCCCTTGCCGCAGCCGCGCTCGCTGCCACCGTTGCGGCGAAGCCGCACGGCGGCCCAGGCTAGGCCGGCATAGCCCAGCGCCGCCGCGGCCATCATCGTGCCGAGCAAGATTATGACTGCCTGGGCAGTTACAGCGACCGTGGAGCCGGTTATCATGGACGAGGGAATGCCTACACCGCGGATTGCAATGAACGAAGACGTCGAATGGTTTCAAGTCCATGAATTCCGCACATGGTACACGTTTGCTCGCCGGCCGGGGGTGCCCGCATGAGCGCCGCAGACCCCTCGCAAGCGGGACTGTGGGCTGCCAGCGACAGTTCGAGCGAGGCCGAATCGCTCATCCTGGTGGATGAGACGGACCGGGAGCTGGGCCATATGAGTAAGGCGCGCTGCCACGAAGGGTGGGGTGTCCTGCATCGTGCGTTCTCGCTGCTCATCTTCAACGAGAGCGGCGAGCTGCTGCTGCAGCGCCGCTCGGCCTCCAAGCGCCTGTGGCCGCATTACTGGTCGAACAGTTGCTGTAGTCATCCACGTCGGGCCGAGAGCATGGAGTCGGCCATCCACCGGCGCTTGCACGAGGAGCTCGGATTAAGGTGTCCGTTGCATTTCCTGTTCAAGTTCCGCTACCAGGCGCAGTTCGACAATATCGGGGCGGAGCACGAGCTGTGCTCGGTCTTCATCGGGCGAAGCGCCGGCCGGGTGCGCATCGATCACAACGAGATCGCGGACTGGCGTTGGGTGAGCCCGGAGGGACTCGCCGCCGAGATGCAGGGAGCGGGAGCGCAGCGCTTCACCCCCTGGTTCACGATGGAGTGGGAACGGATTTGGAGGGATCACCGTCCCACGGTGCATGCTTTGCAGTCGCAGCACGCGGACATTGCTGAAAACTTGAGCCGAGCCCGATCTGACTGATGGGGTCGGATGCCGCCCGCCGAGTCGGTCGGCACACAACACAGGAGCTGGATTTTGGGTATTCCACTGATTCAAAAGTACCGCGTCGCTCGCTACATCCTGGAGAAGAAGCTCCGCGGTGAGAAGCGCTACCCGCTGGTGCTCATGCTGGAGCCTCTGTTCCAGTGCAATCTCGCCTGTGCGGGCTGCGGCAAGATCGATTATCCGAAGGAGATCCTGCAGAAGCGGGTCTCGCTCGAGGATGCGCTGCGCGCCGTCGATGAGTGCGGTGCCCCGATGGTGTCCATCCCGGGCGGCGAGCCGCTCATCCACAAGGAGATGCCGCAGATCATCGCCGGCATCGTGGCGCGCCAGCGCTTCGTCTATCTCTGCACCAACGCCATCCTGCTCGCCAAGCACATCGACGAGTACCAGCCCTCGCCCTATCTCACTTTTTCCGTTCACCTCGACGGCAACCGCGAGCGGCACGACGAGTCGGTGTGTCAGGAAGGGGTGTTCGACAAGGCGGTGGCGGCCATCAAGCTCGCGCGCTCCAGGGGCTTCCGCTGCACCGTCAACTGCACCCTGTTTCAGAACGAGAAGCCGGACGAGGTGGCCGACTTCTTCGACATGGCCCAGGCGCTCGGGGTCGAGGGGATCACCGTCTCGCCCGGCTACAGCTATCAGCACGCCCCGCGTCAGGACGTGTTCCTCGGCCGCGGCGCGAGCAAGCAGCTCTTTCGCGAGATCTTCAACCGCGGCCGCGAGCGCGGTGCGCGCTGGCCGTTCAACCAGTCCTCGCTCTTCCTCGACTTTCTCGCTGGAAATCAAACCTATCAGTGCACACCGTGGAGCAATCCGACCTACAACATCTTCGGTTGGCAGCGGCCGTGCTATCTGCTCACGGACGAGGGCCATGCCGACTCCTACCGCTCGCTCATGGAGGAGACCGAATGGGAGCGCTTCGGCGTCGGCCGCAACCGCAAGTGCGACAACTGCATGGCGCACTGCGGCTTCGAAGGCACCGCCGTGGAGGACACCTTCGCCCATCCGTTGAAGGCGCTGAAGGTGGCGCTGCGCGGCCCGCGGGTGAGCGGCCCGATGGCACCGGAGCTGCCGTTCCTCTACGACGATCAGCCGCCGCCGCCCGTGGCCGCGGTTGCCGTAGCCGACATCAAGCGTGCGAGCCGCCAGGATGAAAGCCGGCGTGCCAGCCGTGCCTGACGCGTTCGCCGCTCAACTCGAGGCCTGGCGCGCGAGAATGGAGGCGGCGCTCGCATCGCGGCTGCCGCGCACCGATCAGACGCCGGAGCGCCTGCACGCCGCCATGCGCTACAGCGTGCTCGGCGGCAAGCGGGCGCGTCCGATCCTGCTCTTCGCCACCGCGCGCGCGCTCGGACTCGAGGAGGAGCGGGTGGAGGCGGCCGCATGCGCGCTCGAGCTCGTGCATGTCTACTCGCTCGTGCACGATGATCTGCCGTCGATGGATGACGATGACCTGCGCCGCGGGCGGCCCACGTGCCACAAGGCCTACGATGAGGCGACGGCGCTCCTCGTCGGCGATGCGCTTCAGTCCCTCGCGTTCGAGCTGCTGGTCCGCGATCCGGCCCTGCCGGGCGATCCGGCGATCCGCGTGCACCTGGTGGAGCTGCTCGCGCACGCCATCGGCAGCCTCGGCATGGCGGGCGGTCAGGCCATAGACCTCGAAGCCGAGGGCCGAAAGCTCGCCATCGGCCAGATCGAGGAGATGCATTCCATGAAGACCGGCGCCCTAATCCGCGTCAGCGTCATGATGGGAGCGGCATGCGCCCCCGGGCTCGAGCCGCATCTGGTGCGCGCGCTCGCGGGCTTTGCCGCCCCCATCGGACTCGCGTTTCAGATCCAGGACGATCTGCTCGATGTGCTCTCGGACACCGCGACCCTCGGCAAGGCGGCAGGCGCCGATCGGGAGCGGGGCAAGCCCACCTATCCGGCCATTCTCGGCGTCAGCGCCTCGCAGGAGCAGGTGCGCCGGCTGCACGGCGAGGCGATGGAGTCCCTTGCCCCTTTCGGCCAGCGCGGGGATGCGCTTCGCGGCGTCACGGACTGGCTGTTGGCCAGGCGCAATTGAGCGGAGACGCGAGCTCATGGAACCTGATTCCGGCATGTCCGATGAGGCTTACCAGGACGAGATCCTACCGCACGTCTCGCGCACCTTCGCGCTGACGATCCCGGAGCTTCCCGCGGCGCTTCGCACCGCTGTCACGAGCGCGTATCTGCTGTGCCGCATCGCCGACACCATCGAGGACGAGCCCGCGCTCGCGGCGCGCGACACCTACGCCTTTCTCGAGCGCTTCACCACCGTCGTGAAGGGCACGGAGAATGCGGCGGGACTCGCGCGCGAGCTGCTGCCGCGGCTTTCGCAGCACACGCTGCCCGCGGAGCGCGACCTCGTCGCCAACATGGAGCGGGTGATCCGCGTGGTCGGCCGTCTCGATGAGCGCCAGCGTGCCGCCATTCGCCGCTGCATCGAAGTGATGAGCCGCGGCATGCATCAGTTCCAGCGCACCGCGAGTCTCAAGGGCCTCGCGCGCTCGACCGACATGGATTCCTACTGTTATTACGTGGCGGGAATCGTCGGTGAGACGCTGACGGAGCTCTTCTGCGCCTACTCGCCGGCGGTGATGCGCCACTACACGGCGCTCTACGAGCTCGCCCCCTCCTTCGGCCAGGGTCTGCAGATGACCAACATTCTCAAGGATGTCTGGGAGGACCGCAGGCGAGGAGCCTGCTGGCTGCCGCAGGAGGTGTTCAGCCGCCACGGGGTCGATCTCGGGCAGCTTTCCCCGGAGCGCAGCGATGAGCGCTTTCACGCCGGGATGCTCGAACTCATCGGGGTGGCACACCGGCACCTGCGTAACGCGCTCTCCTTCACGCTGCTCATACCGGGCGAGGAGGCCGGTATCCGCCTCTTCTGCCTGTGGGCGCTCGGCCTCGCTGCGCTCACGCTGCGTAAGATCCAGACCAACCCCGGTTTCACGGCGGGCGCCCAGGTGAAGGTCTCCCGCTCAGCGGTCATGATGACCCGGAGCCTGACCACCCTCTCGGTGCGCAACGACCGTATGCTGAAACAGCTCTTCGAGCGGGCCGCGCGGGGCCTGCCGCTCGCCGATGTTCCGGTGCCGGTGAAGCCGGTGGCGGTGCGCGTGCCGACTGTGGCCGCGGATGAGCTCGGTGCCTCGACGCGGCTCGGAGGATCTTTGCAGTGAGCGAGGGGTTGCAGGCGAGAGACGCCGCGGCTGCGGCACTGCGCAAGTCAGTGCCCCTGGTCGTGCCTGAGGGCAGGCCCGTGCCGCTCCACCGGGAGCGCTCGCCCGCTCCCTCGCAGCTCAGCCTGGCGATCGCGGCGGCGCGCGATGCGCTCATCGGATTGCAGCGGCCCGACGGGCACTGGCTGTTCGAGCTCGAGGCCGACTGCACCATTCCCGCCGAATACATCCTGATGATGCACTATCTGGGTGAGATCGATGCGGAGCTCGAGCGCAAGCTCGCGGTGTACCTGCGCGATCGACAAGCCACCCACGGCGGCTGGCCGCTTTATTTCGGCGGCGAGCTCGATCTCAGTTGCACCGTGAAGGTGTACTACGCGTTGAAGCTTGCCGGCGATGACCCGGATGCGCCCCACATGCGCCGCGCCCGTGAGGCGATCCTGGCCCGGGGAGGAGCCGCCCACGTCAACGTCTTCACGCGCATCGCGCTCGCGCTCTTCGGTGAGATTCCCTGGCGGGCCGTGCCCTATATCCCGGTCGAGATCATGTTGATGCCGAAGTGGTTCCCATTCCACATCGACAAGGTCTCCTACTGGTCGCGCACCGTGATGGTGCCGCTGTTCGTGCTCTGTACGGTCAAGCCCGTGGCGCGCAACCCCCGCGGGGTGCGTATCCGGGAGCTCTTCACCAACCCTCCGGAGCAGGAGCGTCACTACTTCCAACTGCCGCGGCGCAGACGGCTCCTCGCCCGGGTTTTCTTCGCCTTGGATCGGCTGGCGCGCTGTATCGATCCGCTGATTCCCTCGGTCATGCGCAAAGCCGCGATGCACCGCGCCGAGGCCTGGGTGCTCGAGCGTCTGAACGGGGAGGACGGCCTCGGCGCGATTTTTCCCGCGATGGTGAATGCCCTCGAGATGATGGTGCTGTTCGACTATCCCGCGGATGATCCGCGCCGGGTCACCGCCCGGCGGGCGATCGACAAACTGCTGGTCGTCGGTGATGACAGCGCCTACTGCCAGCCCTGCGTCTCGCCGGTGTGGGATACGGCCCTGGCGGCTCTCGCCCTGCAGGAAACGGGTGACAGCCAGGCGCTCCGCGCCTCGGTCCGGGCGCTCGATTGGTTCGTGCCGAGACAGCTGTTGGAGGATGTCGGGGACTGGCGCGCGTGCCGACCGCGGGTTGCAGGCGGCGGCTGGCCCTTCCAGTTCGGCAACGCGCACTATCCCGACCTCGATGATACGGCGGTGGTCGCCTGGGCGATGCACCAGGCGCATCTACCGGAGCGCTACGCCCATTCGATCGATCGCGCGCTCGACTGGCTGGTCGGCATGCAGAGCGAGAACGGCGGATTCGCGGCTTTCGACGCCGACAACACGCATTACAACCTCAACTACATCCCCTTCGCCGACCATGACGCGCTGCTCGATCCGCCGACGAGCGATGTGACCGCGCGGGTGATCGCGGTGCTGTCCCGCACGCACCGGTCGAAGGACGGCGGCGTCCTCGAGCGCGCGATCGAGTACCTGCGGCGCGAGCAGGAGACCGACGGCGCCTGGTTCGGCCGCTGGGGCTCCAACTACATCTACGGCACCTGGTCGGTGCTCATGGCGCTCGAGCTTGCCGGCATTGCGCCCGAGGATCCGGCGGTGCGACGCGCCGTGGCGTGGCTCCTCTCGCGTCAGAACGGCGATGGCGGCTGGGGCGAGAGCAACGACAGCTACGATCTCGAGCGACATCCGAGCCACGCTTTCGACAGCACGCCATATCAGACCGCGTGGGCGGTGCTGGCGCTCATCTCTGCCGGCGAGAGCGGCTCGGGCGCCGCGAAGCGCGGGATCGAGTATTTGCTGCGCATCCAGGAAAGCGGCGGACTGTGGACGCATCCGACCTTCACCGCTCCAGGCTTCCCGCGGGTGTTCTATCTGAAGTACCACGGCTACTGCGCCTTCTTTCCGCTCTGGGCGCTCGCGGCCTATCGGCGTTGCACCGGGTCTCAGGCGTCTTGAAGCCCGTCGGCATCGTCTCGGCGCTCGCGGCCGAGGCGCGCACTCTCGGGCCCGCGGACCGACATGGAACGGAGCTGCGCCGGCTCCCTGATGGCGCACTGCTCGCGGTGAGCGGCATCGGCCAGGCCGCGGCGGCGTCGGCCGCGCGCCGGCTCGTTCTGGCGGACGCCGGCGCGCTCGCAAGCTATGGGATGGCTGGGGGTCTGGATCCGACGATGATCTGCGGCGCGGTGCTGCTGCCGGAGGAAATCGCGGTCATGGGCGCGGGGCAACCCGCGGCGCGGTTGCCGACAGCCCGCCAGTGGCGGGAGCGGCTGCGCGCGGCGCTACCGTCCTCCTGCATCGTCTTTGGCGGCAGTCTTCTGACGAGCGAGCGCCCGCTCGGACACCCCGATGCAAAGGCCGCGGCGTGGCGGCGCACCAGCGCTCTCGCCGTGGACATGGAGAGCGCCGCCATCGCGCAGGTCGCAGCCCAAGCCGGACTGCCGTTCATCGCGCTGCGCGTCATCGTCGATACCGCGGCCGATGAGCTGCCGGCGACCGTGATCGCCGCAAGCGGCGGTGGACGGTTGCAGATCGGGCGCCTGATCGGAGGTGTTGCGCGAGCGCCGGGCGACGTGGCGGCTCTGATCCGCTTGGCGGCGCGCTACCGGATCGCGAGCCGTCTGCTCGCGACCCTGCTCGCTCCCGGCAGCCCCGCGCGGCGCGCGCTCGTGGCGGGAACCGAGGAGGCGGATTCAGCCGCGCCCGCGGTGGGCTCATGAGGGCATTGGTGACGGGCGCGACGGGTTTCGTCGGTGCGGCGGTGGCGAGGACGCTGCTTGCGGGCGGCTGGCGGATCAACGCCCTGGTGCGTAGCGGGTCGGATCGCCGCAACGTGGCATCGCTTGCGGTCGAGGAGGTCGTCGGTGATCTCACCGACCCCGCTTCGCTCGATCGGGCGCTCGCGGGATGCGAGGCCGTATTCCACGCCGCCGCGGACTATCGGTTGTGGGCGCCCGAGCCGCAGCAGCTCTACCGCGCCAACGTCGAGGGTACCGGCAATCTGCTCGATGCGGCTCGCCGCGCCGGGGTGCGGCGCATCATCTACACGAGTAGTGTCGCCACGGTCGGCTTGCCGATCGACGGGCGCCCGGGAACCGAGGACACCCCGGTCGCCCTCACCGACATGATCGGCCACTACAAGCGCTCGAAATTCCTGGCCGAGGAACGGGCTCGCCAGGCGGCGGCGGCCGGTGCGCCGGTGGTGATCGTCAATCCATCGACACCCATCGGGCCGGGCGACGTTAAGCCGACACCCACCGGACAAATCGTGCTCGATGCGGCGCGCGGCCGAACGCCCGCTTACGTCGACACCGGGCTCAACGTCGTGCATGTCGATGATGTCGCGGCAGGCCACCTGCTGGCATTCCACAGCGGTCGCATCGGCGAGCGTTACATTCTCGGCGGCGAGGATATGACCCTGAAGGAGATTCTGACGCTCATCGCGCGCCTCGTCGGCCGCAGTCCGCCGCGCATCCGTCTGCCGCACGCGGCCGTGCTGCCGGTGGCCTACGCGTCGGAGCTCTACGCGAGGCTCACGGGCCATCCGACTCGGGTGACCGTGGAGGGCGTGCGCATGTCGCGCAAGCGCATGTTCTTCTCGAGCGAGAAGGCCGCGCACGAGCTCGGCTACCGCTCGCGTCCGCCGGCGGAGGCCTTCGCCGACGCCCTGCGCTGGTTTCGCCAACAGGGCTACTTGGAAGGTCAGAAAGGATAGTTTATGCCGGTGAATACCGCGATGCCCTCGTGGCCCTCGCCGATATCGACGTAGCCTACGACCGAAGGCGCGGCGATGCCGCGAAGACCCACCCCGAACACGTTGTGCAGGTGACGGATCGGAAAGGTGCCGGCGGTGTGGAAGACCTGACCGGTGTCGAAGAACGGTGCCAGCTGCAGGTTGATATACGTGCCGAGCGCGTTGAAAGCGAGCACGTTCTGACGCAGCTCGATGTTGGCGGCGAAAGAGTCGCGGTCGTAGAAGCGCGAGGTGCCGTAGCCCCGCAGTGTCTGCGAGCCGCCGATGAAGCTCTGATCGCCGCCGAGGCTGCTCAGCGCCCAGAAGGGCACGTGGTGAGTGGTGGGCTCATATCGCAGATCGACGTGGGTGGCGACCACGAGCGTTCGCCACGGCGACCAGTAGAACCTCGCGTCCCCGCCGGCTTCGGTGAAGAGCGAGTCGTCGAGCTGCACGTTGCGGCTCGCGACCCCGCCGTAGAGCACGATCTCCTTACCGCGAGTGGGACTGGTGATGTCGTCGCGGGTGTCGTAAGCGAGCGCGATGCGGTTCAAGAGCTCGTGTGTCGTGCCGATGCCGAGCGTTCCCCCGAAGCGGGAAGTGATCGGCGGGACGCCGGGCAGGGTCGTGCCGAGCACCTTGACCTTCTTCGCCGCGAAGGTGTAAGCGAGCTGCCAGGTGTGGGTGATGTTCCAGCCGAGGGTCGCGTTGACGCCAATCTGCTGATCGATGTAGACGGTCTGGTTGATCCTGATCGAGTTGTTGCCGATGCCGTAGAAGCGCGCCGTGCCGCTGCGGTTATAGAGCCCCTCGAGCGTGAGGGAGAAGGGCCGCTCGCGCAGCAGCCCCGTCTGAAAGAGGGCGTCGAAGTTGCTCTCGATCTGCTGCTGACCGCCGCCCACGATCGACCACTGCGTATCCTTCGAAGGGAAGGCCAGAATCCGCGCGTCCGCGCCCCAGCCGAAATACGGGTTGTGCAGGATGTCCGGCGCGATGATTTCGGTGATTTCGCTCTGGGAATCGAGCACCAGCCGGGTCGGAATGATACCGACGGTGGTGCCGTTGTTGGGGTCGACCGCGATGAGCGGCACCGGCAGCACCGGCCAGTTGGCGGGATTGAGCCAGTTGACCTTGCGGCGAGGCTTCGCCCGCTTCGGTTTGGACGCCGGAATCGGGCCGTAGACCTTCGGCGCCTGCACCGGCGTCGAGGCGGCCGTCGGCGACCCGGCCGTCGCTTGCGCGAGCGCGCCGTGCGAGCCGAGGCAAAGCGGCGCCGAGGCGATCAGCGCCAGCGCTGCGCGCCTGATGCGCCTTGGGCTATGCTTGAACGGCGGCGCGCCCGTGAGTTTCGAGGCAATCAGTACGCGATCCGCGGCGTTTGGCCGCAGCCTTGTGTTGAAGAAGGAAGAGAGCATGGCGAGCAGGTCAACCCGATTATATCGACCTCAAGCGCCGGCCCGCATGTCCGTGTGGGGTCATGGCGCAGATGTCGGTTGACGCCGTGACCTTCGCATATGCCGCGGGCGCAGTTCCCCTCGTCATCTGGCTCTATCTTCTGCTCGCTCGCGGTGGTTTCTGGCGAGTCTCGGGGGCGCTGCCGGAGGGCCCCCCGGCCACGCCGGGCGGCGGCTCGATTTCCTCGGACGTCGCGGTCTCGCCGAGAGTGATCGCCATCGTGCCCGCGCGCGATGAAGCCGCGAGTGTCGGCACGGCCGTGAGCTCGCTCCTGGCGCAGAGATTGACCGCGCCCCTAAAGCTGATCGTGGTCGATGACGGCAGCACGGACGGGACCGCCGAGGTGGCGCGCAGGGCAGCCGAGACGGCGGGCGCGGGTGAGCGGTTGACGGTGCTTCGCGGCGCGCCGCCCGCCCCGGGTTGGACGGGCAAGCTCTGGGCCATGTCGCAGGGCATCGAGATCGCGGCCGCGCAGCATCCGGATTTTCTCCTGCTCACGGATGCGGATATCGCTTACAACCCCGATGAGATCGGGACACTCATCCGCATCGCCGAAGCGGATCATCTCGATCTCATCTCGCTCATGGTGCGGCTCTCGATCACGAGCTTCGCGGAGCGCTGCCTCATTCCCGCGTTCGTCTTCTTTTTTCTGAAGCTCTACCCGCCGGCGTGGATCGCCTCGCCGCGATCTTCGGTGGCGGGCGCCGCGGGCGGCTGCATGCTCGTGCGCCCGCCGGCGCTCGCGCGCGCGGGGGGCCTGGGCGCGATCAGGGGCTGCATCATCGACGACTGCGCGCTCGCGCGGGCGATCAAATCGAGCGGCGGGCGCATCCGGCTGGGATTGGCGCGTGCGACACGGAGTCTCAGGGTGTACGGCTCCTTTGCCGAGATCGGCGCCATGATCTCGCGGACCGCCTTCAGCCAACTGCGTCATTCCTATACGCTGCTCGCGGCGACCCTCCTCGGGCTTCTCGCCACCTATCTCGCCCCGCCGCTGCTCTTGCTGACGCGTGTGCCGGTGATGATGGTGCTCGGCGCGGCGGCTTGGGTCCTGATGAGCGTATGTTATCTGCCGATGCTTCGGTTCTATCGGGTATCGGCCGGTTACGCGCTGCTACTTCCCTGGGTCGCGCTCTTCTACGCCGGCGCGACCGTCCACTCCGCCGTCCAATACGCTGCGGGACGCGGCGGCCGGTGGAAGGGAAGAGCGCAGGATATCGCCACCTAGCCGTGGACCTCATCGCCGACAGCGGCAGAATCGACCTCTGGTGCACGTACATCAGCGACATCCGTGATACTGCGCTCTGGCCTCGTTACGATGCGCTGCTCAGCGCCGAGGAGCGCGCGAAGCAGGCGCGCTTTCGCTTCGAGCGAGATCAGCGGCGCTACCTCGTCACCCGCGTGCTCGCGCGGACCGTGCTTTCGCGCTACCACGCGGTGCGACCGGAGGACTGGGTGTTCTCGGCCGGTCCTCGAGGACGGCCGCAGATCTCGGCGCCGCGGCTCGAGCCCGCGCTCGAATTCAACATCGCACATTCGGCCGATCTGGTGATGCTGGGGGTGACCTCGGGCCGCACGCTCGGCGTCGATGCCGAGAGCCTCACCATGCGCGACTACGACATCGAGGGACTCGATCGCTATTTCGCCGCCGAGGAGAGGGCGGCGTTGCTCTCGCTGCCTGCCGCCGCGCGGCACTGCCGCTTTTTCGAGCTGTGGACGCTCAAGGAGTCCTACATCAAGGCGAGAGGAATGGGTCTTGCCATCGCCCTCGACGCGTTTCGCTTCGAGCTTGCGGGCGATGAGGGGCTGAGGTTGCACATGCGTCCCGAGCTCGGCGATTCGCCGCAGCACTGGCGGCTGTGGCAGCTCGAGCCGCGCCCGGATTATGTGGCGGCGGTCTGCGCCGCGCGCGGCGCCGATGCTGCACCGCGGATCCTCGTGCGCGAGACGGTGCCTTTGGCCGCGGAGACGATCATCGAGATCGCGCCCGCGCGCAGCACGGGGTGAGGGGCGGCGCCGGGTCAGGGCGTTCCGCGGGCCCGAGGGCCGGTGCCGCGCGCTGCGGCGCCCCGGCCCGCGGCTTGCGCTTTCGCCATCATGGCGTCGCGTCGCGTGCGAAACTCGCTGTCGGTGTACCAGTCGGGCCACTGGTCTCCATCGGCGAGGCTGCGGCCGAGGAGATAGAGCGTCTGGATGTCTTCCAGCGTGCCGCTCAAATCCCAGTTGGGATCGAACACGTCGTTCGTCGTGTGATAGCGATGCGTCGTGTAATCCTCAGCACCCGCGAGCCCCGCCGCCCGACCCCCATCGATCAGATCGAGCCCCGGACCCACGATGAGCGCCGGCACGCCTGCCTCGGCAAAGCTGAAATGATCGGAGCGGAAATAATATCCGTACTGCGGGGTCGCCTCCGGAGTCAGCACCCGCCCCTGGACCGAGAGCACCTGCTTCAGGTCATCCTCGAGCTGCGATTGCCCGGCCCCGATGACCGTCATGTCACGGGCGCGGCCGAGGATCGGCCAGGCGTCGATGTTGAGATCGGCGACGGTCTTCTCGAGCGGAAACACCGGGTGGGCGACATAGTACTGCGACCCCAGCATCACCGCCTCTTCGAGCGTCGGGAGAAGAAAGAGGACACTGCGCTCGGGAGGGGTCTTCTGGTGTGCGAACGCATCGGCGATTTCAAGGAGCGCCGAGAGCCCGCTGCCGTTGTCGATGGCGCCGTGGAAGATCTCCTTCGTTCTCCTCGGGCCGACCGTCGTACCGAGATGATTCCAGTGGGCGCTGTAGATCACCACCTGGTCGGGGTGCTTGCTGCCCTTGACCAGGGCGAGCACGTTGTAGGAGCGGCCGTGACCGATGGCGCTGCGCAAGAGGAGGGACGCCGTTGCCGCGAGCGGCACCGGCGTGAAGCCACGCTGCGCCGCCTGCGCGGCCAGAGTGTCGAAATCGAGGCCGGCCGAGCGGAAGAGGCGCTGCGCGGCATCGCGTGTCAGCCAGCCCGCGACGGCGAGCCGCGGACCCGGCGCGACGCTCGCGGGCAGACTCTCGAGCGTCCCGCCGTTGCTGTTCCTGACGACCGTCCACGAGTAGCCGGCCGCATCATCGCTCGTATGGACGATGAAGCAGGCCGCGGCTCCCTCGCGCGCCGCCTCCTGGTACTTGTAGACCCAGCGCCCGTACCAGCTCATCGACTTGCCGTCGAAGAGCTGCGGATCAGCGGTGGCATAGCCCGGATCGTTGACGAGTACGATCACCGTCTTACCCTTCACGTTCACGCCCTGGTAGTCGTTCCACTGCCACTTGGGCGCATCGATCCCGTATCCCATGAATACGATCGGGGAGCTTCGCAGGACGGTGAGGGGTCGCGCCTCCTGCGTGAAGGCCACCATGTCGGTGCCGTAGGCAAAACTCCGCACGTCGTTGCCGGCGCGGACTTCGAGCTTCGTTGCGGTGTTGAGGAGTGTGGTCGTGACCACGGGCACGCTTTGCAGCCAGTAGCCACGATTGCCCGGTGTGAGGTGCATGCGCCGGAAGTCATCGACCAGATAGCGGATCGTCAGCACCTCGCCGCGCGTTTCGGGCTTGCGGCCGCCGAATGCGTCGGCGGCGAGAGTTTTGTCAAATTGTAAAAAATCGGTCTCCTTGATCTGCGGTGCGAGGGCCACGGCCATCGGCGGCGGCGTCGCCGAGGTCGCGATGGCATCCGGAGCGCTGAGCACGCGCGCGGCGGCCGGGGACGAGGAGTCATCGCCCGAGTGGCAGGCACAGAGGGCAAGTGCGATGAGACCGAGGAGTTGCCTGGGGGCTGTCATGACCAGCAGGGGAACTGGGAGCTACGGTGAGCTGGCGCCGGCGGGAGGCTCGATGATATCGCCACGCTTAGCCGAGGTCGATGGCGAGGGTGTTTCCGCTTCGCTCGAGGTCCTCGAGCACAATGCCCAGGGGTATCCGGGCCGCGCCCGGGCGGTGCAGATTCGCCGCATGTGCGAGCGGGAGGTTACGCCCGTTGAGCACCACCCTGCTCACGCCGCACCCGGCTTTGCCGACCCGATACGTCACCGCAAGCGCATACCCGCGCAGTGACAGCGCCACCCGCATTCCATCGAGCGAGTTAGGCATCACCGGATCGATGCAGAGCGCATCGGCCTCGTAGCTGAAGCCGAGAAAGCGCCTGAGGATGAGAGCGAGGGCGATCCCGGCACCGCTGGAATAGACGCGCCAGCCGCCATCGAGCGGGATGGTGCCGGCGCGGACGCGCCCGTATTCCCGGCGCGCCTGATAGCGATCGGTGAACGCGGCATCGGAGCTCGAGTAGTAGCAGTTCGCCTGGCGGAGGGTCGCGGCCGGAACGATCGAGCGGATGCCGATGGGGTCGGCCTGACAGAGCGCGCGGAAGAACTCGTCCGCGAGTCCGACGTGCGCCAGCGCCTGCGCATAGCGCAAGTGCGCGTGCATATACATGAGACCGATCTCACGGCCGAAGAAGGTCGCGCTCTCGGCGCGTTGGAAGATGCGCTGCGGGCCGCCGTGGTAAGGCATCGGAGAGTCGAACAGGCGTACACCGTCGGGTCCCGTGAGGTGTTGACCGATGAGGTCAAGGTGTCTGCGAGTCTGCTCGGGAGTCAGCATGTCCTCGAGGATGGCGTGGATCATGGCGAGGGAGCTGTAGCGGACTCCGGTCATCGCATCCCGAGGATGCAGGAGAAAGCGGATCTGCGCGCCATCCTCGAAAATCGCGTAGCCCGTGAGCACGCCATCCGGAAGCAGCAGGCGTTGGAAATCGGCGCGAACGGCGCTCGCTTGGCTCTCGAGTGGCTGCGCCTGGGCCGCGCGCCCGAGACCGCGCAGCGCGCGCGCCAGCATCGTCAGCGCCTGGAAGTGAAGCGTCACCGTCCATGCGCTGCACATGTGAGCGCGCAAGGCCGGATCGGCCGGCTGCAGCGAGTCGTTCCAATCGCCGTGGCCGTAAGCGGCGAGCGCCGTGCCGGCGATGCGTCGCCTGTCGATGAGGCTCAAGGCGCGCTCGACGTGCTGCCACACCGTCGCGCGCTCACCCGCCTCAGAGCCCTTCGCATCGAAGAACGGCACCCGTGCCTCGAGGATGTCGGCGTCGGCGCAGCAGAGGAGGTACTGGCTCAAGGCGACGAGCGGCCAGAAGACGATGTCACCGTGCGAGTCGCCGGCGCGGATGCCGCGCTCGCGCTCGAAGAACATGAACCACTGCGGCCAGTCGCCATCCGGATTTTGGGCCGCCATGATCCGAAGCAGTACGTCCCGCAGCGCCTCGGTCCGTCCGAGCGCGAGCAACATCTCGACAGGTCCCTGACAAACATCGCGCGTGCCCCAGCCACCGCCCGAGTACTGCTCGAGGCCGCGGGGGGAGAGATAGTGAACGAGCGCATTCTGCGCGTACCACGGCAGCATGTCGGCGAGGCCCCTTGCCTGCTCCAGGGCCTGCTCCAGGGCTGGGCCGCCGCGCCCCGAAGCCACCGCTTCGAGAGTGAGCTGCGGCAACAGCGACTCGTCCGGTGCGAGGCGGCAGGGCTTCTGAGTCTCCTCCGCGATGAGTCCGCCGCGGATGCTCACGGCCGTCTTGCAGACAGGCGCCGTCTCGATGCAGAGATAGGGCTCTTCGCGCGAGCGGCCGTCGAGGAAGAGCAGCTCATCTCCCCCGATGCGCTCGAGGGGTGTTCCCGCGGCGACCGTGATGCGAAAGTCTCCGCACGGGAAGCGGCGTCCGACGTCCGATCCCGGCGGGGGTGTCACGATGAGCGTCTCGCCCTCGCGCCGCCAGTCGAGCGGCCCGGGAGCGCTGCCGTCATCGCCACTCAACGCGATGTGATGGCAAAGGAGGAACGCCGTTGCCGCTCCCGCGGTCGCCTCGATCTCGAGTGTGAGGGCGTGCGGTGCGCTTCGGGCCGCGGCCTGCAGCTGAATTTCGCCCTGCGCGTAGCGATAGATCCAGCGGCAGCTCTCGGGCGCCATCTCGAAAGCGGAAGGTACGCCAAGAAGATGCCATTCGCCTGCGAGCTTCGCAAACACACGAAGTCCGTGCGAGCGAAAAAGGGCGAGGTAGGTGTGGCTCGCGGAGAGGAAGCGGTTGATACTGACATGACCCTGCGCCAACATCGAATGAAAGACCCCGCCCATCCATACGGTGGAGACCAGAGCGCTCTCATCCGGAGTCAGATGCCGTCCGGTGCGCAGCAGTTGGCCGTGGGGGCGCAGTACCCGCAGCTCCTTCGCCCGCAGCGCGACGTGCCGATCGCAGCCGTGAAAGAACGACAGCCGCTCGCCGCGCTCGCCGCGCTCCTCGTGCCGCCAGGGAGGCGGGAAGAGCTGCCGCAGCGTGTTGGCATCGAGATCGATCGCCGGCAGAGGCCGGCTCGATGCGAACAGCGTGCCGGCGGGCGAGTCGGTGACGGGCGGGGCCGGTTCGCCGGTGGCGATAGCCGGCGAAGCCTCCGGCAACGTGAGCATCCGCGCCAAAGACGACAGGTCGGCGTCCGTGGTGGCACCGGGATGATCGGCGAGCATGCCGCCGAAGAACCCGGCAGCGCCGCTCTCCCCACGGCCGAGCCGCAGCGCCGCATCGCGCAGCACCACCATCGAGTGCTCGTGCTGCAGCCTGCGGTCGGGAAGCTCGCCGAGGATGCCCGTCGGCGGCTCGCCCGTGCGGCCCGCGAGCCCATGGAAATCGAGCGCGTCGGTGGCGAAGGAGGTGCCCTGGCGCAGCGATCCGATCAGGGACCAGGGGTTGCGCCCGTCGGCCGACTGGTTCTGTCGGGAGGCGACGAGGATCCCGCGTTGCGCATGAGAAAGCGGCGTGTGATCGATGTACTGACTGACGTAGTACTCATTCATCCGTACCGCCCCGTAGGGGGCGAGTGCGAGATCCTGGGCGTAGGTCAGATCGAGCTCCTGCGCTTCATGCGACGCGTTCATCAGTTGCACGTGCCAGAACCACACGGGCGCATCCTGCGCGAGCGTGAGTGAGATCGCGTACTCGATGCCCCGCCAAGTGCCCCGCCCGATGAGCCTCGCGGCCGAGTCCGGCGTGGCAAACCGAGTGGGGCTCGAGGGGCCGAGCAGAGCCGTCCACTCGGGCGTGGCGCAACGGCGGCGCAGGAAGAGATTGGTGGGGCCACCCTCGACTTCGTTGCCGATGAAGAGGCTCAGGCTGGTCGCGCCGCAGTCGAGGCGGCGCAGCGAGCCGCTCTCGCTGATCTCGGCCCGAAGTCCCGAGCGGCTGGTCAGGATTCTCGTCGAGCGACTCATGATCGCTATCGTATCTCCGGGCCGCTCGGGATGCGCGGCGGACGCTCAGGGCTTAAACTCGCCGCCATGAACAGCATACCGAAGACTTCGCAAGCGCCGCGCCCGGCATTTGGAACGGTGCTGGCGCCCACGATGAGCGTGGCGCATTTTCAGCAGGGACAGTGGGGGCGCTTCGAGGCCCAGCCCTGCAAGCCGATCGAGCTGCACCCGGCGGCCCACGTGCTGCACTACGCGAGCACCTGCTTCGAGGGCTTCAAGGCCTACCGCTGGGCCGATGGCAGCATCAACGTGTTCCGCATGGACCGGCACATCGAGCGCCTGCGCCAGAGCGCGCGCGCGCTGGTGCTGCCTGAGCCCGATGCGCGGCAGCTCGAAGAGATGATTCGCCTCACGATCGACCGCAATCGCGAGGTGGTTCCCGAGGCGCCGGGGTCGCTATACATGCGGCCGATGCTCTTCGGCACCACTCCCAACATCGGCGCGGCCGGTGCCGCGGCCACGGAGGCGACTCTCATCGTGCTCGCGAGTCCGGTGTGGGATTACTTCGCCGGCGGCATGAAGCCGCTGCGCATCTACATCGAGGACGTGCATGCGCGCACCGCCACCCAGACCGGAATGGTCAAGACGGGCGGCAACTACGCCGCGGCCTTGGGTCCCACACTCGAGGCGCACCGCAAATATAACGTCGACCAGGTGTTGTTCTGCCCGGGCGGCGCGGTGCAGGAGACCGGTGCCTCCAATTTCCTCCTGCTCCGCGACGGGCGGGTGCTCACCCGCAGCCTCGATTCGACATTCCTCCACGGGGTCACTCGCGACTCGGTGCTGACTCTCGCTCGGGAGGAGGGATACCAGGTCGAGGAGCGGGTCTTCGATGTCGCCGAGATGCTGGAGTGGGTGCGTAGTGGCGAAGCGACGCTCTCCGGGACGGCGGCCGTGCTCGCGGGCGTCGGGACGCTCGTTCACCACGGCCAGGAGCATCGCGTGGGAAGCGGGGAGGTTGGGCCCCACACGCGCAAGCTCCGTGAGCGGCTGGTCTCGATCCAGCGCGGCGAGTCCCGGGACACGCACGGGTGGACGACGCGCGTTTGACCGGAGCCGCCTCGGCAACGACGGTGTCCTTCTACGGTCCGGAAGAGGTGCGGGCTCTGCTCGACTATGACGGCTGCATCGGGGCGGTGAGGGCCGCCATGGCCGAGTTCACCGCCGATGGCAAGCCGCAGCCGCTGCGCAGCCTCCTCGAGATCGCTCCCGCGAAGTTCTTCGGTCTCATGCCGGGCGCGTTGGCCGCACCGCACGGGTTTGGCGCCAAAGTGCTCTCGGTGTTCGCCGATCCGGCACGGCCGGGCCGCGCGGCGCATCGCGGCGTCGTGGTACTGTTCGATCGTGGGAATGGCGCGCTGTCCTGCATCGCCGATGCGGGTGAGGTGACGGAGATCCGCACCGCGGCCGCATCGGCGGTCGCCACCGATGTGCTCGCACGGGCGGATGCACGCACGCTCGCTCTCTTCGGTTGTGGCGCGCAGGCGGCTTCGCACATCCGGGCACTCACTCGGGTGCGGCAGCTCGAGGAGATTCTGGTCTGGGGGCGCTCGGCCGAGCGCGCCGCCCGCTTCGCGCAGCAGATGGGGCGCGAAGTCGGCATTGCGGTCAGAGCGGTTGCAACGGGACGCGAGGCGGCAGCTGCCGCGGACATCATCTGCACGGTGACGGGGTCGGAGAGGCCGGTGTTGCTTGGCGAGTGGGTGCGCCCCGGGACACATGTGAATGCCGTCGGCTCGAGCCGGGCGGGGCCGGTCGAGATCGATCACGCGTTGGTTCGCTCGAGTCGCTACATCGTGGACAGCCGCCGCTCGGCGATGGCGGCGGCGTCCGAGTTCCTGCTCGCCCGCGAGGCGGGGCTCATCGACGACAGCCATATCGTGGCCGAGATCGGCGAGGTGCTGCTCGGCCGCGTGCCCGGCCGCAGGTCGGCCGAGGAGATCACCGTCTACAAGTCTCTCGGGCACATCGTGCAGGATCTTGCCGCGGTGAGTTACCTGCATTCGCGGGCAACGGCGGGTATCGGGTTGCGCTGAGTGTCGCGGCCCCTCTATGGTGCGATCGAGGCGGGTGGCACCAAATTCGTGTGCGCCGCCGGCTACGGGCCTACCGAGCTTGGCGCGAGTTTCCGCGCCGACATTCCGACATCGACTCCCGCGGTGACATTGGGCGCGGTGACCGCGTTCTTTCAGCGGCTGCGCGCGGAAGGGCGGCCTCTGGCCGGCATCGGTGTCGCCGCTTTCGGCCCGCTGGAGCTCGATCCGCGCTCGCGCGACTGGGGGCGGATCCTCGCGACTCCGAAGCCCGGCTGGTCGGGGGTGAGCCTGACAGAGCCGCTCGAGTGCCTCGATTGCCCGATCGTCATCGATACCGATGTCAATGCGGCCGCACTCGCGGAAGCACGCTTGGGTGCCGGCCTCGGCGTAGGCTCGCTCGCCTATGTAACGGTCGGCACCGGCATCGGCGGCGGGCTGGTGATCGATGGTCGATCGATGAAAGGCATGCTGCACCCTGAGATGGGTCACATCCTGGTGCGGCGCGATGCGCGCGATGTCGATTTTGGCGGCACCTGCCCGTTCCACGCGGACTGCCTCGAAGGGCTCGCCAGCGGTCCGGCGCTGGTCGCGCGCTGGAAAAATTCCGTCGAGTCCTGGCCGCAGGGGCATCCGGGCCTCGAAATCACGGGCGGCTACCTCGGGCAGCTCGCCGCCACCCTCGCCCTCATGCTCTCCTGCGAGCGCATCGTGTTCGGCGGCGGCGTGATGAGCAGCGGCCGCCTGTTGCCTTTCATCAGAGAGGCGGCGGCTCGCCAGCTCAACGGCTATCTGCCCATCGAGGCGAGAGCCGGGGGGTTCGAGCGCTACATCGTTTCGGCAGCCCTCGGCAGACTCGCGGGCCTGACAGGGGCCATGCTGCTCGCGGGTGCGTCGCCGCCCGCATGAGGGTCTATCGCGATCGCGATCTGCCGTTGTATCTCTGCGTCCGCGCGCTGTCGCGGGTCGCGGTGCTCGTGCAGTCGGTCTCGGTCGGTTGGCAGGTGTACGCCCTCACGCGAAGTCCGCTCGCGCTCGGGATCGTCGGTCTGGTTGAATTCGTGCCGATGTTTCTGCTCGCCTTGCCCGCGGGAGAGCTGGCGGATCGCCTCGATCCGCGCAAGATCGTGGCGCTCGCGAGTCTGCTCGAGGCGATCTCGAGCGCGCTGCTGCTCGCCTTCGTGCTCACTCGTCAGACAGCGGTCTGGCCGCTCTATGCCATCATTCTGCTCTACGGCACTGCGCGCGGCTTCTCGCGACCGGCGGCACAGTCTCTGCTGCCGTTCCTGGTTCCGCCCGAGAAGCTTCCAAGTGCGCTCGCCTGGGGCTCGTCCGTCGCCCAGCTTGCGCTCATTGCCGGCCCAGCGCTCGGTGGCATCGCGTACGCCTTCGGCGCGGCGATCGCCTACGGCAGCGCGCTCGTCGGCTCCCTCGCGAGTGCCGTTGGAATGCTCTTCCTTGGCGGCAGACGCGCCGCCCCCGATGCGACGGCGCTGACAAGCCGGCTGCATCGGGTGCGCGAGGGCATCGAATTCGTGCGCTCACGCCCGGTCGTTTTCGGTGCCATCTCGCTCGATCTCTTCGCGGTGCTCTTGGGTGGTGCCGTCTCGCTGCTCCCGGTGTATGCGCGCGACATCCTGCACGTGGGACCCGCCGGGCTGGGGCTCCTGCGCAGCGCACCCGCGCTCGGCGCCGCAATGACGGCGCTCCATCTCACGCGCCGTCCGGTGGAGCGCAAGGTCGGTCGCAACATGTTTGGTGCGGTCGCAGTCTTCGGCATCGGCACGATCGTGTTCGGCGTATCGAGGAGCTTCGGCCTCTCGCTCGCGGCGCTGGTGATCATCGGGGCGGCCGATCAGATCAGCGTCTATATCCGAGCCGCCCTCGTGCAGTTCGCCACACCCGATGCCATGCGCGGCCGCGTGAGCGCCGTGAGCACGCTTTTTATCAGTGCCTCCAACGAGCTCGGCGGGTTTGAGTCGGGCGTCACCGCCGCGCTCCTCGGTACGGTGCCGGCGGTCATCCTGGGCGGCGTCGGCACTCTCGCGGTGGTCGCCATCTGGATGCGGGCCTTTCCGCCGCTGAGAACCGTCGATCGGATGCGCGATGTCATGCCGAGCGGCGGCGCCCTCACGCCGGAAGCGGGATGAACTCCCGCTCGTCCCCGGGCACTTTGGCAAAGCGGCCCTCGCGCCAGTCGCGCTTGGCCTGCTCGATTCTCGCTTCCGAGCTCGAGACGAAGTTCCAGAAAATGTGCCGCTCGCCCGCGAGCGACGCACCGCCGATGAGCGCGACGCGCGCATCGCTCACGGCACGCAGGCCGGCCCGAACGCCCGGAGGGAACACCATCATGCGGCCGCGCTGTGCCTGCTCACCGCCGCATTCGATCGTGCCGTCGACCACATAGGCGGCGCGCTCCTCGTGCTCCTCGGGCAACGGCAACTCGCAGCCCGCCGGCATCGCCACATCGACATAGAAGAGCGGCGAGTAGATTCTGACAGGCGAGCGCTCACCGAAGGCGCTGCCGGCGAGCACACGCACGCGCGTGCCCGCGAGATCGAGCGCCGGCAGATCGCGGGCAGGGTGGTGATGAAATTCGGGCTCGGCTGCCTCGTGCTCGAGCGGCAGGGCCACCCACAGTTGCAGTCCGTTGAGCCGCGAGCCCGTGCGTCGCGGCTCGGCGCCGGTGCGCTCGGAGTGCACGATGCCGCGGCCCGCGGTCATCCAGTTGACATCTCCCGGTCGGATGGGCTGATGCGATCCCAGGCTGTCACGGTGGACGATCTCGCCTTCGAAAAGATAGGTGACGGTCGCGAGCCCGATGTGCGGATGAGGCCGCACGTCGATGCCGCGGCCCGGCGGAAAATCGGCCGGCCCCATGTGATCGAAGAAGATGAAGGGTCCGATGAGCTTGCGCGCGGCCGAAGGCAGCACCCGGCCCACGGTGAAACCGCCGAGATCCCGGGCCCGCGCATCGATGACGGCGGCGAGCTGCGCAATTCCGGGGCAGGGGCCCGAGGTGGGCTCGAGGTCGGGCAGGACGCTCATACGGGACATCCTACGCGGTGAGGGGAGCGGGGACTACGGCGGGTGCTGCGGCCAAGTCCGCGGATTAGAATCGGGTGAGGACAGATAAGAGGGTGCGGCATGAAGACTTTCCCGGTTACCCGGCGAGCGTTCTTCGGCGGCGCGGCGGCGATGAGCTGCGCGGCGGTGATGCCCGCGTGCTTCGCCGATGAGAGCCGCTACCGGCGCTTCTTCGCCGGTCACGATCTGCCGTTGGGACTTCAGCTCTACACCTTGGGCGAGGCGCCTTACCGGGATCTCGAAGGAACGCTCGAGACCGTCGCCCGGATCGGCTATCGGACCGTGGAAACCGTCGGCCTGATGAAGCGCACCGCATCCGAGCTTCGAGCTGCCCTCGACCGAGCGGGCCTTTCCTGCCCGAGCGCGCACGTACCGATTCAGCCGGGTGGACCCTGGCCGACGCTCTCGGGGGATGTCGGCAAGCTGGCGGCCGCCATGCACCGCATCGGCGCCCGATACGTGGTCGTACCGATCCTTCCGGTGCCGCCGCGCTTTGGCGGCCCGCGAGAAGGAGAGAACGGTCTGACGTTCCTGAGCCGCATCGCCCGGCAGATGAGTGCCGATGACTGGCGGCGGACGGCGGAGCTGCTCGATGAGAAGGGCGCCGCCTTGAAGCGCGAGGGGTTGAAGCTCGCGTACCACAACCACAACATCGAGTTCGTCAAATCCGGCTCCAAAACAGGGTACGACCTGCTGCTCGAGAATACGGAACCGGGTCTCGTCTGCTTCGAGATGGATGTCGGCTGGGTCGCCGCCGCGGGTGTCGACCCGATCCGGCTGCTGCGTGCTCACCGGGGCCGCTTCAGGCTGATGCACATCAAGGATCTCGCGGCGAGTACCGTCCCCAACAATGCCTTCAAGATGAATTCGACCGACGTCGGAGCGGGGAGCCTCGACTGGAGGGCCATCCTGCCGGCGGGCTACGAGGCCGGCGTGAGGCACTATTACGTGGAGCAGGAGCCGCCCTTTCCGGCAACCCGCATGGATGCGGCACGGGCGGACTACGAGTATCTCGCCCGGCTGACCGTAGCGGTCCGATAGCGGCGGATCTCAGCGGCCATCCGCTGCGCACGACTTTCTACATGGCATTCGGCGGCCCGCATTGCGGCAAGGCCAAGCAGGCCGCGCAGCAACGGCAGGCCCAACAGCAGGGCGGCGGCCAGCTCGGCGAACGATGCGGCCGAGCCCGCGGCCAATGCGGCGGCCGGCTCCATGACGGCCGAGTCGTCCTCGGCGAGCGGCTCGGCGTCTGCCGCGCAGCCCGACACTGCGGCGCTGGGTGAGAGTCGTCTCGCGGGAGATCGCGCTCAGCGCGCCGGCTTCACGAACCTGAGCGTCATGCGGTCGGATTCGCCGATCGCGCGCATCTTGGCGTGCTCGCTCGCCGGTCCGACCAGATCGGGCGGCAGGCGATGCACGTTCACGGTTTCGTTGTCCTTCGGGTTGGCGTTGATTTCCGACACGCCCGTGAGTTGAAAGCCGGTCTTCAGGCCGAGCTCGATCACGTAGTCCTCGGGCATCCGATGCAGCGCGCGCGCGCTCTCGATCGCGTTCTCATAGGGCCGCGCACGGTGCGCGACGACGGCGAAGACTCCGCCCGGCTTCAACACGTCATAGGCAGCCTTGAACACGACCGCGAGCGTGGCGGGGCTGTGGTTCAACCAATCGTGAAGATTGCGAAAGGTCAGAACCATGTCGGCCGAGTCCGGAGCACCGAGGTTGACCTCGCCCGGGGGCGCGAAGGCAACGGTCGTGACGCTGCCGTACACGGCCGGGTCGGACTTGAGCTTGTTCTCGAACGCCGTCGCCATGCGGTGCATGAAGGGATTCGCCGTGCTGGCGGGCGCAGTTGCCTCGACCAGGTGCCCGTGAGCGTGCAATACCGGCGCCAGTATCTCGGTGTACCAGCCCGCGCCCGGGTCGAGCTCGATCGCCGTCATGTCGGATTGCAGGCCGAAGAACTCGAGTGTCTCGGCCGGATGCCGATAGCGATCGCGGGCCTTGTTGGTCGGCGATCGCCACGAGCCGGCGATGGCGTGTTGCAGCAGCGCATGGACGTCGCCCGCGGGGGCGGCCAGAGCCGGCACGGCGCAGAGGGCGAGGAACGCGGCAAGAAGCCAGGACCTGAGCATTCTCATGACGAGCGCCGTCTTGTTACGGGCGGGATTCCCGGCCGCCTATGATCCGCTCCCGTACCAGCCGCCGCAAGCCCGCGTGCCGCGCGCGCAAGGCGACCTGCCGGAACCTGCTCGCGCAGGAGGCCCGGCCGGTCGCCTCGAGGCTGATGCAGCTCAGTCGGGAACTTTGATGCGGTTGTGCACCTCGTGAACACCCTTGACTCGCATCGCGTCTCGCTCGGCTCTGTCCTTTTCCGCGTCGGACTTGACGACACCGCGCAGCGTCACGACGCCGTCGATGGTGGTGACATGGATCTCGCGGGCCTTGGTGTCATGATCGGCCGCGAGCTCGGCTTTGACCTTGGTGGTGATGTACGAGTCCTTCATCGGTTGGTTGCTTCCATGATCGGCCCAGGCAACGCCGCTGGTCAGCGTCAAGGCTGCGAGGGCCACGAGATACTTGCGCATAAGGATTCCTCAAGTGGAAGGTCGAGCTCGCAACGAGCAACGAGCGTTCCCGAGACCCGGACGCGGTCAGCGGCGGGGCGCGCGCGGTCAGGCTCTAGCTGGCGAAAAGCTGGCTGATGTCGGCGAAGGCCTTGATCTCGAGCGCGTTTCCCGACGGGTCGAGGAAAAACATGGTCGCCTGCTCGCCGGGCTGGCCCTTGAAGCGAATGTAGGGATCGATCAGGAATCGCACGCCCTTGGAGCGCAGGCGCTCGGCCAGCGCTTTCCATCCGGCGAGCGGCAGCACGATGCCGAAATGACGCACGGGCACACCGTGGCCATCCACCGTGTTGCGCCCTGTCGTAGCGCTCTCTTGCGGCGCGAGATGAGCCACGATCTGATGGCCGTAGAAATTGAAATCGACCCAGTCCTCGGAGCTGCGCCCCTCGGTGCAGCCGAGGATCTCGCCGTAGAACGCGCGCGCCAGCGCCAGATCGTGCACCGGGAATGCGACGTGGAAGGGGGAGAGGAGGCCGGGATTCGTGATCAATGCGTGCATGTCAGACTCCTGCAGACATTTAACCGACAATCCGATGCGCGGGTCAAGACATGCCGATGCGGGCTCGTCGTTCGAGTGATGATTAAGTGTTAACATTCCGCGATGAAATCACCCGTTCGTATCGTCCTCGCGGGCGCCGCGCTTGCATTTGTCGGCGCCGGCGCGGGTTGGCATTCCGCCTTCGCCGCCACCGCCCCATCCCGCCTGACCCCATCGCGCGAGCCCCCATCCCGCCAGGCCGATGGCGCGCGCATTGCCGAGATCATGCAAAGCCTGCGCGACGTGCAGCGCTTCGATGCCGTTTCGGTCGCACCCGATGGAAAGACGGTCGCGTGGGTCCTCAGCGAGAAGCCGGGTCAGAGCACGGGAAGCGCAGCGGCGACCCAGGGCGGCAAGCCGGGTCAGATCCTGCAGATGGCGAATGTCGATGGAGCGCGGGTGCGCACGGTGACCATTGCCCGGACGGTGAAGTCGTGCCGCTACAGCGATCCGCATTGGTCGCCTGACAGCCGAACGCTGGCCTTCCTCTCCAACTGCAATCACGGTCCAAAGACCGAGGACCAGCTCGATATCTATCAAGTCCCCGTCGACGAAGTTGCGGCACGACGCATCACGCACCTCAACGGCTTCGTGCACGAGCTTGCCTGGAGACCGAACGGCTCCGAACTGAGCTTTCTTTACGTCGCAGGCGATCTGAATCCCATCGCCGCGGTTTCCGCCACCGGGCCGCGGGTCGGGGTCATTGGCCGAACCGGTGTCGAGCATCAGAGACTCGCGCTGGTGCCGGCGAGCGGCGGGCAAGTGCGCGAGATCACTCCGGCGTCGATCTTCGTGTACGAATACGACTGGTCTTCGAACGGGAAGCGGCTTGCGTACGTCGGGGCGCCGCCCCCGGGGAGGGATAACTGGTGGACAGCCAAGCTCTATACGCAGACACCGGGGGACGCGCCCAGGGTCGCACTCGATCCGTCCTCGGTCGAAGGGCCGCTGCACGGGCTGCAGATCGCGCTACCGCGGTGGTCGCCCGATGGCTCGCAGATCGCCTTGATCGGCGGGCTGATGAGCGATCAAGGATCGACGGGAGGCGATCTCTACCTCGTCGGGGCTGAAGGCGGCGCGCCGGTGGATGTCACCCCCGGCATTGCCTTCTCTCCCTCCTGGCTGACCTGGACCGCAGACCACACGCTGCTCGTCTCGTCCGTCGCCGGCGGATCCACCCGCTTGTCGCTGTTCGCGCTGCACGGAAACCAACCGGCAAGCCATCACGCGCTCCTCACCGTGGCCGCCGGCGTCGGCGACGGTACTTTCGCACGGGCCGTTGCCGTCTCCGCCCGCCACGACGTGCTCGCCTTCATCGACAGCACGTTCGACGACCCGCCCGAGATCGATGCGGCCGTGCTCAGGACCAACGCCGCCGGCGAGCCCGTGGGTGTCGTCGAGTTGCCCCATGCCATCACCCATATCAACGATCCGGTGAAACCCGAGTGGGGGAAGGCCGTCTCGGTGCACTGGAACAATGAGGGCTTTCGGGTGCAGGGTTGGTTGTTGTTCCCCTCGAGCTTCGATCCGCACCAGCGCTACCCGATGGTCGTCTATGTTCATGGCGGACCGAGCGCGGCTGTCCTTCCCGGTTGGCCCCGGGACGGCTACGGACCGGCGCCGCTCGCGGCGATGGGTTATTTCGTGCTGATGCCGAATCCGCGCGGCAGCTTCGGGGAGGGCGAGCGCTTCGTGAAGGCCGTGCGCCTGAACATGGGCTACGGCGATCTGCGCGACATCCTCGCCGGCGTCGATCGGGTCGAGGGCGAATATCCGGTCGATAACAGCCGGCTCGGCCTCACCGGCTGGAGCTACGGCGGTTTCATGTCCATGTTCGCCCCGACGCAGACCCATCGCTTCAAGGCCGCCGTCGTGGGGGCGGGGCTTTCGGATTGGGAGAGCTACTACGGCGAGAATTCCATCGACGGGTGGATGATCCCGTTCTTCGGCGCCTCGGTGTACCAGGATCCCAAGGCCTACGCCAAAAGCTCGGCCATCGATTTCATCCAGAACGACAAAACCCCCTCTTTGATCGTGGTCGGCGAATACGACGGCGAGTGCCCGGCGCCGCAGTCATTCGAGTACTGGCATGCGCTGCGCGCGATGGGAGTTGCGGCCGAGCTGGTCGTCTACGCGGGCGAGGGACACGGATTCCACAAGCCAAAGGATGAGCGCGACGTGCTCGAGCGCGCGCTGCGCTGGTTTGGCAAGTATCTCGGCGCCGAGCCGACCGGTAGCGGCTGAGGCTCGCTTTGCGCGCGCGGTGCCCAGGGGCAGGCGTCTTCGGCCGATAGCCCGCGCAATACCGGTGCGCTTTGCATGTCATCGATACGGGAGAGTTCCGCAATGCCGTCTTGGAGATCTGCCGCCCGCCCATGTTTGCTGCTTGCGTTGTTGGCGATCAGCGCCGGCCCGGCGGCGGGCGCCGGCAAGGCCGCGCGAACTGCCGCTCGCCTCCCCATCGCTCCGTCCGGCATCAGGATCACGCCGCACGCGGCCGCGGGGGCGAGCTTCTCGCGCCTCAATCCCGGGCTGCGCGACTTTCCCCGCTATCTTGCCGGGCAAGCGGTCACGACCGCCACCAGCCCCGATGGCAGGACGCTCCTCATCCTGACGAGCGGCTACAACCGGCTGGATGGCCGCGCCGGCAAAGTCATCCCGGCCGACTCCGAAGAATACGTATTCGTCTATGACATCGGCCGCGACCGGCCCGTGCGCCGCCAGGTCCTGCGGGTGCCCAACACTTACATGGGGATCGCTTTCGCGCCGGACGGCAGGTACTTCTATGTCTCCGGGGGCGTGGATGATGACGTGCATGTCTTCGCCCGCATGCACGGCCGCTGGTCCGAAGATAGCGCCGCGCTCATCAGGCTCGGACACCCGGCGGGCTTGGGGCTGGATGTCCAGCCGCAGGCGGCGGGACTTGCGGTTACGGCCGACGGTAAGCGGCTGGTGGTGGCGAACTTCTACAACGACTCGGTCTCGATCGTGCCGCTTTCCCAGGATCTGCCGCGCGGTGCTGCGCGCGAGCTGTCGCTGCAGCCGGGCGAGGGCCGCGCGGGCGGTACCTACCCTTACTGGGTGGCGATCAAAGGAAATGGCACGGCCTACGTATCGAGCATGCGCGATCGGGAGATCGACGTCATCGATCTCGCGCAGCCCGTGCCGGCCGTAATCGCGCGCATTGCCGTCAGCGGCAACCCCAATCGGATGGTGCTCAACCGTGCGGGCTCGCGGCTTTACGTGGCGAGCGACAACGCCGATCTCGTCTCGGTCATCGATACGGCGGATGACCGCGTGCTTCATGTGACCCGCACGATCGCGCCGCCGTCACTGATCGCACCCGGTGCTTACTATCATGGCGTCGATCCGAACAGCCTGGCGCTGTCCCCCGATGGGAACCGGCTCTACGTCACGAATGGGGGCGAGAATGCCGTCGCCATCCTCACGCTGCGGGCGGGCGCGCCGCGGGTCATCGGCCTCATACCGAGCGGATACTGGCCTAACTCGGTGAGCGTGAGCGCCGATGGGAGGATGCTCTATGTCGTCAATGGCAAAAGCGTTCCGGGGCCCAACACCGCGTACTGCGCGGACAATGGCTACAGCGCCGCCCGGCACGTCCGCTGCAGCGCGCCCAATCAATACATCCTGCAGCTCTCTAAGGCGGGTTTCCTGACGCTGCCCACGCCCGGCGCGCACGACCTGGCGGAGCTCACCCGTACGGTTGCCGCCAACGATCAGCTGTATGTGCGGGAGAATGCCCCGGATAAGCGCCTGATGGCGGCGCTGCACCGGCGCATCAGGCACATCATCTACATCGTCCGCGAAAACCGCACTTACGATCAGCTCCTCGGTGATCTGCCGGTCGGCAATGGTGATCCGCGCCTCGCCGAGTTCGGCCGCGTGATCACTCCCAACGCCCACGCGCTCGCGCTGGATTTCGTGACGCTCGATAATTTCTACGACACGGGGGAGGTGAGCGGCAACGGCTGGCCGTGGAGCACCTCGGCGATGGAGTCGGACGTCGGCGCGAAGAACCTGCCGGTCAACTACGCCGATCGCGGTCTCTCATACGATTGGGAGGGGACGAATCGCAACGTCGATGTGGCCATCGGCTCGCTCGCGGCAAGGGTGAAAGAGGAGCCGGGTTACCCGCACAACCGCAACCTGCTGCCGGGCGTTGCCAACGTGGCGGCGCCGGATGGGCCTCACGGGGAGTACCAGCAGGGCTATATCTGGGATGCGGCCCTGCGCGCGGGACTCAGCGTGCGCAATTACGGCTTCATGCTGGATCTGGAGCCCTATGACAATCCGATCCGTCCGACGCCCGAGATCCCGCTGCCGTATCGGAGCCGTACGCGCGTCGCCTTTCCGGCGAACCGCGAGCTCGCGCCCCTCACCGATCCGTATTTCCGGGGCTTCGATGTGAGGTATCCGGATTACTACCGGGAGGCGGAGTGGCGCCGGGAATTCGAGCAATACGTCGCTCACGGGAATCTTCCGGCGCTCAGCCTCGTGCGCCTGATGCGCGATCATCTCGGGGACTTCGCCCAGTCGATCGATGGACTCAACACGCCCGAGGCGCAGGTGGCGGACAACGATTATGCCGTCGGACGGCTCATCGAGACCGTGGCACACAGCCCGTATGCCGACTCCACGCTCATCATCGTCATCGAAGATGACGCGCAGGACGGTGCCGATCATGTCGATGCTCACCGGAGCGTCTGCTTCTTCGCCGGTCCCTATCTCAAGCATCACGCCGTGGTGAGCGAGCGCTATTCGACGGTGAACCTGCTCGCGACCATCGAAGACATCCTGGGATTGGGGCACCTGTCGATCTACGATGCGTATCAACGCCCGATGTCGGCGGTGTTCGATCTGCAGCGCAAGACCTGGAGCTACCGGGCGATCGAGCCGGCACCCTTCGCCGCGGCGTTTACCGGCGGAACGAGGTCGCCCGATCCGGCTGCGTTCCATTTCCGGCGGACTGCCGCCTACTGGGCCAAGGTGACTCGCGGCATGCACTACGGCAAGGAGGATGAGAACCCCGCGCCGCAGATCGAGCAGATCTACTGGAAAGGCCTCAACCCGGGTGTCCCCTACCCGAGCGTGCGCTCGGGCGCCGATCTCAGCCGGGGCCGAGCCAAACTTCTCGCCACCGCCCGCCAGTAGGCGCGAGCCTTTAAACGCTCCCGCGGCCGGCTGCATCCAATGGGGTACATGGTCCCGGCTGCACACGTTGAGTCGATTGAATGGGAGCCGGCGCTCGTGCAGCGGGCACGCCGGGGTGACATGCGGGCATTTGAGCGCCTGTATCGCCAGCACATCGGGACCGTGTACGGCCTGTGCCTGCGGCTGACGCGCGATCGCAGCGGCGCCGAGGATTGCGCCCAGGAGGCGTTTTTCAATGCCTGGCGGGCGCTCGAGCGCTTCGAGACGCGCAGCAGTTTCGGCACCTGGGTGCACCGCATCGCGGTGAACGTGGTTCTGAGTCGGCGCCGCAAGGCTGCAGCGCAGGCCGAACTGGCCGCATTGCCGGCGGCGCCGGGGGAGGAGCCCGTGGAGGCGCCCGGGGAGTGGACGCTGGATACACCCGTCGAGGTCCATGAGATCGAAACCGCGGTCGGTGGCCTGCCCCAGGGCGCGCGAGACTCACTCGTGCTCTGCGGGATCTACGGGTACTCGCACGCGGAAGCGGCGCAGATGCTCGGCATCGCCGAAGGCACCTGCAAGGCCCAATTACACCGGGCTCGAGCGCTCCTGCGCACCAGGCTCGAGCCGGAGAGTCATCCATGAGCGAACCTAAAGTCAGGCTCAGGCGCCTCAGCGAGCTGCCCCGGGACATCCCGCCGCCGCATGACGGCTGGGCCGCCCTCGAGGCGAGGTTGCGCGCGGGCGGTATGCCGAGAGACAGCGGCGCGCAGCCCCGCAGCGCGCCGGAGCCGCGACGGCCCTGGCGCACCCGCGCGATGGGCATCGCGACCCTCGCCGCCGTTTTCGCCGCGGTCGTGGTCGGTATCTCGATCGACCGGTGGATCCTCTCGCCGCTCCATCCAACACCGCCCGTGGTCGCGGCTCGGGACAATAGCAATGCGCAGGGGCGCTTCCGAGTCGCCTACGTCACCGATCCGCGCTACCTGCACGAGCGGGCGGAGCTGCTGCGCTCGCTCAATGCGAGTCTCTCGAGACTGCCGCCACCCACACGGAAAAAGGTTCTGCAGAGCCTGGCCACCATTCATCAGTCGATCCAGCAGATCCAGCAGGCGCTCGGCCGCGAGCCCGGCAACGCGCTGCTGCAGGAACTGCTGATCGATACCTATCAGGACGAAATGCAAGTGCTGTCGACCGTTCAGGAGGTGAGCGGCGGCAGTGGAGAGACCTGAACATGAGCACATCCTATTTTCGTATCGCAATCATCGCCGCATCGCTGGCTCTTGCCGGCGCGGCTCATGCGAGCTCCTTTGAGCGGCAGGTCGCGGCCGACCCGCGCGGCGAGGTCGATGTCAGCAACATCGCCGGCAGCATCGTGGTGAGCGGCTGGGACCAATCCACGGTCTCGGTCACGGCCGATCTGCCGGGCGACACCCAGCGAGTCAAGGTAACGAGCGGGAACGGCCGCACGAGCGTGTGCGTCAGGTATAGCCAGGGTTGCGATTCCATGGGCTTCTTCGGCGCCAGGACCCCGGTCCGCCTCGACGTTCACGTGCCTCGCGGCAGCGAGCTCGACGTATCGGGTGTAAGTGCCGACATTACCTCTCAGGGCGTCACCGGCAGCCAACGCCTGCACAGCGTGAGCGGGGACATTCAGGCGGCGCTCGGCGCGGGTAACGATGACGTCAACTCCGTGAGCGGGGATATCACCCTCGACGGCAGGGGCGAGGACGGCGCGCTTCACGTCTCGAGCGTAAGCGGCGATCTGAGCGTGAGGAACGTCGCCGGCGAGCTCGAGGCGAGGACGGTCAACGGCAGGGTGACCGCCGAGCTCTCGCCCGCTCGTCTCGCCCGACTCAACACCACATCGGGCAACATCGATCTCGACGCCCGCCTCACGAGCGGCGGCATGATCGAGACCGAGACGGTGAGCGGGGATGAGAAGATTCGGGCGTCCGCCGCTGCCGGGTACTCGTATGAGGCGAGGACCTTCAGCGGCGACATCGAGGACTGCTTCGGTGAGCAGCCGGATAAGAATCATTACGGACCCGGCAGCCGCCTCGACGGCACGCGCGGCGGCGGCAACGGCCACGTGCGCATCAAAAGTCTGAGCGGCGATATTTCTCTGTGCGACCGTTCAGGGGGACGCTTCTAACGTCCGAAGGCGACGAGTGCCTCGATGAGCCGGTGCACGGAAGCATAGAGCGGTACGGCGAGCAACGGTACGAGCAGCGCGCAGGTGAGCAGCCGTCGGCCGGGAAAGCCGCGGGGAATGGCCGCGGAGGGCGCGAGCAGCCGGCGCACACGATGCTCGATCCCGCTCACCGGGGCGCTCACGCGGGAGGCCCGGCGGGGCCGACCGCTCGCGAGCGACAGGCGCGCCACCTTGATCAGCGCCGAGGCGAGCGCGAGGCGCTGGCGAGGATCGGCGCCGCTCGCGCGCTCGTCCGCTTCGAGCTCGGTCGCCGCCCGCCAGCGCTCGGTCAAGGCACTCCCCGTCGGCAGCCACGCGAGCGCGTCGGGCATGGTGAGCAGCACGAGCCGCTTCAGGTTGTCACGGGCGCTCATGTGCGCCGCTTCATGGGCGAGCACCTGCCGAAACTCCTCGGGGTCACAGGCCGCGGTGACGCATCGGGCTGCTACGATCCGTTGCCTCCAGCCGCCGACGACCGCGACCAGAGGTTCCTTCACGTTGATGACGGCCACCTCGGCGCCGTCAGCCGCGGGGTGGTCAAGGAGCGGTTGCGAGCCGCGCACCAGCGCCCGTGTTGCCCGCCACGCCGTCAAGCCGCGGCGAACCCCGTCCCCGAGCACGAGCAGCGCGAAAAGCGCTGACACCACGAGCAGCGGTCCGGGCTCGTCATGCGCGTGGCGCGGCTCGTAGAGCAGAAACGCGGGCAGCACGACCGTGAGAACGAAAGTCGCAGATCCCATCGCCGGCAGGAGGCGAATGCCGAGCACGGCGTCCGCATCGGTCAGGTGTCGATGCAGCCCCGCGCGCCAGGCGAGTACGACCGTTGCCGAAAGCAGCAGGTTGAAGAGCCCGTAGGCGGCGAGCAGTACCAGCGGGAAGGTGACATCGAAGCTCATTTTTCGAGCCGCGCGCGCTCGGCGCGAACCAGCGCCTCGAGCTCATCGAGGAACTCCATGTCCGCATGACCGACAGCCTCGACCAGAGTGGAGAGCAGGACACTGCTGTCGCCGCACACCGCGAGGAGCTCGGCGACCTTCCCGGATACCATCTGGCCGAAGAGCTCATCCCGCGAGCAGCGCGGCTCATAGCCGAACGCACGCCCGAGCCGGAAGCGCCGCAGCACGCCCTTGCGGTAGAGACGGTCGAGCGTCGTCATGAGCGTGGTGTAGGCGAGCCGCGGAAAGGACGGCTGTACGTTGCGCACCGTGGAGGCGCGGTTCCGCTGCCATAACACCTCGAGCACTTTGAGCTCGAGCGGTCCGAGCTCCAGGCGTTCGCTCACTGCTGATCTCCGGCACGTTCTGGCGCCACGATGCGCCGCAGCCGCTAGCGTCTCAAGTCCCGGACGACCGCGCAATGGGGCGGGGGGCGCCGGGCCGCCGAAAGAAGCGTCCGGCCGAGGGGATGGCGCGTCGGCTCGAGCTACGATCCCTGGTAGTAGTTTCGACGCCACTCCTATATTGCCGCCCGCCCGAGGCGCCCCCGCTCCACGCCAGCAGCCGTCGGGGCGTTTTTTTTTCGTGGAATCGCCCCGGTCGAATTAAGAGGAAAGTCCCGCCGTGAGGTGCACTGCCTGCGCTTTCACCAGCACGCTCGTGCTGCTGTGCCCGCTCGCGCTGGCGCAGGGCGCCAGCGGGGATTCGGTCTCCCAAGGTCAAGCGAAACCGGTGCACAAGCTGCATCAGGTATTGGTGCAGGCACCTTACCTCTTCAACCGCAAGATGCGCTATGCGCACTCCATGCCGGAGGTGCCGGGACCGGAGATCACGGTCACGAAGAAGACGACCGTGGTAAAGCTCTCGGCGCAGCCGCCCATCATCGACAACCACGAGCGCGAGCTCTTCGACCGGATGCCCGGCATCGTGCTCGCCGAGCAGCAGAACCCGAGCGAGCTCAACCTCACCTACCGCGGCCTCGGCAACCCGCAGGAAAGCGAGTACGTCCTCGTCATGCAGGATGGCATTCCGATGGAGATGGACTGGATCGGTTATCCGACGCTCTACTACATCCCCGTGCCGGAGACCATCTCCGAGGTGCAGATGATCCGTGGCGGCTCGGGACTGCTCTACGGACCCGAGCCCGAGCCGGTCATCAACTTCATATCGAAACAGCCCACGCCCACGACCACGGGCACCATCCAGCAGGTGGGGGGCGATGACGGGCTCTACTCCAACTACGAGTCGATTTCGGGGCCGGCGGGCCCATTGGGCTATCGGGCCGATTTCTCGCACCGCCAGTCGAACGGCCAGCGCGCCAACGGCGACTATGACCTCAATTCCGGCGATCTCGAGCTCGACGACCCCATCGACTCGCAGCAGAAGCTCGACCTCGCGGTGCATGCCTACTCTCTCGAGAGCGGTATCGCGGGGTTCGAAAGCTATGCGCAGTTCCGGGCAGACCCCAACCAGACCACATCCCCGGACGATCGCGACTGGGAGCACCGCTATACCGGAGTGCTCACCTACAGCAACCAGTTCAACAGCCAGAATCTTTTCGTGCAGAAACTCTGGTCGGGCTACCAGGACCTCATTACGCGATCCGACACCTATCTGGGCAGCGCCACGGCGCCCATTGCGACGCCCGTTGCAACCGGCACCACGGTGGCCGGGCAGCGCTTCCACTACACCGGCCTCGATGGCAGATTCATACACCACTATGGGCGCGGCGCCGCGTTTACGGTGGGCTACACCGCCTATGCCTCGACCAGCCCGTATAATGAATTCAACAGCACCAATCCCCTCGCGGATCCGTACGATCCCGATGGAACGCTCGTCTATAACGACGAGCGCCGTACACGCTATGCGGCGCTGTTCGCCGAGAACCTGTATCGCTTCAAGCGATTTCACGTGGTCATCTCGGGCCGCTTCAACCACGAGCAGATCGACAGCCACGAGACCGTGGCCTCGCATCCCTATCTCGTGAATGGTGTCTATAAGAAGAACATCCCGCTGTTCGGCTTCGGCATCGGCAACGATTTTGGTCGGGGCAACGAAACCTATTTCAACGTCTCGCAGGCCTTTCGGCCGGTGCGCTACCTCGATGTGGCGAGTCCGTTCGGCAAGTTCTCGCCCACCAACAATCCCGACCCGACCAAATACCTCACCTACGAGGCGGGCGTGCACGGCTGGCCGATCCTCGGCTTCTACTACGATGCCAGCGTGTTTCAGGTCAACGTCAAGAACAGCATCGAGACTCTGCCGATCACCGCGACCGAGTCCATCGATGTCAACACCGGCTCCGAGCGCAGCCGCGGCGTCGAGGCCGAGACCTCGTACGACCTGTTTCGCCTTTGGCAGTCGGCTCCGGACGGTGAGCACCTCAGTCTTTTTGCCAACGGCAGCTACCTGAATGCGGTCTACACGAACAGCATCACCACGGGGCAGACGGGCAAAACCCCGCCCTACGCGCCGCACTACGTGCTCAAAGGCGGGCTGACCTTCAGTGCGGCGCCGGACCTGAAGCTGAGCCTCATCGTCGACGCGGTGGGCTCGCAGTACTTCCAGGCGAGCGACCTGGGCATCGGGTCGATGCCGGCGCAGATTCCCGCCTATACCGTGGCGGATTTCTCCGCCGAATATGAGTTCGCCGGACACTGGCGGCTGCTCGGCGGCATCTCCAACTTGACGAACCTCGAGTACTACTCGCGGGTCTTCATTTCGGGCGGCCGGATCGAGCCGGCCCTGAGCCGGCAGTTCTACCTCGGGATCGCATATCACCTGTGAGCGGCGCGGCGCCGCTCATTGCGAAGGTTCGCGCAACGGCGATGTAACAGTCGCCAGCTAGAGTGTGGGCGTCGGGAACGTCCCGGAGCCGAGGCGCCATGCGAATCATTCGAGCCCCCGTTGCCGCGGCAATTCAGCTTGCCCTCCCCAGTGTTCTCCTGTTGCGCCGTCGCGGTGTTCTTCGCCAACGTCACCACATGCATGTCACTGACGAGGGCGCCCGCTCGAGTGTCGATGCGAGCGCGCATGCGGGGCTCGAGAAATGGAGTCTGCTCGGCGGGACATGGCAGCTCGACTATGTGCTGACCAACGGCCTGATCGGAGTCGTGGACAGCCACCCTGAACGGCTATGACGGCCCCTATCCGGATGTGACGACGATCGGACGGATCGCCTGAGCGCGACGAGCATGACGGGGCAGGTGCCGGGCGAGGCGTTCACGACCGTGGCGGGGCCGACCTGCGGCACGGTCTATCGCGGCGTCGCCTACGTGTGCGGAATGCTCGATCCCCGTAGTGGCGTTGGCCACACCGGCCGCTTTTGAGGACGGCGCGGCCATCATCTCAGCGCGCTTCGAGACGCAGAAGATCTCTCGGCCGACGCTCCTCGTGCTCCGATGCGCTTCCCGCATCGAGGAGCACCCGCTCGAGCACGGAGAGATAGCTGAGGAATCTCCGGCGGCCTTCCGCCGTGATCCGACAGCGGGACTGCGGGCGGCCCACGCCCGTTGCCCTCGTCATCTCGATGAGCCGGGCAGACTCGAGCACGTCCAAGTGACGGCTGAGGTTGCCATCCGTAAGACCGCACAGCTGCTTGATCGCGGCGAACGACAGACCCGTGGGATGCGCCAGCAAAGAGGTCAGCACACCGAGTCGCGCACGCTCGTGCATGACCCGATCGAGACCCTCGTACGCGAACGGATGCGCGGGCCGTCGCCTTGACTTGGTTTTCTTCATCCGGCCGTTGATATCCGAACTGCAGCACACCCGCCACCATGAGATGGCCGACTCCAAACGGAATGCCCATCTCCCATGGGGAGAATGCCCAATCGCCACCCCCGAACGCCACACGCCCACGCAGAACGTCCCGCGCGGCAGAAACCGGCATGATGCGAACACTTCCAGGCTGAAGAGCAACTGCCAGAGGCCGGGCAGCATCCAAAGGCTCCGTGGCGCGGCGCGCCTCAGCACCGCGGTGAGCAGGCTGCCGGCCACGACCGCGGGCAGGAACTGCTCGACGGCGGAGTAAATCATCTGCGTTGCCAGAGCCGAATGCAGACGGCGGGCACGGGCCAGGGTCTCGACGGCGATAAGCGTGAGCGAAGCGCCGGCTATGATACCTGACGGACGCAGGCACCGTGCTCATCGGGACCCGGCCCGATGCGCGGGCGGTCAATCCGGCTCCCGGTCGACTCCCTTGCTAAGCTATGGCCGTGAAGCGCCTTTCCCTCCTCGTACGGCTCTGGTTCGTATCATTCCTGACGTGCGCGGCCGCCGTGGCCTTCGCTTTTGCAGAGCTCGATGTCGCGGTGGCCGAGCGCCTCTGGAGAGTCGGTCGTCATCTCAGCGCTCTCAATACCGCATTCGGTGCGGCCGTGATTCTGACTCTGGAATCAGCCGTGATCCTGGCCCTGATACTCTCGCGTCTGCTGCGCGGTCATCTCTCGCGCTTCGCGGAGACTCTGGCGATTGCCTGTCTCGCCTCGATATGCGCCTACGGCATCAATGACCAGGTGCTGAAACCCTTCTTCGGCGTGCCGGCCCCTGCGATGGTGCTAAGCGGTGCAAGGCATAGTTTCAACTTGCTGGCAGGCTTGGTCAAAACCAGCTTCCCCTCCGGTCACATGATGCTGGCAGGAGCGTTTGCGGGTGTCTTCATGAGGCTCTACCGAAGGAGCATCCGGCCGCTGGCCGCGCTGCTACTCCTTGCGGCGGCTCTGCTGGTGCTGGGAGACTGGCATTTCATCAGCGATGTGATCGCGGGAACATTTCTCGGCCTATCCGCCGGGATTCTGGCCGGAGAAGTCTGGGCTGTTCACATCAAAGGGTGGGTAACGCCATGAGGCGGTTCCTCAATCGGGGACGATTCGCGACGGCCGCCTTGCTTGCAGTCAGCGCGATCGTCGTGGCGCGGGACTCCGTCCGGTCGGATCCGCAAGCCAATCCGCAAGCCACGGAGATTTGGTCGCCGGCGCCGCCGGTCGTGACACCGGGCGCAACGGTGGGCGCTGCGCCCTCGGACGCGATCATACTTTTCAATGGCAAGAACCTGAACGAGTGGGTTTCCGCCCAGGACCATACCCCGGCGCGCTGGTTCGTCAGGAAAGGAGTCATGGTCGTCAACAAGGCGCGCGGCGTGGGTAACATTGAAACCAAGCGCAAATTCAGGGACTACCAGCTGCACATCGAGTGGCGGATCCCCACCGACATCACGGGCAGTGGCCAGGCGCGCGGCAACAGCGGCGTGTTTCTGGCCTCGACTGGGCCAAGTGATGCGGGTTATGAGCTGCAGGTGCTCGATTCGTACCGGAACAGCACGTACGTGAACGGCATGGCCGGTAGCCTTTACAAGCAGAGCATTCCGCTTGCGAACGCGGCGCGCAGGCCCGGGGTATGGCAATCCTACGATGTGGTCTGGACGGCTCCGCGGTTCAACTCCGACGGCAGCTTGAGGATGCCCGCATATGCGACGGTGTTCTGGAACGGTGTACTGGTGGACGATCATTTCGAACTGCGGGGCCAGACGCTTTTCATCGGCAAGCCGTTCTACAAGGCCTTTGACGCGGCGCCCATCAAGCTGCAGGCGCACGGCGATTCCAGCGAGCCGATCAGCTTCAGAAACATTTGGGTCCGCGAGCTGCCGTAGCGCCAAGGTCGACGCGGTCAGCCGCCGAGGACCTCGCGGCTTGCGGCTAAGACTTCCGGAACGATGCCGGCGACATCCGCTTCGATCGTGCGATGATTGACGAAGCAGGCGCGCAGCGCGAAACGGCCGGCCCGCGAGGCGTTGGACAGGTAGTAGCGACCGCGCTCGATGAGCCGCTTCAGGATGGCCGCGCTGCTGCTGCGAGGGCGGGTAGCCACAGTTCGTGTAAACGATGAGCTCGTAAGCCTCGCTTGGCTCCCCCAAGACAACGGGGCCATAGTGTTGCTCGAGCTTCTGCCGCAGTCGATTGAGTTCCCGCTGGGTCACGAGATGATCTCCGGGCGGGGTAGGCTACTCCGCTACGAGGCTCGGCAGCAGTCCGCTGAAGCCCGAGGCGCAACCGGCGCGGCAGCGGGCGGGTTCGGCGGATTCGAGTTCTTTCGACTCGAATGTAAAGAAGGAGCGTAAGGCGCTGATCCCGAAGCGCTTTCAGCGACTGTCGGATGGCGACCGCGCGCGCCGGACGCCCTTGAGGGGCCGCCCGGTACGAGACCTGCGATTCGCCGCACGCTATGCTCAATCGCGTCCCTTACGGAAGTCTCCTCATGGCCAACGAAATCTTTCCCATCGACCTCGGCAAGCTCGAGCCGCTGAAGCTGGATCCCGCCGTCACCACACTGACGGATCCCCAGAAGGCGACGCTCAAGCACAACATTCAACTCTGTCGGGACGCGATAGTCTTCTTCACGGCGCTCGCCGGCGCGAAGGGCCTCTCCGGTCACACGGGCGGCGCATATGACACGGTTCCCGAGGTCAGCATCACTCGCGCTTTCATCGCCAACGGCACACCGATCGTGCCGATCTTCTACGATGAGGCCGGCCACCGAGTCGCGACGCAGTATCTTCTGAGCGTCCTCAACGGCGCGCTTCCGGCTGAAAGGCTGCTGCACTATCGCGAATTCGACGCCGGCCTGCCGGGCCATCCGGAGACGAGACTTACTCCGGGGGTGGAGTTTTCCTCCGGCCGTCTCGGCCACCTGTGGGCTTTCTGTAACGGCGTGGCCATGGCCAACCCCGGCAAAGCCGTCATTCTCCTCGGCTCGGACGGCAGCCAGATGGAGGGCGATAACGCCGAGGCGGCGCGTTTGTCCGTCGGCAAGCAACTCAACATCAAGGTGCTGGTCGATGACAACAACGTCACCATCGCCGGCCACCCCCAGGAGTACATGGTCGGCTACGACCTGACGCGCACCCTCTCGGGCTACGGGCTGCAAACGGACACCACGATGGGGGAGGATCTGGATGCGCTCTATATCGATCTCTGCCGCGTGTTCTCCGACCAGCGGCCGCGGGCGCTGGTGATCAAGCGCCCCATGGCCCCGGGCATCGCGGGCGCGGAGGGCAGCCCCAAGGCGCACGAGGTGCTCGAGGCCGAGGTCGCCATCCACTATCTCGAAATGCGCGGCGGCTACGAGCAGGCGATCGGGATGCTGAAGGCGGCGAAGCCCGCGAAGAGCCCACTCACGTACCGGGGCTCGAGCGGGGCGGGCAAAAATCGCGACGACTTCGGCAAGATCATCAACGAGCTCCTGGACGGCATGTCGGAAGCGGAGCGCCTGGCCAGCGTGCGGGTGTTCGACAACGATCTCGAGGGCTCGCAGGGCCTGCATCACGTTCGCAAGAAGCACCCCGAGGTCTTCGTCCGCGGCGGCATCATGGAGCGCGGCAACTACTCCGCCGCCGCCGGCTTCGGGGCGGTCTCGGGCAAGCAGGGCGTGTACGCCACTTTCAGCGCCTTTCTCGAGATGTGCATCAGCGAGATCACCATGGCGCGGCTTAATTTCGCGAACGTGCTGGCGCACTTCAGCCATAGCGGCGTCGATGACATGGCGGATAACACCTGTCACTTCGGCATCAACAGCATGTATGCCGATGGCGGAGTGATGCCGATGCACGGCACCGATACGACCCGGCTTTACTTCCCGGCGGACCAACACCAGTTTGCCGCCTGCGTCAAGCGCATTTTCAAGGACCCCGGGCTGCGCTTCGTATTCTCCACCCGCGCGGCCGTCCCCGATCTTCTCGGGGAAGACGGCAAGCCGCTCTATCAGGGCAAGCCGTTCGAGCCGGGCAGGGACTACCTGGTACGCGAGGCCCCGCCGGGGGGTGGCTATGTCATCGCGACGGGCGAGACGGTGTACCGCGCGCTCGATGCGGTGATTGGCCTCAAGGAGCAGGGAGTCGAGGTCGGTCTGATCAACAAGCCGACGGTGAACGTCGTCGATCCGCAGATGATGCGGATGCTGGCTGGTGTGCCGTTCGTGCTGGTTACCGAGGGCTGGAACGTCAAGACGGGGCTGGGCAGCCGTTGCGGCAGCTATCTGCTCAAGGCCGGCTTCAAGGGGCGCTATGATCACATCGGTACCAACAGGGAGGGCTCCGGTGGACTGTGGCAGCAGATGGGCCATCAAGGCCTCGACCCGGCCGGCATCGTGAAAGCGATCAGGGGTCTGCTGTAGCAATCAGTGTCGGCAGCGAGCGCACCTGCGCTACAATCGGCCGATGAGCGCGCCGAGCCCGCCACTCGATGCCGTCCGCCCCATAAGACTCGAAGAGATCAGGGAGGCGCGCGCGCGGATTGCGGACGCGGTGGTGCGTACGCCCGTGTTCCGTCTCGAGCTCGGGCCGGACTACCCGGATGTGCGGCTGAAGCTCGAGAATCTGCAACCGACCAATTCGTACAAGCTGCGCGGCGCCGTCAATGCCGTCAGCCGGCTTTCCGAGAGCGCGCGCCGACGCGGCGTGTGGACCATAAGCGCCGGTAATGCCGGGCAGGGAGTCGCCTACGCCGCGCGTAAAGCGGGTGTGCCCTGTTCCGTGGTGGTCATCGAGACGGCACCCGCATCCAAAATCGAGCGCATGAAGGCGCTCGGCGCGACTCTCATTCCGGTTCCCTATGCCGCAGCGTGGAAAGCGCTCGATGAGCGCGCGTTTGCGGGTGTCGGAGGGACCTTCATCCATCCGTTCGACGATCATGACTTCATCGCCGGGCACGCCACTCTCGGGCTCGAGATCCTGGAGCAGGTCCCCGACGTGAGCGCCGTGATCGCGGCGGTTGGCGGTGGCGGCCTCGTGACCGGCGTTGCAAGCGCCGTGAAGGCGCTGAAGACGGACATCAAGGTCTGGGGAGCGGAGCCGGAAACGGCTGCGCCGCTGGCGCGCTCGTTCGAGCGGCAATCGGCGCAAACGTTCAAGGAATGGCAACCCTCGTTCGTCGATGGCGCCGGGGGCATGAGCGTCTTTCCCAGAATGTGGGAGCGAATGCGCACGACCGTGGACGGGGCCATTGTGGTGAGTCTGGAAGAAACCCGACGCGCATTGCGAATGATCGCCGACCAGGCGCGAGTGATCGCCGAGGGAGCGGGGGCGCTGTCCCTGGCGGCGGCGCTGACCGGCCGTGCGGGCCGAGGACCGATTGTCGCCATCGTCTCCGGTGGCAATATCGATCTCAAGAAGCTCAGCGATCTCATTTCGCGGACCGAGTGATCCTGCGAGCGGGGAGCTGCGGCATTTGGCCATCATCGACGTCCATACTCATGCCTACACTCGCGAATATCTCGCGCAGCTGCGCACCCGAGGCGCTCCCTACAGCCTGAAAGTGCGCCCCGACGGCAAGGAGGAAATTTTCCGCGGCGACACGCCCGTGGCTTTCCCGCAGCCCGGTCATTTCGACTATGACCTGCGCATCAGGGACATGGACGAGAACCATATCGATGTGTCGATCGTCTCGCTGACCTGCCCCAACTGCTATTGGGGCGGTGAGCGGACCAGCCTCGAGGTCGCCCGTCAGTCCAACGACAGCATGGCGGCGGCGCGGAAGAGATATCCGGGCCGCATCCTCTGGTACGCCTCGCTCCCATGGGAGTACCCGAGGCGGGCGGTCGAGGAGTTGCAGCGCACCGTGGACACTGGCGCATCCGGCGTGATGGTGCTCGCCAACATCGAGGGCCGCAGTCTCACCGACCCTTTCTTCGGCCCGATCTGGCAGGCCATCGATGACCGCAAGCTTCCCGTCCTGGTCCATCCCGGCCATCCGCCCGGCGCGGAGCTGATGGACATGGGCAAGTACGATCTCGCGTGGGCGGTGGGATTCATGACCGACACCACGCTCTGCTTCGCCCGGATGATCTTCGACGGCTTCCTCGATCTCTACCCGAACCTGAAGCTGATCGCTTCGCACGGCGGTGGCACGCTGCCCTATCTGGTTGGCCGATTCGACAAGGGCGATGAGGTGGAGCTCCCCTCGCGCCGCCGGATCAGGGCGCGGCCGTCGGCCTATCTCAGGCGCATCTGGTACGACGGCATCTGCTACAGCCCGCAGGCCCTGAGCTATCTCATCAGCATCGTCGGCGCGGACCGAGTGCTTTACGGCACCGACTACCCGCACCAGGTCCACGATGCGGCGGGCATGTTCGCCAAGACGGAGGCGCTGGCCGCTGATCAGCGCCAGGCGATCCGCGAGGGAAACGCCCGGCGGTTGTTCAGCAATTAGGTGCGGCGCTTTGACTACCGAGCTCCTGTTCCGGGACGATGCCTATCTCAGGAACGCCACCGCCCGCGTTGTCGCGGTGCGCGAGCGCGGTATCGAGCTCGATCGCACGATCTTCTATCCGCTCGGCGGTGGTCAGCCGGGTGATACCGGCGTACTGGTGCGCGCGAGCGGCGAGCGGATCGCGGTCACCGACACCCGCAAGGGCGAGACGCCGGGCACCGCGCTTCATGTTCCCGCTCAAGGCGCGTCAACTCCTGAAGTCGGCGAGACTCTCGCGCTCGAGCTCGACTGGACCCGTCGTTACTCGCTCATGCGCCTGCACACGGCGCTGCATCTTCTGTCCTGCGTGGTCATAGCTCCGGTGACCGGCGGCAACATTGCTGCGGACAGGGCCCGTCTCGATTTCGACATCGACATGACGCTGCTCGACGCCGAGCGCATCACGCGTGAGACCAACGCCCTGATCGCCTCGGGGGTCGCCACCGAAACCGTCTGGATCACCGATGAGGAGCTCGATGCGCAACCCGAGCTCGTGAAAACCATGAGCGTGCAACCTCCGCGCGGCGTCGGCCGTGTGCGGCTTCTGAGGATAGCCGGCATTGATCTGCAGCCGTGCGGAGGCACGCACGTGCGCAACATTGCGGAAATCGGCGGCATTCGAGTGACCCGCATCCGCAATGAAGGCAAACACAACAGGCGCGTGGAAATCGCGCTGTCATCCTGAGTGGTAATTCACCGATAGAGTCCGAGGAGCTCGTATACATGAACAAGCGTCATTTCCGGCCAGGAAACCTGCTGCTGCTCGGATCGGGTATCGCCGCCGCGGCACTCGCCCAGAGCCCGCCGGCGGACGGCGCCAGGTTCCACGAGCTCGATGTCTCCGCCGGCCGCTGGGTATATCACGGTCATTTTCTCGGCGGTTCGGGAGCGCATCCGAGCCCGTGGACCTGGCACGAGGACTGTCATTGGTCTGACAATCGCGTGTTCATGCTGTGCAGTTTTTCCAACACCTGGGCTGGCCGACACGTGGACTCGGTGGTGGTGGACACCTACGACCCCAAGAGAAACACATTCTGGCATTACGAGGTCTACAACACCGGTGGCTCCGCCGGCAAGCCGTTCGCATCGAGAATGCAGATCGACGGCGCGACGCGTACCGAAACCTGGACCGAGACCCGCAAGGGCAGGTCCGTTCGGCAGCGGATCGTTTATAAATTCGCTTCCGCCGACAGCGTGACGGTGCAGTTCCAGCAATCCAAAGACGGCACACACTGGACGACGACGGCGAGCGGAACGGGAGAGAAGACGGGGGCTTCCGAGCCATGATCGTCGTCCTCGCCCATGCGCGCGTATTCGATGGTGTCTCCGAGGAGATCGCCGAAGACCATCACGTTGTGGTGGAGAGCGGCCGCATACAGGAAGTCACTGCCACTGCGCCACGACTGCGCGAAGCGGTCGTCATCGACTGCGGTGGACGGTATCTCATGCCCGGACTCATCGATGCACATTTTCATTGCTACTCCCCGAGCTTCGATATCCGCGGAGGGGATCGGATGCCGGCATCGCTCATGGCGAATCACGCCGCGAAGATTCTCGAGGGCACGCTCGAGCGGGGCTTCACGACGGTGCGGGATGCGGGTGGCGGCGATATCGGGCTCTTTCTCGCCATCGAGGAGGGTCTCATCCGTGGCCCACGACTCTTCTTTGCGGGCAAGGCGCTGTCACAAACCGGTGGGCATGGAGACATCCGGCGCGCCGAAGAGGTGGAGCCCTGCGGCTGTCACGGGTATTCGGGCGTGCTGACGACCGTCGTTGACGGTGTCGATGAGGTTCGCAGGGCGGTGCGTGAGGAGCTGCGCAAGGGAGCTCATCAGATCAAAATGTTCGTCTCAGGCGGCGTGCTCTCGCCGACCGATCCGCTTTGGATGCCGCAGTTTACCGCCGAAGAGATCAGCGCCGCGGTCGAGGAAGCCGGCACTCGTCGAACGTATGTCATGGCCCATTGCCACACTGACGAAGGCGCGGCCCGCTGTGTCGAGCTCGGCGTGAGGTCGGTCGAGCACGGCACGCTGATCCATCGTGACGACACCGCGCGCCGCATTGCCGGGCGCGGCAGCTTCGTCGTGCCGACGCTGTCGGTGATCGACCTTCTGCAGCGCAACGCCGCTGCCGCGGGGATCTCCTCCGAGTCCCTACAGAAAGTAAAGAGCATCGGGGATGAGGCCTATCGCGCGATCGAGGTGTGCCGGCGTGCGGGTGTGAAGCTCGGGCTCGGGACCGATCTCCTGGGACATGCTTTTCATCCGCTGCAGGGCGGTGAGTTCGAGTTGCGCGGGCGAGTCGAGAAACCCATCGATGTGCTGCGCTCGGCCACCTCGGTCAACGCCGAGCTGCTGCAGAAATCAGGAGAGCTTGGGCAAATTGCTCCCGGAGCTCACGCTGACATTCTGGTGCTCGACTCGGATCCCTTCAGGGACCTGGCGCTCTTTCGGGAGCCGGCGAAGATTCCGATCGTCATGAAAGGTGGCGCATTCATCCGCAATGCGCTCTAAAGCGGAGCCCGCTAGGCCTGCTTGCTCCCCAACGCTTTGAATCGCCCGGTCGCCGAGAGCTGCTCGCGGACGGATTGCGCGGTCCAAAGCGAGTTGCGGCGGGCCACGAAGGGGCTCTTCGAGAGCTGCTCGAGCGAGCGGGCCGGGGCGAACAGGAATCCCTGGCCGGCGACGCAGCCCAGCTCGAGAAGCGCTGCGACCTGCGGCTCGAGCTCGATCCCTTCTGCCACGGTGTCCAAGCCCAACGTTTCCCCGAGCGTGATCACCGCGCGGGCGAGATCCGGGCCGTCTTCCGAGCTCGTCAGGCCGGTGATGAACGAGCGATCGATCTTCAGGATGTCGATCGGAAAGCGATTCAGGTAGGACAGGGAGGAGTAGCCGGTGCCGAAGTCATCGATCGCAAGCTTCACCCCGAGTGACTTCAGGCCGTGAAAGCGCTCGAGGTTGACCTCGGTGTTGTACATCATGGTGCTTTCGGTCAGCTCGATGACGAGATTGCCGGCCTCGAATCCCGAGCACTCGAGCGCCTCGAGTACATCGCGCGTCAGCTCACCATGCTGGAGGTGGCGACCTGAGATATTCACCGTGAGGCGCAATTCCGAGGCGCCGGCGATCGAGCCGCGCCAGGCGCAGACATCGCGGCACGCCTGCTTCAGCACCCAGCGCCCCAGGGCGGCGATCTGACCGCATTCCTCCAGCACATTGATGAAGCGGGCGGGCATCAACACGCCCGCCTCCGGATGGCGCCAGCGAACCAGTGCCTCGACGCCTAGAAGGGCCCGGCTGCCGAGATCCACGATCGGCTGATACTCGAGGAAGAATTCTTCGTGGGCCAGTGCGCGGGCTATGTCGGCCTCGAGCCGCACGCGCTCGTGCAGCAGCGTCTGCATCTGTGGCTGAAAGATGACGTGGCGGTTCTTGCCGGCCGCCTTGGCGTGATACATGGCCAGATCGGCGTTGCTGAGCAGCGCCTTGGCCGAGCTGTCGATCGTGGAAAACGCCACCCCGACGCTCGCCGTCACTCGAACATCGCGGCCGTCGAGCGCAAAGGGCGCCCCGAGCGACTTGATCAATGCATCGGCGATGAGCTGCACTTCCGGAGTCGTCCGGATGCCTTCCAGCAGCACGCCGAACTCATCGCCGCCGAGCCGCGCAACCGTATCCGAGGACCGGCTCGTCTGCACAATTCGCTGTGCGACGGCCTGCAGCAGTCGGTCGCCGGCATCGTGGCCGAGCGAATCATTGATGTTTTTGAAGTTATCGACATCGAGGAACAAGACCGCGGCGCAACGCTCACCGCGCTGCGCCCGGGTGAGCGCCTGCTGCACGCGGTCACGGAAGAGGTTGCGGTTGGCGAGCTGCGTCAGCGGGTCGTGGAAGGCGAGTTGACGTAGCTTCTCCTCGAGCATCTTGCGTTCGCTGATGTCGCGGAAGTTGAGCGCCAGGCCGCGCACCGCCGGATCGTTGCTCAGGTTGCTGCCGACGCCCTCGATCACCCGGCCTGCGCGCTCGATTCGCAGCTCCACGGGACCTACCACCCCGGAGGGGGTCCGGGTGATCTCATCGAGAAAGCTCCGCAACCGTTCGCCGTCTTCGCCGCCCCACAGCTCCTCGAGACTCGCGCCGGTGATCTCCACCGGCTTCATGCCGAGGGTGCGTGTGGCGGCGGGCGAGGCGAAGCGCACCACCCCGTCGGTGCCGATGATCATGATGACATCGGAGGCGTTCGCGACCAGCGATGCGTAATGCTCCTCCGCCATGCGAAGCACCACCGCCTGACGGAACATGAGCAGCAAGGTGAGCGCGAACACGATGCCGATCATCAGAGTCGCCTTACCGCGGAGACCGCCACCGCTGATATAGATGAGCACGAGAAACGCCGCCGCCATGGCCGCGTAAGGCATAGAGCGCGCGAGCGCACCCGAGGTGCGGGACACCTCGCGCGCGGGGATGGTCGCCGCTCGCATCTGCTCGCGTGCTGCGGCCACCATTGGCAGATAACAGGCGAGGTAGAGAACGTCCTGGAGACCTCCCGGGAAGTAGTAGCCCTGCACCTTGGCCAGCGACCAGAGGATGTCGCCGAGAAACATGGTGGCGAAGCCGGTGAGCAGCAGCAAGGGAACGCGCCACCCGTTGGCTTTGTCCGAACCGGTGAGAAGCAACACGCCGAAGAGCAGCAGGCAGAAGCTGTCGAGCGCCAGATAGATTTCGCTCAGAACTTCCTTGAGGATTCCGAGATTCGCATGGATGGCCGCCGGTTGGACGACGATAAACCAGAAGAACGCACCGAAACCGACGACGAAAATGGCGGTATCCAGGGACAACTGGACCCACGGCACGCGCATCGAGGCCGCCCGGATCAACCACAGCGCCGCGGCCGCGAGCGGCAGATACCACGCGCAGTAGAAGAGGTCGGAAGGACCCGGGAACGGATCGCGCCCGAGGAGCCAGAAGACGAGGCCGATCAAGTCACCGATGAAATACAGGATGAGTGCAGCGGTAAGCGACCACCATGCCGAGCGCAGCGGACCCGGGAGCATCCGCCGCGCGGTCGGCACCGCAACCACGATGGCGGCGAGCTCCGCCGGCATCTTGTAAAACAGGCCGACGTAGTAGATGACCTGGGGACCACCGGCGCGGCTCAGCATCCACACCGCGCCGATGGCGACGTACACCGCGAAGCCAATGGCGAGCCGGTTGACCCAGCCCGGCACGGCGCGCGGCCGAAGCGAGCGGGCAGGTATTGCTGCGATGCCCATGTGCGTGTCTGAGTGCGTGCCCCGGGCGCAAATACAGGCGCAGGCGCGATGCCGCCCAATGCGGACGCGATTGAACCGAGGGTACGGCAACGCCGCCGTGTCGGCGAGCGGCGACTTTGCCGGCGTGACGCAGTTCTCGGCACGCGGCGCGGAGTGTGCGCTCGCTTCACATTGGGTGGATGTCGTGCATCCGGATGTGCGGGCAAGGCGACATCCCCCGTCCCGCGCTGTATAAAAGGAGTGAAAGCGCGAGGGGCTCGTGAGGCCGAAGAGCCGATGCCTGTCGATCCTGTCGACCCTGCCGATCCTGCTGCCGCCGCTGCTCGTTCCCGGCTCTCGAGCGCTGGCGGAACCTCCTTATCAGCTTGACGATCCGGACGTCATTCCATATCGCTGGCACGAGTTCTACGTCTGGGCCGGCGCTGCTTCGTCCCCCGGAGTTGTGAATACCGAGGGACCGGCCCTCGAATTCAACTGGAGCCCGATCCCGCACACGATGTTCCACTTGATCGCGCCTCTGGGGGCGTCGATTCCAACCGGCGGCGGTCCAACCACCTTTGGGCCGACGGATGGGGAATGCATCGCGGGGATTGGGAGCCGGAGGGCCATCCTGGAAAATTCCGCTATACGCAAAGAAAACCTTCGGTGCCTGGTCGATCGACGGCGGAGGTGGGATTGACATCGGCGAGAAGGTCCCCGGAGGCAGGAACTACCCGTTTGGCGGGACCCTCATCAATTATGAGGTGTCGGCGAGATGGACGCTCGGGCCCGTACTATACGTTCAATCCGCAATAACCAGGCTTTCAGCTTCTATTCGCGTACGGCCACAGCGTCGCGGGTGAGACGGAGAACCATGCGTATTTGGCCCTATACTGGACGTGGGGCCCACGATCGAGCATCGGCTGACGAGTCGATGCTCAGATCTTGAACGTCGAGAGCAGGAGGCTCGTTTCGCTGCTCGACACCCCGGGCATGCGGCTGATCCTGGCCAACACGCGGTCGAAGGAGGCCAGGCTGTCGGTGCGCAGCTCCGCGACGAGGTCCCACCTTCCGTTCGTGCTGTGCAGGCTCGCCACCGCCGGCTCGCCGCGCAGCGCCTTGACGACAGCATCGACCTGATTGCCCTCCGCGGCGATCGTCATGAGCGCGCGGATGTGGTGCTCCTGGACATCGGGCTTCAGGCGCACGGTATAGCCGACGATAGTGCCGTCGGCCTGCAGCCGCGCCATACGGTTCTGCACCGTGCCACGGGCAACGCCCAGCTTCTTGGCGAGGGAGGCGACGGATGCGCGCGCATCGCCGCGCAGTAGGGCGAGCAGCCGATGATCGAGGGCATCCATTGCATCACTCTAGCAAATCGTGCAGCCCAACTGGCGATTTGATCAACCGCATGGGATTTTTGATCACTTTTCCGCCTGTTTTTTAGCCCCGACCCGGAGGATCATCTTGATCATCTCTGGATGGTGGCCTCCGCCCGTCGCGCGCCGCCCTTCGTCGGGAGAACATCATGGTTGACTTCATTGACATCCGGCGCGTGCAGGAGCTCGTCGGGGACCTGGGGCTCGCGCCCTTCATTTCCGGACTGGCGCAGGAGGTCGAGGCGGATTATCGGCGCTGGGCCGAGTTCGAAAAATCACCGCGCCACGCCACTCATTCTCCGCTCGGTGTCATCGAGCTGATGCCGGCGTGCGACGGCCGTCATTACGCATTCAAGTACGTCAACGGTCATCCGAAGAACACCACGAAGGGCCTGTTGACCATAACGGCCTTCGGGATGTTGGCGGACGTCGAGACAGGTTATCCGCTGATGCTGTCCGAAATGACGCTGACGACCGCGTTGCGCACCGCGGCAACATCCTCGCTCGCCGCGCGCTGGATGGCGCGACCCGACAGTCGGGTAATGGCCCTGATAGGCAACGGGTCGCAGGCCGAGTTTCAGGCCATAGCGTTCCATGCGATGCAGGGCATCCGCGAACTGCGGCTCTACGATACGGACCCGGCGGCGACCGAGAAGCTCCAGGGCAACCTCGCCAGACTCGCTCTTGCAGGGCTGCGGGTCGTGCGCTGCCGCTCCACGGCGGAGGCCGTTCGCGGCGCCGACATCGTGACGACCGTCACCGCGGACAAGCGCAACGCCACCATTCTGACACCCGAGATGGTCGTGCCCGGAATGCACCTCAATGCGGTCGGTGGCGATTGTCCGGGCAAGACCGAGTTGCACGCCGACATCCTGCTGCGCGCCGATAGCCGTGTGGTCGTCGAGTTCGAACCCCAGGCGCGCATCGAAGGCGAGATCCAGCAGTTGCCGGCAGATTTTCCGGTCATCGAGCTCACCGAGGTGGTCACGGACCGCAAACCGGGCCGCGCCAATGCCGCCGAGGTCACCATTTTCGATTCGGTCGGATTCGCGCTGCAGGACTTCTCGGCTTTGCGCTATCTGCACCGCCTGCATCAGCAGCGTCGCGGGCGGCACACCGACATCGATCTCATTCCCGATCTTGAAGACCCGAAGGACCTATTCTCCGTGCTCAACGGGACTTTATCGTCGCGGGTGCGCGCGCTGCCGGTCGCCGAGGTAACCGTGTGAGCCTGTCGCCTCGCATCGTAACCCTGATCGGCGCGCCCACCGATGTAGGGGCGGCCACACGGGGAGCCTCCATGGGACCCGAGGCCATGCGTGTTGCGGGAATTCAGCCGGCGCTGGAGCAGCGGGGGCTGCAAGTGGTGGATCGGGGCAATCTCGCGGGACCCGCAAATCCGCGTCAGGCACCCGTCGACGGCTACAGGAATCTGCAGGCGGTGCTCGAATGGAATCGCCTGGTGCACGATGCGATCTACGAAGAGCTGTGCGCCGAGAGGCTGCCGATCCTGCTCGGGGGCGACCACTCGCTCGGTATTGGCTCGATCAGCGCCGTGGCGCGACATTGCCGGGAAACGGACCGGAAGCTGCGGGTGCTGTGGCTGGATGCGCACGCGGACTTCAACACCGGCGAGCTTTCTCCGAGCGGCAATCTGCACGGCATGCCGCTCGCGTGCCTGTGTGGGTTTGGACCGAAAGCCCTGACGGAGCTCGGTGGAGCCAGCCCGAGCCTGCATCCGCAGTGGATCCGCCAGATCGGGGTGCGCAGCGTCGATGAGGGCGAGAAGCGCCTCCTGCACGACCTTGCTGTCGAAGTGTTCGACATGCGCTACATCGACGAGATGGGCATGCGCCGGGTCATGGAGCAGGCGCTCGCAGGTCTCGGTCGCGACACTCACCTGCACCTGAGTTTCGACGTCGATTTCCTCGATCCCGACATCGCGCCGGGAGTTGGCACGCTGGTGCCGGGTGGACCGACCTACCGCGAAGCGCAGTTGTGCATGGAGATGCTCGCCGATACGCGCCTGGTACGCTCGCTCGATGTGGTGGAGCTCAATCCGGCTCTCGATGTGCGCAACGAAACCGCGGTTCTCGCGGTGAGTTTGCTCGAGTCGCTCTTCGGCAAAAGCACGCTCGTGCGGCGCCAGGTCACGGCGCCGCCGCTCGATGTGGTCGGCAAGAGGCGCGCCACGACGGCCTGATACGCGCCGCTGCGCCCACAGCTTAGATCACTTCGGAGCTCGCCGATGAACCGCCTGCTTCAGATCGGTCTCCTGATATGCGGCTTGACGGCTTCCTGGAATGCGCTGAGCTCCCCGGCAAGTGCACCACCCGAGGTCGCCGCGAACGGCTCGATCATTACGCCGGGCTTCACGGTGCCCTACTCGAGTTTCGCTTCGGCGCAGTCGCTGAAGCTCTTCCTGGCCGGCGTCGAGGCGGCTCGCGAGGCTCCGCCATTCAACGGTCCTGTCGCGGTCAGCCGTGCCTTCTACGGGAGGATCAACCGCGCCCGCGTGCGGCGGATGCGTCAGTTGTTCGCGGTCACGGTGCGCAAAGGCCGCATCGCCGGCGTCCTCGCCTACACCGTGGCGCCAACCGGGGGCGTGGCCCCCGAGAACGCGCATCGTGTTCTGCTCAACTTGCATGGCGGCGCATTCCTGTGGGGCGCTGATAGTGGCGCGCTGGTCGAAGCGATCCCCATCGCCGACGTCGGCCGGATCAAGGTGATCACCATCGACTACCGCCAGGGGCCGGAGCACGTGTTTCCGGCCGGTAGTGAGGACGTGGCTGCCGTCTACCGTGTCCTGCTGAGGCACTACCGACCGCGGGAGATCGGCATATATGGCACCTCGGCTGGAGGCATCCTGACCGCCGAAGCCGTCGCCTGGTTCGAGGGCCACAAGCTGCCGGTGCCGGGTGCGATCGGAACCTTCTGCGGCTCGGTAATGGTAGGCGAGGGAGACTCTGCGTACCTCGCCCCCATGCTCAATGGTGGCGCCGTCCCCACGCGTCCGCTACGCCTCTCGGACCTGCCGTACTTCAAGGGTGTTCGTACGGATGATCCGGAGGTCTTGCCTGGTGTCTCGCCGAAGGTGCTGGCAAGGTTTCCGCCAACACTCTTGATCACGGGAACGCGGGACTTCCTGATGAGTTCGGAGATCCGTAGTCAGAACCTGTTGACACAGGCCGGTGTCGATGCGGAGCTGCACGTGTGGAACGGGATGTGGCATGCGTTCTTCGTCGATCCGGACATGCCCGAATCGATGCAGGCCTATCACGTCATTGCTCGATTTTTCAGCCGCCATCTCGAGCCCTGATCGCCGGCGATATCGGGCGAACCTTACCGCTTGACGCTCGACATCGTGCGCGCATACTCGCCGCAGCGGCACGTGCGGGGGAGCCTTGATGAGAACCCCATGGCATTCCCTCCGTCAAGATTCGGGGCAAGATCCTGTCGCGTTGGCGAACGGAGGCGGAGGGTGCGCTGGTCTGATGCGGATGGAAGAGGCTTCGCGCCCTCTGTTGAGGGACGTGGTTGAGCGCGCCTGTGTCTCGTGGCGCCTAAAACACTCGTGCGAGAGCGTCAAACCATGATCGAGCGCACCAGAGGATCGGGTTGAGCAATGTACGTCGGATCGACATCGCAGCACCTGCTCGCCATGCTCGGCATCGATTGGCCCATCGTGCAGGCGCCGATGGCCGGGACATCCACGCCCGAGATGGCCGCCGCGGTCTCGAACGCGGGCGGTTTGGGTTCGATGGGCGTCGGAGCGATGAATGTCAGGGCTGCCGAAGATGCAATCAGAGCCTTTCGCGCGCGGTCCAGCCGGTCACTGAACATCAACGTCTTCTGTCATCGTCCTGCACGACCCGACGAGGCTCGGGAAGCGGCATGGCTGGAGCGGCTACGGCCGGAGTTCCAGGCCGTGAAGGGCGCTACACCGGCCACTCTCAAGGAGATCTACAGGAGCTTCGTCGTGGACGAGCCGATGTTCACGATGATTCTGCCCGCAAAGCCGAGGGCCGTGAGTTTTCATTTCGGGTTGCCACCGGGGGAGTGGATTCGCGCATTCAGAGAGGCCGGAATCGTCGTTCTCGGCACCGCAACCAGCCTAACGGAGGCGAGAGCCTGCGTGGCAGCGGGTGTGCAGGCCCTCGTCGCTCAGGGCTATGAGGCAGGCGGACACCGCGGAGTATTCGATCCTGATGAGCCCGATGACCAACTTGGGACGCTCGCTTTGACACGTCTTTTGGCTCGGAAGCTCGATGTCCCCGTCATCGCGGCGGGCGGTATCATGGATGGGCAAGGCATAGCCGCGGCGTTGCACCTGGGCGCCGGCGCAGCCCAACTCGGGACGGCTTTTGTGGCAACCGATGAGTCGGCAGCGGATGTCGGCTATCGCGCCGCGCTGTTCAGCGATGCGGCCGGCCATACCGTCATGACACGGGCCATTTCGGGACGACCCGCGCGGTGTCTTGCAAATCGGTTCACCGCATTGGGAGCTCGTGTCGGTCCAGGCGAGATTCCCTCGTATCCCATCGCATACGATGCGGGCAAAGCACTCAACGGGGCCGCAAAGACGGTCGGCGAGGCGGGATACGGCGCCCACTGGGCGGGGCAGGGCGCTCCGCTCGCGCGAGCGCTCCCGGCCGGGAGATTAGTCTTCGAGTTGGTGGAGGAGCTTGGCGGGCATTGATGATCCTGGCACGGCGACATTCTGGACGGTTGGCAGCTGAAGAGGAGCGGGTGACTGCCGTTGAGCGGGACGGATGCCTTCCTGCGCTGGTTTCATTGGCCTTCCGAGTCTGTGATGGCGCCGACCGGGGTCGTGAGGCGTGATCTCGAGTCGCATGGATCCGTCGAGAAGAACATCGAAGCCTTCCTCGAGTTGGATCTGCCAGGCTCGAAGTGGGTTGCCGGCGTGGGGCCCGCTCTGCAGCGGTATCCGGGCGCGGTATCCAAAGGTGAACTATCTCGGCGTGCTCGATCCGCACGAGCTCGCGCAGGTGTCCGCTTCGGCGGACGGGCTGGAGCAAACGCACGCGGTAAGATCGAATAGCCTGCGAGGAGGTGACCCGTGCTCGAATCGATCAGCCACATTGCCCTCGTGGTCAAGGACCCGGCGAGGACCGCCGCGCTGTTGAATGACCTCTTCAGCGCCAGAGTGACCACACGCCAGGACGATGAGGGTCATCAGGAAACATTCGTCAAGCTGGGAGGCATCTGGATCGTGCTGGTTGGCGCGCCCATCCAACGCGCCCGGACCGGAGACCATATTGCCTTTCGCGCCACGCCGGAAATCCTCGAAGCTACCGTCGCCAAACTTCAGGCGATGGGGCGCGAGTTCATAAGGGCCCGCTCCAATCGCGCTTTGTACTTCTTCGATGACGACGACCATGTGTTCGAATTGGATGTCGAGGACCTTGATAAGGAGCTTGGAGAATAGAAAGCCACTGTTCGAGCGTTGCGCGAGAGTGAACGGGCGCGCGCGATCGCCGCCGAGGAGTCGCCCAGCGGCTCTCTCGAAAATCGTGACGCGCCGCACCTGAGCTTGCCTCCAAAAGTCGAAATCTCTTGCGGCCGGCCGTCATAGTCGTAATCGGCGTGTGGTCCGTCGAGTGCGACATTTGGAGAAAACCATGAGATTCATGATGCTGATCCATCACGACGAGGCGGCACTCGCTGCCGCTCCTAAGCAAGGAGCTCTGGGCTGATTTTCGGCGCCTTCAACGAGGACGCCGCCATCAAGTGGGCGGAACGCTGTCCGAGCATCAAATACGGCGCGATCGAAATCCGGCCACTCTGGACCCGCGACTGGTGGGAGGGGAGGCGGGCGAGGCTGTCAAAGCGGCGGAGCGCGTGGCACGTGAGAATTATGGCCGTCTCGTCGCCTTTCTTGCGTCCCGCACCCATGATGTCGCCGCCGCAGAGGACGCGCTCGCCGAGGCGTTCGTGGCGGCGTTCCAGGGCGGCTGATCGTAAGCCTGCTTCCGGAGGAGCCCGAGCCGAAGGGCTTGCCCGCGCTCATCCTCTATACCGAGGCCCGCCGGTCAGCCCGCCGTGGCCCTCAGGACGACTACAGACCGCTCGCCGTGCGCAACTAGCTGCGCAGCCTCATCGCCCATTGACCCACCAATGGCGCTCAAGGCCTAGAATCAGCTCGGCCCGTGATCGCGCTACCCTGTCTCGTAATCGATCGCCGAATGCCGCCGGCGCCGGTGCTCGGAGTGCGGCGCGGACCAATCATTTGAGATCGGCAGGCCCAATATGAAGAAGCAGTTCAATTCTCCGCGGAATGCCTTGGCGCTGATGGGGCTATCACTGGCCATCATCGCGTGCAGTTCGGCCATGGCCGCATCCCAAGGCTCCGCCAACTCCGCCCTCGCCCGGATTCAGCCGTACCTCATGGCAAACAGAGAGCAGGAAATCTCACTCGCCCGAAGCGCGGCACCGCCTTCGATCTCGATGCGGGCGACTGTCATGGTGCTCGGTAGTCATGGCTACGTGGTTGCAGTAAAGGGGAGCAATGGGTTCGTTTGCCTCGACGTGAGGTCCTGGGACAACACGGTGACGGTAAAGAGCGCCGATTTCTGGAACCCGAAGTTCCGCGCCCCGTATTGCTGGAACGCCGCGGGAGCCCGGTCGGTGCTCCCCCGTTACCTGAAGAGAACGCAATGGGTGCTTGCCGGCGCATCCAAGGCTGAGATCGGCGATCGGGAAAAGACCGCTGGGACCGCAGGCACGCTCGCGCAACCCGAGCCCGGTGTGATCTGCTACATGATGTCCAAGCGCGGCCGTTGGATCGGCAACCAGCCGGGTCCGTGGCGTCCGCATGTGATGTATTATTTTCCGCGCGGACAGGCGCCGAATTGGGGCGCCAACCTGGGAGGCGTCCCTGTTTTCGCCGGCGTGAACGAGAATCTGGTTGTGCTCATGGTTCTCGTGCCGGCCTGGTCCGACGGCTCACCGGCACCCAGCTTCCGATAGTCGGCTGACCGCGCGAGACTTGGAAAATCACGGGGTCTGTGGCACAAAGTTGCAGTAGGCCACACGAGTCACCCGCCGGCCGGGCCATGACCACCGCGAACGAGTCCGATTCCGGTCATCAGCTGAAGCGGCAGATGCGCCTGCGCGACCTCGTGCTCGCGCAGATACTGACGGTCGTCGGCAGCTCCTGGGTCGGCATTGCCGCCGGGGTCGGCTCGGCGCAATTTCTCGTGTGGCTGCTCGCGTTCACGGCCTTCTACACTCCGATGGCCGTTGCCGTGTATTTCCTCAATCGCGAGATGCCGCTCGAGGGCGGACTGTACTCCTGGGCACGCCACTCGTTCGGCGATGCCGTCGGCTTCATGACCGCATGGAACCTGTGGGCCTACGCGCTCAGCTCGATCGCAACGATTCTGTTTCAGATTCCGAGCGAGATGTCCTACATGATCGGGCCGGCCGCAGCACGGTTGCCCGACAGTCATCTGTTTGTCTATCCGCTGCTCGCGACGATCGTGGCGCTGCTCACCTTGAGCGCGGTGCGCGGGCTGGGACTCGGCAAGTGGATCCATAACGTCAGCGGCGCCTCGGTGCTGGTGGTGTTTACGCTGTTGATCGCGACGCCGCTTTGGGCATGGCTGCACGGCGCGAGAGTGCACTATGCGCCCTTTGCGTTGCACTTTCCGCACACCGACGCAATGTCGCTGTCGCTGGTCAGCCAGGTGCTGTTCGCCGCGGCGGGGCTCGAGTACATCGCGATCATGGCCGGCGAGACCCACTCTCCCGGTCGCGCGATCGGACGGTCGGTAGTGATCGCATCACCCATCATCCTGCTGATGTTCGTGCTCGGCACCGCAGCGGTGGTCAGCATTCACGGCACGCATCCGGGCACCCCAATCAATTACGTCGCCCCCATCCCGCAAACGCTGTCGCTGGCACTCGGGGGCGGTCCGGCCGCGGTGGTCGCAAAGCTCGCAATCCTGCTGCTGCAGATCCGCATCCTGGGCGCGGCCAGCTTCCTTTACACCGGCGCGACGCGGCTGCCGATGGCGGCGGGCTGGGATCACTTGATTCCCGCATGGTTCAACGAGCTGCACCCGGTGTACAAGACGCCGGTAAACTCGATCTACGTGACGAGCGGAATCATCGTCGCGATGCTGGTGCTCGGCAGCGCGGGAGTCCATGCGGCGGAAGCGTTCGGCGTGCTGAACGATGCCAGCGACGAGTTCTACGGGCTCGCCTATCTGGTGATGTTCCTGATTCCCGTCTGTGGCGCCCTTGGCGTTCGCTCGCGGTTGCCGCGCGGTGTCGCCGTCGTCTGTGCAATCGGAGTGCTCACCATTCTCTTCGTCCTGGCCTTGAACGCGTATCCGTTCATGAGCGCGGTGCGACCCGGCCGGTTCGCGGCAAAGGTCATCGGCACGACGCTGCTCGTGAACGCGGTCGGATGGGTGTTCTATCGCTCACGCCGGCGGGCCGCCGCGGCGAGGGTCTGCTCGAGCACCGGCTAGCGATGCGCGCATGAAGCGCGCTTCGTGATCGAGATCCAGCACTCCTATACAATGTGCCTCGCTCCCGGTCGCAGTGCAGGGGCCGTCGCGAGCAGCGGTTGGTGGCTTTAACTCGAGGTGTTCGACATGAAACGTTTGCCGTTGGGTATCCTCCTGATGAGCGTAGCGGCTTTGCCGGCGATGGCCGCGCTGAAGGAGGGCGAATCGGCTCCTCAGTTCAGGGCGCAGGCTTCTCTTGCCGGCAAGACATTTACGTTCTCGCTCAGGAAGGCGCTGAGCAAGGGGCCCGTCGTCGTCTACTTCTACCCCTCCGCGTATACCGGAGGCTGCGACATCGAGGCGCACACCTTCGCTGAGGACAGCGGCAGGTTCGCGACCGCGGGCGCCACCATCATCGGTGTATCGCTCGACAGCATCCAGCGGCTCAACGACTTCTCCGCGGACCCCAAATACTGCGCGGGCAAGTTTCCCACCGCCTCGGACGTCGGTGGCGCGATTTCGAAGTCCTACGACGTTGAGGTTCACCAGGGGCCGCCCGGCCTCAAGGATGTTCGGGGTATCGCGATCGACCACGGTTTCGCGGACCGAACGACTTTCGTCATCGCCCGCGACGGTAAGATCGTGAGCGTGATCAGCAAGGTCTCGCCGGCCGAGCACGTCGCGAAGGCTCTGCAGATAGTGCGGCAACTTCAGGCGAAATCGCGCGGAGCGTGAGGAATCGATCCGATGCAGACCTCGGATCCGGGCTCCCCTGCGCGATCGCCCGCGCTCGATTCTGATTCCCTCGCGCGTAGCGAGGCTCTGCGCGTTCGCTTTCTCAGCGTGGACACCTCGAACGTCGCGGATGTGCTCGATGGGTTGGGATATCCGAATCAGGGACTTTCACCTGACTTCTCACCCTATCCCAGCACGGCGGGCCGACTTGCCGGGTGGGCTTACACGATTCGTGGCCAAATGAGCGCCTATACGCAGACGGGTGATCCGGAGAAAATGCGTGCCTGTCAGAGTATCTCCCCGGGTGAAGTCGCCGTGTGGGCTGGCAATGGAGAAGGGGTGTGCTACTTCGGTGAGCTCATCGCGACGGGAATGAAGGAGCGCGGGTGCGTGGGAGCCCTGGTGGATGGCGGCGTGCGTGACGTACGGTGGATCGGGCAGCTGGGGTTTCCCGTCTACGCGCGCTATCGAACCCCCATACAGTCGATTGGCCGCTGGAAAGTGAACGCCTCACAGGTTTCGGTAACCCTGCGGGGAGCCACGACCCGGGGGGTGGTTGTCGCCCCTGGAGATTTCATCCTGGCAGACGACGACGGCGCGGTGGTCATTCCGGCTGCGCTGATCGCTCAGGTACTGGAGGAGGCGGAAAAGCTGACACGGGCGGAATTGGCGATCCGGTCGGAGCTGTCCGCCGGTCTCACCTTGGCGGAAGCGCTGACGAAGTATGGTCACGTTTGAGGGCGCGCAGGGCGGAGTCTTGAGCCTCACGGTGAGTGGATTGCGAAAACGGGCGGAGCCATGGCGACTCATAGCTACCGGTTGGTGAATGTCTTCACTCGCGGGACGGAAGTGCTGTCGGGCAATCCGCTCTGCGTGTTCGAGAACGGCGCCGCATTCGACGATCTGACGATGCAAGCGCTCGCCAGACAGTTCAATCTGTCCGAGACGACATTCATCCTGCCCTCGAGCCATGCCCACGCCCGCGTACGGATTTTCACGCCGTCCTACGAGATGCCGTTCGCAGGACACCCCACGCTGGGCACCGCGCACGTCTGTCGCGCGCTCGGGCTCGGCGGAAATGAGCTCACGCTGGAAATGAAAGCCGGCGTCATTCGCGTGACCGCGGAGGCGGCGGACCGCTGGACCCTTCAGGCCAATCCACCGCGCTGGCGGGAGGTTACGGAGCCGGTGGGGGCGATCGCGGCGATGCTCGGTCTCGAGCCGCGGGACATCGGCGAGCGTCCGCTGTGGGTGAGCACCGGCCGGGAGCAGTTGGTCGTGCCGCTGACGAGCGCGGACGCAATCCGCCGCGCACGGCCGCATCCGGACGCGTTGGACCGCCTCAAGAGCGAGGAGGGCGGGAGCATGGCGTATGTGTTCGCGCCGCGAGGCACTGCTCAGTCGAGAAGCGGTTCCGCGCCGAGCGCCACGGGCGGGCGGGAGTTCCTCATTGCCCGATTCTTTTTCCCGCAGGGGCCGGCGGTACTGGAGGATCCGGCGACCGGGTCCGCCACGGCCAACCTCGGCGGGTGGTGCATCGCGCTCGGGCGCGGATTACCGTGCGGATTCGACATTGCGCAGGGGGAGCAGGCCGCGCGTCCTTCGGTGCTCTATCTCGATGTGGATGCCGACAGGCGGGTGTTCGTCAGCGGCCAGGTGGTGGAGCTCGGGCGGGGAACCCTCACAATCTAGGATCGAGTATGCAGATCAATGATCGCGTTTTCGTGGTCACGGGCGCTTCGTCGGGTATCGGGCTGTCGACTGCGGTCGCGCTGGCCGATCGCGGCGCGAAGGTCGCCCTGCTGGCTCGCAGCGCCCAAGCACTGCAAGCTTTGGCGCAGCGTCTTCCGGGCAGCTTGCCCATAACCGCAGACATGACGCGGTTTGATACCGTGCGCAAAGCCATTCGCACCGTGCACGAGCACTACGGACGCCTGGATGGACTCGTGAACAATGCGGGACGGAGCTACGCGGCCTCGGTCGAAGAAATCGATCCCGCGGTTTTTGACGAAATTTTCCATCTCAATGTATTGGGGCCGATCGTCGCGATGCAGGCCGTCATTCCGATGATGCGCGCGCAAGGCGGCGGGAGCCTCGTGAACATCAATTCGGGTACTGCGTTCATGACCGTTCCCCAATACAGCGTTTATTCCTCGTCGAAGCGAGCGCTTCTGGGATTCAGCCTGACGGCACGCGCCGAGCTGGAGAAGGATCGCATCGTGGTCAGTGAAATCTATCCCTTCATCACGGCGACCAACTTTGGCAGGAACAGGATGGGCAATCCGGCCGGCGGCGGCCCATCATCCAATTATGCCGACGGCGACAAGCCCGAGTTCGTCGCGAGCCTCGTCGTGCAAGCGATCGAGGAAGGGCAGGCGCAATATTTCGCGAACGAGCGGCTCCGTAAGATGGCCGGAGCCGCGGCTGGCTAGAGACGGTTCCTGAGCCTTGGGTTTTCATCTCCATGTAGGCGGGGGGCCCATAGTGATGGACCAGGGGATCCGGGTTGAGTAACTTCCCATCGATGAGCCCGTCCTTTCCGATCGATTCATCGTCGAAATTCCAATATTCGATTTCATTCTCTTCACAGAATCTCCTCATACCCGCGCGCAACGGGGCGCTCGAGCAGATTATTCGATGTTCGTTTCGCAGTAGCGTCAGAAAAGTTTGGTAGCTCTTCTGGGCATTCAGAAGCATTTCCGACACCTCAGCCGACATTGAATGAGTGCAACGGAAATTCCGCGCGAAGTCTTGCGTCGGAAAGTATCGCGGCATGAGAGTCTCCGAGAACAAGGATTTCCTCGTGTGTCGGGCTCTGGCGGGCGGCCGGCTGCTCGCCGAGGGGGGCCTGGCGAATCATGGGTCAGCCGATATGAACCGGTGATCCTGCTCTGCTCATCGCGGAAACCCGAGCGTTACGGCAACGTGGCTGCTGCGCGGCTGGGGCTTGAGCGGCTGCCGCACAAAATTGCGGTTGCGACAGGCCGAGATATCGTCAAGGTCCCCGGGGCTGAGATGTGCCTGTGAGGCGTTGTGTCAGAAAGCTCATCGGCACATCGATTTCGAGCCAAAGACGGCGGCGTGTCGAGTCCGAGCTGGGGGCGGGTCCTCCGGTTGCTTCAGGAAGCGATCGTCGCGCTCCGGTCGCGGTCAGCCGTGGGATCGCCGCGAGGCAACTTGGAAGTCACTCAGCGGATCAAGCCCTTGAAACATAAAGAATTCCATTGCCCTGGGAGAGGCATCGATCGTAAGCTACCCAGCCGGGATGGGGCTGATAACCTGAAGGCCGCCCGCCATATGACGGTGGACTGTCGGTGGTGGAGCGCGTATGAGATATATCGAAGCTAGCCTGATTCCCGGAGAGACCGTCGTCTACCAAACGCGTCTGCATTGGATCGTGATGCTTCGACACCTTCTCCTTGGCGCGCTGCTGCTTGCCGGCTCAGGAGCACTGCTGAGCCACCTCCTCAATCAGCCACGATCTGGAAATTTCGGCGAACATCTTGCAGAGGGTGGAGCGGTCGCCCTCCTGGTAGGCGGTATCGCGGCGATCGTGGCGGGTGTGGTGCGGCGAAACTCGACGGAGATGGCCGTCACCACTCGCCGTGTCGTGGTCAAGCAGGGTCTCGTGAGCCGTAAGACCGTCGAGCTGCTGCTGAACAAGATTGAGACGATCGAGGTCAGTGAGCCCATGTTCGGCAGAATGTTGGGCTATGGAAGCATTACCATGGTTGGAACGGGTGGCACCTCCGAGCCATTCCATAAAATCGCGCACCCGTTGCAATTTCGTAGCGAGGTGCAGCAGCAGCTCGAGAAATTGTCGCCGGGTCCGAGGTCGTAGGCAAATGGCATCGGAGTAACATCGCGAAAGCAGGAGGAGAGACCATGATCCGAAAAGCCAAGGCAGTGTGGCGCGGCACCGGCCGCGCCGGTAAAGGGGAATTGTCGAGCGACTCCGGCGTTCTCGCCGCGACTCCGTATTCGTTCAAAACCCGCTTCGAGAGCGAGAAGGGCACAAATCCCGAGGAACTCATCGCGGCAGCGCACGCCGGCTGCTTCACCATGGCGCTTGCCTTCCAGCTCGAGCGCGCTGGCTACACTCCCGCGGAGCTCGCCACCGAGTCCGCGGTCACGCTCGAGGCCGAAGGTCAGGGGTTCAGGATCAGCCGCTCCGCGCTCACGCTGCGCGCCAGGATTCCCAACGTGGACGCCGAGACATTCGCGCGGCTCGCGGCTGAGGCGGAGAAGAACTGCCCGGTCTCGAAGGTCCTGAAGGCGGAGATCACCCTAGACGCAAAGCTCATCTGACGCCGGGGTCGGGCTGCAACGGCACCGTCGCAGACGATCCAGCAGCGGTCGCGCTCAACACTGTCAATCTGGCGTCGAGCCGCGGCCTCAGGGCGCCGAGGGGAAATTGCGCTGCAAAACGCCGCTGAGAAGCGGATGGTCATCGGCGCGAGCGGCAATGGCGCGCAGCCGCGGACACTGCTCCGCAAACCAAGCGCGTCCCGGCCGCCAATGCGTCATCACCGCGACGTAGACATCGAGCGCCGAGAAAGCCGTACCGAGCGCCCAGCCGCCCTCGCTTACCTCCGACTCGAACTCTCGCCACAGCCGCCCGCGGTAAGTATCGGTTGCTGTCTTCAGAGACTTCGCGTCCGCGCCAACCCAGCGTTCGGGATAGTCGCCATAGGTGAAGGTAGGGTAGACGTTCGCCGCGATCCAGATGAGCCGACGCAGGAAGGTGGGCCTGAGGGACGATCCGGGGGCCGGTGCGAGCCCGGCCTGCGGGTAATGCTCCGACAGCAGCAGCGCGATTGCGGCACTCTCGGTCATCACCATGCCGTCCGGGAGGACGAGCGTAGGAAGCTGTCCGAGCGAGTTGACCCGCAGCAACCGGTCGCGTGCCGCACCTGGCCGATCAAAGCCGGTCACGTCCTCGATCGCTACCGGCGCTGAACACAGTGCCAATATCGCCTCTGCGAGCGCAGAGCCCCAGCCGTGAACGGAAAACAGGGTGTACGAGCCGGATTGTCCCATTTGTCACTGGTCCATCGAGGCGCGAGGACGAGCGTATCTTACGCTGCTGTCTGCTGCAGCCATATAGGCTCGCCGCTTCCTAGGCGACGGCTTGCTCGATCAGCGGCACGATGGCAGCGAGATTGGCGGCGAGATCTGGCGGGAGCTGATAACGCTGAACGATGTACTTGGGATCATTGTAAGCGGCCCAGATTTTTCCATCGGACGCCTCCCATGCGAGCACTTTGAGCGGCAGATCAAGACCAACCGCCGGTGCGGCGAGCATCAGCGGTGTGCCCGCCTTGGGGTTGCCGAAGATCAACATCTGCTCCGCAGGCATCTGCAGTCCTGCTCGGGCAGCATCGCCGCTGAAATCAATCCGAGCGAAGACGAGGATCCCTCGTGCCTTCAACAGCACCTCCAGCCGCTCGATGGTGCTCGCCACTGAATGCTGAGAGGGCAGTTGCACAACACCAGGAATGCCAGCGGCAAAGCTCATGAGTCTTACTCCAAGACCGACACCAGAGTGTATCGATTTTTACGGTTCCTTGGACGGCGGGCGTCCGGTGAGCGGCTGAGGGTCTGGCGGTGTACTCGGCGAGAAGCCCAGCCGGTGCTACCCAGAGAGGCGCGACCGGCTCGACGTGCAGCGCAACTTTGCGATGCGCTATATTTGTAAGAATATATCAAAACGCCCGCCGGGCAGTCATCCCGCCGTTCGGAAAATGCCGCGCAGGTCTTCCCGGAGGAGGCGTTGCTGGGGTGGCTGCAATCGGGACAACTCGACTGCGGGTTCTACCTCCCGCTCGCATGGCCGGCGCTGATTTCAGGGTGGTTGCTCGCCTGCGTGCATTCGGCGAGTTCGGTGTGACGGTTATGGTTGCCTACCACCCGTACTCGCTTCCGGTTTATACGTACGTGACTTTCGGCAGTGAGGGTCTGCCGGCCATGCGGCCGGTGTTGTTGCCGACCCTGCTGATCGCGCTGTTGATGATGATCGCGAGCGGCCTGTTGGGTGCGCGCCGACCTCGCGACGACAGGCGCCGGCGGACCTTGCCGTAGGTCGTGGCGTCGCTTGCCGTCAGCCCGATCGCTTTCGTGCGTGGCGGCGGGTGTGATCGGTCTGTCGCTCAGCTTCCAGAAGCAGCTCGGCGAATTCCGGCTGAAGATTGCCTGGAGCCCGCACGCGAGCCGGCTCACGATTCTGGACCCCCCGGGCTCCGGCAAGTCGCCGACGCTCAAGCTCATCGCGGGCATCGAGATGATGGCGGAAACCTCGTTGCCGGCGGGCGCAATCTTTCTGCGCTCGCTCCAGCGGCGCGCGGGCTCGGCTACGTTCCTCAAAGCTACGGCCTTTTTCCGCATCTCGATGTCATCGGTCAACTCTGCTTTCCGAGCGGCATCGATGCCGAGTCGCTCGCGCACTGGGTCGACCGTCTCGACCTACGTGACTTGGAGAGGCGGTTTCCTTCGGCCTTCTCGATGGAGCAACAACAGCGCGTTGCACTTGCGCGGGCGCTGAGCCGGCGTACGCATCTTCTGCTCCTCGATGAGCGGTTTTCCGCGCTCGATGCTCCGTTGCGCTCGAGGTTGCGGGAGGAGTTCCTCTCCCTGCAGCGCGAATTTCCCGGTACCACCGTCATGGTCACCCACGACCCCGTGCGGCGCATTGCTCGCCGATGAACTCCTCGTCCTCGAGAATGGAAGAGTCCTGCAAAACGGGTCGGACTGTGTTCCGCCGCCCGCGAGCGAGACGGTTGCGCGCCTGCTTGGCGCGCAAAACCCCGGCCGCGGCATTGCCGAGAGCGCGCGGCCCGATCGCAGATCTGCCCTGGATCCCGCTGATCGAGCGCCTCTACGGCTATCGGTTCGTGGAGCACGTGATCGTTGATCGGCTGCACTTCGGCACCTCGGCAGACTGGGGGCTGCACGGTGGCGGTGATCTCGATGATCAGCGGGTGAGCTACGCGGTGTCGATCGTCAACGGGAACGGCTTCAAGAACTCCACTGGCTCCAAGAGCATGGACGTCGAGGCCCGCCTCGCGGTGGCACCGCTCGAGGGCCTCACACTCGCCGTCGGCGGCTACCCGCGGCAAGCTCGGCGACGTTGAGTACGGTCCGACCGCACCGACGGTGTATCACACGGCCAATCGATTCGATGCGCTTATCGCTTACGCCGGCGGCGGCCTGCGCCTGGGCGGGGAGTACTTCTCTGCGAGCGACTGGAACAACGTGACTACTGCAGCCTCAGATAAGGCCGAGGGCACCTCGTTGTGGGCTTCTTACCAGTTCACGCCGCTCTGGAGCGTGTTCGGCCGCTCGATGAGGCGAAGACGAGCCAGGACCTCGCTCCGAACCGCAAGGATGAGCATTAGAACGCAGGTCTGGCAGCGCAGCCACGCAGCAATCTGGAATTCGCGCTCGCTTATAAGCGTGAGAAAGTCGATGGCGGTGGCCCCGTCGACGGCATGGCCAACGAAGTCGGGGTATGGGGACAGGTGTCCTTCCGACGCGCATCTTGTGCGCCCGGATGCAGGCAGTCGAGGTAGCGGTAGCAGCAACCGCCTAACGGGGGATCCCGCGTTTCAGCGACCTTGCAATGCTCTTGCGTGACGGCATGTTCCTGGCGGCGGCCCGGCCCGGCTGCCCGACCGCATGTGTTGCAATTCTACCCATGCAGTCCGGGGTCAGTGGGGCAAGCCGGCTCTCGAGCCGACGGTAAGCCTCGATAAGTTCCTCCCCAAATGAGGTCAGCTTCGCGCCTCCACCGCCACTGCCGCCGACGGTGGCGTTGATCACCGGCGTGTCAAATTCACCATTCAGGCTGTCGATCAGCAACCACGCACGCCGATAGCTCATGCCCAAATCGCGCGCTGCTTGCGACAGCGAGCCTGTATGCTCGATTGCCTCCAGTAGACGAATCTTGCCGACGCCGACCGAGCAGCGATCGTCGAAGTCAACTCGGAAGCGTATCTGGGGACAGCCTGGCGTCACGCGCTTACGATCCGCGAGCCTGGCGGCTGTCGATGCTCCTGAACGTCGCTTTACTGGCTTGGTGTTCATGCAGGCCTCGCACTAATTTATCGAAAAGTAAATGAATTCTTGCTGCCCGGGAGACTACCAGCAAGAAGCTTTTACTCAACTCAATGGCTTGGGCGGTTCACCTCGGTGAGTTACACTGACGATCACCCGGCAGACTTGCCGACGCTTGATACGCGATCATAAGCGTTGATTCAACTTTAGCCGCCCAATTACGGGTGATCACACGACTGCGGGCCGCGACTGTTCCGAATTGGGGGCTGCCTCCGGGCCCGGACTGTACCCCTGAGGACTACTGATGAAACGTACTCGTACCGCTGCCACTGTCGCGTTGCTCGCCGTGGCGTGTGTGGCACGCGCAGCGCCGTCATTGCCCTCGTCCACGCTCGCCGAAGTCATCGCCGGGCCACAGCGCACTTCGGCGTTCGTGGCCCGCGATCGCTATCGGCATCCGCTGACGGTTCTGGAGTTCTTTGGCCTCAAGCCGGACCTGAGTGTGGTCGAGATCTGGCCCTCTGGCGGCTGGTGGACCGAGATTCTGGCGCCGTACCTGCGCGCACGGGGGAAGTACTACGCGGCCATCCAGCCGCCGTTCCGCGACACCGCATTCCACGACAAACTCGCCGCGGCGCCCCAGTACTACGACCGCGTGATCGTGACCGACGGGGCCGACTGATCACTGGCGGATCGTCCCACCCGGCAGCGTGGATTTGGTGCTCACCTTCCGCAACGTCCATAACTGGCTGGCGGGCGGTTACACGAAAAAGATGTTTGCGGCTATGTATCGCGCGCTCAAGCCTGGGGGAGTGCTCGGCCTGGTGGAGCACCGTGCGGCGCCCGACGCTACGCGCGCGGACTGGATAAAAACCGGCTACGTTTCTCAGGATTTCGTGATTCGACTCGCCCGCGAAGCGGGCTTCCGGCTGGTTGCAAAGTCTGATGTCAATGCCAACCCGAAGGACACCAAGAACTATCCGAAGGGCGTGTGGACGCTGCCGCCGACGTTGGAGCTGGGCCAGAAGGACCGCGCCAAGTACTTGGCGATCGGTGAATCCGATCGTATGACGCTGAAGTTCGTCAAGCCGCGACTGGCGATGCAAAGCTCATCTGGCGACGCTCGCGGTGCTAAATAGCCCTGCTCGCATGCCGCATCAGTCGCAGCTCCCACCGTCAAAGTTTCATGACGCACGGCATCGACGAACGCAAGCGCTGGCTTGCCCTCATCGTGCTCTGCCTCGGCGGCGAGAGAACGCGGCATTGCGCGATGCAGCTCGGGCGCTCAGTGCCATCCCGGACAGCAAGGTGCTGCTCGATACGCTCAATAAACTCGTCGATCGGTTCCACGCCACCGGCCAGCTGCCGCAGATGGAGGATTTGCGCCGGTCGTTGCGTCGAGAGCGTGCCGCGATGCGGCGCTGGCGCACCGGCAATGGCGGCTGGGAGGTATTGGGTGCCGGCTTGGAAAGGGTCTACGGCAAGGGGCGCAACGCGCTCGCGGTCGCGCACGCCGACCGCACGGCGGCAAAGCTGCACGAGTGGCGCAAGCAGACCAAGTACTTATGGCATCAACAGCAGCTCCTCGAGCCGCGGTGGCCCGGGATGATCGGGGAACTCGCCGACGAAGCCCGCAAGCTCGCGGACTATTTGGGCGACGACCCTGATCTCTCGGTCTTGCGTGACAAACTTATCGAGCTTGGCGAAACCGTGAGCGAATCCGAGCGACGAGCGCTCATGCGGTTGATCGACGCCTACCGCACTGAGCTGCGGGACAAGGCGAGGGTGCTCGGCTACCGGCTCTTCGAGGAGACCCCTTGGACTTCGAGAAGCGCTTCGGGCAGTACTGGCGAGACTGGCGACGCAAGTGCTAGGTCACGTCACTCGCCTGTCGACCGGGCTCCATTCCGCAGAGCCGGGATCGAAAGCGATAGCGCTAACGGCCGGATCGGCCGAAAGGAGCCTACGCGGATGAGACAGGGGTCACCGTAGGGGCAGTTGCGGGGTCCTCCTGGCGTGCGTCGCGACGCCACTGGCCTTCCTGATCAACGAGCCACCAGGCGTCGTCCTTCAATTCTCCGCCCTCATCGTAAAGTTGTACATTGAGCACGGGTGAACCGCATTCGCGGGATCGTTCGAGCAGCATCTCGCAAGTGAGCAGCCAGATTCGAGAGTTGTCTTTCCAGGCACACCATGCACGCTCCTTGCGCATTGCCTGGAAAATGACACCCTGCAACGCTGCAGGCACCACGCGCTGGTCGCGAAGCATGTAGCCATCTGGGTTCACAATCCCGGACCGCAAGGCAAACGCAACGAGCAGCCGCTCGACCCTCGACGGTTGCTGGATTGCACGTAGTCTTACTGTCTCCATACGCAGACATTCAAGCGCTCTCCCTGTACCGTGGTCCGAGAGACAAATCACAACTTTCCTGTGATGGCGAATTCTTTTCCCTGCAAGAGTTGTCATAAAGTCGGTACAGCCAGATATGTCGCATGGAATGTGACCTTGTCCTGCGGCCTGACCGTTCGGATTCGGATAGCAATACGAATTGGCCACAGACAGCCCGCGTTCGACTTCGCGTGCGCAAGCGCATACCGAAGGGCGTAGCCGCCGACCATGCCCGAGGCGCCGATACTCACCAATCGCTTCATGGGTGAGGCTTCATTGGCACCGTTGCCGATTCGAGTGGCTCATAACTGCGCCCTGGCTCTCCGGCGGGGAATAGATCTTCGGCAATCCCCCGACGGCCAAGGGCTTCGAGAAGCAGTTCCGGTGGCTCGTGTCGATGCTCGTTCGTGAGCTGAAAGACGCCCCAGTGAATCCCGACCGCGCGGGCTGCTTCGAGGTCCTCGAGGATCTGCACGGCTTCGTTGGGATCGGCGTGCTGCGCGCTCATGAACCAGCGCGGTGCGTACGCACCGATGGGCAGCAGCGCCAAATCGAGCCTTCCGACCCGGCGGCGCATCTTGCGAAAGATGCGCCCGTCACCATAGCCGGTGTCACCGGCAAAATAGGCGCTGCCGCCAACCGTGCCCAGCACGAACCCGCCCCAGAGCGCCATGCGCCGATCGCGCCCCGTGCGCGAGGACCAGTGATAGGCCGGGACGATCGTCACCTCGCCACCGTTGCCGATGTCGATGCGATCCCACCAATCGCCAGCTATGACTCGGATATCCGGAATCGCCCGATGCAGAATCGCTTCATTCCCCAACGTCGTCACTATGATGGGAGAGTGCTTGACGTGTAGGCGGCGGAGGGTCGTCATGTCCATGTGATCGTAATGGTTGTGGCTGAGCAGCACGGCATCGATCTTGGGCAGGGCCTCGAATGCGATTCCGGGCGCCCAGACCCGCTTGGGACCCACGAACGGGAGCGGGCTCGCCCGTTCCGACCACACGGGATCGGTGAGAACGTTGATGCCGCCCGCCTGGATCAGCACACTCGCATGGCCGACGATCGTCGATCGCAACCCGCTGACGCGTGCGTCCGGAACGATCTGCCGCACGGGAACTGAGCGCGGCCACACGGCGGCTCTTTCCTTCAGCTTCCAGCGCAAGAGGTCGCGAAAGCCGCGATCGGTTTTGGCATGACCCGGGTTGAAGAAGCGCAGGCCGTCGAAATGATCGCTTGGCGAGCCTGAATAGTACGGATTAGCCGATCGAGGCATGGCGCTTAAGCCGGGCCTAGTGCACGGCCACAGACCGGCCGCCGCCCTTACCGGGCCTGACCCAGAGTAACAGCGGCAGCAACGCTAGGAAGGTAAGACCCAGCACTTTGAAGTCATCGAGGTATGACAGTAAGCTTGCCTGCTGCACGGCGTTTTGGTACACGGCCGCCAGCGTCACCGGGGAATTCGGCGTGCTGCCGAGTGCGGCGGCGAGGTGATGCGCGTAATCGGTGTACGCCGGGTTCATCCCCTGCAGGAGCTCCACGATGCGGCTCTGGTGAAACTGCTCCCGCCGGGTGAGGAGCGTCGAGGCGACGGAGATGCCGATGCTGCCGCCGAAATTTCGCGCGAGGTTGATCAGCGCCGAGGCGTTGTCGGTCTTGCCCGGCGGGACATCGCGGAACGCCAGCGTGTTGATGGGGATGAAGAGGAACGCGAGCGCCGCGGCCTGCATCATGCGGGCGAGCACCAGCCAGTCGAACGAGATGCCGAGATAGAAGTTCGTCATCCAAAGGAGGCTCAAGCCCCCAACCACCAGGCCCACCGCGATGAGCAGGCGCAGGTCCACTTTATTCATCGCGCGCCCCACCAGCGGCAGCAGCGCGATCATGAGGAACCCGCCTGGCGTCAGCACCATTCCCGCATCCACCGCCCGGTAGCCCATGAGGCTCTGGGTGTAGGCGGGGATGAGATACGTGCTCCCGAGCAGCATGAACCCGAGCATGAGCATCAGGGCGAACGAAACGGCGAAGTTGCGCTCGAGGAGCAGGCGCACATCGACCAGCGGCTCGCGGGCGTTGAGCTCCCGCCAGATGAGGAGCACGAAGGCGATCACCGAAGCCAGCACGAGCACGGTGATGAGGGGGGAGGAGAACCAATCATCCTGCTGGCCGCGATCGAGCACCACCTGCAAGCATCCCAAGCTTAAGGCCACGAACCCAAAGCCCGTCCAGTCCATGGACGATTGCGGGCGGGAGTCTCGGCTCGGCGCGCGCTCATGGATCAAAGCGCTCACGAGGGCAAAGACCGCGATGCCGACCGGAACGTTAATCGGAAGTTCGTCCAGTCGGTAGACGGAGTTTCCCTTCGCTTTCAACAACATGGAGTTGATGGCGGTGAGCGGTTTCTGTCTACGGGGTGATCTTGTCGATCAGCTCCAGGGCGCGGCGCTGTAGCC
>JBOIAQ010000007.1:0-129420 GCA_050739115.1 Steroidobacteraceae bacterium | reverse complement strand
TGGCAGGATAGCGACTTCTATTATCTGACCGGCTTCGACGAGCCGGAGTCGGTCGCGGTTCTGGTTCCGGGGCGCGACCACGCGGAATACATTCTCTTCGTGCGCGAGCGCGATCCGACGCGCGAGACCTGGGACGGACGTCGCGCCGGACCGGCAGGGGCGCGGCGAGCGTTTGGCGCCGATGATGCCTTCCCCATCACCGACATCGACGAGATCCTGCCGGGGCTCATGGAGAATCGGACGAAAGTGTTCTACTCCATGGGCATGTATCCGGAGTTCGACCAGCGGCTCGTCGGCTGGGTGAACGGGCTGCGCACCCAGGCCCGAAACGGCCGTCATCCACCCCAGGAGATCGGCGCCCTCGATCACGTCCTGCACGACATGCGGCTCTACAAATCGCGTGTCGAGATCGGCCTCATGCGCGAAGCGGCGCGGATCGCCGCGCGCGCGCACGTGCGGGCGATGCGCGTCTGCCGGCCGGGATTGCGGGAATACGAGGTGATGGCGGAGATCGTGCACGAGTTCCGTCTGCACAACGCCGATACCTCCTATTACCCCATCGTCGGTGGCGGCGCCAACAGCTGCATCCTGCATTACCGCGAGAACGATCAGCCGCTCAAGGCGGGCGAGGTGCTGCTGGTCGATGCGGGCTGCGAGTACGAGTCCTACGCGTCGGACATCACACGCACCTTTCCGGTGAGCGGCAGCTTCACGCCTGAGCAGCGCGCGGTGTACCAGGTCGTGCTCGAGGCCAACCGTGCGGCGATCGCGAAAGTGCGCCCGGGCAATCACTGGAACGAGCCGCACGAGGCCGCTGTGCGCGTCATTACCCACGGCCTGGTGAAGCTCGGACTCCTGAGGGGCCGACCCGCGAAGCTCGAGCGCGATGGCGCCTATCGCCGCTTCTTCATGCACCGCACGGGGCACTGGCTCGGCATGGACGTGCACGATGTCGGGGACTACAAGATCGGCGACGAGTGGCGCGTGCTCGAGCCGGGCATGGTGCTCACCATCGAGCCCGGCATCTACATCCCCGCCGGTGCTCGCGGCGTGCCAAAGCGCTTTCAACGGATCGGCGTGCGTATCGAGGATGACGTCGTGGTCACGAAGAGGGGCGTCGAGGTGCTGACGGATGGGGTGCCGAAGGATGTCGATGCGATCGAGAGGTTGATGGCCCGGTGAGCGCGTCAGAGAGCAAGCCGGCGCTGCGCGAGCTCGACGTGGCCATCGTCGGCGGCGGTCTCGTGGGGGCGAGCCTGGCGCTCGGACTGGCGGGGTCGGGCGTGCGGGTGCTCCTCATCGAGAGCGTCGCGCCGGATTCGGCGGCCCAGCCGAGCTTCGATGAGCGCACCACGGCGCTCGGCAATGCCAGCCGCCGCATCTTTCAGGGCCTCGGCGTCTGGGATGAGGTGTCGCGCGAGGCCGCCCCGATTCGCGCCATTCACGTCTCCGATGCGGGACGGTTCGGGTTCGCGAGGCTCAGCGCCGAGGAGAGCGGCATAGAGGCGTTCGGTTATGTCGTTCCCAACAGGGTCATGGGCACGGCGCTCTGGCGACGGCTCGCGCAGGCGGGTGGCGTGGAGGTGCGCGTGCCCGCCGGCATCGAAGACCTCGATGTGACGATGGAGCGCGCCTACTTCAAGGTGGTCACGGCCGGGGGAGCCCGCGAGGTGATGTCGGCGCGTCTGCTGGTGGCGGCCGACGGGGCACACTCGATCGTGCGTGCGGCTGCGGGAATCGAGGCCGGCGTCGAGGATTACGACCAAGTCGCCATCACCGCCGCCGTGGTCGGCGATCGCGCTCACGATGGCACCGCTTACGAGCGCTTCACGCCGACGGGACCCGTTGCCGTGCTGCCGCTTCGCGGCGGCGGCTACGGCACGATCTGGTCGTGCGCGCCGCGGCGTGCCACCGAGCTGTTGGCGCTGGATGATGACGCCTATCTCGCCGAGTTGCAGGGCCGCTTCGGCTGGCGAGCGGGCAGATTCCGGCGCATCGGCCGCCGCGCCTCGTATCCTTTGAAGCTGACTCGCGCGATGACCACGATTGCGAGCCGCACGGTGCTCATCGGCAATGCCGCCCAGGCGCTGCACCCGATCGCCGGGCAAGGATTCAACCTCGGGTTGCGCGATGCCGCGCTGCTCGCCGAAGTGATCGCGGGCGCGACGGGCGATGTGGGATCGGCCGAGCTGCTGCGGAAATTCGCCGACTGGCGCGCGGCCGATCGTGGCGGCGTGGTCCGCTTCACCGACGGGTTGGTGAGGCTCTTCGGCAGCCGGATGCCCGGTGTCAGCCTCGTACGCAACCTCGGGCTCGTGATGTTCGATCTGTCACCGCCGGCCAAGCGCGCGCTGGCGCGGGTGAGTCTCGGATTCGGCGGCCCGACGCCACGTCTGGCGCGAGGGCTTCCGCTGCAATGAGCACGGTAACGAGCTCCGCGACATCGGTCTCCGCCGGCACGGGCGAGCCGCTCGATGTGCTCGTGGTCGGGGGCGGGGCCGTCGGGGCGAGCGCGGCGGCGCTGCTCAAGGTCGGTGCGAAGCGCGCCCGCCATCCACTTCGCATCGCCCTGCTCGAGGCCAGGAGACCCGCGCCGACCGCGCCCGATGCCGCTATCGACGCACGCGTCTCGGCGCTGTCCCGCGCCAGCGAGCGTATTCTCATGGCGATCGGTGCCTGGCCGCTGATCCCGTACTCACGCATGCAGCCGTACGAGCGCATGCGCGTCTGGCACGAGAGCGTACAGCCGCGAAGCGCCGACGTGCTGGAATTCGACGCCGCGTATGCCGGCGAGCCGAACCTCGGCACCATCATCGAGAACCGTCTCGTGCAGACGGCGGCCCTCACGGCGTTCGAGTCCGCGGGTGGCAAGGTCATCGTGGGCGAGCTCTCGCGCCTGCGCGTTCACGCTCGTCACGTGGAGCTCGAGACGAGCGCCGGCACCTTCGCCTGTCGTCTGGTCGTGGGCGCGGACGGTGCCCGCTCCTCGGTACGCGAGTCGATCGGCCTTGCCGCGGAAACCTCCAGCTACCGCCAGACCGCGATCGTCGCCAACGTGCGCACCGAGCTGCCGCACGAGCGCACCGCATGGCAGCGCTTCCTGCGGACGGGGACGCTGGCTTTCCTGCCGCTCGCGGACGGCGGCAGCTCCATCGTCTGGTCCGCCGCCGACGCCGCGGCCGAGCCACTCCTTGCCATGTCGCAAAGCGCGTTCGAGCAGGAGCTGCTGCGGCAATCGGACGCCGTTCTCGGCGCCTTGAAGCTGCGCACCGAGCGGCTGTCGTTTCCGCTGCGCAAGCTGAGCGCGCACCGCTTTACCGCGCATCGCTGCGCCTTGATCGGCGATGCCGCGCACGTCGTACACCCGCTGGCCGGGCAGGGCGTGAACCTGGGTCTGTTGGATGCCGCGGCGCTCTGCGAGCTGATCCTGGCGGCGTGGCGAATGCGCGAAGATCCCGGCGCGCAGAGCGTCCTGCGCCGCTACGAGCGCTGGCGCAAGAGCGAGATCGAGCCCATGGCCTTGGCGATCGATGGCTTCAACCGCTACCTCGCCCACGGCGTGGGCCCACTCTCGCGTATCGCGCAACGCGGCCTCGCCCTGGTCAACCGAAGCGACGAGGCCAAGCGCTTCTTCATCACCCGCGCTCTCGGGCTCGATGGCGAGCTACCGCAGATCGCGCGGCGACCCTGCTCGGCGCCGCCGCCCCTTTAGCCCACATCAGCTCCGCGGGATCGCGTCGATCTTCGCCGCGCAGATGAAGTCGTTCTCGGAAAGCCCCTTGATGGCGTGCGTGGTGTATTGCACGCGGCAGTAGTTGTATCCCACCTCGAGGTCCGGGTGATGGTCCTCGATGTTGGCGAGGTGCGCGAGCGCGTTGACGAAGCTCATCGTCCGGTAGAAGTCCTTGAACTTGAACTCGCGCCTGAGGTATGGGCCTTCCTTCGAGAGGACCCAATCGCTCGAGAGCTGCTCCATCAGCAGCTGCGCCTCTTTCGGGGAGTAGGGCGCGACGCCACCCTCACAAGGTTTGCAATGCCTCTCGGCCAGCTCGGTCATACGTGCCTCATTTTGTGATGCACCTTGTCAGGCGGCAGTAGCCCCCGCAACAACGGTCCTCTTGTTGAACCGCCGAGCGACATACCGCTCGAGCAGCTCCTGGAATTCCTCCGCGATCCGCTCGCCCTTCAGCGTCACCGTCTTCTCACCATCTTCATAGACAGGCGCCACCGGCCGCTCACCCGTTCCCGGCAGGCTGATGCCGATGTTGGCGTGCTTGCTTTCCCCTGGCCCGTTGACGACGCAGCCCATGACGGCGACGGTCATATCCTCGACACCTTCATATCCGCGACGCCACTCCGGCATGCGGTGTCGGATATGAGTCTGAATGCGCTGCGCGAGCTCCTGGAACACGGTGCTGGTCGTGCGGCCGCAGCCCGGGCACGCCGTCACCAGCGGCAGGAAGGAACGCAACCCCATGGTCTGCAGGATTTCCTGCGCCACGATCACCTCCTGAGTCCGATCGCCACCCGGCTCGGGCGTGAGCGAGACGCGGATCGTGTCGCCGATGCCTTCCTGCAGCAGTACCGCGATGCCCGCCGTCGAGGCCACGATTCCCTTCGAACCCATCCCGGCTTCGGTCAGGCCGAGGTGCAGCGGGTAGTCGCAGCGGCCTCCAAGGTCGCGGTAGATCGCGATCAGATCCTGCACGCCGCTCACCTTGGCCGAGAGAATGATGCGGTCATGGGCAAGCCCCAGCTCCTCGGCGCGCCGCGCGCTATCCAGCGCCGAGAGCACGACGGCGTTGCGCATGATCTGCTGCGCGCTCACGGGCTCCGCCCGCGTCGAATTCTCATCCATGAGTCGCGTGAGCAGATCCTGATCGAGGCTGCCCCAGTTGACGCCGATGCGTACCGGCTTGCCATAGCGGCACGCCGTCTCGATCATCTCCGCGAACTGCGGATCGCGCTTGCTGCCGCGTCCGACGTTTCCCGGGTTGATGCGGTATTTGGCGAGCGCCTCGGCGCAACCCGGGTGCTCGCGCAGGAGTTTGTGGCCGTTGAAATGAAAGTCGCCGATCAGCGGCACCATCACCCCGAGCTGATCCAGCCGGTTGCGGATGTGCGGCACGGCCTCGGCGGCCTCCGCGGTATTTACCGTAATGCGAACGAGCTCCGATCCGGTGCGGGCGAGAGACTTCACCTGCTGTGCGGTGCCCTCGACATCGGCGGTGTCGGTGTTCGTCATCGACTGCACGACGATCGGCGCCGTGCCGCCCACGCGGACGGGGCCGATCGACACCTGGATGGATTCGCGACGCTGGATTGAGGACATGGTACCTGCCGGAGGAGCGCTTCCTGGGACCTGGGATTTTAATGCTATGATGCGCTCACCCCATAATCGGTCTGTCCGGAGAGAGTCCGGCCACCACCGGAACGCCGAAGGCGCAAGCTCCGCCCGGAAACGCTCAGGCACATGAACGGCAGATCGTGGGGCTCTGGAGAGTGGCGGACGCACCTTGCGCCCGCCCACCGAAGGGGAGTGGCGCCGCCGGCGCCCGATCTCTCAGGTCACCGGACAGAGGGCGGCAAGGGCATTCCTGTGCCCGCCGTTCATCGACTCCGGAGTGCCTATGCCACGACGAACCCCGCTATTCGAACTGCACCAGAAGCTCGGCGCCAGGATCGTGGATTTCGGCGGCTGGGACATGCCGCTGCAGTACGGCTCTCAGATCGCGGAGCATCACGCCGTACGCCGCAGCGCCGGCGTCTTCGACGTCTCGCACATGTGCATCGTCGATCTCGAGGGTGCGCGCGTCAGGCCGTTTCTCCTCCGGCTCCTCGCCAACGACGTCGGCAAGCTGAAAGCGTCCGGCAAGGCGCTCTACGGCTGCATGCTCAACGAAACCGGCGGGGTCATCGACGATCTTATCGTCTATCTTCTCAACGAGTCCTGGTTTCGCGCGGTCGTCAACGCCGGTACGCGCGACAAGGACCTGGCGTGGATGCGCCAACATGCGACGCAGTTCGGCGTCGAGCTCCGCGAGCGCACCGATCTCGCCATGCTCGCGGTGCAGGGACCGCAGGCGCGCGGCCACGCGGCGAGCCTGCTTTCACCGACGGGCGCGACCACGGCCCTTGCTCTCGAGCCGTTCTTCGGGCGCGAGGTCGAGGGTTGGTTCATTGCGCGCACCGGTTACACGGGCGAGGATGGCTTCGAGATCATGTTGCCGGCGACGGAAGCGGAGCGTGTATGGAAGGCCTTGAATGCCGCCGGTGTCGTCTCCTGCGGGCTCGGGGCGCGCGATACGCTGCGCCTCGAGGCCGGCATGAACCTCTACGGCAACGACATGGACGAGAGCACGCACCCCTTCGAGTCCGGACTCGGCTGGACGGTGGCGCTCGATCCGCCGGGGCGCGCGTTCATCGGGCGCGAGGCGCTCGAGGCGATTCGCTCGCGTGGCCCGCAGCGCAAGCTCGTCGGACTGCTGTTGAGCGATCGTGGTGTGCTGCGCGCGCACCAGAAGGTGCTGGTGCCCGAAGCCGGCTTCGGTGAGATCACCAGCGGGACGTTTTCTCCCACACTGGAGCGCTCGATCGCGCTCGCCCGCGTGCCGCCCGCGGCAGGCTCGCGCGTGCAGGTCGATATTCGCGGCAAGCTGCACGAAGCGCGTATCGCGCGGCCGCCGTTCGTCCGATATGGCAAAGCGCTCGTCAGTTGACGCAGCACCATCGATTCCGAACTCCGTCCCCTCCCAGAGTCTAAGTCCACGAACGAACTCGGAGCGCCGCATGAGCAACGTTCCTTCCGATCTCAAGTACACTAAAACCCACGAGTGGCTGCGCACGCTGCCCGACGGCACGGTCGAGGTCGGCATCACCGATCACGCCCAGCATGCGCTCGGCGATCTGGTATTCGTCGAGGTGCCCGACACCGGCCGCAAGCTTTCGGCCGGTGAGCCGTTCGCGGTCGTGGAATCGGTCAAGGCGGCTTCCGATGTTTACTCCCCGATCGCAGGCGAGGTGACCGCCGGCAATCCCGGGCTCGCCTCGGAGCCGGAGGCGATCAACTCCGATGCCTACGGCAAGGGATGGCTCATGCGGCTGCGGCCCGCCGGCGCCGCCACCTCGCTCCTGAGTGCGGCGGAGTACGAGAAGCTGATCGCGGAGGAGGGCGACTGATGGCCTTCATCCCCCACACCCGCGAGGATGTCGAGTCGATGCTCGCGGCCATCGGTGTCAGCGGCATCGAGCAGCTCTTCGATGAGATTCCCCACAACCTGCGCCTCGCCGGGCTTTCGGGCGTGCCCGAGGCCTTGAGCGAAATGGAGGTGGGCCGGCTCATGGCCGAGCGCGCGCACCTCGACGGCCGGCCGCTCTGCTTCATCGGCGCGGGCGCCTACGAGCATCATATCCCCGCGGCGGTCTGGGCCATCGCCACACGCGGTGAGTTCTACAGCGCCTACACGCCCTACCAGGCGGAGGCGAGCCAGGGCACGCTGCAGCTCCTTTACGAATATCAGACCATGGTGGCGAGTCTCACGGCGATGGAGGTCTCGAACGCCTCGCTCTACGACGGCGCGAGCGCGATGGGGGAGGCCTGCCTCATGGCCGTGCGCGCCAACCGCCGGTCGCACTCGCAGCGCATTCTCGTGCCCACCACGGTGCACCCGCACTACCGCACGACCGCGAGAGCGGTGGCGGGCAACCAGGGACTCGTCTTCGAGGAGCTGCCGTACTGCACCGAGGAGGGCTGCATTCCCGCGGGCGCGCTCGATCGCTACGACGGACAGGACATCACGGCGCTCGTCATCCAGCAGCCGAACTTCTTCGGGCGCCTGGAGGATGTCGATGCGCTTTGCGACTGGGCGCACGCGCGCAACATCCTGGTGGTCGCGGTGGTGAATCCCACTTCGCTGGCGCTCCTGAAGCCGCCGGGCGAATGGGGCGCCCAGGGCGGAAACAAGGGCGCGGACATCGCGGTCGGCGAGGGCCAGCCGCTTGGGGTGCCGCTCTCTTCCGGCGGTCCGTACTTCGGCTTCATGGCCGCGCGGATGGAGCACGTGCGTCAGATGCCGGGCCGCGTCGTCGGACGCACGTTGGATGCCGCCGGCCGCGCGGGCTTCACGCTGACACTGCAGGCGCGCGAGCAGCACATCCGCCGCGCCAAGGCGACTTCCAACATCTGCACCAACCAGGGCCTGCTGGTGACCGCCGCGACGGTTTACCTCTCGCTCATGGGTCCGGCGGGACTCGAGCGGGTCGCCGCCGCATCGCGCGCGCGCACGCGCGAGCTCGTGGGGGCGCTGACCCGGCTGCCGGGGGTGCGGCGTCTGTTTCGCGGACCGGCCTTCCATGAGGAGGCGATCGGGCTCGACCGTGCGGCCGCGCCGGTGCTGGAGAAGCTCGCCGCGCGCGGCATTCTCGGGGGCCTGGATCTCACCGAGGATTATCCCGAGCTCGGTCCCGCGCTGCTCGTGTGTGCCACCGAGACCAAGACATCCGCCGACATCGAGCGTTATGTCAGCGCGCTCGCCGACTGCCTGCGCGAAGCGCGCGCCGCCTGAGGCTTCAAAATCATGTCCACCCGCCTGGAAAAACCGATCTTCGAGTACTCCGTCCCGGGCCGGGGCGCAGAGGACCAGTGGCCGCGGGATCCGGGAGCGGGCGGCACCGAGGATTTGCCTGCCGCGATGCGCCGCGCCCGGCGGCCGCTCCTGCCCGAGGTGAGTGAGCTCGAGGCGGTGCGCCACTTCACGCGTCTCTCGCAGCTCAACTTCTCCATCGACACGCACTTCTATCCGCTCGGCTCGTGCACCATGAAGTACAACCCGAAGGCGTGCAACAGCTTGGCGATGCTGCCGGAGTTCCTGGCGCGCCATCCGCTCGCGCCGGAGAGCGCGGGGCAGGGCTTTCTCGCCTGTCTGTACGAGCTGCAGGAGATGCTGAAGGCGATGACCGGGATGCAGGCCGTGTCCCTCACCCCCATGGCCGGCGCCCAGGGCGAGTTCGCCGGCGTCGCCATGATCCGTGCGTATCACCGCGCGTGCGGTGACCTCGAGCGCAACGAGATCATCGTTCCGCAAGCGGCACACGGCACTAATCCCGCGACGGCAACCATGTGTGGTTGCACCGTGCGTGAGGTACCGGTCAACGTCGACGGCGACGTCGATCTCGAAGCACTCAAGGCCGCCGTGGGTCCGAAGACCGCCGGCATCATGCTGACCAATCCGTCCACGCTCGGCGTGTTCGAGCGCCGCATCGAGGAGGTGGCCCGCACGGTGCACGGCGCGGGCGGGCTCCTCTACTACGACGGTGCGAATCTCAACGCCATTCTCGGCAAGGTGCGGCCGGGCGACATGGGCTTCGACGTCATCCACGTCAATCTGCACAAGACATTCTCGACACCGCACGGGGGCGGCGGTCCCGGCGCGGGCCCGGTCGGAGTCGGCGCGCGGCTCAGCCCCTTCCTGCCGGTGCCGATCGTCGGGCGCCGGGGCGAGCGCTACTGCTGGCTCACCGAGCGGGACCTGCCGCAATCGATCGGCCGGCTCTCGGGCTTCATGGGCAACGCCGGGGTGCTGTTGCGGGCATACATCTACATGCGCATGCTCGGCCGGGAGGGGATGTCGAAGGTGAGCGAGTACGCCACGCTCAACGCCAACTATCTGCTCGCGCAATTGACCCGTGCGGGCTTCGATGCGGCCTATCCGAAGCGACGTGCGAGTCACGAGCTCATCATCACGCTCAAGCGCCAGGCGAAAGAGCTCGGTGTCACGGCGATGGACTTCGCCAAGCGGCTCCTCGATCATGGAATGCACGCACCGACGACTTACTTTCCGCTGCTCGTGCCGGAGTGCCTGCTCATCGAGCCGACGGAGACGGAGAGCAAGGCGGCGCTCGATGCCTTCGTCGCGGCCATGCGTGAGATCCTGACGGAGGCCGCGAAAGAACCTGAGCGCGTCACCAGCGCTCCGCATACGATGCCGGTACGGCGCCTGGATGACGTCCGGGCGGCGAAGCAACTGGATCTCACGTGGAAACCGATTGGAGCCCATGCGATTCCCACGAAGTCTTAGCGCTCTCCTGCTCGCCGCCTGCGCGCCCCTGAGCCTCATCGCCGGGGCAGCGCCGCAGGCGGCCTCGCCCGGCACCGCCGAACAGACTCCCGAGCCAGCCGCGGTGGCGCCGGGAGAGGCGCGCCCCGCGCGGCCGGCACGGGCGCGTGCGCCGCGAGTACCGCTGCCGCGCCGCAGAGGAGCGTCGCTGCCCGGAGGCGCATTCCAGGCCGCGCACCTCGCGCGCCAGGCGGCCGCGGTCGAGGCCAATCCCACCTGGGCGGCCACTCTCGAGCGCATCGCGAGCAGCGTCGTCTCCATCAATGTCGATGAAGTCCGCGCGTTCGATACCGATTGGAACGAGACTGCGCAGGCGACCGGCTTCGTCGTGGATGCCAAGCGCGGCATCATCCTCACCAACCGTCATGTCGTGACGCCGGGGCCGGTCACCGCCGAGGCGGTGTTTCTCGACCGCGAGGTGGTACAGCTCCATCCGATCTACCGCGATCCGGTGCATGACTTCGGCTTCTATCAGTACGATCCGAAGAAGCTGCACTACATCCAGCCGAAAGCGCTCGCGCTCTATCCCGAGGGCGCTAAAGTCGGCCGAGAGATCCGTGTGGTCGGCAACAACGCGGGCGAGCAGCTCTCGATTCTCTCCGGGACGCTCGCGCGGCTCGATCGCGAAGCGCCGGACTACGGTTTCGGCAGGTACAACGATTTCAACACCTTCTACCTGCAGGCCGCCTCCGGGACTTCCGGCGGCTCCTCCGGATCGCCGGTGATCGACATCCGCGGCCGGGTGGTCGCTCTCAACGCCGGCGGCGCCGACAACTCGGCCTCGAGTTTCTACCTGCCGCTCGAGCGGGTGCAGCGCGCGCTCAAGCTCATCCAGGAGGACAAGCCGGTCACCCGCGGCACGATCTACACCGTTTTCGGCTACACCCCCTTTGACGAGCTCGAGCGGCTCGGCCTCGCACACGGGATCGAGGCGGCCGTTCGCAAGCGGTTCCCACAGCGCACCGGCATGCTCGTCGTTTCGAGCGTGCTGCCGGGGACGCCGAGCGCGCTCGCCCTGCAGCCCGGGGACATCCTGCTCAAGGTCAATGACCGCTACGTGACCACGTTCGATCCGCTGGAGCAGATCCTCGATGCCTCGGTCGGGCGGCAGGTCCGGTTGGATCTCGAGCGTGGGGGGCAGCCGATCTCGGTGACACTGCCGGTCGGCGACCTCACGGCGATCACGCCGGCCACCTACGTGCAGTTCGGCGATGCCGTGGTCAACACGCTCTCCTATCAGGAGGCGCGTCAGCTCAATGTCCCGCCGCGCGGCGTATTCGTCGCCAACCCGGGATACGTGTTCGGCGCCGCCGGCATCCCGCGCGGCGCGGTGATCAGCGAGATCAACAGCTCGCGCATCGATGACCTGCACGACTTCCGCGAAGCGCTGCATCGGCTCGGCAACGGCGACTACGCCAACGTCCGTTTCACCACCGTCGATGATCCGAACGGCAGCGAGCTCGGCTCCTTCCGCATGGATCGGCTGTGGTATCCCGCGGACCACTGCGTGCGCGACGATATGCTCGGCACCTGGCCGTGCACGCCGCTCGCCGCCGGTCCGCCTCCGAAATCCGACCCGGTGAGCTCCACGGGCTTTCCGAAGTATCGGGACCCGCGGCTCACGGCTCTTGCGCCCTCTCTCGCCATGGTGAGCTTCACCATGCCGTATTCGGTCTCCGGCGTCACCGAGCACTACTATCACGGGACAGGACTCGTCGTTGACGCGCGGCGAGGCCTGGTGGTGGTCGATCGCGACACGGTGCCGGTTTCTCTCGGAGATGTGACGGTGACTTTCGCGGGCACCGTCCAGGTGCCCGGACACGTCGTGTACGTCGACCCCGAACATAACTTTTCGGTCGTTGCCTACGATCCGAAGCTCATCGGCACGACGCCGGTCAGGTCCGCGACCCTGAAGCCCGAGCAACTCACGCCGGGCGAGCCGATCTGGGTGGTGGGACTTGGCAGCGACAGCGAGATGCACTCACGCGGCACCAAGATCGCCAGCATCGATCCGCTCTCGCTGCCGCTCTCGCGCACCATGCGCTTCCGCGATACCAACATCGAGACCGTCGGCCTCGTCAACCCGCCGAGCGAGTTCGACGGCGTCCTCGCCGATGCCTCCGGCGACGTGCTCGGCATGTGGTCGAGTTTCGCCTACGACAGCGACAACGGCGTCGCGCAGGCGCTGCGCGGCGTACCGATCGGTCTGGTCGCAGACATGGTCGATCGCGTGCGCGACGGGCGCCCGCTGCATTCGCTCGACGCGGAGCTCGACCTCGAGCCGCTCGCGAGCGCGCGCCAGATGGGTCTCTCGGCGGCCTGGACGGCGAAGCTCGCCGAGCACAGCGCGCAGCGACAGGTGCTTACGGTCGTGCGCACGGTCGGCGGCTCGCCGGCCGCATCGCTCCTGCAGCCGGGCGATCTGCTGCTGGCGCTCGATGGCAAGGTGGTCACGGATTTCCGCGAGGTCGAGCGGGCGACCGCGGACCGCAGCGAGGTCGGGGTGACGGTCTGGAGGGGAGCGGGCGAGCAGACGCTCACCGTGCCTGCGGTGACGCTCTCCGGGGCGGGACTCAAGCGAGTGGTGCAATGGGCGGGGGCAACGCTGCAGGCACCCTTCCAAGCCATGCTCGCGCAACGGGGCATTCCTCCCGTTGGCGTTTATGTCGACTTCTTCGCATACGGCTCGCCGGCGGCGCGCTATGGGCTCTATCCCGGGCGACGCATCGTGCAGGTGGATGGCACGCCGACACCGGATCTCGACGCCTTCCTCAAGGCGGTGGCGGGGCGGCCCGACCGCTCCTCGCTGAGGCTCACGACGATCACCTGGAACAATGCGGCGGACGTGATCACCCTGAAACTCGACAAGCACTACTGGCCCGCCTACGAACTCGTGAAGACGCCTGACGGGTGGGTACGCCGCTCGCTGGACTGAGTGCAATTGTCGTGAAAATGCAACGGCCGGTTGCCGATGGATCGCCGGCCGGCCTTGCTAGAATTCCCCCATGGTTCGAGTCGTCAGAGCAACCCAGGTCGAGATCGAGACCGCCGTGCAGGCGCTGCGCGACGGCGAACTCGTCGCCTTCCCCACCGAGACGGTCTACGGGCTCGGCGCCAATGCACAGAATCCCGCCGCGGTCCGCAAGATCTTCGAAGCCAAGGGTCGGCCCAGCCACCATCCGCTGATCGTGCACCTCGACAGTCCGCGCTTCCTGCATCGCTGGGTGCGCGAGGTGCCGGAGACCGCCATGAAGCTCGCCGAGCGCTTCTGGCCCGGACCGCTCACGATGGTCATGGCTCGAGGATCCAATGTGCACGACGTCGTGACCGGCGGCCAGGACACGGTCGCCATTCGCGTGCCCTCGCACCCGATGGCGCAGCAGCTGCTGACGGCTTTCGGCGGCGGCATCGCGGCGCCTTCCGCCAACCGCTACGGCAGACTCTCGCCGACACGGGCGGAGCACGTGCGCGATGAGCTCGGCGATCAGATCAGGGTGATCCTCGATGGCGGGGAGTGTCAGATCGGTCTGGAGTCGACCATCATCGCCTTCCAGGGACAGAGCGTGCGTTTGCTGCGCCCCGGTGCGATCACCGCCGCGCAGATCCGCCAGGTGATCGGGGAGCTCCTGATAGGGGCGGACGTGGATTCGCCGCGTGTCCCCGGGGGAACCGCCACGCATTACGCGCCGACGACGCCGTTGACCATCGTACCTTCCGGTGAGATCGATGCACGCGCCGCGGCGCTCTCGCAGGGCGGCCGCCGAGTGGCAGTGCTGGCGCAGAGACTGCCGCTCAAGGGGCACAAATACGTCACCTGGATCAACGCCGGCCGCCGCCCGGAGCAGTACGGACACGATCTCTACGCGAACCTGCGCACGCTCGACAAAGCGGGCTGTCAGCAAATCCTCGTCCAGGACGTGCCCGAGGGGGAGCGGTGGACCGCGATTCGCGACCGTCTGCTGCGAGCGGCATCGAGCGTCAGCGAGAACGACGACACCGGCGCCATGGCAGTACTGCCGTAGCTGTTGTGACTCGCCGTCCCCGATTCATCGATCCGTTCCAACCGGCGGAGGTGCGGCGGCTGGTGCGTCAGTTCGGCTCGCCGCTCCTCGTTCTCGACTGCGCGCGGGTTCGCGTGCAGTTCAGAAAGCTGCGCGCCGCGCTGCCGGGTGTTGACCTTCACTACGCGCTGAAGCCCATGCCCCATGCGGCGGTGGTTCGCACGGTGCTCGAGGAGGACGGCTTCCTCGACCTCGCCACGGCCGGTGAGATGCATCTCGCGCGGCGCCTCGGTGTCAGCCCCGAGCGATGCATTCACACGCATCCGATCAAGCGACCGCAGGACATTCACAACGCACTCGACTTCGGGCTCCGCACCTTCGTGGTGGACAACCCCGACGAGGTCCGCAAGTTCGAGCGCCTCGCGGATCGGGTCGAGTTGCTGTTGCGTGTCTCGTTCCGTAGTCCCGGCGCGATGTGCGATCTGTCGCGCAAGTTCGGTTGCGACCCTGAGGACGCGCTGGCGGTCGCGCAGCTCGCTGCGGGCCTCGGCATCACGGTGCGGGGCATGTCGTTTCATGTCGGCTCGCAGGCGGCGGACTCGGCGAAACACGTCGAGGCCATTCAGGCCTGCGCCAAGCTCATGTCCGCCGGCCGCAAGGCGAAGCTCGGACCGCTCGATACCCTCGACATCGGCGGCGGCTTTCCGATCGATTACGCGCAGCCCGTGCAGGACATCGGCCGTTTCTGCGAAGCGCTGCGCGAGGCGCTCGCGAAGCTCCCGAAGCGGGTGCGCGTGATCGCCGAGCCCGGCCGCTACATCGTCGGGCCGGCGGTGATCGGCGTCTCTTCCGTCATGGGGCGTGCCCGGCGCGAGGGACACTGGTGGTATTACCTCGACGACGGCCTCTACGGCTCCTACAGCGGCCAGCTCTACGATCATGCGCGCTATCCGGTGGAGCCGCTGCGCGACGGCGGGGAGCGGTTGCCCTCGGTGCTGGCCGGACCCACGTGCGACAGCATCGATGTCATTGCGGAGAATCTCATGCTGCCGAAGCTCGAAGCGGGCGACCTCATCGTCGCCCGGGCGATGGGCGCCTACACGTGGGCGAGCGCCTCGGAGTTCAACTTCTTCCCCAAGGCGACCGTGGTGGCGGTGAATGCCACACCGGGTGACACCGGCACCGTGATGCCGTTTCCACTGTGAGCGGCCGGCGCAAACCGGTGGTCGCCGCACATCGTCCGCTCGAGCATCGCCGTACAATGGTCGCTGAGAAACGAATCCCGGAGGCGGCTTGATTCGCAACGTGGTCTTCGACATCGGCTGGGTGTTCGTCCATCTGGACCACAAGCCCTTCCTCGATTTCCTCTCGGCTCATGGCGCGCATGCGCCCGATCTCGACTCGGTGCTCGAGCGCATCGCGCTCGAGGATCACGAATGCGGGCGCATGGACGGCCGGGGACTGCTCGAGCGCTGCGCCGCGCTCGCGTCGCGGCCCATGAGCCTCCAGGCCGCGCACGCGAGCTGGGTCGACATGTTCGAGCTGCAACCGTCGATGGTGGATCTCGCCCGGCGGTTGAGCGCGCGCTATCGGGTCTATCTCCTTTCCAACATCGGCGATCTGCACTGGACCCATCTTTCGCGCGAATATGAGCTGCACCGCATCGGGCACGGCGCGCTGCCCTCGTTCCTCGCCGGGGTGATGAAACCGGACGAGGGTATCTATGTCGAAGCCGAAAGGCGTTTCGCGCTGACGCCGGCGGAAACGGTGTTCGTCGACGATCGGGCGGAGAACATCGTCGCGGCGCGTCGCCGGGGTTGGCACGGCATCGTGCATGACGGCTACCAAACCACGGTGGCAGCGCTTCGCGGCCTCGGAGTCGAGTGTTGAACATGAAGAGCGAGAACAAACCCGCGCCGGAAACCGCGATTCACCGGCAGGTCGCCGCCGCCAGAGCCGGCCGCGAGCCGCGCGTCATCGCCAGGCTCTTTTCTGGCTGGGCGGTTTTCGGTGAGCGCCAGTTCCTGCGCGGCTACGCGCTGCTCCTTCCCGACCCGGTCGTCCCGACTCTCAACGCTCTCGGCGCGCACGAGCGCGCGCTCTTCCTACAGGACCTCGCGCGCCTCGGGGATGCGGTACTCAAGGTGACGGGAGCGGAGCGCATCAACTACGCGATTCTCGGCAACCTCGAGCCGGCGCTCCACGCCCACGTCATTCCGCGCTACGCCGATGAGCCGGAGAAGTTGCGGACAGCCCACCCCTGGGCCTACGACTGGGAGGCGGCGCCGCTTTTCGACCGCGCCGCTCACCAGGAGCTTGCGGAAGCGCTGCTCAAGGAGCTCTCCCGCATGGGAGTCACCAAGCCGATGCGCTTCGATCCCGGCGCCAACACCGGCCCGGCGGTCTGAGCGCGTTCCCGGCCGCAGCCAACATCGGGGCGCGGCGGTACCGCGATCGATTTTGTCAGGTGAGGGTAGTGTCTCAGAGACACTACGCAGGTGGGCGCGGGCTTGCAATATGCGGCACTGACGGCTACGCTATCGCAAACAAAATACTGTTACCGCTACCTCTCACTTGCGGAACGAACCGCTTCGCGGCATTGGCGGGGGAAGACCATGGCAAGTACATTGAAGTGTTTGCGCGTCATCGGACCAGGCACGACACTCGCGCTCTTGGGCGCCTGCGGCGGGGGATCGTCAGGGAGCTCCCCGCCCGTCACCACATACGACGTCACTGCCAGTGCCGGAACGGGCGGGACCGTTTCGCCAGCGAGCGCGACGGTGGACTCCGGCGGCACCACCAGTTTCACTGTGACGCCGAGCGGTGGTTATGCCATCAGCGGCGTAACGGGCTGCGGCGGCACACTGTCCGGCGACATCTACACCACCGGTGCGGTAACGGCCAGCTGCGCCGTGACGGCGAGCTTCGTGGCGCAGTACACGGTGACCTCAACCGCCGGTAGCGGCGGGACAGTCACGCCCGCCTCCGCGACGGTGGATGCTGCGGGCACCACTACTTTCATGGTCACGCCGAACGCCGGTTATGTCATCAGCGGCGTAACAGGCTGTGGCGGTACTCTCTCCGGCAGCACTTACACGACCGGGGACGTCGATGCCAGTTGCACGGTGACGGCGAGCTTTTCTGCCGCCTTTACCTGGGTCGGTGGCTCCAACACCCCAGGCGCAAGCGGGGTTTATGGGACTGAAGGCGTGGCCGCAGCCGCGAACGTCCCGGGGTCGCGTGATGGCGGCTCCACCTGGACGGATGCCAACGGCAACTTGTGGCTGTTCGGGGGATTCGAGGGGTATGTGAACGCGATCAATCCCGCGACCGGCAACTTCCTGAACGACCTGTGGGAGTATTCGCCTGCGAGCGGCGAGTGGACCTGGGTCGGCGGCTCGAGCGCCGCATGCACACAGGGGGTCTATGGCACCCAAGGTGTGGCCGCGGCTGCGAACCTGCCCGGGCCGCGTAGTGCAACGACCACTTGGACTGACGGCAGCGGCAACGTGTGGCTGTTCGGGGGAGGCGGGTGCGATTCCACGGGTGCCTTCCTTTGGTACGACGACCTGTGGAAGTTCTCGCCGTCGACCGGGGAATGGACCTGGGTCGGTGGTTCCACGGCCGCGAACGCGACTGGAGTCTACGGCAGCGAAGGTGTGGCGGCGCCGACCAATATGCCGGGTGGGCGCGGCGGCTTCGCCAAGTGGACGGACGCCAGCGGCAATCTGTGGCTGTTCGGCGGAGCAGCGTGGGATGCCACCACGGCAAGTGAGGGATATTTGAGCGATCTTTGGGAGTACTCACCCTCGAGCGGTGAGTGGACCTGGATCAGCGGCGCAGACACCTTCAATGCTCGCGGGGACTACGGCACCCAAGGCGCGGCTGTGGGCACAAACGCACCCGGCGCCCGGTGGGCGGCGCTCAGTTGGACTGATGCCAAGGGCAACTTCTGGTTGTTCGGGGGCGAAGGCTATGATTCGGCGGGCCAGACTGGCGAGCTGAATGACCTATGGGAGTTTTCGCCTTCGAGCGGCGAGTGGACCTGGGTAAATGGTGCCAGCACCGCGAATGCGACAGGTGTCTATGGCGCTCAAGGCGTCGCCGCGGCCGCGAACGTACCAAGCCCGCGTGATTCAGCCGCGAACTGGATCGACGCGAGCGGCAATCTGTGGGTATTCGGCGGGGAAGGGTTCCTTGTCTCCACAGGGTTTTATCATCGCTTCAACGATCTGTGGAAATATTCGCCCTCGAGCGATGAGTGGACCTGGATGGCTGGCTCCAGCACCTTCGATGCAACCGGGGTCTATGGCACTCAAGGCACGGCGGCCGCTGCGAACGTACCGGGCGCACGTGCCGCGATAATCTCCTGGCGGGACGCCAACGGCAACGCGTGGATTTTCGGCGGATATACGTACGACGATCCGACCAACACCCGTTTCGAGATGAACGATCTCTGGAAGTACCCGACGCAGTAAGCGGGGCCGCAGCCAACATCGGGGCGCGACGGATCAGATCGACGCCGCACCGGCTCCGCCAGCCGATGTCATCGGCTGCTCACCGCGCTCTCGCAACGCAGGGCGGGACATCAGGAGTCGCGTGATCTCGGCGTAGTCGGGCGGCTTGATGAGAAGCGCATCGAAGCCCGCCTCTTTCGAGCGCTGTTGGTCTCTTTCCTGTCCGAGTCCGGTGACGGCGACGAGCGTGACGTTCCTCGCCCACGGGCGTTGCCGTATGCGGCGGCATACTTCGTAGCCGTCGAGCTCGGGCAACTGCACATCGAGCAGGACCACATCCGGCTTGAGACGCTCCGCTGCGCTCAGCGCCTCGAGGCCGTCGTGGGCCGTGTAGGTCTCGTGATGGGCGAGCCGCAGCAGCATGGCGAGCGAAGAGGCGGCGTCGGGGTTGTCATCGACGATGAGGATACGGCGTGGCGCGGTGACGGCTTCCGCGAACGGATCGGGCGATTCGCGCTCGTGCGCTTCGGCCGCAAGCGGCAGCCGCACCACGAACTCGCTGCCGCGGCCGGGTCCTTCACTGAAGGCCTCGATGGTGCCGCCGTGCAGGAGAAGGAGGCGCTTGGCGAGCGCGAGTCCGATGCCGAGGCCGCCCTGCGAGCGCGACATGTTGCGGCTGATCTGCACGAACATCTCGAAGATCGCATCGAGCTTGTTTGGTGGGATACCAACCCCGGTATCCTTCACGCGCACGACCGCTTGACCGCTCTCGTGCGCGAGACTGATCTCGATGTGGCCGCCGGGGTCGGTGTACTTGCGTGCGTTCTCGAGCAGGTTGCGGAAGACCTGCGTCAGGCGCACCGGGTCGCCATCGACGAAGAGCGGCTCGGCCGGCAGGGCAGCGTCCAGCGTCAGGCCGGCGGCCTCGGCCTGAGGGCGCTTGCCCTCGAGAACTTCACGAATCAGGGCGCCGAGCTCGGTGGCCGCCCGGCGCAGCTCGATCTTGCCGCGGGCGATGCGACTCGCATCGAGAAGATCGTTGATGAGGCGGATCAGCTGCTCGACCTGCCGTTCCATCGAGATGCACGTCCGTCGCAGCAACTCCTCGCCCCCCTGGCTGCGCTTGATCACCTCGAGTCCGTTGCGCAGCGGCGCCAGCGGGCCGCGCAGCTCGTGGGCGAGCAGCGCGAGAAACTCATCCTTGTGCCGATCCGCTGCCCTGAGCTCCATCATCATTTCATACGTCTGCTGCTCGATGCGGCGGCGATCCGTGACGTCGCGAAATACCAGCACGCAGCCGATGGCGACGCCCTCGGCGTCGAGGATCGGCGCGGCGCGCTCATCGATCGGTCGCTCGCTCCCATCCTTGCGGATGAGCAGGGTATTGTCGGCGCTTCCCACGAGGGTGCCGTCCCGCACGGTGCGCGCGGCGGGGCTCTCCACCCGCGCTCGCGTCTGCTCGTTGACGATCTGAAGTACCTCCGCGAGGGGCTTGCCGAGCATCTGGCGGCTCGACCAGCCGGTCAGCGCCTCGGCGGGCGGATTGACGAAGTTGATGCAACCGTCGCGATCGGTCGTGAGCACTGCATCGCCGATACTCCCGAGCGTCACGCGTAGCCGCTCGCGCTCGGTGGCGATCTCCGCAGCGGCCCGGCGTTGCCCGCGCAGGTTTCGACTGCCGAGGTAGAACAACAGCGCGAGCAAGGCGGCGGCGATGAGGGTCGGTGCGACCATCGCCGCGATCGTCGTGCGGGAGTTGCGCTCCGACTCAGCGGCACGCCGCTCGAGGATCGCGTACTCCGTGTTCTGAATTGCCGCGACCTGGGCACGAATCTGGTTCATGAGCGCTCGGCTGGCGCTCGAGCCAACCATTGCGAGCGCCGCCGGGCGATCGCCCGCCTCTTCGAGCGCGATCGTGCGACCGACCTCGGCGAGCTTCGGGCCGATCTCCCGCTGAAGAGTCGCCACGCGCGCCCGCTGGCCGGCGCTCGCGGAGAGCTCGAAGGTCAGCTTCGCGAACTCGCCCTGGATGCGCGCCGTGTCCGCATGGAAGGCCGGGGGGTACGACTCGTCACCGGTCAGGAGATAGCTGCGCTGGCTCTGCTCGGCATCCCGGAGCGTAGAGAGGAGCCTCGTGAGATTAACGATCGCATCGTCGGAGTGCGCGGTCAGGCGCTCATTGGCGATCAGGCGCTGGGCATTCAGATACCCGATGAGCGCTCCGCCGATGAGCACGGCAAGGGCGATCCCGAAGCTCCAGACCGGAAGATTGCGGCGCAGATGGGAGGAGCTTGGCACCTGGGTTGGAACTCACATGCGTAAATCGGCGAATGCGCGGCGCGCCCCCGATTTTTCCCTGCTAAGGTCACGCTACGAGCCGCAATGCCCTCAGGGACATCGCACCGGTCAGTCCGGCATCGACCTCACCCGCCCTATGAGCGCCTCCTCGAACCCGAAGTTCCGCAGGTCACGCATGCGCTCGGGATAGAGCATGCCGTCGAGGTGATCGACCTCATGCTGTACCACGCGCGCATGAAATCCTTCCACCGTGCGGTCGATGGGCGCGCCCTCGAGATCGAAGCCCCGATACTGCAGCTTCCTGAACCGCGGTACGAGCCCGCGCAGACCGGGAACGGACAGGCACCCCTCCCAACCCTCCTCCTGCTCGTCATCGAGCGGAATCAGCTCGGGATTGATTAGCACGGTATAGGGGATCGCGGGTGCCTCCGGATAGCGGGGATTGACGGTGACTTCGAAGATGACGACGCGCACGCCGACGCCGATCTGCGGCGCCGCGAGGCCGGCGCCATTGAGTGCCCGCATGGTGTCGTTCATGTCCTCGATGAGAGCGGTGAGCTCCGCATCGAAGCGCTGAACGGGCCTGGCCACCTGCCTGAGCAGCGGCTCGCCCATCTTGAGCACATGTCGCACGGCCATGCCGGAATTCTATATCGAAGCGGCAACCGTAGGCGCTTCAGGGCTTGCTTTTGCCGAGCGTGTCGGCGACATACGCGCCGCGCTGACCCATGGGGGCGGGCGGCCCGCGGGTGGTATCGACTGCGGTTTGATGCTCGGCCTCGGCGTTGAATTCGGCGCCGATCACGATGGCGTAGCCCTGCAGGTAGAACCACATGATGAGGACGATCACCCCGCCGAGCGCACCGTAGGTCTTGCCGTAGCTGCCGTAGTCCTGAACGTAGAGGGAAAACAGAAAGCTCGTAGCGAGCCACAAGGTGGCCGCGACCACCGAGCCCCAGGTCACCCAACGCCACTGCGCGTTTTGTCGCGATGGGGCGTAGCGGTAGACCACGGCGAGCCCCAGCACCGCGGACCCCCACAGCAGGACCCAGCGAAGGACGAGCGCCGCCATGTCCACGAAATGAGGCAGCGGTACGCGCTCGAGCCCCAGGGGCACCGCGACGGTGAGCAGCAGCATCACCACGAAGCCCACGACCGCCCCGGCCGCGAATCCGAGTGCGACCAGAATCCGCATGAAGAATCCGCGCCGCTCGCGCTCGGTGTAGGCGATGTTGGTAGCGGACATGAGCGCCGAGACTCCCTGGCTCGAGTAGTAGATCGAGACGACGAAGCTGACGATCGCGCCGATGCCGAGCGTTCGATCGTGTGGCCGTGCCAATGCCTCGAGCTGGGTCTGGATGATGCCGACGGCATCGTGCGGCAGCATGCCGTAAAAGGGGGAGATCCCCCTGGCCACCTCGGCAGGCGAGGCGAACATGCCGTACACCGAGGCCAGCACGGCCATCGCCGGAAATACCGCGAGCAGAGCATTCAGCGCGACGCCCGCCGCAACCAGGGAGACGTTGTCGTCACCGAGCTTCTGCCAGACTCGCCGCAGGATATCGCCCCAGCCGGCTTCGGGAATCTCGCCGGGAGTGCGGGCGGCACGGCCGCGGCCGGGCTCCTTGCGCTCGGCCTCGATTTGAGGATCGGAGTGCGGATCGGATGGGCGCACGCGAGGCCCGGAGCAACCACTATTCCCGTGCGGGTCCGGCGCGGTAAGAGTCCGCAGACCGGATCGGCGTTATCCGGATCGCCCGTCAGGAGATAGGCCTGGCAGCGACAGCCGCCGAAGTCCCGCCCACGCGCCGGGCAGCTGCGGCAGGGCTCCTTCATCCAGGCCTCGCCGCGGTAGCGGTTGCACGCCGGTGAGTCGTACCAGATCGATCCGATGCTCACCTCGCGCACGTTCGGAAAGGTGAGTTCCGGCAGCAGCGCCGCCTGGCAGGGCAGCGCGATCCCATCGGGCACCACGAAGAAGAAGCGCCGCCGGAGAGGCCGAGCTGCACCGCTCCCAGCGCGCGCGCTTCCGCGAGAACGCGCAGCCACTCGCGGGTCTTGAGCTCGCGCCCGACGGTGGTGAAGTCGGTCGGGTTGCATGCAAAAGTCGACCTCGTTCCCGACGCCGATGCGATGCTAGCCCAGAACCACAGGATATGTGCTACCGCTCCTCAGCTTCATCGCTCGGGGTCGACCGCGGGTCGATGGGGAACTACTATGAAGCGCTGGAGCCGGGCTCCTGCCCGGCCGTGGCCACTGGCTATGAAGCTGCGCATACGCCTGCACCTGGTGGTGACCGGCCTGACCGTCGTATGGGCGATCGTCCTCATCGCGTCCGAGGTGCAACTCACACGCGCGCGCATCCGCGAGGACATCCTGTCGGCGAATCAGGTGGCTATTCAGCTGCTCGGACGCCTGGTCAACGTCTACGAGCTCATTGGCGGCACGGGAGCCGTGAACGAGTTCCTGACACATCTCGGGCACGTGCGCTCCAGCGATATCGTGCTCACCTATCCCGGCGGCCGCGTGCTCTATCATTCGCCGCCCGCCACCTACAAGGCAGGCCACTATGCGCCGGCCTGGTTCGCGCATCTCGTCGCACCGAGTATTCCCCGCTATGTTTATCCCCTTCCCTCAGGCCTCGAGCTCGTCGTGCGGGCGGCGCCCTCACGCGGCATCCTCGACGGTTGGGATGCCATCCGCAGGCTCCTCGCCATAGCGGCGGTCATGCTGCTCATCGTCAACGGCGTTGCCTTCTGGATCGTCGAGCGAACGGTGGCGCCGGTGGTGATCGAACAGCGGCTGGAGGCAGAGCGGCGCCTGATCGCACACGAGCTGCACGACGAGTTCGGCCAGTCGGTGACGGCGATCCGTAGCCTCGCGCAGGCGATCGTCGGCCAGTCGGAGCAGCCAACGACGCAGGAGGCGGCGTGCCTGATCTCCGAGGAGGCCGCCCGACTCTACGATGCCATGCACGACCTGATACCGCGGTTGGCGCCCGCCGCGCTCGGTACCCTCAGTCTTTCCGAGGCTCTGGAAGGCCTGGTGCGCGACCTGCAGAGGCACAATCCCGCCGTTACCCTTTCCCTGCGGCACGAGTTGGCTTTCGATCCCGGCCCGAGCATCTCGCTCGCGGCCTACCGGGTCGTACAGGAGGGGCTCACCAACGCTTTGAGGCATGCGCATGCGTCGCGCGTGGACATCGAGCTGCGCGCCGACCTCCGTAGCGTCCTGGTGACGGTGACGGATGATGGCGGGGGATTGCCCGAGAGCGGGTCCCGGCCGGGACACTTTGGACTCCGAGGTCTGCGTGAGCGTGTTGGCCATCTCGGTGGCACCCTGACGCTGCGCAACGGCTCGCAGCGCGGCACGCTGCTCGCCGCGGAGATCCCTCTCGCCACGTTGCCGCGGGTGAGCGCATGATCCGCGTGCTGTTGGTTGACGATCACGCGGTGGTGCGGACCGGCTTTCGCCTGCTGCTGCAGACGAGCCGCGATGTAGCGGTCGTCGGTGAGGCCGAATCAGGCGAGGCCGCCTGCCAATGCTATTCCGAGCTGTCGCCCGAGGTGGTGGTCATGGATATCGCGATGCCCGGCATGGGCGGCGTCGAGGCCCTCCGGCGCCTCCGCGCCCGTGACCCGCAGGTGCGGGTGCTCGCGCTTTCGGCGCACGATGATCCGATGCATGCGCGCAGGGCGCTGCGCGAGGGCGCGCTGGGATTTCTGTCGAAGCGCAGCGCGCCCGAGGCGTTGCTCGAGGCGATTGCGGCCGTCGCTGCCGGCAAACGCTACATCGACCCGCGCGTGGCGCAGCGACTGGCACTCGAGGATATCGACGGCACGGAGTCATCGCCGATCAAGCGGCTGTCGGAGCGGGAGTTCGAGGTGTTCATCCGGCTGGCACGCGGCGCCAGCGTCCAGCGTATCGCCGAGGACCTGAGGCTTTCCGCCTCCACCGTGGGCACGCATCTTTACAACGTCAAGCAGAAGCTGGGTGTCTCGAACCAGTCCGAGCTCACGCTGATCGCCATCCGCGACGGACTCATTGAGGCGTGATCGGCGCGTCGCCCGACGCTTGAACGCCATGGCGGCGGGTCAGCCGTTCCAGAGAGCGGCGAGCGGCGGCCTTCGCGATATGCTTGCACCAAAGGGGAGTCTCGAGCCGTCCCTGACGGCGGAACCTTTCGCAGTCGCAGGTCCACTCGATACGCTCGTCGCGGGTTCGCAGCACCTGTACCGTGCGGCTGGAGAAGAGATACGTGCCGAGGACCGTGGAGTCGCCGCGGCGAATTTGGCGCTTGGGGAGCCGGAAGCCCATGAGCTCGAGCATACAGCGGCCCGGCTGTGGAGCGCTTGTGGAATAGCTGTGGATGAGCTGTGATCTGGCGGCGCTGGAGTCTCAACCGAGGTCGGCGAGGGCGGCGGGCACGTGGCGCCGCAGCAGCGCGTTGCGCGTTTCCCACTGCGCCGCCGCATCGAGCGTCTCCAGGATGCGCACCTCACCGCCCGCCAGGGTGGCGAGCGGCAGGCCGTCGCGATAAAGCACTCTGTTGCCCGCGAGCGCCGGCAGCCGTGGACCCGGTGTCACGATGCCGAGCAGGTTGAGCGGATCGGCCGCCGAGAGCGACACCCACTCGGAGTCCCGGGGCCGACGGCGTACCTCCCGCAGAAGTCCCACCGCCTCGGGCGCGGCGAACTGCTCCCCCGAGAGACCGGCGACGAAGCGGCCGCCGCGGATCTCGCCTCGAGCCTCGAGGCGCCGGTAACAGAAAAGCAACTCCCGCCAGGGCGGGAGCCACTCCGCCTCGCGCGCGAGCAGGCGCCAGAAGACCACGCCCCAACGCCGCAGCAGCCCTCGAGCGACGAGCTCCGTGGTTTCGGGATCGCTGCGCCCGGACATCGCGCTGTGCTCGCGCCGTACGAGTGCCCAGCGGCCGGCGGAGTCCATGCCGAAGAGCGCGCGCCGCCGTCGGCGCGGACCCGTGGAGGATCTGCGGCGCTCGGAAGGAACCAACAGCGCCCGAAGGCCGCCGAAGCTGTCGGAGTTGACGAGGCCGAGTCCGACGAGCTCCGCCAGGCCCTCCTCCGCCTGCGACGGCAGGAGCCCCGTGCCCTCCACGATCTCGTCGAAAAACGAGGCGCCCTGGGCGGTGAGATGATCCAGGACCCTGCGGGCGTTCGATGTACAGATGGCAGTGCTAATGGCCGTCCCTGGCGGCAGGGCACCCGGCCCGCCCAGTCCCGGACGGGCGTTCGCCGCTGCGTGGCTCACCCATGCCCGCAGGTGCCGCCGGCTCAGGAGTGCGATGGGTGTGCCGCGCACCGGGCCCGCCGCTGGACCGGATTCGGCTCTGCGGCGCGCGAGCCGTGTCCATACGAAGCGGCCGGCGAGACATTGCTCATCGAGCCACGCCGGGTCGTACTCGTTGATGCGAGCCGGCAGGATCTCCGTTTCCCACGCGCCCGCCGGCGCCTCGAACCCCTCGAGCTGCGCGAGCACGGCGGCGACGGCATCGGGACCCTCCATGCGCGCGCGCGGTGCGGCGCGTTGCCACTCGAGAAGGAAGCGCAGCAGATCCCGGGGCTCGACCGGCTCGATCTCGGCGCGCAGGCGCTTGACGGTATAGCGATGAATGCGCGCGAGCAGCCCCCGCTCGCACCACTCCCCCTCCTCGGGCGCCGCAGCGCTGAACCGGCCGTGCATCACCGATCCTTCCGCCTGTAGCGCGGCGAGCGCTGAGGCCACGCGAGCGGCGGCGAGGCCGAGCGGCTCCGCCAAGGTCCCCGCGGAGACCGGCCCCAACCCCTGCAGGCGCCCGCGCGCGATCTCGATGAGCGCCTCATTCGCGCTCCAGGGCTGCTGGTATTCGGCCGGCGGCTCGATCGGCGGGTCCGGGCGCGCGGCGGCGAGGAGCGTGTGCAGGAGCGGCAGGCGCTCGGCGGCGACCCAGAGTATCGCGCTGCCCGAGCTCAGGCGAGCGGCCCTGCGGGCGCCCGCGAGGGCGGCGGCCCAGGCCGCCCAGTCCGCTCTCCTGCCGATCTCGGCCTCGGTCATGAACGTAAGCCAACAGAGCGCATCGTGCAGCTCGTCGGAGTCGGACGCATCCGGCCACGCTTCCTCGCGCACCCGGGCGATCGCCGATGGATCGAGAGCGCCGAGATCGCCCGCCGCCGCCGGATCGAGCCAGCGGCGACTCAACACCGCCTGCGTACGCCGCTCCTCGAGCGGGGCGTCGTCGAGGAACGCATAGGGTCTTGCCGACAACACCTCCAGGGCGAACGGCGAGGGCTCGGTGAGATCCCGGGCGAGCACGTGGATCGCGCCGCCCTCCAGGCCGCGCAAGAGCGCTTCGAGCCCGTCGATGTCCATCGCCTCCTCCAGACAGTCGCGGATTGCCTGGCGGATGAGCGGATGGCCGGGGATCTCGAGCTCGCCGGAGAGGTTCTCCGCGCATGCCACCTGGTCCGGGAAGACGGCGGCGAGGAGGTCCTCCGCCGCCATCCGTGCCAGTGGCGCGGGGACCTTGCGGCCACCGCGAAAGCGCGGCAGCGCGAGCGCGATCGCCGCGCTCCAGCGCCAGCGCGCGGGGAACATCGGTGCCGCGCACAGCGCCTGCACGAGAAGCGCTCGCACGCTGTTGGAATGAAGGTAGCGTGCCACCTCCTCGAGCTCGAAGCTATGCGCCGTCGTGAGCGAGAGCACGATGGCATCCTCGGTCGCCGCCGCCTGCAGCTCGAAGTTGAACGCGCGGCAGAAGCGCTTGCGCAGCGCAAGCCCCCAGGCGCGGTTCACGCGGCTGCCATAGGGCGAGTGGATGACGAGCTGCGTGCCGCCCGCCTCGTCGAAGAAGCGCTCGAAGACCACCGTCGCCCGGGTCGGCAGGGCGCCCAGAGCCGCGCGCGCGGCGGCGAGATAACTTACCACCTGCACTGCTGCCGGCCCGGCGATGCCGACTTCGCCCGTGAGCCAGCTTACTGCCGCCTCGAGACCGTCATCGAGTCGACGCTCGATCTCGCGGCGCAGCCGTGAGACGCCCTGCGACAGCTCGTCCGAGCGGCCGGGCGCCTCTCCCAGCCAGAAGGGAATCGACGGCGGCTGTCCGTGGGCATCCTCGACCCGCACCGTGCCCTGCTCGACGCGCAGAATCCGATAGGAGGTGTTACCGAGTTGGAATACGTCGCCCTGCAGGCTCTCGACCGCGAAATCCTCGTTGATCGTGCCCACCGGCTGCGATTGCGGCTCGAGCAGCACCGTGTAGTCGGCCGTATCGGGTATCGTTCCGCCGGAGGTGAGCGCGGTGAGGCGCGCGCCGCGTCGGCCGCGCACCTTGCGATTGACGGCATCGTAGTGGATCAGCGCGGCACGGCGGCCGCGCCGCGTGGTGAAGCCCTCGGCGAGCATGCGCAGCACGTCTTCGAGCTCGGTTCGCTCGAGGTCGCGGTAGGGCCACGCGCCTTGCACGAGCGCGAAGAGCGCATCGACGTCCCATTCGCGAGCGGCGACTTCGGCGACGATCTGCTGCGCGAGCACATCGAGCGGTTTTGCGGGAATGCGCAACTGATCGAGCTCGCCGCGACGCACGCAATCGAGGAGCGCCGCGCACTCGATGAGATCATCGCGCGAGAGCGGAAAGAGCCGGCCCTTCGGCGTTCCGCCGAGACTGTGTCCGGAGCGACCGACCCGCTGCAGCAGGGCGGAGATTGACCTCGGCGAGCCGAGCTGACAGACCAGATCCACCTCACCGATGTCGAGGCCGAGCTCGAGGGACGCGGTGGCGACGAGCGCCTTGAGCTCCCCGCGCTTCAGGCGCGACTCCGCCGAGAGCCGCAGCTCCTTGGCCATGCTGCCATGATGGGCCGCGACCTGCGTCCCGCCGATGCGCTCCGACAGATGGCGTGCCACCCGCTCCGCGTGCCGGCGTGTGTTGACGAAGATCAGGGTCGTGCGGTGCTCGCCCGCGAGCTGCGCCAGCCGGTCGTAAACCTGTGTCCAGACATCGCCCGACATTACCGCTTCGAGCGGCGCCGCCGGCACCTCGATCTGAAGATCGCGCCGGCGGATGTGACCCGTATCGATGATCGCGCAGTCGGCCGCGGCGCTCGCGCACAGTTGGCGGGTACCGACCAGAAAGCGGGCCACTTCCTCGATGGGATGTTGGGTCGCCGAAAGTCCGATGCGGGTCAATCGGCGCCCGGCGAGCGCCTCCAGCCGCTCGAGCGACAGCGCGAGGTGCAGGCCGCGCTTGCTGCCCACCATTGCGTGTATCTCATCGACGATGACGCTGCGCACGCTCGCGAGGATGCCGCGCCCGGACTCCGAGCCGAGGAGAATGTAGAGCGATTCCGGAGTCGTGACCAGGACGTGCGGCGGCCGCCGACGCATGCTCTGTCGCTCGTTCTGCGGCGTGTCGCCGGTGCGCACGGAGGTGCGGATCTCGATGTCGGGCAGCCCGAGCGCTCGCAGCTCATCGCGTATGCCGGCAAGAGGCGCCTCGAGATTGCGGCGGATGTCGTTGGAGAGGGCCTTGAGCGGCGACACGTAGACGACGTAGGTCTCGTCCCGCAGCTCGCCCTGCTCGAGCGCCTCGCGCACCAGCCGGTCGATGGCGGCGAGAAAGGCGGCGAGCGTCTTGCCCGAGCCGGTGGGCGCGGCGATGAGCGTGTGTCGTCCCGCCTGGATCGCGGGCCAGGCCTGCTCCTGCGCCGGCGTCGGCGCTTCGAAGGTGCGTTCGAGCCACTTGGCGACGGCGGGATGGAACATGTTCCGAGGCGGGGCTTAAGTGCGGCAGAGGGCGAATCGGAGTAGAGTATCGCGATACTCGAGTGCGCGGAGAGCCGCTGGATGTGGAACAAGGCGACGGACCCCGAGGAGTCCTTCCGGGACAAAGCCATCTGGTGGTCGGCCGGAATTGTCATCGCCGCCGCCATCGCGATCGGGGTCTATTACCGGTTTTACTCGCCGGCGCCCACCGCTCCTCCACCGCCGCAGGCAATCACGCCCAAGGCCGCGCCGGCGCCCGCACCCGCCATCCAGCACCCCGTCCCCCCCGCGGCTGAACAGCAGGCACCTCTGCCACCGCTCGATCAGAGCGATTCGCTGACGCGCGACTCGCTCATCGGGCTCCTCGGCAAGCCCGCGGTCGCGAAGTTCCTCGTGCCGCATCGAATCATCCGCGATGTCGTCGTGACGGTCGACAACCTGCCGCGTAAGAAGGTCGCAGCGGAGCTTCGCCCGCTCCAACCGACACCCGGCGACACCGCCGTCGACAACCAGGGCGGCAGCACCTTCCTCAGTGAGCAGAACTACACGCGCTACGCGCCGCTCATGGACGTCGTGCGCAACGTCGATCCGAAAGCGCTCGCGGCCATCTACTTCCGGCTGTATCCGCTTTTCCAACAGGCGTATGAAAGCCTGGGCTACCCCGGGAAGTACTTCAACGACCGCATGGTTCAGGCCATCGACAGCCTGCTTGCGACTCCGGATGTCCAGGCCCCGATCGCGCTCGTGCGACCCAAGGTGTTCTATCAGTTCGCGGATCCCAGGCTCGAGGCGCTGCCTGCGGGCCAGAAGCTGCTGATCCGCATGGGCCCGCAGAATGCGGCCATCGTGAAGGACAAGCTGCAGCAGTTCCGGGCGGCGATCACCGCGAATCCGCCGCAGATCGCCCAACCCGCGCAAGGGACGCCACCGGCACAGGGAAACCAGCCGCCACCGGGAAATGGGGCAACGGCCACCCCGCTGCCGCCGCAGCAGGCCACGCCTCAGCCGCCGCCGCTTTAGAAACCGCCATCCGGAGCATTCACCCGGCACCGACTCGTCCCGGCGGCGCCACCACGGTGGCGTTGCTGTCGATGCTGCTCCTGCTCTCGGCCTGCAGCAGGGCTCCGCATCATCCGGGCTGGGTGATCCATTCGAAGATCGGCCTCGCCGGACCGCCGCCGCCCGGCGGCTACCGGCTGCTCTTTCCCTACATCGTCGGCGACCTCTACGGCTCTCCCAACACCGGCGATTTCGTCGCTCCCGTGACTCGCGCCCGCGGCAGTTTCGTCCTCGATCTCAACCGCACCCAGGAGTTTCTCGAGCGCGAGCTCGCGCCCACGAACTTCAGCCTGCGATTCCTCCACATCATCCCCGCCGATACGCGCATCGCGCGCCTGGCACCCATCGCGCTGCAGCGCGATGGCATCGATGCCGTCGGCACCGTGCAGTGGCTGGATGCGCCGTCCCGCAGACCGCTGATGTTGGTCTTCGTCGATCGGCCGGCGCAGATCGAAGGCTCATTGACCCGCGCTGGCGAGACGATCCGATACGACATCCGCGCGCCGAAGAGCGGTTATGTCTGGATCGGCAGCGTACCGCTGGGCCAGCATGCGACGCTCTATACCGCGGTTTCACCGCCGCGCCGACTCATCCTGACGATCAGCACGACGGGGGCGCGCGGGCGCGATGAATCGAAGCAGGAGAAATGATGTGATCGAAGGTTCCCGTCACTGCGGCGCCGTTCAATGGCGGTTTACCGGCACCCCGATGGCGCGACGGCATGCAACTGCGCCGTCTGTCGGATGGGCGAAGCGTCGCCGACTACTGGTTCTGAGTCGTCAACCATCCGGTGTTAGAATGAATCCGTTTCGGGTGCTCTCTCGAGTCACATGGTGGCCTTGACCGACTGGCAGAGTTTTTACGTCCTCGTGGGCTCGTCCGCGGCTGCGCTCACGGGACTGAGCTTCATCGTCATCACGATCGCGGCGGACAATGACGACATCGCGGGCTCGGCGTCGGCGCGGCTCTCGGGTCTACGCGTGTTCATCACGCCGATCGCGGTGCATTTCGGTTCCGCGCTGTGGCTCTCGGCGCTGATGAGCATCCCTGGGCTGACGGTACTCGCGCTCGAGGTGCTGCTCGCGGGCACGGGCCTGGCCGGGCTGATGTACTGTGCGATTCTGCTGCGCCGCATGCTCGTGGGTCTCTCGGACTACCGACCGTTCGTCTCCGACTGGATCTGGAGCGCCGTGCTCCCGCTGGCCGCGTATTCGGTGCTGACGGCGACCGGCCTCATATTGCCGCACCGGTCGGCGATGTCTCTTTACGGGGTGAGCGGCGTGGTGTTGCTGCTTGTTTTCATCGGCATCCACAACGCCTGGGACGTGGTGGTCTGGAGGACTACGGAACGCCACGCGCGTCGGGAGCAGCGGCACCGCGGCAGCGAAAGCTCGAAGTAAGTCTCTCGCCGACACGGTGTGAGTTCGCGGTACGCAGATTTCAGGGCTTGATTTCCACCGTCCAGCTCACCGGCGCATCGGTGATGAGAGAGGAGCGCACACTGCAGTACTTGGTGACCGAAAGCTCGACGGCCCGCGTGGCTTTCTCGATCGTCGTCCCCGGCGCCGCGATGACGAAGTGCAAAACGGCCGAGGCCAGACGGCGCGGGGTTGCGTCGACGCGGTTTGCCTCGACGCGCACGCTGAGGGCGCGAAGCGGCGTGCGCTGCTTCTCCAGGATCGTCACGACGTCCACCGAGGCACAGCTCGCGATCGCCGCCAGCAACACATCGAACGGGCTCGGCGCGGCTTGCGCATCGCCATCGATGCTGATCCTGGGTCCCTGCGGCCGGCCAGCCTCGAAGGTGAGGCCGCCGACCCATTGCACGTCGATCGGTACGTGAGCGATGTTTCCCGGTGGTGGATTTCTCATTGGGCGACCTCGAGCGAAGTCAGAGGCGAATCCATAACGGCTGCCCCAACGTGTCAGTAGAGCTCGAAAAACCCGCGTGCCGCCACCATGCAGTAGGGAGTCTCGTCCGTGTGGTAGGCCTCAAGACCGACCTGAGCGCCCCTCGAGGTATCCACGGCGTGCTGGTAGGCCGTGAACGTCGTCTGCACCCGCCGGGCGATCGACCGTAGCGCGGCATTCTGTGTCGGATTGAGGCCGTGTTCGACATAGGTGCCAGCGGTCCCTGCACTGATATCGAGGTCCAAGGTGACAAAATGGAACCTCGGATGCGCTGCTACTTTACTTTGCAACACCGCGGTCATGGCGCCTGCCCCCTGGTTCCAGAATACCTCGGGATCACCGTAACCACCGCACATCAGCAGCGGCATGCTCGGGGTGTAGTTGCGCAGATCGTTGCGTTCCAGATCCTGGCGCAACAGCGAGCGCGGATGGGCCGGCATTGTCGGCACGGTGCTCGCGAGGCTCGGCGCGGAACCGTCGACCGGCGCGCCGCTGTCCGGATTCGCGCGGAGCTCGGCCACGTAAGCCGCACGGAAGGCCGTGCTGACCAGGTACCTCGACGGGTCGAATCCCGCCTGGTAGAGCGGTGCACCTTCAGCAAGCGCGGCCAGCGCGGGGTAGCGCGCCGCGGAGAAGCCCGGCGCATCGGCGCCGCTCGACTCGGATTGAAAGAGCGCGCTTTCCGGGATCTCGCCGGCAGAAACCAGCTTGGAAAAGCCGGCGTAGCCGATATTGCCCGGGAACAGCCTCGCCGCATTCCGGAACCTGTTGCTGAGAATCCGCGTCGGCAGGATAGATCCCTGCCTCAGATGTGCGTAGGAATTCACGACCATCGGCAGGTACGCCGTGGCGCCGAGGTCCGGATGGCCAAGAAAGATCTCGTCGCTCATTGCCAGCAAGGCGTACGGACCGGACATCGGCGCCCCCGCGGTTGCCGGGCGGCCGCGCTGGTCCAGCGCCTGGAGTGTGGCCATCGATACATAACCACCTTGCGAATAACCGGTGACGAACAGCTTGCCGCTGTCGCTGACCGGTCGCCTTATTCGCCGCAGCAGTTGCCGGCCGGCGGTCAGACTGTCGATCGCATCCTGCGACTGCTGGGCGCCATTGAGGTAAGGGTGGTAAGGCAGCCTCGATATGTCGTAACCCGCGTAATTCGGCGCTACCGCGATATATCCCTGTGCGGCGAAAACGAGCGCGACACGAGTCGCGGTGCCGAAGGCCGGATTGTGCGGATTGGTGATGGCCGACATGTCCTCGGCGTGGTCGATCGCCGTGCCGTGCGTGTACAGCACGATCGGTCGTGATCCCCGGCACTCAGGCGCCCGACCCGTGGGTACCATGAGCGCGCCCGAGGCGTCGGTCGCCTCGCCCTCGCCGCCGATCGTGGCGTAGCGGAATTTGTACACGTGTACGCCGCACACCGGAGCGCCGATCAGACTTTGGAGCTTCGGTTGACTTGGAAAATTCCTGTGGAGGAGAGCGCGCAGCTCGTCGACCGAGAGCGCGGCGACGCTGTCCGCCTGGCGCGAGATCAAGGTGTAGGAGCTTCCGCTGGTTGGGGGCGGGGTGGCGCGAGCGGTACAGGCGCCGAGCAGCGCGAGGCAGACAAAGGCGAGCAATGCTTTGGGCGAAACGCGCATGGGGCTTCTCTCCGGGGCGCTCAGTGACTCAAAACCAGGTCTTTTTCTTGTATTCGAGATACGCGGCGCCGAATTTCGCCGTCAACACGCGCTCCTCCCGCCGCGCGCGCACCAGCTGCAGCGGAATCAGAACCACGAATAGCAGCAGCAGCAGCGGCCGTCCCGTCCAGATGATGATTCCGAGGATCAGCAATGCGCCAAAGACGTAGATCGGGTTGCGGATGCGAGAGTAGACACCGCTCGTCACCAGCGTCGTCGCCTTGGCCTGCACGCTGAAGGCACGTCCCAGCTCGATGCGGGCCGCCACGAAGAGCACGAATGCCGGCGCCGCGATCGCAATCCCTGCGATACGCCATGCCGTCCATGGTAGATGCTGGGCATGCATCGCATAGAGCGCTAAGCCGATGATGGCTGCTGCGAGCGTCAGCAGGTTGAGTTTCATCGTGGTAACCGGATCACGAGGCCGTCGTCGTCGCGCTCAGCGGCTGCTCTCTCGCGCCTATGATCAGGAGCCAGAGCATGGCGGCGAGCTCGGCCATGAACACCGGCTGCAAATACCGGAACAGGCTGTCGGTGTAGCCGGGAGCGAGGAACGCCCGATCATGTATCCGGATTAGGAGCATGCGGACGGTCTGGCGCGTGTGCGCGTCCACGGCCGCGAAAGGGCCGCCACCGCTGAAGACGGGCAGCACGGCTGCGTTGAACAGCACGGCGATCAGACCGACGACGGACGAGATCAGCACCAGCGCCACCAACTCCCGCGCGCGGTGGCGGTCGACACCCTCGAAGAGACGATACAGCGCGAGCGCGAGGCCGGCGAATATGACCGCCCCAAGGGTCTCGGTGAGCATGCCCCAACGAAAGAGCGTCTCGTGGGCGAGGATGCGGGTGGCGGTGGCGTCGTCGTTGTGCACTACTGTCCGCGAGGGGACATAGAGGAGGTAGACGGGCCCGAGGGTGAAGCACAGATACCACAAGCCGGCTATACGGGCCGTCTTTTTTAGCGGTCTCATCAGGAACTCCCCCGGAGTGCGCCCCGCTCGGGATACTACTCCGCCGAGCACGACGCTGCGCTTGCAAGATGCCCCTGCCATAATGGCGCATATGGGTGTGAGTGTCCCTCCGGTGCGTCGCTCCCGGGCCCCCCGTGGAGTCCTCAGGGATTTCATCGAGATGCTCTGGCTCTTTGACGGCTATGTGCAGCCCCACGCCCGCGAGCGAATGCTACCGATGCCCACGACGGAGCTCGTGACACTGCCGATGCGAGCTCGGTCATCGGGGTGCACTTGCGCGCGGGCGGCGCATTTACCTTCTTCGATTTTCCGGCGAGTGAGCTGCACAACGTACGCATCTCTCTCGAGGCGCTCTGGGGTGCTAAAGCCCGGGCCCTCGTCGAGGAGATTCTCGCGGCTCCAACGCCTGACGCGAAATTCGACGTGCTGGAACGCGTGTTGCTTGCCACGGCGCGCACGCTGAGCCGGCACCGTGCCGTTACCCGCGCGCTGCGAGAGTTGTCGGACGTGACCGGCGGCCGCGGTGTGGCACAGCTGACCCGCATGCTCGGCATGTCACAACGGCGGTTTCTCGATCGTTTTCGCAGCGAGGTCGGCATGGCGCCGAAACTCTTCGCCCGGGTGCAGCGCTTTCAGGTGGTGATCGGGACGGTGCAGACGCTCAGGGAGGTGAACTGGGCGAAGATCGCGGCCGACTGCGGCTATTTCGATCAAGCCCACTTCGTCCACGATTTCCACGCGTTCTCCGGCTTCCTCCCCACTGCCTACCTGGCTCTCAAGAGCGAGCATCGCAATCACGTCCCCCTGCCAGACTAGGTTTCGCGGCCAGCGCCAGGGTCCATTTTTTACAATCGTTTGCGCGCAGGATGGCGTTTGATTGCGCACGGAGTCATTACTGCACGCGGAGGTTGACGCAACATGAACAGCAAGCCCAGGGCGGTACCCGAAGGCTACCAATCCGTCATCCCTTATTTCGCCATCGCTGAGCCAGGCGCGCTGCTCGAATTCATCGTAGCGGCATTCGGCGCCGAGCCCGGGCTCACGATGCGCAGCCCCGATGGCATCATCCATCACGCCGAGGCAAGAATCGGCAACTGCGTGCTGATGATGGGACGCAGCCCCGCAGGGCGCCCGAACACGACTTACATGTACGTTCCCGATGTCGATGCCGTGTATCGACGCGCCATGGCGGCGCCCGGAGCCGCGAGGTCGCTGCGCGAGCCGACGGACGAGTGGTACGGCGATCGAAGCGCGGGCGTCGAGGACTCGCAAGGCAACCAGTGGTGGCTCGCGTCACACATCGAGGACCTCTCTCCCGAGGAGCTTGCGGCGCGCGCAAGAAGAGCCAGGTCCTGAGGAGACATCGATGACTCCTGAGGCTTTCAGGATCATGGCATTGCAACTGCCCGATGTCAGCGAGGGCGTGCACATGAACCATCCCGATTTCCGGGTGTGCGGCAGGATTTTCGCGACCCTCGGTTACCCGAACGATGAATTCGCAGCCATCATGCTGACGCCAAAGGAGCAGGCTGAGTTCGTCAAAGAGGGATCCGGGGCATTCGTGCCCGTGGGGGGCGGATGGGGGTTGAAAGGCAGCACGAACGTGCGTCTGAAACGTGCAAGCCCCGAGCTCGTGAAAAGAGCGCTTGGGGCGGCGTGGGCACGGAAGTCCTCTACACCGGCGCGTCGGCGCCGTGCGCCGTCACCGCGTCGTTCGATCCCGGGTCCCTCGGCGTGAGAGGGCGGATCACCGCTTGCCTACGGTACGTCCGCCCAACATGGGCGATTGCGTGCGTTCGCTGGCGACGTGTGCCTCGAAGCTCGGCCCGTGCGCACTCCGTTCCAGACGGCGTGCGTGCTCATCGAGACGCCGCAGGGCATCGAGCGTCTCGGCGCGCCCGAGCCGTGCCTGGCTCACCGCCTGCTTGAGAACGCGCAGCGTTTCGTCGTAGACCTTGACGGGCACGGGAAACGGATGTCCATCCTTGCCACCGTGTGCGAGCGAGAAGCGCGCCGGGTCCGTAAATCGCGATGGCGTGCCGTGTATGACCTCGGCCACGAGCGCAAGCGCGGCTACGGTGCGCGCACCGACGCCCGGTGTGAGGAGCACATCCGCGAAATCCTTCGGTCCGCGATCCGCCGCCGCGGCGAGCGCGCCGTGCAGCCGACGCAGCACCACATCCGATGAGAGCACCTCGTGTCGCGCCGGCATTTGCAGATGCGGCAGCGCCGCCGCCGGGGGGCAGGGCTGCGCGGTGAGGGGCTGGTGCGCCGAAGCCGGCCCGAAGCCCGCCTCGCCCTCAGCAAACAGGCTGAGTGTGCGTCCACGGGCCGGCCGAAGGCGTCGCAGCACCGAGAGGGTCTGCTCGGGTCCCGCACGCACCAGCTCGAGTCCGGCGGCACGACTCGCGCGCGCCCGCGCATCGGCGAGATTGAGGATCCGACCGTGACCGACCCCTTCGATGGCAGCGTGCGGAGAATCGAGGAAGCTCACCAGACCCTCGGAGAGCCAGTGATAGCGCCGCGCCTCCCGACGTACCGGGCTCATTCCCTGTTGCACGACGCACCACCGGCCGGCGGCGCTGACGATGAAGCCATGCAGATAGAGGTCATAGCCGTCCTGCACCACGGCGCTGTCGATCTTCGCGATCAAACGACTGGTCTCGGTCAGGCGCACCGCGTCGATGCCGGTGAGCTCTCCCACGCGCGTCAGCTCATCGGGAGTGCGACGCGAGGCGCGTCCCCGGCCGCCGCAGACGTAGATACCGAGCTCGCGCTCGATGGGGGCCAACCCCCGCTTCAACGCGCCGAGCACGCTGGTGGTGATGCCCGAGGAGTGCCAGTCCATGCCCATCACCGAGCCGAACGACTGAAACCAGAAGGGATGCGCGAGGCGGCGCAGCAGCTCGTCCGCGCCGTAATGGTGCACGACGGTCTCGGCGATCACGCGGCCGAGCGCCGCCATACGCATCGCGAGCCAGGCGGGCACGCGGCCGCCGTGCAGCGGCAGATCCGCGTAGCCGCTGCGCGTGGTCATCTCGAAAGCCCGGGAAACATACCGCCGAATTATCGGTCCAGGTTCGCCGCAGCCGCAAGGCGATCGAGCCGCATCGGACCCAACGCCAAGGTGAGCGCGACTGCGACAGCTGTTCCGGGACCGGGGCAGCGGCGCCGATCGGGCGTGCGAATGGCAACTCGGGAAAAACTCCCTTGTGCCTTGCGCGCGGGTCCCGCAATCATCCGGCAATGCTGCGGAAAACTGCGCGTTGCCCTTCCATGCTATTGACGCTGGTCAGCGCGCTTGCGACCGGCGCTCTGGCGCACGCGCAAGACGCGCCGTCGCCGCAACAGGAGCCGCAGGGTCTGCCGGAAGTCGCGACCAACGCCGCCCCGGTGGCCCCGAGCACCCCCGGGACCATCCAGGCGCTGCCGCAGGTGCTCATCATCGGCAATACGCCACTGCCGGGCTTCGGGCTGCCGCTCAACGAGATCCCCGCCAACGTGCAAATCGCCGCCAGCGCCGACATGGAGCGGCAGCAAACCACGGATATAACCGACTACATCAACAACAACTTCAGCGGCGTCAGCGCCAGCGACAGCGCCGGCAGCCCCTTCCAGGTCGACATCTACTACCACGGGTTCACCGCTTCCCCCTTGCTCGGGACGCCGGAAGGTCTGTCGGTGTACGTGGATGGCGTGCGCGTCAACGAGTCCTTCGGCGACACGGTCAACTGGGATCTCATCCCCGAATCGGCGATCAACACCGTGTCCCTGATCTCGGGCTCAAATCCCGTGTTCGGCCTCAATACGCTCGGCGGTGCGCTCTCGATACAGACCAAGAGCGGCCGTACCAATCCGGGTACCGGGATCGAGACCTATGGCGGCTCGTTCGGACGTCGCTCGGTCCAGGCCGAGACCGGGGGCACCCTCGGTGCGTTCGACTACTTCTTCACGGGCAACTACTTTTATGAGAACGGCTGGCGTGAGGTCTCCACCACGCGGGTCTTACAGAGCTTCGGCAAGCTCGGCTGGCAGACCGACACCACCCGCCTGGACCTCAGCTATACGTACGCGGACAACTTTCTCTACGGCGACGGTGCCACGCCGCTGAGCATGCTCTACTACCGTCGCGACCAGACCTACACGCCCGACTACACGCAGAACATCATGAATTTCGTGAATCTGACGGGCACGCAGTCGCTGACCGGGCATCTGCTGCTCACCGGCAATGCGTTCTACCGCAACCTGAACACGTACGTCTCCAACGGCAATGTCAACGATTACTATCTCGAGAGCAACTACGCGGGTCCGCCGACCGACTGCACGGATCCGGCCGCCAATCCGGCGACGCTCGCCTACTGCGAGCCGGGCCAGGATGCCACCTCGAATACGAGCCAGCGCTCGGCCGGGTTCGGCCTGCAGCTGACCGATTCGCAGGACGTGTTCGGCTGGAAGAGCCAGGCGATTCTGGGCGTCGACGACGACGATTCCAATGACGGCTTCGCCCAGGCCTACCAGTACGGCGGGATCGGCGCCGATCACCTTCTGATCTACGAGCCGAGCCCGTACAACGACGCCAACGTCATCACCGTGAGCGGCGGCAACAGGATCTTCGGAACCTACGCCACCGACACACTCTCACCCAACGAGTTGCTGCACATCACGGCCGCCATTCGTTATAACAGTAACCGGGAGACGACCAACGGCTTTTCGATCGATACCGACCCGGGCGATTACGGCGACGGATTTCTGCGCCCCACCTCCGTCGCGGGGGATCACGCCTTCACCAGCGTCAATCCATCGGTCGGCTTGACCATCACACCGTCGAATCACACGACCTACTATGCGAACTATGACGAAGCCAGCCGTGCACCGACCGTCCTCGAGCTCGGTTGCGCCAATCCGGCCGTGCCCTGCGGCCTGCCGGATGACTTCGCCAGCGATCCCGGGCTAAAACAGGTCGTCGCGCGCACCTTCGAGATCGGCTTACGCGGGGACGTGGCGAATCAGCGCCTCAACTGGTCGGCGGATGTTTTCCGCACGGTGAACGGCGACGACATCCAGTTCATCGCCACCGCCACCAATGGCGGCTACTTCAAGAACGTCGGCGACACGCGCCGCCAGGGTCTGGATCTCGCGTTCGGCGGAAAGGCGGGCTCGCTGCGCTGGAAGTTCGCCTACAGCTATGTCGATGTGATCTTCCTGTCGAGCTTCACGGTCGCGGCCGGCTCCAACAGCACCGCCGATGCGAATGGCCTCATCGTGGTGCGCCCCGGTGATCATTTTCCGCTGGTGCCGCAGCATACCGGCCGGCTGATTCTCGACTACGATGTCGGCGAGCATCTCGATCTCGGCGCCAACCTGATCATCGTCTCCGGCTCGTATCTGCACGGGAACGAGAACAACGCCAATGTCGCCGGTACGACCGATGGCGCCTCCGGCGCTTATATCTCCCCGACCGGCACGGGCTGGATCCCGAGCTACGCGCTGCTCAATCTGACCGCCACGTATCGGCTGGACAAGGGTTGCGACATCTTCGTGCGCCTCGATAACGCGCTGAACAAGCAATACTACACCGCGGGTTTCCTGACGCAGGACGCCTACAATCCGGACGGTACACTGCGCACCAGTCCGAACGACTGGACCAACGAGAACGGTGTGGTTCCCGGAGCACCGCGCGGTATCTGGGCCGGAGTCCGTGTGAGCTTTTAGGAACGGGCGAATTCAGGCCCTCTGGTGCGCCTTGTCCCAGCGCCGCACGACCGCCATCGTGTTGGCGACATGTTCGGCCGGGTTGAGATTGGTGTAGGAGTAGAGGATTTTGCCGTCGGGGGCAATGACGTACGAAGTACGGTTGGCGTACTCGGGGTGTTTGGCAAGGACGGCGTCATATTCCTTCATGATCTCGCCGCTGGCATCGGAGGCGACCGGAAACTTCTTGCGGCATTCGCTGACCGAGAAGCGCTGCAGTTTCGCGATCCCGTCATGAGAGACACCGATCACGGTGGCGCCGAGGGCTGTGAACTTATGCATCGCCGTCGCGAAGTCGTGGGCTTCGATGGTGCATCCCGGCGTGAACGCGGCGGGATAGAAGTAAAGCACCACGGGTCCTTTCTTCAGCGCGTCGGCCAGGGAAAAAGTGTAGCTGTTGCCTCCGAGGGAGGCCTGCGCCGTGAAGTCGGGAGCCATGGAGCCGTCGGGGAGCGCGGCATAGGCGCCGGGAGCGGCAAGGAGGAGAAACGATAACGTGAAGGCGAATGAGGGTCGCATGATCGATTCCGGGTCTTGTGCACGGGTGCGAATCATTGCGCAATCGCGGGGCGCCGTCACCTAATTCCGGCCGGTCCCACGCTCGTTCCGGCGTACCCGACCAACTCCACGTAACCCCGCCCGCTGATGGGCCGCCCGGCCCGGGTTCCGGCCGCATCCACGGCTCCTTCCCAGTACCGCGGCGACGTCAGCAGTTCCTGGTCGGCCAGTATGGGATGCACCGTGAGGTCGAGACCCAATGCCGGGGCCAGGAGTCGCCAGCGCGAGGGGTACCGCGCGCCGCTCCGATCGGACCAGTGCTCGAGAACCTCGATTCGCACATCGCTGCGAGAGAGCCCTTGTGCATGGCCGTGCGCATCGACCCACGTGCCGGCGCTCTCGGGGTCTTGCGTGCCGCCGCGGTCGCGAAGCGAATAAAACATGAGACACGAGCCGTCTTCGAGCTGTAACCCGAACCAGTCCCAGCCTACCTGCTGCGGCCCGAGGCTACCGCTGCCCCATTCCCGGTCGAGCCAGGCAAGGCCGTGCACCCGAAGCGGCTGGCCATCGCGGGCCAGCGTTCCCTGAACGGCGATGCGAGGAATGGAGTAGTAGTAGGTGGCATCCCCCGGCTCCGCCGATTTACGGCTGAATCCGCGCTCGCCGTTGAGGACGGGCGGCATCAGCGGCCGGGCTGTAAGTGCGAGGACGTAGTCCCGCTCGGCGGCCCGCACCTGCCAGGCGCCCGCGCTCGCGCCGCTCGCCGGGTCCTGACCGATCATCCAGTTGCCGACCCATACGCGGAATGGATCGGCCCGAGCGCCCGCGAGTCCGAGCGCACCGCGTGACAGCTTCATGGCGAACCGGAACCTGTGCCGGGCAACATCCGTAACGGCGAAGTGCCCGAGATAGATCTGACGAGTGCGCCACTTGGAAACTTCGGCGCCCGATCCGGAACTCACTGTTGGTGTCGGGGTCGTTGGCGCGAGCGCAAACCGGAAGATGGTGAGCTCGAAGCCGAAGCGCTCGCCGCCGGCGGAGTCCAGGTTGCCGGTCAGATACCACCATTCCTGGCGGAAGTCAGGATGTGGTCCCTGGTCGCGGGGAAATTGCAGAGGTGCCGGCGCCAACGCCTCGGCGAAGGGCGGCTGCTGCGCCCGGCTGGCGTGCGTCGGCAACGTCTCCGCCACCGCGAGAATCATCGCCAGAATCGCGTGGCGCGCGCTCATTCCTCCCGCATCTCCGCAGCGATCGGGCCCTTCGCTGCGCGCCAGGCCGGATACAGACCGGCGACCAACGCCGCGGCGAGCGCGAGTGCCAGCGCATTCAGGAATTGCGCCGAGCGCAGATGCATTTCGATGTGCCAGCCGAAAGCGCGTCGGTCGATGACCTTGGTGAGCACGACGGCGATGATGAGGCCCGCCGGAATGGCTGCGAGGAGCGCGGCGCCTCCCATGAAGAGGGTCTGCGCCTCGACGAGCGCCGCTGTGCCGCGCGGCGTCAGTCCGAGCGCGCGCAGTACCGAGAGCTCGCGGGTCCGATCGAGCTCCCAGGCGAGGAGCGCGCTCACCAGTCCGACGGCCGCGATGGCGGCCGCCAGCCAGTAGAGCACCCGCGTGATGATGAAGGTCCGGTCGAAGATCTCGAGCGACATCGCCCGGATGTCCGCGTTCGATCTGATCAGCAGCGCCTGGCGTCCGTCCACGGCGGCCTCGAGGCGCGGGATCTCCGTGGCCGAAGCGACGCCATGCTCGAGATACAAGCCCACCGCGGTGATCGCGTCGTCGTGCCAGAGTCGCCGGTAGATACCGAGACTCATCATGGCGCTGCCGAGGCCGCTGCCATACTCGTGGTAAATGCCGGCGATCGGAAAATCGCGCGGCCCCGATGCCGTGATCAGCGACAGGCGCTCGCCCGGCCGAAGGTTCAGCCGCCACGCGAGCGAGTCGGACAGCAACAGCGCTCCCTGAGCGTATGCGGTCCAGACCGTTTGCGGGTTGCCTGCGGTCAGCTCGATGCCGGCAAAACTGCCCGGTGCGAGGTGCAGCGCATCGAGAGCGATGTCACCTCGTGATGAGCGCACGACGACCGAGCGGCTCGCGCTGTGGTCGGCGACGCCGGGAGTCGCGAGCAATGCGTCGAGCACGGCGGGCTCGATACGTCGCTCCGGACGCCCGACCCCCGGACCCGGGGCCGCGATGTAGATGTCCGCGCGCATCGTCTGCGCGAGCCAGTGGCGCAGCGAGACCCGGAAGCTTTCCACCATGATCGATACGCCGATCATGGCCGCGACCGCCATGCCGAGCGCCGCCACGGCGACGCCGGTGCGACTGAGGGATGCGGCGACATCCTCGAGAGCGAGCCGGCCTACCGAGCTGATGCCGGAAAGCGCCCTCGCGATGAGTCTCGCGAGCACACGCAGCACCGATGGGGTCAGCGCCGCGACACTCGCGAGCAGGAGAAACAGCGCGGTGAAGCCGGCGAATACGCTGCGCCGGGATCCGACGATCAATGCGCACGCGAGCAGCGCGAATGCAAGACTGAGCCAGGACAGCCGCCGGGCGACGAGCGCCGCGCGGCTCTCGAGCACCGAGCGCCGCAGTCCAAGCTGGGGAAGGCTGGCGGCAGCTTCGAGCGCCGGCAGGAGGCTCGCGAGCAGCGCCGCGCCGAGGCCGGCGCATAGCGCTTCGATGACGGTGCCGGCAGGAAGCGTGACCTGCTCGACCGTGACGACGTAGTAGAGGTCATTGACCGTCCGCGACACGAGACGTACGAGGCCATGGCCGACGGCGAGTCCGAGCAACACGCCGAGGGCGGCCCCGGCGGCGCCGAGCACCGCCCCTTCGGCGAGGACGACCGACAGAATCTCGCGACGGGTCGCGCCGAGCGCGCGCAGAACGGCGATGCTGCGTCTGCGCTGGACCACGGTGAAGCTGACAGTGCCATAGATGAGGAGGGCGCTGACGAGCAGCGCCAGCAGACTCATTGCCGTGAGGTTGGTGGAGAAGGCGCTCGTCATGTCGAGAGTCTGGTGTAGCTCTTCGGCGGTCCGCTCGATCCGCAGTCCCGGCGGAAGCTCGCGCCGAAGCGTCCCGAGCGCCACCCGACCCTCGGGGCCACGCGGCATCCTGACATCGATACGAGTGAGCCGGCCCCGCATGCCGAGCCATTCCTGCGCTTGCGCGATGTCCGTCAGGATCAGTGTCGCATCGCCGGGCTGGTGCGCGCGCAAGAGGCCGATGAGCCTGGCTGACCGCCGCACTCCACCGATGGTCACGGTCAGCGGCTTGCCTACACGTAAGCCCAATTCCCGCGCCGTCTCGGCATCCATCACGACCGCCCCCGGCTCCATGAACCAACTCCTGAGCGCAGCAAGCGTCCCGCCACCGACCGGGGTCATGGGCAGATCATCCTGCGCTCCCTGCAGCGCGGCGCTGGCGAACGGGTCGACTCCGACCAGTTGCATCACCCGACCGCGCACAGTGATATAACCCGCCACCACGGGCGCATACACAGGCCGCGGTGTGCCGCTGAGCGGGTTTCCCGGTGCGCTCGTGAAAAGGCGCACGTAGATCGGGTCGGCGATGCCCTGCGGGCCCCCGGTGATGATCTGCGTGGCGGGACCGTTGACCGCCCGCACCGCGAGCTCGAAGGCGCGACGGGAGCTGGCGGTCGCGACGTTGACGGCCACGATGGTGGCGACGCCCGCCGCCAACGCCACGAGCGTCAGCCCGAGTTGCGCCGGATGCCGCAGCATATGACGGGCGCTTGCGGCCCAGAGCGTCGGCACCGGCGCGGGCATCAGCTCGGACCGGTACGCCGCGCGGGCGCCCGCTCGGAATCGATGCCTCGCGGCCCCACATCGCTTCGCGGCCCGAGCGCAGCCTCGCTCGGCACCAGTTTTCCTTCCCGCAATTCCAACACCCGGTCTGCGCTACGCGTGAGCCGGGCGTCATGAGTGACGATGAGGAGTGTCGCCTGGCGTGAGCGGGTCAGGGCGAGGAGCACGCGCAGCACCTGTGAGGCGGTCTCCTCATCCAGATTACCGGTCGGCTCGTCGGCGAGCACGACGGCGGGCTCGTGCACCAGCGCGCGCGCGATCGCGACCCGCTGCTGCTCTCCGCCGGAGAGCCGGTCGACGGCGCTGTGCAGCCGATCGCCGAGTCCGATCTCGGTGAGGATTGCCGCGCTGCGCCGGCGAGCGGCTGCCCCGCGCGCTCCGTTCAGCTCGAGGGGGAGACGTACGTTCTCCTCTACGTCGAGCGTGGGTAGGAGATTGAAGAACTGGTAGACGAACCCGAGGTTCGCACGCCGAAAGAGCGTGCGCTCCGGCTCCCTCATCGAGGTCACGATCCGGCCGCCGATCTCGACCTCGCCGCTGTCCGGGCAGTCGATGCCACTTACGAGATTGAGCAGGGTCGACTTGCCCGAGCCGCTGCGGCCCACGATCGCGACCACCTCACCCGGGAGGAAGCAGCCGTCCGCGCCATCGAGCACCCGGTGCACCCGGGCTCCCTCGTTGAAACCGCGACAGAGTTGGCGGACCACGATCAAGCGGAGATCTCCGAAAGAGCCGCAGCCAAAACAAGGCCAATATACAATTCCAGGATGAAGCACGTTCTCGTACGAATGAACCGATCGGCGGCGGCCATGGCTGCGGCATCCTTCCTCGGCCTCGGCAGCCTGGCACTCGCCCAGGGAATGCCGGGCCCTGCCGCCGCGCCGCCGCAGAAGGCCGAGAGCCCGGCCAAGATCAAGTCCGAAGGCAGCTACAGTCTCGGCCTTTCCATCGGCGAGAGCTTGCGCCGGACGTCGGTCGATGCCCACTCGATTTCGACGCAGCGGGTATTGCAGGGGCTACGCGATTCGCTCGCCGGTAAGGCTACATTCGGCCCGGCCAATGAGCAGAGCATCCGCACCCTGATCGTCAGCGCGCGGGCGCGCATCGGCAACGCGAATCATACCGCCGCACGCGCGTTTCTCGCCCGCAACCGCAGGAAAAAGGGCGTCCTCACGACCCAGAGCGGCCTCGAGTACCAGGTGCTAAAGGCGGGGCAGGGGGCTACCCCGAAGCCAGGCGACACGGTGACCGTAAACTACCGCGGCACGCTCCTCGATGGCACCGAGTTCGACAGCTCCTACAAGCGCGGTCAGCCGGCGACTTTTCCCGTGGATCGGGTCATTCCGGGCTGGCAGGAGGCGCTGAAGATGATGAAGCCCGGCGCGAAGTGGCGCATCTACGTCCCGCCGCAGCTGGCTTACGACCTCAATTCGCCACCGCCGATCCCGCCGGGATCGCTGCTCATCTTCGACGTCGACCTGCTGACGGTTCAGCCGCCGCCGCCGGCGCCGCAGATCCAGCCGCCTCCCCGGGGACAGCCGCAACCTTAGGGGTGAGCGGCACGCTGGCGGGCACGATGCCCGGATCCCGCGCTTCAAACGAGCGTGTGGAACACGCGCTGCACGTCCTCGTCCTGTTCTAGCTTGTCGATCAAGGCGAGGACCTCCGTCGCCTGCGCCTCGGGCAGCTCCGTCGGCACGGTGCAGATATATTCGTGCTCCGCGGACAGAGGCGCGATGCCGCGCGCCTCGAGCGCCTCCTGCATCCTGCCGAAATCCGCGAAGGCGCAGCGGATGACGAGCTGCGGTTTGCCTTCGTCGCTCAGCGACTCGCCCATCTCCTCGAGTCCATGATCGATGAGGTAGAGCTCGAGGTCATCCTGATCGATGCCGGCGGGGTCGAGCCGAAAGACACCCATGCGCTTGAAGAGAAAGCCGACGCTGCCGGAGGTGGCCAGATTGCCGCCGTTCTTGGTGACGATGTTGCGGACCGATGCGACGGTGCGGGTCGGATTGTCGGTCGCGGCCTCCACCAGCAACGCCACGCCATGCGGAGCGTAGGCCTCGTAATGCACCTCCTGATAGTGAGCCGCATCGCGCCCCGAGGCGCGCTTGATGGCCGCCTCGATCTTGTCCTTCGGCATGTTGACCGCGCGCGCGTTCTGGATGACGCGGCGCAGTGTCGGGTTGGAGGCCGGATCGGAGCCGCCTGACTTCACCGCCATGGTGATGTCCTTGGCGATGCGGGCGAACTGCTTCGCCATGCGGTTCCAGCGCGCAAACATCGTGTGTTTGCGGACTTCGAAGATGCGTCCCATGGGGGACCTCGCCGGTCAGGCGAGCTGTGCCTGCAGCAGCCGCAGGCGGCGGCGCTGCAGCCGCAGGCGGCGCTCGAGCTCCTTCAGCCGCTGTTGGAAACTGGCGTGCTCCCAGTGCTCGATGACCGCGCGCTTCTTCTCTTCCAGCCACTGTTCCTTGACCTTGGCCCACTCCGCGACCGCGGCGAGGAACGTCTCATACTCGTGCGCGAAGCGCTGGCGCAGCTCGCTCGCCCGCGAGGGCGCCGCCGCGACCGGAAGACTGGCGAGCTTTCGTTGCGCGCGCGTGAACTGCATGGAGAGCAGGGCGCGCTGCACCTGAAACACGGGCGTGCGCTTGAGTCGTCGCGTGAGCCCGACCATCTGCAGCGTCGCGATCAGCCATTTCGTCGGGTCCCACTGCCACCAACGCACGCCATTGCGGTAATCGTGCGCGAAACTGTGGTGGAAGTTGTGATACCCCTCCCCGAAGGTGAACACTGCGAGCACCGGATTGTCACGGGCGCTGTTGTCGTCGGTGTACGGACGCTCGCCCCACATGTGCGCCAGGGAATTGATGAAGAAGGTGAAGTGATGGCTCAACACCAGCCGCAGCACGCCCGCGAGCAGGAAGGTGCCCCAGAGATCTCCCAGCAGCCAACCGGCGGCGAGCGGCAGCCCGAAGTTGGTGACGAGCACGAGCGGCACGTAGTGCCGATGCTGGAAGGCGAGCAAGCGATCGCGCCGCAGGTCTGGGATGTTGCTGAAGTCCTCCTGGCCGCTCGGGTATTGCCGCACCATCCAGCCGATGTGCGAGAACCAGAAGCCCCGGGGTGCCGCGTACGGGTCGCGCTCGACGTCGTCGACGTTGAGGTGATGGCGGCGGTGACCGCTGCACCACGCCCAGGCGCTGTTCTGCAGCGCCATCGAGCCGAACACCACATAGAAAAGACGCAGGGCCCAATGCGCCTCATACGTGCGATGCGCCCAGAGCCGGTGGTAGCCCGCCGTGATCGACATCTCATTGGCCGCCAGGAAGCAGCCGGCGCAGATCCAAGCGCCGGCCGAGAAGCCGTGTGCCACTCCGTACCACGGCACCAGGACCACCGCCGCCAGAAATGTCAACGAGAACAATAGGATATTCGTCCAGATGGGGGGTGCATTCAGGACGGCGCCGGCGGCAGAGGCGGGAGTCGGTGATGGGGCGCTTGCGGAAGGCTGGGGCATGGGCGGTGCGCTCGAGCTCAGAAGGACGTGAAACCCGGTAAACATAGCATGTCCCCGTCGGTTCCACAGCCGGGTGTGCCGCAATGCGGCGTGGCGCACCCCAGGGGTGCCCCGGCGTGCACCTGAGAACGGGGCGAGCGAGCCGTACCGGCGGCAAACCCGCGGGGCTTGAGCTCGAGCGCGAGGCTTGAGCTCGAGCGCGAGGCTGCGCGCATCTGATGTCAGGGGCCATTCCGACGGGGCGCGAGTCCGCCGCCGCGCGAGCCTCAGGTCTCGCCGGAGACACACTACGTTCCATTGCCGACACACTCTCATGACACCTGCGGCACCCGTCAAAAAGCAGGCGCATTCCTTCGGGGTTTGCGGTTGCAGCCCGGTAATGTCGGGTGTATTCATACCGCCCGACAACGCAACCGTGCCCGACATGCGTCCAAATCCATGTCCGCCCTGGATGGCGCCGCTTCCCTTCCTTGGCTTTGGTGAAGGAGCGTGGGAAGCGAGCGACCGTATTTCCGAAAAACCAAGAATTTTGGAGGAGATATGAGTTATCAGTTCCGATCCTTGGCCTCAAATAAGGGGGACATATGAAGTTATCAAATTGGCGCAGGGTACTGACGCCGGCGGCAATCCTCTTGGCGGCGGGCGTGGCCTGCGCAGCAGTTTCCGTTGCGCAAGCCCAGGAACCCCAAAACCGCGATCTCTGGTCGTCGATGGGGCAGAACTATGCGCTCGACCGATATAGCCCGCTGACGCAGATCAACCCGAGCAACGCGCATGAGCTGCAGATGGCCTGGGCGCAGTCGACCGGCGCGTTGCGCGGCCACGAGGGTCAGCCGATCGTGGTCGACGTCGACGGCACGCCGATGATGTTCTTTGAGAGCGCATGGCCCAACATCGTGCAGGCGCTGGATCTGTCGAATCCGGATCACCCCGTTGAGGTCTGGAATTACCTCAAGAAGACGGATCGTGATCTTTCGGCCGTGCCGCGTGCCTGCTGCGACACCGTCAATCGCGGTCTGAACTACGCGGACGGCAAGGTCGTCCTCAACACGCTCGATGGCTATCTCATCGCGCTCGATGCGAAGACCGGGAAGGTGGATTGGGAGGTCAAGCGCGCCTACCCTGACAAAGGCGAGACCGTAACCAATGCGCCGCTGATCGCCGACGGCAAAGTGATCGCGGGCTTCGGTGGCGATGAGTTCGGGGCCCGCGGTCGGGTCGACGCCTATGATCTTTCCGACGGCAAGCTGGCCTGGAGCTACTACAGCAACGGCACCGATGCGGAGATCGGCCTCACGCGCGAGACTAACAAGGCCAATCCGCAGTGGGGCACCTATGGCCACGATACCGGGTTGACCTATCCCGGCGACGAATGGAAGCGTGGTGGCGGCGCGGCCTGGGCCTGGTACAGCTATGACCCGCAGTTGAAGCTGGTGTATTACGGGACGGGCAATCCCGGCCTCTGGAGCCCCTCATACCGCTGCGGCGCCAATCCGCCCACGCAGGAAGCCTGCAATGACGGCAAGTGGGACAACAAGTGGTCGATGAGCATCTTCGCCAGGAACGTCGACACCGGCAAGGTGGTCTGGGTCTATCAGATGACGCCGTTCGATCAGTGGGACTATGACGGTGTCAACGAGCCCATTCTGGTCAACCTGAAGATCCACGGCAGGGAGCGGAAAGTCCTCGTTCATTTCGATCGCAACGGCTTTGCCTACGTGCTCGACCGGACGAACGGCGATCTTCTTGAGGCTCATAAATATGTTGCGGTCAACTGGGCGGAAAAGATCGACATGAAGACCGGCCGCCCGGTGAAGGTGGGAGAGCACTCACCGTTGCTGGTCGGGCAGATGGCGCAGGCCTGCCCCTCGGCGATGGGCGGCAAGGATCAGCAGCCGGCCTCCGTTGATCCCAACAACCCGGCAATCTTCTATGTGCCGACCAACAATTGGTGCATGCAAGATACGCCGCAGACTCGTACCAGCATGCAGCAGGGCGTGGTCTACGTCTTTGCCAACGTGTACATGTACGAGCATGTGCCGGGCGTCGCGGGCCGGTTGAAGGCGTTCAATGTGGTGACCGGACAGACGGTTTGGAACCTCCCGGACAAGTACCCGAACTGGAGCGGAACGATGAACACGGCCGGCGGAGTCGTGTTCTACGGCAGCTTGGGCGGTGACTTCCGTGCGGTGGACGCCAAGACCGGCAAGATCCTCTGGTCGCGCAAGCTCGGATCCGGAATCATCGGCAATCCGATCAGCTACGAGCTCAAAGGACACCAGTACGTTTCGGTCTTCGCCGGCATCGGCGGCTGGATCGGTCTGCCGATAACGGCGGGTCTCGATCTCAGCGACAAGTACGGGGCGATCGGCGCAACGGCGATGGCCAAGGCGACGCATCTGAACGAGATTCCTCAGGGCGGCACGCTGTACACCTTCCGTCTGGGGGGACAGGAGCAGGTTGCCAATAACCAATAGCAGGATGTGATAGGGTATCTTTGGCACCCCGCGGCGGCGCTGGCTTTCGCGGGGTGCCAAACTTCCCTCGCCTTCCGGCGCTGAAGCGGAAGCGCGGCGGAACCGATGGTCTTCGACAAGGATACCTGATGTCCGTAATGCCGCGCTCTGGCCGCTGCGCGATGTCGGCGGCGGTGTTGTTAATTACCGCTCTTTTCTTCTCGCCCGCGTTCGCCGATACCAACACGAACAATTCGACCGCTGGATCGGCGGTCAACTCAGCCGGTCTGGTAGGGCCCTGGGCCGGTAAGGACTTCGATGAGCTCGATCAGGCCGAGATAGACGCGGCGAGGAACGCTGCTCTGACCGCCCGCTTCCCCGTCCTTCGCGTCTGTGCGGACCCCGGCAACATGCCGCTCTCCGATCGCGCGGGGCAGGGATATCAGAACAAGATTCTCGAGGTTCTCGCCAAGGCGATGCATGCCAGGCTGAGCTACTACTGGCGCGCCTATACGGGAGACCTCGTGGGTCAGGCATTCGGAACGGCCGACGAATGCGACCTGCTGATGGACATGCCCGTCGAGGACCAGGATATTCTGTCGACGATGCCGATTTACCGCACGACCTACGTGCTCGTGTGGCGGACCAATGAGAACCTCGATATCAAGAGTCTTGATGACCCGCGCCTCAAGCAGTTGCGAGTGGGGGTGTTTCAGATCTCGGCATTGCGTCAGGCGCTCTCGAATCACGGTATCGTCGCGAACGTGCGAGTCTGGCACGTAAGCAGCGACACGGAATGGGTCCCGGCGCATCAGCCCTGGCGGCAGGTCGAGGAGGTGGTCGACGGCAAGCTGGATGTCGCCGCCGCGTGGGGTCCCATGGCCGGTTGGCTGAAGACCATGAAGGGAGCTCCGATCACCCTTCAGCCCACCAACCTCATGGACAACACGATACCGATGGAATTCAGCCTGGGGATCGGTGTGCCGCAGCAGGATGTGGTGCTGAAATTCGCGCTTGATGACGCGCTCAAAGCGCATCGAGCCGAGATCGAGGGCATCCTGAGGCAATACGGCGTGCCGCTGGTCGAGTGCGCCGACTGCCTGATTGCGGGCGACCTTCCGGCGCACGGCAGCTACATGGTGCAAACGTCGGTCGCCGACCGCGAGGGTAAGCCGACCCATTGGACGGTGTCGCGCGCGCAGGTCGATCAGTGGCTGGCGGAAGGCTCGAGCGTCAACAAGGAACTGGATGATGCCGTCGTCGCCAATGATGTCGATCGCGCCGCCTACCTGATCGGCAAGGGTGCCGACGTCAACGCATTGGACAATCTCGGTACCTCGCCCTTGACGACGGCGGCCCGAGTCGGATGCATCGAGATGATGCAGCTTCTCATCCGGCGCGGGGCAAAGGTCGATCGGGCCGACAATGACGGGGCGACAGCGCTCATGGGTGCGGTCGAGCGCAATCAGGCCGCGGCCATAAGACTTCTGTTGGCGCATGGTGCGAGCATCGAGAAGGGGGCGCCGCGGGGCTTCACGCCCTTGTCGCTCGCCATCGAGGAACAGCAGTTCGATGCGGCGAACGCTCTCATCAAAGGCGGCGCCGACGTCAACGCCCCGGCCAGCAAATATCGGCTGACGCCACTCATGGTGGTAGCGAGCGAGCTGCCACCCTCGGCGAACAGTCTGGTCCGCATTCTCCAGAGTCATGGACCGATGAATATCGCGCGCGCCCTGCTCGCCCACAAGGCAAAGGTGAACGCGATCGACGCCGCAGGGGTGACCGCGCTCATGATCGCGGCGGCGCACGATAATTCCCCGATGATCGCGTTGCTGATCCAGGCTGGGGCGGATCCGCAGATGAAGTCGGCGGCGGGCGAGACCGCGCGGGACATCGCGGTCAAGAACGATAATCTCGGCGCCGTACGGACCCTTTCCTTGCTGGTACGTCTTGCCCGTCCGTCGATGGGCGGCGCCACCCCATAGCTGAACGACCGGAGATGACCATTATGAAGCGCTTCGCAGGCGTAGTTGCCTTCACATTGACGCTTCTGGGAGCCGCCTGCTGGCTGGCCGCATCACCCCCCGCGGGGGCTGCCGAGCCTTCCACTGCGAAGCTGTCCTACTCCTTGAGCGAGCCGCCGGTGCAGGTGGTCGAGAAAGCGCCCAAGGGATCGCTTCACGACCCGTATAGCGGCAACGCCCAAATGGCCAAAGAAGGCCATAAGCTCTTCTTCAACTACGGTTGCAACGGCTGTCACGGCGGCGGCGGCGGCGGCGGCATGTGCCCGCCGCTCATCAACGGTGTTTGGATCTACGGCGGCAACGACGACACCCTCTTTCGCCTCGTCTCTCTCGGGTCGGATAAGCTGCAGGCGGCCGGCTACCAGCGCCAAACCATTGAGAACGTCGTCGCTCCCATGCCACAGATGGGCCTCCTGATCCATCATGCCAGCGATCTATGGAAGATCATCACCTGGATCCGGTCGGCCTACGATGGGCCTCCGGGTCACAAATACCACTGAGCGGCGCATGAACGCGCGCCGCGCCGCCCGCACGTGGGGGCTGCTCGCGCTGCTTTGGCTGCTCGGCGTGAGCGCCCCGTTCGCCGCTTCCGCGGCGGCGGGGTCGGCGGCGCGTTCCTTCTCGATCACCTTTCTTCGTAAGGATTACCATTTCAACCCGGAAATCCTACCGTCGCTGTTGGAGACTCATCCGGCCGACCTCGGACTGGCCGGCTCCGAGGAGGCGATCTATGAGCTCAACGTCGCCGGCAAGTTCATAGGGTGGCATTTCAGGCTGAAGGTCGTGACCGTGCCGGACGGGGGCAATCTTGCCGCCACGGCGGGTCCGCTGCTCGCGCACGGACCTGCGGTCATCATCGCCGACCTTCATCCGGACGATCTCCTGACGCTCGCCAGTCTGCCTTCCGCGAAGGACGCGCTGATCCTCGACATGAGGACGACCGCGGATCTTCTGCGACAGCAGGACTGCCGGGCGAACGTCTTTCACCTGCTTCCGAGCCAGGCGATGCGGACCGATGCGCTCGCTCAATTTCTGGTGCTGAAGCGCTGGACGCGCTGGTTTCTCATCCAGGGGCCGACCCCGCAGGATGCGGTGTACGCGGCAGACGTCCGCCGCTCGGCCGCCCGGTACGGAGCCCGCGTCGTCGCCGAGAAAACCTACAACTACGATGCCGGCTCGCGGCGCAGCGATACCGGCTATCAGCAGATTCAGACGCAGATGCCGCTCGCGACGGAGGTCGGCGCCGATTACGACGTGATCTTCGTTGCGGATGAAAGCGATCTGTTCGGAGACTATCTTCCCTACAACACCTATGCAGCTCGTCCGATCGTGGGCACGCAGGGGCTGGTCGCCTCGGCCTGGACTCCCGCGTACCAGGAATATGCGGCGCTGCAGATGCAGCAGAGGTTCGGTCTCTTCGCCCATCGCGGCATGACCGAGCGCGACTATGGCGGCTGGCTTGCCGTCAGGATCGTCGGCAATGCCGTCATGCGCGCGCGAAAAACATCGCCGATGGCCATGCGCGCGTACTTGCGATCGAATGGCTTCCTCGTCGCCGGCTACAAGGGGCAGGGTCTGACGTTTCGCGGCTGGGACAACCAGTTGCGTCAACCGGTGCTGCTGTCGCAGCCGCTGATGACCGTCTCCCTGTCGCCGCAGCAGGGTTTTCTCCATCCGGGGTACACGACCGACACCCTGGGTTTCGATGAGCCGGAGACACAATGCCGTTTCGCGCAATGACGGGCCGCTGCAGCGCGGCGCTCGCATGCGCCGTCCTCCTCTGCACCTTCGCCGCCGGAGCCGGGGCGAGTGAGCTCTTCGTCTCGAACGAAGTCGACGATACGGTGACCGTCCTCAACGGTGAAACCTACAAAATAATTGCGACGATTCCCACCGATCAGCGACCCCGGGGCATCATAGCGACGCCGGACGACAAGTCGGTCCTGGTATGCGATGGCGATTCGAGCAACATCGACGTCATCGACGTGAAAACGCTCAAGGTGGTACGCAGGATCGACACCGGTCCGGATCCCGAGACGCTGGCGACGTCCCCGTCGGGTGACAAGATTTATGTGTCGAATGAAAACAACGCCCTGGTCACGGTTATCAATTACGCCACGGGGAAGTGGATCACGCAGATCCCGGTCGGCATCGAGCCCGAAGGGCTCGCCGTCAGCCGGCATGGGCGCACCGTGGTGGTCGTTTCCGAGACCACCAGCATGGCGCATTTCATCGACACGAAAACGTGGCAGGTCGTGGCCAACGTGCTGGTCGACACCAGGCCGCGAGTCGCAATCTACACGCCCGATCAGCGCTATCTGTGGGTCTCGTCGGAAGTCGGCGGAACGGTCTCGGTCATCGATCCCCGCAGCCACGAGATCGTACACGTCATCAACTTTCACATACCCGGTGTGGACAAGGAGTACATCGGCCCCGTCGGCATCCGCTTCACAGCGGACGGCAGTCTGGCGTTCGTTTCCCTGGGGCGCGCCAATCGCGTCGCCGTGGTCAATGCCAAGACCTACGAAGTCCAAAAATACATCCTCGTCGGCCAGCGGCCCTGGCAGATCGCGTTCAGTCCGGATCGCAGCAAGCTCTACGTTGCAAACGGCCTCACGAACGACGTCACGATCATCGATGTGGCGTCGGAGACGGCCGTGAAGTCCGTTCCTGTCGGCCGTCTGCCCTGGGGCATCGCTGTGGTCCCGTGAGCTATGCCTGTGCGCGCCACGCATCTGTCCGACTGGTTCGTGCGCCTGTTTGCCCTCTCGCTCGTCGTGGCCATCGCGGTCGGAGCGGGAGTCGCCCGGGCGGACGACACGCTGCGCATCGGAGTCCTGAAGTTCGGTACCGTGAGCTGGGTCATGGATGTCATCCAGCATCACGAGCTCGACGAGACGTACGGCATCGACATCGACGAGGTGCAGTTGGCAAGCAATCAGGCGACCCTGGTGGCGCTGCAGGCGGGGAGCGTCGATTGCGTGGTGTCGGACTGGCTGTGGGTCTCGCGCCAACGCGCATCCGGCGCCGATTGGACATTCTTTCCGTTCTCGACCGCGCTCGGCGCGCTGGTCGCGGCGCGCGGCGCGCCCATCCATGGATTGGCCGACCTGCGGAACCGGCGGCTCGGCGTGGCCGGCAGCCCGCTCGACAAGAGCTGGGTGATCGTGCAGGCGCTCGCTCAGGAGCAGCACGTCGACCTCACGCGTGACGCGCGGCTGTCGTTCGGCGCGCCGCCGCTTCTCAACCAGGAGTTGCTGGCGGGCCGCCTCGATGCCGTGCTGACCTACTGGAACTTTGCCGCGCCGCTCGAGAGCCGCGGCTTGCCGGCCGTCCTGTCGGTCAGCGACGCTTTGCGGCAGCTCGGCTTCAAGACCGCGATTCCGCTCGTGGGCTTCGTCGTGTCGGAGCGTTGGGCGCGCGAGCATCCGCGCGCGGTGGCTGCCTTTGTCAGCGCCACGCGTGAGGCGGACTCCATCCTGGCGACCTCGGATGCCGAGTGGGAATGGCTTGGGCCCAAAACCGGAGCGCGTGATCCGGCCGAGCTGCAGGCCCTTCGTGATGCGTTCCGGGCCGGCATTCCAGATCACTGGGGCAAGGACGAGCGGCGTGAGGCCAAGGCGCTCTATGCGCTCTTCGCCAAGGTCGGCGGCAGGACGCTGGTCGGTGTCAGCCCAACCCTGCAGCCGGGCACGTTTCTCGACACCGTGAATTACTGAATGAGCGTGGCCACCACGGCGCAGCGCGCGTCGTCCTGGATGACGGCATCCTCGCTGGCGCAGCGAATCGGCTCGATCGCCCTGTTCATCGCGGTCTGGCAGGTCGTGGCCGCTGCGGTCCGCAGCCGGCTGCTGCCTTCGGCCAGCGCCGTGTTCGTGGCCCTGGCGCAAGAGTGCGTCCATGGTCCGCTCCTCTTCAGTCTCGGCATCACGCTGGCCCGCGTGGCCGCCGCCTTCGTCATCGCGATGGTCGTGGGCACGGCGATCGGCATCGTGATGGGCCGCTCGCGGACCATAGACGCTCTGTTCGACAGCTGGCTCGTGCTGCTGCTCAACCTGCCGGCGCTGGTGATCATCGTCCTGGCCTATGTCTGGTTCGGACTCACCGAGGCGGCGGCGATCGGTGCCGTGGCGGTCAACAAGATCCCGAACACCGCCGTGACGCTGCGCGAAGGCGCCCGCGCGCTCGACCGGAACTATTCGGACATGGCGGCAAGCTTCCATGTCGGCCGATGGCGGACGCTGCGGCACGTGATCCTGCCGCAGCTCTACCCGTATATCTTCGCGGCCGCCCGGTCGGGCCTGGCACTGGTATGGAAAATCGTGCTGATCGTCGAGCTGCTGGGGATGAGCAACGGCGTCGGCTTCGAGATCCAGCTCTACTTCGAGCAGTTCGACGTCACCCTCATCCTCGCTTACACGATTGCCTTCGTGGCGGTCATCCAGCTCATCGAGTGGGCGGTCTTTCAGCCGCTCGAGCGGCGCGCCGGTCGGTGGCGCCCGTGACGCCGGCCTTGATCGCGCATATCCGCGAGAAGCGCTATCCGCGCGCGCGGGGCGCGAAGTCTCACCTGGCGCTCGCCGGCCTGTCGCTGCAGATTGCGGCAGGCGAGTTCGTGGCCCTCGTCGGCCCGTCGGGCTGCGGCAAGACGACTTTTCTCAACATCGTGGCCGGTCTCGACCGCGATTTTGCCGGCGAGATCAAGCTCGCGCCAGGCGCCGAAGGACGGCCGGTGCGGGTGGGCTACGTCTTTCAAGAGCCCCGGTTGCTTCCGTGGCGGACGGTCTACGAGAACATCGCGCTCGTGCTGCCCGCGGAAGGCGCCGATGCCATCGTCGATCCCCTGCTGCAGGCGGTGGGTCTCGCCGAGGCGCGGGATCTTTATCCGCCGCAGCTGTCGGTGGGAATGAGCCGTCGGGTAGCCATCGCACGCGCCTTTGCGATCGAGCCGGACCTGCTGCTGATGGATGAGCCCTTCGTCTCGCTCGATCACGACACGGTGGAGCAGCTGCGCGATCTTTTGCTCAAGCTGTGGCACGCGCGGCCGACGACGGTGCTGTTCGTCACGCACGACATGCGCGAGGCACTGGTGCTGGCCGATCGCCTGGTGCTGCTGTCGGCAACGCCCGGCCATGTCGTGGCCGACCTACCGGTGAGCCTGGCGCGTAGTCGCCGCCACAGCGGCGTGGAGATCGAGCGGCTGCGAGCCGAGATTCTGCGCCGCCACCGGGAGCTGATCGGCGCCGGCGCTGGCGCCGACGCGGCGACACCGGTCGAGTGAACCGTGGCATCCCCTGTGGCATATTGCCCGCAATGTTGGACCTGAAAGCAGAGGCGGCGGACCGAAGGGCGACAGGCGCGCCGGACCGGGAGGCACCCCCGCTCGTCGTGGAGGGACTCAGCCACGCATTCGGGCAACGGCAGGCTCTGCAAAACGTCTCCTTCGAGCTCAAGCGCGGCGATCGCACGATGCTGCTCGGCCTCAATGGCGCGGGCAAGACGACCCTTTTTTCCCTGATCACCCGCCTTTACAACCATCGCAGCGGCTCGATCCGGATCTTCGGCTGGGAGATCAAGCAGAAGCCCTCGGAAGCGCTCGCCCGGCTCGGCGTCGTGTTCCAGCTGCCGACCCTCGATCTGGAGCTGTCGGTCGCGCAAAACCTGTTCTATCACGCCGCCCTGCATGGCCTGCCACGCCGCGAGGCCGCGGTCCGCCTCAGGCGCGAGATCGAGCGTGTCGGCCTGACCGACCGGCTGCACGAGCATGCGCGCACTTTGAGTGGTGGCCAGCGGCGTCGGGTGGAGATCGCGCGCGCCCTGATCCATGAGCCGAGATTGCTGCTCCTCGATGAGCCCACGGTGGGGTTGGATGTCGCAAGCCGCCAGTTCATGCTCGACCATGTGCGCATGTTGTGTCGCGAGGACGGGCTCGCGGCCCTGTGGGCGACCCACCTGATCGACGAGGTCGATTCCGAAGCGCGGGTGATCGTGCTGCACCGCGGCCGGATCCTCGCCGAAGGGCCGGTGCCGGAAGTGATCCGCCGCGCGAACGCCGCCTCGATGCGCGAAGCATTCGATAACCTCACCGGCGAGCGCGGCGAATGAAGGCCGTCCATTACTACCGCTGCCTGCGCGGCATCGTGTGGCGCGAGGCCTTGCGCTTCCTGAATCAGCGCGGCCGTTTTCTCGCCGCCCTGGTGCGCCCGCTCGTGTGGCTGCTGATCTTCGCCACCGGATTCCGCTTCGTGCTGGGTATCTCGATCATTCCGCCCTACCAGACCTACATCCCCTACCAGGTATACATCGCTCCGGGCCTGATCGGCATGATCATCATGTTTCAAGGCATGCAGAGCTCGTTGTCGATGGTGTGGGACCGCGAGACCGGCAGCATGCGCACGCTGCTGGTGAGCCCGCTGCCGCGCTGGTACCTCCTGTTCTCGAAGCTGATCGGAGCGGTCATCGTCTCCGTTCTGCAGGCGTATATCTTCCTGGGCATCGCCTGGTTCTGGGGTATTCAACCGCCGCGCCTCGGCTACCTCACCGTGCTTCCGGCCCTGATCCTGATAGGCATGATGCTGGGCGCGCTGGGCCTCTTCCTGTCGTCGGTGATCCGCCAGCTCGAGAATTTCGCCGGCGTCATGAATTTCGTGATCTTCCCGATGTTCTTCGCCTCGTCCGCGCTCTACCCGCTGTGGACCGTGCGGCAGGCGAACGAGACACTCTACAAAATCTGTATGGCCAACCCCTTCACGCATGCGGTCGAGCTGGTCCGTTTCGCGCTATACGAGCGGTTCAACCTCGAGTCATTCGCCGTCGTCGCCGGGTCCCTCATCGTCTTCATGATCCTGGCGGTCGTGGGGTACGATCCCGGCCGCGGGCTCATCGCCCGCCGGGCGGGCGCCGAATGATCAAAACTTGTAGACGCCCTGCAGCGCGATCTCCCTTTGATTGCTGCCGTACTCGGCGACCGGGGTCTCGGACTCGAGGAAGGTGGCCTCGCTCGATGAATCGTAGCGGCCTTCCAGCCGCAGCTCGAAGCTCGCCACCGGATCGTAACCGAGGGTCACCGTGCCTTCCGTCAGTCTCTGCCGTGCGCCGGTCACGAGTGTGGTGCCGTCCTTGTCATCGAGGTACTCGGCACGCAGCGACACGCGCCATTGGCTGCTCAACTGGTAATTGACGTAACCGGCTACGCCATCCCAATCTCCGCCCGTGAGGAACTGCGGCGTCGCGGCTGTCGCTTGCTGTTGGCCCCAGTCGTAGCTCACGACGAAGGAGAGAGCCGAGGTCGCGTTGAAGGTCGCGACGGTGTCGAAGAAGGTCCGCTGCGCGCCATACACGGGGTCTTTGCCGGCGTAGAGCTGCGCGGTGAGGGAGAAGTACTTGTCGGGCGTCAGTGAGATTCCGAGCTCCCCGCTCTTCGAGCCGGAGTCGATCTTGCTGTAGTTCCATCCGTTGTTGACTCCGACGATGACGCTCAGCGTTCCGCTGAGTGCGTAGGTCGCGCGCACGCCGGTGTGCGTCATGGGCTCCGCGAAGAAAAGCAGCGAGCGCGAGAAATTCGTGTTGCCCGTCGGCGCGATGACCTCTGCGCCCGCCAGGGTGGTGAACTTGCCGGCCTGAAGGGTCAGCGGTCCCGTCACGTATTGGACGAACCCCTGCAGGATATCGAACGAGTTGTCGCTGGCGCCGGCGCTCTCGGCGGCGTTGACGATCTTCGCGTCCTCGCCGGCGATCACATCGACGACGGCACCAAATCCCGACTTCGGCTGATAACCGAGCTGCAGTCCCGCCTGATCGAGCTGGAACGTATCGTGCGAGGTATCGAACTGATGGTAAGTGCTGTAGCCCGAGGAGTCGTAGAAGGACGCCGCCACATAGCCGGATTCGGTGATGCCGGAGTTGGCCAGGATCTGCGACAGCGTCGTCGCCGGGGAGGCCGCTGCCAGCGCGCCGGCCGGTGCGGCGGCGGCGGAGGCGGCGACCAGCGCCGCGATGAACCGCCGGGTCACGCGCACTTGCTGCAACAAGGGCTTCTGCATAGGGGCCCTTTCTCACTGCCAAGGGATATCGGTGGGCGCGCAGCTCAAGCATCCACCATGCCATGTGAGGTTCTCGTTAAAATTCAGAGTCTTGCGTAAGTGCCCGGCACCGAACGAGCCTGGATTGCACCGCCGCGGTGCGCCGGCGGCGAGGGTCATCCCCAATCAGGTGCGGCCGCCTCCCGGATCACCGGCGGTTACCCCGGGACGCGCGCCAAGGCGGGCGCATGTCATACTTCCTGGTTGCGTCAGTAGCGTCCGACATTTTTTTCAGACACAACAAATGAGCTACGCTGCGAGAATTCCCCCGGATCCGACCCGAGCAGAAGGGCTCAACTGTCGCTCGATGGCGACAGAGGGGTTGCCTATGTGCCGCAAACGTCGGGCATGGCGTGAGCGGGTGGTTTGAGCCAAAGAGCCCGGGGAGGCTTGGTGTTTCATCGACAGCAGCTGGCCACGGTGCTCGCGCTTCTCCTGCTGACCTCCGCGATCGGTCAGACGGCCAGCACTCCTTCGCACCCGCAGCCGCCGACATTCAGCTTCGCGACCGTGCAGCGGCTCGCCCAGGAGCGCGCCGCGCGCCCCTACCATATCCGCTCGACGCCGCTGCCCAGGACGCTCGCGACGCTCACCTACGCTCAGTACAGCGAGATCCAATTCCGGCCGTCTGCGGCGCTGTGGCATGGTCAGTCGATGTTCGAAGTGCAATTTTTCCACCGTGGCTTCAATTTCGACCGCCGGGTGAATGTTTACGAGGTGCTGCCTTCAGGCGTCCGGCCGGTCGGCTATAGCCCTTCGATGTTTCAGTTCGGGAAGGACATCCCGCACGTGATCCTGCCGGCCAACCTCGGCTTCGCGGGTATGAGCGTGCACTATCCCCTGAACACACCCGGCTACAAGGACGAGGTGATCGCCTTTCTCGGAGCCTCATACTTCCGGGCGCTCGGCCGCAATGAGGGATACGGAGTCTCGGCGCGGGGGCTGGCGATCGACACCGCGACACCCGCGGGGGAGGAGTTTCCCTATTTCACCGATTTTTGGCTGGTTCGACCGGAGCCGAACCAGGAGACTCTGACGATCTATGCTCTCCTCGACAGCCCGAGCCTCGCCGGCGCCTACGAGTTCGACGTGCGCCCCGGCACCATCACCCAGGTGCAGGTCACGGCGGAGCTTTACCCGCGGCGGGCGGTGGACAAACTCGGCATCGCGCCCCTTACCTCCATGTTTCTCCATGGGGTGAATTCGGCCCGGCGCCGCTTCGATGACTGGCGGCCGCAGGTGCACAGCAGCGACGGTCTCATGATGCAGACCGGCACCGGCGAGTGGCTGTGGCGGCCGCTCGACAACCCGCTCAAGCTTGAAGTCAACCGCTTCATGGACGATGACCCCAAGGGCTTCGGTCTCATCCAGCGCGACCGCAATTTCGCCGACTACCAGGACCCGGACTCGCAGTACGAGCGGCGGCCAAGCTACTGGATCCAGCCGCTCGGTAACTGGGGCAAGGGTGGGGTAGAGCTGGTCGAAATTCCGAGCGATGAGGAAATCCACGACAATATCGACGCTTACTGGGTGCCGAGCGCCGCCGTCGTCCCGCACGCGCCCATCCGCTTCTCCTATCTGCTCTCGGCTTACATGAACTCCGGCCAGCGCTGGCCGCCCGGAGGCGAGGTGGTCGCCACCCGCTTTGGCCCGGTGATGCGGGACATGAGCCCGGTTGCAGGCATGCGACTTGTTCTCATTGATTTTGACGGCGGCAACCTCGATTCTCTCTCGGCAGCGCAGCCAGTGCATGCGGAGGTGTCGGCAGACGGCGGAACGGTCAGTAATGTCACCGTTCGGCGACTCCCCGAGAACGGTGTCTGGCGCGTGACCATGGAGGTCAAGCCGGCGAGCGACCAGCCGGTCGATTTGCGGTGTTACCTCGATTTGTACGGTGAGGCTTTGACTGAGACGTGGACGTACCAGTGGATACCCTCGGGAACCTAGCGGTGGATGCGGGTAAATTGCGACGTGCGGCGCGCTGGCGCCGGGCGCTCTTTTTTACATTGACGCTGCTCACAGCCGCGGCGGCGACCGCGATGATGCGCGACATTCTCGCCGCCAACGGGTTGACCGACCTCGAGAAGGTTGGTCTGGTGCTCTTTTACATCCTCTTCGTCTGGATCACGGGCGCTTTCTGGACGGCCCTCGCGGGATTCCTGGTCCGTCTGCGGGGCGGTGACCCGCTGACGCTCAAGGTGGCAGAGCTCGGGGACCGACCTGTCGCCGGCCGCACCGCGATCATCATGCCGATCTACAACGAGGACCCCGAGCGGGTGACGGCCGGCCTCGATGTCATCTGGTCCTCGCTCTCGCGCCTTCCGGAGCAGGGATCGTTCGATCTCTTCATTCTCTCCGACACGCGCAAGCTCGAGATCGCGGCGGCGGAGGAGGCGGCGTGGCGCGAGCTCATCGCGTGCCATCATGCCCGGGGACGCATCTTCTATCGTCGTCGGCCCGAGAACGTCGGCCGCAAGGCCGGCAACATCGCCGACTTCGTGCGCGCCTGGGGCGGCGCTTACGAGTACGCCGTTGTGTTGGATGCGGACAGCATCATGTCGGGCGAAGCGCTGGTGATGCTCGCGCGGCTGATGGACGCGAACCCGCAGGCCGGCATCATCCAGGCGCTGCCACTGCCGGCCGGCCGGGAAACGCTCTTTGCCCGCCTCATCCAGTTCGCCGCGCGCCTCTCGAGTCCCATGCTCGCGAGCGGCCTCGCCTGGTGGCAGCTCGGGGAGGGCAACTACTGGGGACACAACGCCATCCTGCGGTTGAAAGCGTTCGCCGCCCATTGCGATCTGCCGCGCCTGCCCGGATCTCCCCCGCTCGGGGGCGAGATTCTGAGCCATGACTTCGTCGAGGCCGCCTTCATGCGACGCGCCGGCTTCCAGGTCTGGCTGGTGCCCGACGACAGCGGTAGCTGGGAGGAGGTTCCCTCCAACATGATCGACTACGCCGCGCGCGATCGCCGCTGGGCACAGGGTAACCTGCAGCACCTCGGCCTTCTGCCCATGCGCGGTCTGCATTGGCTCAGCCGGCTGCACCTCATCACCGGTGTCCTCTCCTACGCCAGCTCGCCGCTGTGGCTGCTGGTGCTGCTTCTGAGCTCGACAGTCGTGATCCTGGATGCCCTTCACGGGCATCAGTATTTCACGCCCGGCTCCTACGAGCTCTTCCCGACCTGGCCGAAATACCGGGACGGTGAGATCGCGGCGTTGCTGTCGATCACCGTCGCGGTGCTCTTCCTGCCGAAGTTCTTCGGTGCTCTGCTCGCGGTGAAGGACTCGCGGTTGCGGCGCGGCTTCGGCGGCAGTGCGCGCCTCTTCGCGAGTCTCGGCATCGAGCAGCTCTTCAGCATTCTGCTCGCGCCCGCGATGATGCTGTTCCATACCACGTTCGTCGTCACCACCCTCGCGGGCAAACCCGTGGCCTGGCACACGCAGGAGCGGGGTGATCGGGGGATTGGCGTGCTCGAGGCATTGTTGCGGCACAAGTGGCACCTCGTCACGGGCATCGCCTGGGGCGCGGTGATTCTCGCCTTCGCGCCGCGCTACATCTGGTGGTTGCTGCCCGTGCTCGCCGGAATGGTGCTCGCCGTACCGCTCACCGTCATGACGAGCCGCACGAGCGCGGGGCTGTGGCTGCGCAAGCACCGACTGTTGCTGACGCCGGAGGAGACGGATCCGCCGGCCGAATGGTTGGGGCTGCGGGCACGACTTGCTCCAGGGGCCAATCCTGTCGGCACCACACCGATGGCCGCCCTCGAGGATGCAGCGCACGACAGCCACGAGAGCTCCGAGCCGCTCACGCTGCCGGAGCGCGTGCCGCTTTCGATGCAGGCGCAGCCACCCCGCTACTTCACGCCGCGCGATGCGCTGAGAATCAGACGCTGGAAGAGCGTGAACTCGCACCTGTGATGCCGACGAGTTGCACCTTCATGGCGCACCCGCCAGGCGCCATGCACTGAGTTGGCGCCTCGCGCGTGCGCGCGCGGGGCCGATTCCTGCCCGAGCCGTGGTTACCTGTTGGCATGGGCGTTGCTTGAGTCCTCGCCAGGAGGGCTCGATGAGCGCACTCGATTTGGTCAAGGTCACTACCTGGCCGGCTTCGAACGAGGAGGCCGAGCTCGCACCGGGCCCGGGCTGCGCGCTGAAACCGCTCCCGGCAACGCGCTCGACAAGCGGGCCGCCTTTCTGGTCGCAGCGCTCGAGGCGCGGCGGCAGCACGGAACCCTGCTCTCCTTCCGTCGCGGTCAGCGATCCCGAGCAGCTGATATGGGACAGTGAGCTGGCCGAGCTGCTGCTCGCGGCTTTGGCCATTCTGGGCCCCGTGAGCAACTCGAGTAAGATGGTTGGTCGCTCACAAAATCGCCTGGAGCGATTTTGGACGGCGCGTAGCGCCCGGGCCCGAAGGGCCGTGGCCCCAGGATGGGCCGAGCAAAGCGCCGTCTGGCGACGTTGAGCCCGTTAACCACTGGCCAGGAGATACACGTGCTCGAGCATCTCGACCGGCTGCCGCCGGACCCCATCCTCGGCCTCATGGCCGCCTTCCGCGCGGACTCGGACCCGCGCAAGGTAGATCTCGGCGTCGGTGTCTACCGCGACGATGCGGGGGAGACACCGGTCATGAAGGCGGTGCGGCAGGCCGAGCAGGAGTTGCTCGCGCGGCAGACCACCAAGACTTATGTCTCGGCGGTTGGCAACGCGGGGTTCAACTCGGCGATGGAACGGCTGGTGATGGGAGAGGGGCATCGCGCGCTCGTCGCGGGACGCCTGCGCACCATCCAGGCGCCGGGCGGGTGTGGGGCGCTGCGCCTGGGTGCGGAGCTCATCCGCGCGGCGGCACCGGAGGCGGTCGTACACGTCAGCACGCCCACCTGGGCGAACCACGTGCCTCTTCTTTCCAACTGCGGACTGAAGCTCGAGCGTTATCCCTACTTCGATCCTGCGACCGGCGGCGTGGCCTTCGACGCGATGCTCGGCGCTCTGGATCGCCTGCCACCGCGCTCGGTGGTGCTGTTGCATGCCTCGTGTCATAACCCGACGGGAGCCGATCTCGAGGATGGCCAGTGGCGCGAGCTGCTCGCGCTCGTGCGCCGGCGCTCGCTGCTGCCATTCATCGACATCGCCTACCAAGGGCTCGGCAGGGGAGTGGCCGAGGATGCCTACGGTCCGCGGCTCCTCTGCGCGGAACTGCCGGAGGTGCTGGTTGCGGTTTCGTGCTCGAAGAACTTCGGTCTCTATCGCGAGCGCACCGGCGCCCTGCACGTGCTGAGCGCGACACCTGCCGCTGCCGATGCGGCGCTCAGTCAGCTCGCGCGAATCGCGCGCGGCCTCTATTCCATGCCGCCCGACCATGGCGCGGCGATCGCGCATGCGATCCTCACGGAGGAGCGTCTGCGCGGGTCCTGGGAGGGAGAGCTCGACTCGATGCGGCTTCGGATCCAACAACTGCGCACCGCGGCCGTGCGGCGCCTCGCCGAGACGTGTCCGCGCAGGGACTTCGGCTTCATTGCGCGCCAGCGCGGGATGTTCTCTTACCTCGGCGTCGAGCCGCACGCCGTCCGCGAGCTGCGGGAGCGGCATCATCTCTACATGCTCGATGACAGCCGGATCAACATTGCGGGATTGCGGATGAACAACATCGACTATTTCGCCGAGGCGGTGGGCAAGGTAGTTGGATAGCAGGCACGAGGTGCCTGCGCCGGGCCGGGCACGATGCCCGGATTCGGCGCTTTATCCTAGATTTCGATGAGGCCGTCGGAGAGCTCGGGCGTCTCGTTCGGATCCGGCGGGTAATGCTCGGCCATTGCGGCGCCGCAGGCGCCGATCGCCTCGACGAAACCATCCACCACTCGATCCTGGCGCACCCCGGCCACGAACGCCTCGACGATGCCTTTCCAGTGGGCTTCGCCCAGCTTCTCGTGGATCCCCTTGTCCGCTACGATCTCGACGTAGTGCTCTGCCAGCGAGACGAAGAAGAGCACCCCGGAGTGGTGCGGCGTGAGCTGTACGCCCTGGGTGTAGAACTGTGCCTTGGCGAGGCGGGTGGCGCGCGCGTGCTTCATGTGTGTGGGAATCAGCTTCAAATGCAGGCCAGGCACGGTGAGGAGCAGCAGGGCCAGCACGATGAACAGGAGCAGTTGGAGCTGATAGAGGTGCACCCACCGTAGGGATACCCCGGCGAGCAGGCATGCGCCGGGCAACAGCAGCGCGAGTATCGCCGCCCAGAGGAGCGGCAGGACCACGTAGTGATCGCTCGCGTGCGCCACCACCGCCACGAACTCGCCGCTCGTGTTTCTCTCCGCCGCCTTAATGGCTGCCGTGATCCGTGCCTTGTCGTTCGCCGAGAAGCGGATCATGCCTCACCAGCCTCCGGAGGCGCCGCCTCCACCGAAGGATCCGCCACCGCCGGAGAATCCGCCGAAACCGCCACCGCCGAAGCCCCCACCTCCGAAGCCGCCCCCGCCGAAACCTCCGCCGCGGCCTCCGCTCAGCATGCCGAGGGCGAGCCAACCCAGCCAGCCGCCGCCCCAGCCCCCGTAACCGTATCCGCCACGCCCGAAGATTGCCCGCAGGAGCGGCAGGAATACGAAGAGGAGGATGAGGAACATGAGGAATCCGGTGCCGCTGCGCTCCCGGACCTGCTGCTGCTCGATGACTTGTTGATGGCCGCCCAGCACCGAGAGGATCGCGTCGGTTCCGGCGGTGATACCGCCCGCGAAGTCGCCCTTGCGAAACCGCGGCAGAATCACGTTGTGAATGATCAGGAAACTCTGTGCGTCGGTGAGCGTGCCTTCGAGACCGTAGCCGACCTCGATGTCCACCCGCTTCTCACCCGCATCGACGATGAGCAGGACGCCATTGTCCTTGCCCTTCTGGCCGATGCCCCAGTGCCGTCCCAGCTGATACCCGTAGTATCGGATGGGGTAACCGTTGAGGGTCGCCAGGGTGATCACCACGACCTGGGTCCCATTGTCGTGGGAGTAGGCCGCGAGCTTCTGTGAGAGCTGGCCGAGCACGTCCCCCGGCAGCAGATGCGCCTCGTCCACCACCGGGCCGGTGAGCGCCGGAAAAGGTGGCATGCCGGCATCGAGGGCGTTCTGCGCCGCGAGCGCGGGAATCGCTGCCAGTATGAGGAGCGACGCCAGCAGCCAGTTCAGCCCCAGGGCCGCCGATGCGCTCGGTCGCACGCTCGATCTCACGCTCAGGTCGGAATCCGTGTGCCGCACGCCTAGAACTGGACCTTGGGAGCCTGCTGCGCCTGCTCCGAAATCGTGAAGTTCTGCATCGGTTGGTAGCTGCTATAGAAAAGCGAGTGGTACCAGCGGCCCGGGATGGTGCTGAGGTCGGTGTCGTACTGCTGCACCGCCAGGATGTAGTCGCGGCGCGCCACGGCAATCCGGTTCTCCGTGCCCTCCAACTGCGCCTGCAGGACGAGGAAGTTCTGGTCGGCCTTCAGGTTGGGATAATTCTCGGTCACAACCATGAGGCGCGACAAAGCGCCGCCCAGGGTCGCCTGGTTGCGCTCGAACGCCTGAAACGCCTTCGGGTTGGTGAGAATGTCGGATGGAATGCGGGTCTGGGTGACCTTGGCACGCGCCTCCGTGACCGCCTCGAGCACGTTCGCCTCGTGGGCGGCATATCCCTTCACCGTCGCCACCAGGTTCGGAATGAGATCGGTGCGCCGCTGATACTCATTCATCACCTGGCTCCAGGCGGCGGTGACCTGCTGCTTCTCGGTCGGGATGTTGTTGATGCCGCAGCCGCTGAGAAGCAGCAGCACGCCGGCCATTGCGGTCCATTCGGCGCGCTTCAAATGACGATGGGGTCCGGACATGGGCAGGCCTCGCAATGTATCCGACCGTAGCTGACGCTCATCATAGCACCGCTCACGCGGTTCAACATGGAATGACCGACCGCGAAATCGCCGAGCGCAGAGGTATCAGCCGTGATGGCGTCAAATTTCACGTCGACAACGTACGAGAGAAACTCGGTCTGCGAACCCGCAAGGCGCTGCGCGGCTGGTTTCGGTCGCCGAAGGACAGCGCGCTGGCGCGACCGGGGAGACACACCGTGACAGAGCTCGAGCTCGGGCCGATTGGCCTGGTTTCCAGGAGCGTCGGCGACGTCCAGCGGGCGGAGCACTGGTACCGCGAGATTCCGGGTCTGCGGCATCTCTATACGTTCGGCAAGCTGGCGTTCTTCGACTGCGGGGGCACACGGCTGTTTCTGACTCAGGAAGCGGCGCCGTCGGGTACGGAGTCGATCCTGTACTTTCGCGTCGATGATATCGCGCTGGCTCACCGGAATCGGGCTTTCCAAACAAAATCAGGCAACTTCAAAACAACTTGCGACACACCTCGTACTGGCATTTCAGTTTTCTCTTCACGGCGCCTTTGAAACCAAACGAAGAATACGAGGGGAGGATGGCGGAGGTCACGCAATCTCTAAAACCATGATGTCAGCGCTCTTCATCTGGGCGGCTCATCGTGCCGAGCTCAAAGAGGAATTCGTAACTCGCCGGATTGCGGGTCCCGGAACGCACCCAGGAGGCGCGTTGCCTATCGACGGTCAGGAACCACGATTGCCGTCGACGTACACCCCCGGTGCCGGAGAAGGCCGTGCAATCGAGCACGACCCCGCAGCCGCCGTGCTCGGGGTCGCGAACGGACGCGTAGCGGATGATCGGTGTGTCAGCAGTCCGCGCCGCTCGCGCGAGTGCGTGAGATGCGCCGTAGTCGTCGGGGTTGGCCCACAGCCTTCGGTCGCGCGCGAATGGCTCATGTCGCAGATCCACGGACTTGCCGCGCGCCACGGCCTGGAAAACGGTGTGCGGCACGGCATCGAGCCGCTCGAGCCCGTGGCTGTCACTGACGAAGCGCCAGCGCCAGTAGCCGAGCTCCGCGCAACTCGTGCGCACCACATCCGCTCCGTACCAGACACCGGGGTCGCCGTAGCCGCGGAAACGCGAATCCCGAGACGTCGGCGGATAACGGAAGGGGGTGTAGAGCAGATAGTCCAATCCGACGCACCGGGGCGGGACTGGGGGCTTGGAGGCTTCGAGCAGCGACTCCAGGATCTCCTGTTCCGCGAGACTGTCTACCAGCGCGCGAGTAGCAACCACGTGCTGCGCCTCGACGGCGCGCCACAACGGGATCTCGCAGGATTTCGATTCAGATGCGACCGCGGACGGCGTCCAGGTACTGGACGACATGGAAGAGTCCTTCGGCCGTCAGAATTCTTCGCGCCGGCTCGCCACCGAGCGCATCGTTGGCCGAGTGCAGCCAATCACGCATGGCCTGCGCCTTCCCGCCCGTGACGGCGGCAAGAGATCGGTACAGGCGCACGAAGGCCGCCGCAAGCTCCCAGGCCTTGCTGCCCTGCGGCAGCAGCCAGGTGCCGGCCGCCAATCGGGAGGTGGTCGCGGCGCTCAAGCCCAGCACACTGGCGAGCTGCGCCTGGCGCACATCCAGTTGCGCGGCGGCGCGGACCGTCGCCTTCGACAGCACTGCGGCTGCGTTCTGAGGCTTTGGAGCGGGCAGGGTCATAAGCTCACAACGTTTCCTAGGAAATAATACGTCAGGAAGCGTTCAGTAGCAAGTCCGATCGCCCGACGACACGCGCGATCGGCACCGCATTTTCCCGGGGCTCAGTAATTCCCCGGCGCCTGCGGCGCGCTTTTGCGCTCCAGAGTTACGAACGTGAAGGCGTAGGCGTTGCGCTCATCCGCGGGGTGCCTGTGACACTCGACGTCGGCCCACTGCGTCGGATCGAAATCCGGGAAGAAGGTGTCGCCTGCAAACTCGGCGTGCACCAGCGTGAGAAAGATGCGGCGCGCGAACGGCATCAGCAGCCGATAAATCTCCGCGCCGCCGATCGCGACCAGCTCCTCGGCATCGCGCGCGTGGCCGAGCGCCTGTCCGAGCGAGCGCACGACCACCACGCCCTCGGCGCGCCACTCCCGATCGCGGGTCAGGACGAGATTCGTGCGGCCCGGCAGTGGCCTGCCGATAGACTCGTAGGTCTTACGGCCCATCAGCAGGTGCTTGCCCATGGTCAGGGCCTTGAAGCGCTCGAGGTCATCCGGAAGGCGCCAGGGCAGGGCGTTGTCGCGTCCGATCGCGCCGTTTTCCGCCATCGCGACCACGAGAGAGATGAGCGGTTGCTGCAAGATCATGGGGCAGGCGCTGAGGCGGTGTCAGATCTCGACCACGGTGTTGAGGATGACCACCCCGCGGAACGGCATGCGGAAGAACTCCGCCGCCTGCGTGCTGTGGCGCTGCATCCAGGCGAAGAGCCGCCGCTGAAGGCCTTTCCACCCCGGCAGCGGTCGCGCACGCACCACGTGCTGACCGACGAAGAACGAGCTGTCCTCCGCGAAGACCCTGAGGCCGCGCCCCCGGCAGGACTTCAGTGCCTCACCCACGTCCGGCGTCTCCATGAACCCGAACCGTGCGTTGACCAGGTAGACACCCGGCAACGTCTCCTCGATCTCCACCCGGCGCACCGGGTCCTGGCGGGGAGTGCGCATGACTTCCACGTTGAGGATGAACATCCGCTCGTGCACGACACCGTTGTGCTCGATGTTGCGAATCAGCGCCGAAGGCACCAGCTGCGGGTCGCTGGCAAGAAACACTCCGGTCCCCGGGACGCGACGCGCCCCGGCGATCAGCTTCGGCAGCTCGCTGCGCGGCACGGCCATCTTGGCGAGCGCCGCCCGCAGCTCCAGCCGTCCGCTGCGCCAGGTCATGAACATCGCGAACAGGATCGCCGCCAGGGTAAGCGGAATCCAGCCGCCCGTCGGCACTTTGGTCATGTTGCCGAGAACGAAAACGGCGTCCACCGCCATCATGAGGCCAAAGAGGCCTCCCACGGACCACTTCGACCAGCTCCACTGGGTCGCTGCCACGAAAGATCCCAGAATGGTGGTGACCAACATGGTACCGACCACCGCCGCTCCGTATGCGCCCGACAGGGCGTCCGATGAGCCGAAGCCGATGACGAACGCGATCACCGCGATGAACACCAGCCAGTTGACGACGGGTACGTAGATCTGGCCGTGCTCGGTCGCGGAGGTCTGCAGCACCCGGATGCGCGGCAGCAGATCGAGCTGCACCGCCTGTCTCGCCATGGAGAACGCGCCGGTGATGACCGCTTGCGAGGCGATGACCGACGCGGCCGTGGCCAGAATCACCATCCACGGCAGTGCCGAAGTGGGTACCATGAGATACAGTGCGTGCGGGAGTAATTTCCCCTGCGCGAGCAGCATCGCACCCTGCCCAAAGTAGTTGAGGATGAGCGCGGGCCACACCAGCGCGAACCAGGCGACCCGCACCGGCTCCTTGCCGAAGTGACCCATGTCCGCATAGAGTGCCTCGCCGCCCGTGATGGCGAGGAACACCGCGCCGATGATCGCGAATGAGACACCCGGACGGCGCGTCAGCAACTCGATGCCATACAGCGGGTTGACTGCCGCCAAGACCACCGGATCGCGCCGTATGGCCGCAATGCCGGTGATCGCGAGCACAACGAACCAGACCACCATGACCGGGCCGAAAAGACTGCCGACGCGCGCCGTGCCTCGCCGCTGATAGGCGAAGAGGCCCACGATCACACCGACGGTGATCGGAACGACCGAGGACTTGAAGGAAGGGTTCAGGACCTCCAAGCCTTCGACCGCGCCCAACACCGAGATGGCCGGTGTTATGAGGGAGTCACAGAAGAAGAAGGCCGTCCCCGCCAGGGCCAGCCATACCACCACCCGCGCCCAGAGACTGCCGGCGACGATCTGTCGCTGCGCGAGCGCGAACATGGCGAGTATGCCGCCTTCTCCGTCGTTGTCGGCGCGCATGATGACGCTGATGTACTTGACGGTGACGGAGATGGCCAGCGCCCACAGAATGAGCGACAGCGCGCCGAGCACCGCCTCGGCGTCGAAGTGTCCCGCCTGAGTCAGCGTTTCATCGAGGGCGTACAGCGGGCTCGTGCCGATGTCCCCATAGACGACGCCCATCGCACCGATGACCGCGGTCAGGCTCCAGCGACGGGACTGGCTCATGGGGAGCGCGTCGCGCCTTTAACGGCGCCGCGAGGCCTTTCTGGCGGTCCCAGGCGTACGTTTGGCGCGCGTATGCCGGGTTCGTTTCGACGCCGCTTCGTTCCTCCCCGGTTTGCGCGAGCGCCGTCGGGCTCGCGCCGGGGGGGGGGGCGCGGCAAGCATCGTGCCGCGGCAGCCGGTGGAGCCGCAGTGACAGGCAAACACCTCTTCCATGCCGGGCGGGTCGTCGGCTTCGCGTTGGATCCGGTAATCGTAGGTCATCTCCTCGCCGGGCTCGATGGTGCGAGTGGCCTCGATGAACACCCGCCGGCTCTCGATCACCGACTCGCAGTTGGGATTACAGGAATGATTGAGAAACCGCGCCTCGTTGCCGGCGACTCCGGCATCGATGACCGTCCTCGAATCGACGATGAAGAGGAAAGTATGGGCGTCGTTCGCCGCTTTGCTCTCGTAGCGCCGGTCGGCTTCCTCGTGCGATACGCGCTCGCCCCGATACTCGATGACCCGGGTACCCTTGCGGATGCGGCGCAGCGCGAAGGCGCCCATGCCATGCATCGGGGAGCTGCGCACCTCGAAAAGCGGTGATTGCGCCATGTCAGACCGCCACCTTCGCGGCAATAGCGGGATGATGCTGGTAGTCCACGAACTCGAAATCCTCGAAGGTGTAGTCGAACAGGGTGGCGGGGCGGCGCCGGATCTCGAGTCGCGGCGGCGGGAACGGCACGCGCGCAAGCTGCAGTCTCGCCTGCTCCAGATGATTGAGATAGAGGTGACAGTCCCCGCCCGTCCAGATGAGCTCGCCGGCCTCGAGGTCGCACTGCTGTGCGAACATGTGGGTGAGCAGCGCATAGCTCGCGATGTTGAATGGCACGCCGAGGAAGACATCGGCGCTGCGCTGATAGAGCTGACAGGACAGTCGGTCTTTGGCCACGTAGAACTGAAAGAGCGCATGGCAGGGCATCAGCTGCATCTGCTCGAGCTCGCCCACGTTCCAGGTGCTCACCAGGATGCGGCGCGAGTCGGGATTGCCGCGCAGCAGCTCGAGCGCCGCCCGGATCTGATCTATGGTGCGCCCATCGGGCGCGCGCCACGCGCGCCACTGCTTGCCGTAGACCGGCCCGAGCTCGCCACGCTCATCGGCCCACTCGTCCCAGATCGTGACTCCCTGATCGCGCAGCCAGGCGACGTTGGTATCACCGCGCAGAAACCAGAGCAGCTCCAAGATGACTGAGCGCAGATGGATGCGCTTGGTGGTGACCAGCGGAAATCCCCGCGACAGGTCGAAGCGCAGTTGCTCGCCGAATAGCGACAGCGTCCCGGTGCCCGTGCGGTCACCCTTGCGCGCGCCGCTTTCCAGGATGCGGCGCATCAGATCGAGATACGGCTTCATCGCGCGCGGCTCAGTGCGCGGTGGCGAAGTTGCCCGAGCGCGCGCGAGCACTGTAGGCGTAGGTGAGTAAGGCGCCGCCGACGAGAATCATGGGCAGCGACAGCAGCTGGCCCATGGTGAGCCAGCCCCAGGCGAGATAGCCGATCTGTAGGTCCGGCATGCGCACGAACTCGACCAGGAATCGGAAGATACCGTAGAGCAGCAGGAAGAGCCCGGCGGGGGCCAGGCGCGGGCGCGGTCGCGCCGTAAACCACCACATCACGGCGAAGAGCACGATTCCCTCGAGACAGCCCTCGTAAAGCTGCGAGGGCTGGCGGACCTCGCCGTGATAGAGAAAGCCCCAGGGGAGCGTGGTCGCCTTGCCCCACAGCTCGCCGTTGATGAAGTTGCCCATGCGGCCGAAGAATAGGCCAGGCTCCGGCAGAGGGGCCGTGAAGTCCAGAACATCGCCGAAGCTGCGGCCGCGCCGCCGCGCGAATATCCAGAACGCGATGAGCGCGCCGACCAAGCCGCCGTGAATGGACATGCCCCCGTCCCAGATCTCGATCGGGTACCACGGGTTCTGAGCCGTCCAGAAGCTCAGCCCGTAGACGAGGACATAACCCACGCGGCCCCCCAGAATGCCGCCGACCATCCCGAAGAAGATGAGGTCATCGACATCCACCGGCTTCCAGGTGGAGCCCGGGCGGGCCGCGCGCCAGCGCGCCAGCAGCCACGCGCTGGCGAACCCGAGCAGGTACATGATGCCGTACCAGTGCACCTTGATCGGACCCAGCCGAAAGGCGATCGGGTCGATGTTCGGGTATACGATCATGGCGGCGAAGTTTAGCCGACCTCGCGCGTCACGCGGCAGAAGAAAGCCTTGAGGTAGCGCGTTTCCGGGATGGCGGGATGCACGGGGTGGTCTGGGGACTGGCCGCCGGACTCGAGGATCTGCACGAAACGGCCACTGTGGCGGGCGGCCGTCTGAATCGCACTCAGCAGCTCCTCGGGCGCGAGGTGATACGAGCAGGAGCAGGAGACGAGCAGCCCCTCACCTTCGATGAGGGTGAGCGCGAGTTGATTGAGCTTTCGATAGGCGGCCTGCCCCTGTGGGATGTCCTTCTTGCGCTTGATGAAAGCCGGTGGGTCGAGCACCACGACATCGAAGCGCTCACCCCGCTCGTGCAGCCCCTTCATCGCCTCGAACGCATCCGCTCGAATCGTCTCGAGTGCGACGCCGTTTGTCTGCGCATTGCGCCGGGCGAACTCGAGCGCGCTTTCCGAAGAATCGACGCAGCTTGCCGCCGCGGCCCCCGCTTTGAGAGCAGTGATACCCCAGGCACCCGCGTAGCTGCAAACATCAAGAACCCGGACACCAGGCCAGAGATAACGAACCATGCGCGCCCGGTCATGAGTCTGGTCATAGAACCAGCCGGTCTTCTGACCGTGTGCCAGCGGCGCCGCGAAGCGCAGGCTACCCTCGAGGGCGGTGATCTCCGCGGGAACATCGCCGAAGGCGGCTTCGGCGAGCTGCGGCAGATGCTCGAGCTGGCGCGCGGCAGAATCGTTCTTCCAGTAAAGCGCTGCCGGTGAAAGCACGGCGCGCGCCGCCTCGCTGACGGTGTCCTTCAACGCCTCCATGCCGGCGGTTGCGATCTGGCCGACGAGCAGATCGCCGTAGCGATCCAGCACCAGTCCGGGCAGACCGTCGGACTCGCCGAACACCAGGCGATAGTAGGGCTCGCGGTAGAGTCGCTCCCGCAGCGCCAGTGCCGCGCGCAGCCGCTCATCGATGAGCTCGCGACCCATCGCTTCGGCGGGGTCCCTGCTCAAGATCCGGGCGCAGATGAGCGCGTGAGGATTGACATAAGCGTGACCGAGAAACTGACCGCGCTGGGACCTGATCTGCGCGAGGTCTCCCGGTGCGAACCCCGCCAGCGGCGTCGCGTCCGAATCGATCTCATTGCTGAAGACCCACAGATGCCCCGAAGCCAGGCGGCGCTCTTCGCCGCGTTTCAGGCGCAGCTCGCGGGCGCGACCGGTGTCGGCGCGTGGAGAAGGGGAAGGCGCGCTCAAGTGAGGTTCGACCGAGGTTTTGGCGGCGGGCAGTATACAGAATCAACGATGAGGGTATTCTTCGTTGCTGCATGGAGACTGGACACCGGAACCCGGACGGCAGCCCGAAATACACGAACCGGCTGCTTGCCGAGACAAGCCCCTACCTGCGCCAGCACGCGCACAACCCCGTCGACTGGTATCCGTGGGGCGAGGAGGCCTTCACGCGGGCGCTGCGAGAGCACAAGCCGATCCACCTCAGCGTCGGTTATGCCGCATGCCACTGGTGCCATGTGCTTGCCGCCGAGAGCTTCGAGGATGAGGCGACCGCGCAGGTTCTGAATGAGCTCTATGTCAACGTCAAGGTGGACCGGGAGGAGCGGCCGGACGTCGACCGGATCTATCAGATCGCGCAGCAGATGCTGACGCAGCGCTCCGGCGGCTGGCCGCTCACCATGTTCCTGACACCGGATGACCGACGACCGTTCTTCGGCGGCACGTATTTCCCCAAGCAGGCGCGTTTCGGGCTGCCCGCATTCCGGGATTTGCTGCTGCGCGTGGCCCAATACCATCGCGAGCACGAGGGGGAGCTGCGGCAGCAGAACGAGGCGCTGATGTCGGCCTTCGCCGAGCTCGAGCCGCCTGCGCCGCAGGCGACGGGAGCGCTTGGCGCCGCGCCGCTGCGGGCGTGCCGTCAGACGCTCGAGCGGACGTTCGATCCCCGCTACGGCGGTTTCGGCGGCGCGCCGAGATTTCCGCACGCAAGCTCGCTGGAGTTGCTGTTGCGGCAGTGGCGCGCCGATGCCGCTGGGGATACTCCGGACCTGCACGCGCTGTATATGGCGGGGCTGAGCCTGCGACGCATGGGCGATGGCGGCATCAACGATCAGCTCGGCGGCGGGTTCTGCCGCTACGCCGTCGATGAATACTGGATGATTCCGCATTTCGAGAAGATGCTCTACGACAACGCCAGCCTGCTTGCCGTGTATGCCGGCGCTTACGTGGCGACCGGCGATGCCTTCTACGGCAAGGTCGCCGCCGAGACGGCCGGCTGGGTGCGGCGCGAGATGCAGTCGCCCGAGGGTGGGTACTACTCGAGCCTGGATGCCGACTCGGAAGGACACGAGGGCAAGTTCTATGTTTGGGAGCGGGACGAGGTCCGCTCGGCGCTGACGACGGAGGAGCACGCGGCGTTCGCTCCCCGCTACGGGCTCGACCGCGAGCCCAACTTCGAGGGCCGCTGGCATCTTCACGCCTTTCGCTCGGTGGAGGATGTCGCCGCCAGCCTCGGCTGCTCGCCGGAGAGCGTCGAATCGAGGCTGACTTCGGCGCGCGGGAAGTTGCTCCGGGTCCGCGATCACAGAGTCCGTCCCGGACGGGATGAGAAGATCCTCGCCTCCTGGAACGGGCTGATGATCCGCGGCATGGCTGTCGCAGCGCGGGCGCTCGAGCGCGCAGACCTGGCGGAATCCGCGGGCCGCGCCCTCGATTTCGTGCGGCGCGCTCTCTGGCGCGACGGCAGGCTCCTTGCAACCTACAATGATGGTCGTGCGCACCTCAATGCGTATCTCGACGATTACGCGTACCTCGCGGATGCGGTTCTCGAGCTGCAACAGGTTCGATTCCGGGCCGATGAGCTGCAATTCGCCCACGAATTGCTGCAGGTGATCCTGCGGCACTACGCCGATGATCGTACCGGCGGTTTTTTCTTCACTTCCGATGACCACGAGCAGCTGATCCATCGTCCGAAGTCCTTCGGCGACGATGCTACACCCGCGGGAAACGGTGTCGCCGCCTGCGTGTTGCAGCGGATGGGGCATCTTCTCGGGCATACCCCTTACCTGGATGCCGCGGAACGGACGCTGCGTGCGGCGTGGGTCGTGATGGAGAAGTACCCGCAGGTCCACACGAGCCTCCTCATCGCCCTCGAGGAGCTGCTCAATCCTCCGGATATCGTCGTGCTCCGCGGCGATGCCGCGGTCATCGACTCATGGCGGCGCGAGCTCGCGAAGCTCTACTCGCCGCGGCGGCTCGTGCTCGCCGTACCGGCGGACGCCTCCAACCTGCCGCCCGGCATCGCGGCGAAGACGCCGCGGGGCCCCGTCGTGGCCTACGTGTGCCGCGGCAGTGTTTGCGGTGAGCCCATCGACTCGTTCGTTGCCCTCACCGAGGCGCTACGATAGCAGCTCGACGGCCCCGCCGATCGCCGCGGTGTTGATGGTGAGGGTGCGCTCGGTGGCGAAGCGCTGCAGGTAATTCGGTCCGCCGGCCTTCGGGCCGGTTCCCGAGAGGCCGTGACCGCCGAAAGGCTGTACACCGACGACGGCGCCGATCATGTTGCGGTTGACGTACGTGTTGCCGACCGGCAGTGCGCGGAAGGCGTACTCCGCCAGGCTCTCGAGACGACTGTGTACGCCGAGCGTCAGGCCGAAGCCCGTCGAACGGATGGCTTCCAACACCTGCGGAAGACGATCGGCGCGATAGCGGAATACGTGCAGAATCGGGCCGAACTCCTCGGTTTTCAGCTGATCGGGCGCGTTGAGCTCGACGAGTCGCGGACCGAAGAAGTATCCGCTCCGCTCGCACTGCTCGGCCGGACAGGAATAGAGGACCTTCGCCTCGCGAGTCATCCTCTCGGCGTGCCTGACCAGGCGCTGCCGAGCGTCCGTGGAAATGACGGGTCCCACGTCCGTTGCCGGATCGGCGGGATCGCCGATCGTCAGACACTTCATCGCCCCGATCAGCATCTCGAGAACACGCTCCGCGATCTCCTCCTGCAGGTAAAGCACGCGCAGCGCCGAGCATCGCTGCCCGGCGCTGGTGAACGCCGAAGCGATCACGTCGTCGACGACCTGCTCCGGGAGCGCCGTCGCATCGACGATCATCGCATTCACCCCGCCGGTCTCGGCGATGAGCGGCACGATCGGGCCGTCCCGGCCGGCGAGAGTACGGTTGATGGTGGCGGCCGTCGCGGTCGAGCCCGTGAACGCGACGCCGGCGAGGGCCGGGTGAGTGAGCGCGGTCCTGCCAAAGAGCGGTCCGTCGGCCGGTGCAAGCTGCAATACATCGCGCGGAATCCCCGCCTCGTGCAGGAGCCGCGTCATCGCGTGCGCGATGAGCGTGGTGGCCGGCGCGGGCTTGGCAACGACCGCATTGCCGGCCATGAGGGCCGCGGTGATCTGCCCGGTGAAGATCGCAAGCGGGAAATTCCAGGGGCTGATGCAGGCAAAGACGCCGCGGCCCTGGTAGGAAAGCAGATTTCGCTCGCCCACCGGGCCGTCGAGCTCGCGCGGAGCCGCGAACAATTCGCGGCCGCGCTCGGCGTAGTAGCGGCAGAAATCCGCCGCCTCGCGAATCTCGGCGACCGCATCGGGCAGCGTCTTCCCGGCCTCCCGCACCAGCAGGTGGAGAAAGAAGCCGCGGCGGCTTTCCAACAGGTCCGCCGCCCGCTCGAGACAAGTCGCGCGCAGCCCGGCGGGCGTCGCATCCCACGCCTTTTGGGCGCGTGCGCAGGTTCTCATCGCGCCGGCGATCTCCGCCTCGCTCGCATCGCGCGTCAGTCCCACGGTTTGCGCCGCATCGGCGGGGGAGAGCACCGGCACGCCGGGCTCGACCGCCTCGCCCTGGCTGAGAATCGGGCCTCCGCGGTAGGAGATCGCCGCGGCTGCGTTGAGCTCGCCCTGCATTGCCGCGAGCTCGGCCGGATTGCCGAAATCCGCGCCCTGGGAATTGCGTCGCAAGCGGTAGAGCTCCCGCGGCTCGCGCAGACGCGAGGGCCGACCCTCGCCGCAAGCCGCGCCGGCCGCGGCGGAGTTAGGAATGACCTCACCCATGATTTGGCCCACGACCTGCTCCACGGGAATGTCTTTGTTGAGGAAATGATGTACGAAGGATGTGTTGGCGCCGTTCTCGAGCAGCCGGCGTACGAGGTAGGGCAGCAGCTCCTCGTGTGTACCGACCGGCGCATACACGCGCACCGGCGGCAACTGCGAGACGTCCGCGCGCACCGCCTCATAAAGCGCCTGCCCCATGCCCTGCAGACGCTGGAACTCGTAGACCGCCCCCTGCGGTGCCATCGCCATCACCGCCGACACCGTCAGCGCGTTATGCGTGGCGAACTGCGGGTAAATGAGCTCGCGCGAGTCGAAGAGCCGTTGCGCGCAAGCGAGATAACTCGCATCGGTCGCAGTCTTGGAGGTATATACGGGGAAGCTGTCGAGCCCGCGCTCCTGGGCGCGCTTGATTTCCGCATCCCAGTACGCGCCCTTGACCAGCCTCACGGACATCCGCCGGCCGGTCCGCGCGGCCAGCTCGGCGACCCAATCCAACACCAGCGGCGCGCGTCTGCCGTAAGCCTGCACGGCGAGACCGAGGCCGCCCCAGCCGCGCGTGTCGGCATCGCGCGCCATTGCCGCGAGGACATCGAGCGACACGTCGAGCCGGTCCGCCTCCTCCGCATCGACCGTGAGGCCGATGCCGGCGCCGCAGGCGCGGCGTGCGAGCGCGAGCATCCGGGGAACGAGCTTCTCGATGACCCTCGGATGCTGCGTCAGCGAATAACGCGGCTCGAGCGCGGAGAGCTTCACCGAAATGCCCGAGCGGCGGTGAACGGCCTCGGTGCGCTGCGCGCGCAGCGCCTCGATGGCGCGCGTGTACGCAGTGAAATACCGCTCGGCATCGGCATCGGATCTGGCGCCCTCGCCGAGCACGTCGAATGAGCACAGCGAGAGCTCGGGGTCCCGTCGGCCGCGCGCGAGCGCCGACTCGATCGACTCGCCGACGATGAACGCGTGGCCCATCATCCGCATGGCGCGCCTGAGTGCGCCACGCACGATCGGCGTCGTGACCGGCGCCAGTAGCGGCCGTCGAGCGGTTCCCCCGAATTCGGCGCTCGAGTCGGGCAACATGCGGCTCGCCGTGCCGAGCAATGCCAGGCTCAACCGGACGGTGAGATCGGAGCTGCTCGGACCCGCCTCCCGCAGGGTGGCCAGCCGCTCGGCGATCAGGCGATCGGCGCAGCCCGGATCCGGAGTGCGCAGCAGCGCCTCGGCAAGGCTCATGAGCGCCTTGCCCTGGCGGCTATCGAGGGGGAACTGATCGAGGAGCGACTCGGCGAGAGGCCGGGAGCGTGCGCGCGCGCGCGCCACCCCGATCCAGCCCACGGCGCGGCTGCGGGCGGTCTCCAGGGTGCTTCTCAGAGGAAGGAGCGCTGTGCGCATCTCCTCGATTGCATCCGCCTCTGGGCGCAGCGTGGCCGCGCGCATGCGGTCCCGCAGAGCATCGAGATCGCTCGCCCCGGGCGGGCGGGGCGCACGGGACTCTGGAATTGCAGCCATGGTGGAATCGGTTTACGGCGTAGTCGATTGTGCTTATTGTACTGCGTGATATAGAGGATATTTTTACGTTTTGGTGGCAATAGCAGTAAACTTCACTACCGTGGTCGCCAAAATTCCTGCCTCGCAGCACAACTCCCCGGCCGCCGAGAGGCGGCTCGATCGGATAGACCGCAAGCTTCTCGCTCGGCTTCAGCAGGACGGGCGCATCCCGGTCTCGCAGCTCGCGCGCGAGGTCAATCTGACGGTCACGCCGACGCTCGAGCGGGTGCGGCGGCTCGAAGCCGGCGGCTTCATCGATGGTTATTTCGCGCGGCTCAATCCGCGCAAGCTCGGACTCGGGCTATTGGCGTACGTCGAAGTCTCGCTCGATCGTACGAGCCCCGAGGCATTCGATCACTTCAAGGAGGTGGTACGGGCCCACGATGAGATCATGGAATGCCACATGGTCGCCGGCGGCTTCGACTACCTGCTCAAGGTGCGCGTCAAGGACATGGAGACCTACCGCACCCTGCTGGGTGACACCATCGCATCCGTGCGCGGCGTGCAGCAGACGCACACTTATTTCGTCATGGAGGAAGTCAAATCGACACACCGGATCGTGGTATCGGAGTGAGCGCCGACCCTGCGCCGCGGCAGCAGCAGAGTGATGGAGCCGCCGGAGGCCGCCAGATCGATGCCATGGTTGGCCCGCAACTGCGCTCGTATGCCTACCGATGTGCCGAGCAGTGCGGCCAAGACCAGCATGAGCCCGGCGGTCGATCTCGCCATGATGATTCCCCTGCCTGAACGTCACCTCTGAACACCGATGGCGGGGGAAAGTTGCAGATCCTTTGGGCCGTGTGCCGGCCGGGATCTCCGTCAGTGGTGTACGGTCAGCAGCGGCACGATGATGAAGCTGCAGTCCCCGATCCAGTGCGCCAGCATGTTGCCCCAGATGTTGCGCCGCCAAAGGTAGAGAACCGTGAGCACCGCGCCGCCGTAGGCGGCCACGATCAGTTGTGGGGCGCCCCAGGAGGTGAGATGGGCGAATGTGAATGCCACGAGGCTGATCAGGCCGGCCAGCCAGGCGCTGCCGCTCCACTCCTTGAGCCGCTCGATCGCATAGCCGCGAAACAGGGTTTCTTCGCACACCGCCGCGCGCGTGACGAGCGCGATCCGGTATGCGATCGGCGCGCCGATGATCGAGCGGTACGTGGCGAGGTCGATTTTGAGGTGCAGCGCCGGAAAGACGATCCCATCGAGGACGCCGGCGCCCACGAACAGGGCAATACCGAAGATCAGACCCCATCCGAGGTCCGCTCCGCGGGGGGTGCGAAAGCCGATGGAGCTGAGCGAGCGATGCTCGGCGGCGAGCACATAAAGCAGAAGCACGAGCACCGCGGCCCACCAGAGCACCTCTGCGCCCCAGCGACTCCCGGGAAGGATATAGGTGTCGCCCCAATGTGCAAGCGGCAGAAAGCCAACGCCCAGGGCAAATATCAGGCCGATGAGTGTCAGAGCCGGGTGCTGTGCGCGCCAGTGGGTCATCGATTGCCCCGCGGTGTAATTGTTGCCTTTCTGGTGTTGTGCACGGGCCGGCAGAGCGGTCGCCGAGTGACGCTTCCCATCGAGTTTAGCACCGGCGCGGCGGTCCCTCAGGCCAGATGCTGCGCAATCAGCGCTCGTGCCAGATCGAAATCCACCTTCCCGGGCGCGCTCCGGTCATCCAGCGTTTCGAGGATCCGCTCCTGCACCGTCCCGCGCCGCAGTGCCTCGGCGTAGGAGATCTCCGGGTGGAACATGACCATGGAGTAGCGCGGGACGAAGCGATCCGGGAATCGACGCTCGAGCTCCATGGCGAGCGCTTTGCGGCGGAGGTAGACCGGATCGCGCACCGTATCGCGCATCTCGATGTAGTTCTCGAGTGCCATTTGCGCGATGGCGGCGGTGTCGGCAGGGCGGCAGCGTTCGAACTCGGCGAACAGCGTGTCCCAGCTCTCGTGCCGATCGAGGAGGCTCTCGAGGACCCGACAATCCTCGAACGCCGCGTTCATGCCCTGACCATGGAAGGGCACGATGGCGTGGGCGGCATCTCCGAGGAGCATCACCTGGCCGCCGCGATGCCAGGGGCGAGTGTGGATCGTGCCGAGCTGGCCCTGGGGATGGGCCGTGAATTCCTCGAGGAGATGCGGCATGAGTCGCGCCGCGTCCGCGAACTGGCTCTCGAAGAGCGCTCGAACCTCGCCGGGACCCGTGAGCGAACCGAAACCGTCGCGATCGCTGCGTGCCAGGAAAAGCGTCGCCGTGAAGCTGCCATCCGTGTTGGGTAGGGCGATGAGCATGAAGCCACCGCGTGGCCAGATGTGAAGCGCATGAGGCTCCATCGCGTGGCGCTCGTGTCGTGCCGGCAGGGTCAGCTCCTTGTAATCGTGATCCAGCCGGTCTTCCCGCACGCTGAGGAGTCCCGCGCCGGCGAGGCTCGAGCGAATGACCGATCCCGCGCCATCGGTCGCGATGCTCGGTGCCATCGGTATAGCGCACTCGCTGCCCTCAGCCTCGTCGCGGAAGCGCAGGGTGTCGGTTTCGGGCAGAGCTGCCAGGCAGGTGTGCCGGAACCGCAGGCGCACCCGTGGGTGCCGCGCCGCCTCCTCGATCAACACGCGGTTGAGGTCGGTGCGGCTCACGGAGTAAATGACCTCATCCCGGCGCTGGCCGTACGGTTGCAGCTGCACCTCACCGGACAGCGAATGGAGCATCCGTCCCCGCATCGGTACGAGGAGCGGACGGATGCGCTCCATCATCCCGGCGCGCTCGAGCGCGACGATGCCGCGGGCGGCGAGCGCCAGGTTGATGGATCGGCCGCGCTCGCCTGCCGTGGATCGCGGGTCGGGCCGGCGCTCGTACAGATCGAGCGCGAATCCGCGGCGCGCCAGCAGCACGGCGAGGAGCGCGCCTGCGAGTCCGGCGCCGACGATGTTGACCGGTCGGTCGTCCTGAGGCTTCACGGCTCGCGGCGCAACGCCTGCGCGAGCGCCTCAGCACCGCGGAATACGTCCGCGAAGCTGTTGTAAAGAGGAACGGGCGCGAGTCGGATCATGGCGGGCTCGCGCCAGTCGCCGAGGGTGCCCTGCGCGGTCAAGTCGTCGAACACGCGTTGACCGCGTCCCTGCGGGCCGGCGATCCGGACCGAGAGCTGACAGCCGTGCGCGCTGGTGGCGCGCGGCGTGATGAGCTGGACGTCGGGCGCGAGCCGCTCGAGCAGGTATTCCAGATAACCGGTGAGCGCCAAGGATTTCTGCCGCAGCCCGGGCAGTCCTGCCTGAGAAAAAAGCGCCAGTGAGGCGATGAGCGGCGCGGCCGAGAGAATGGGCGGGTTGCTGAGCTGCCAGCCCGCGGCGCCGGGCGCGGCGCGGAACTCCGGTCCCATCCGAAAACGCGTCGCGGTCTCATGTCCCCACCATCCGGCGAGGTGCGGTCGCTCGTGCCGCTCGTGCACGAAGCAGCCGCCGATGGCTCCCGGACCGCCGTTCAGGTATTTGTAGCTGCACCAGACGGCAAAGTCGGCTTCGATGTCGTGAAGGGCGAGCGGTATGTTGCCGATCGCGTGGGCGAGATCGAACCCGACGATACATCCTGCACGATGGGCGGCGCGTGCGATCCGGCCGAGATCGAAGGCCTGACCGGTCCGGTACTGCACGCCGGGCCAGAGGAGGAGCGCCACGCGGGCGCCGTGCTCCTCGAGGTAAGCCTCGATCGATTCCTCCGGGATCGTATCCGCGCCCGCGGGAGGAGGCAGCTCCACGAGCGCCTCCTCGGGATCGAGCCCACGCCAGCCGATCTGCGAGGCCACGGCGTGCCGGTCGGAGGAGAATGCGCCGGCCTCGATGAGAATGCGGCGCCGTTCGCCGCTCGGCCGGTAGAACGCTGCGAGCAGCAGATGCAGGTTGGCGGTCAGTGAGCTCATCCCCACGACTTCGCCGGAGCGGGCGCCCGCAAGACTCGCGAGACCGTCGCGCAGGTTCTCGTGATAGGGAATCCAGGGCCGGCGCGCGTGCTCGTGCCCGAGGACGGCCAACTGTGCCCAGTCCTCGAGCTCCTCGAGGACGAGCGCGCGGGCGGCGAGCGGCATGAGTCCGAGCGAGTGCCCGCATAGGTACACGAGCGGCTGCCCGCGCCCGTCGCGGGGCAGCGCGAACCGCTCCCGAAAGCCGCGCAGCGAGTCGGCTTCATCGAGACCCCGGGCAAACTCTAGTGTTGGCTCGTAGGTCATAGGAGGGGATAGAGCAACGGCCGACTGGGCACGGCATCACCGTTGATCGCGGGCACCTGCAGCTGCAATAGATACGGACCGTCTGCGGCCTCATCCGGAATGTACGCCAACTCCGTGACCGTGCACTGCGGCCGCTGCGCGCGCTCGAGAGCCGACTCGCCGGGCGCGAGCCCGAAGAAAAGCCGGTGCGCGGTGAGCCGGCCTTCATCGTGCGCGCGATCGATCGAGGGCACGTCCACGACCAGATGCTCGATGCCGCGCTCGATGAGATACCGAGCGGCCTCGCGCGTGAGGTAGGCTGGTGTCAGATGGGTGTAGTCGCGTGTGCGCTTGCCGGGCTCGTTGGGTAAAGTGCGGATCACCAAGGCTCGAGGATCCAACGGCAGCCGCGCCGGCCAGAGCGCCTGCAGGGCATCGCGCGTCAGCAGACCATCGTCCGGATGAGGCGGCGGCTCGGAACTCTCGGGTGTCCGGCTCGTGGCCACGGGCTTGACCGACAGCAGCAGTGCGGGCAGGAGACCGCGGGGAACGATCCGATGGGCGTGCAGCGCTTCGCGCGTCAGATGACCCACGCATTCGGTGTGCGTGCCGTTACAGTGAGGGGTCAGCGTGATGGACGCGCAGTTGCAGCTCGCCCCGCGTGCCACGGATCCGGAGAAACCCGGTGCCGAGACGGGATGCGAGCAGGCGCTCGGGACCCCGAAGTGGCGCACCTGAGGTCCCTCGAAGTCGAGCTCCACGCTGAGGTCGAACGGACGTGCGGGGTCGATACGTATCCCGCGCCCGAGCCCCTCGAGCTGCGCATTCAACCGGGACGCTCCAACACCGCGCCGCATCGGGAGCAGGTTCGGCGCTCGCGGTTGACATGGAAGCGCTCGAATACCGGCGGCAACTGCTTCTCGATATCGGTGAGCTCGATGAACTCCTCGTGAAGAAGATGGCCGCAGCGCTCGCAATACCACTGGAAGCCGTCGCGCTCGCCGGCGCGGCGGCGCCTCTCGACCACGAGCCCCACCGTGTTGGCGGGCCGCTGCGGTGAGTGGGGCAGGTCCGGCGGCAGCAGCAGGACCTCTCCCTGGCGGATCGGAACATCGACGGGCCGACCGTCCTGCATCGTCTTCAGCACCATGTCGCCCTCGAGCTGATGGAAGAACTCCTGTCCGGGATCGACATGGTAGTCCTGGCGCGCGTTCGGGCCGCCGATCACCATGATGATGAAATCGCCGTCCTCGAATACGCGTTTGTTGCCGACCGGTGGCTTGAGCAGATCTCGGTGCCGGTCTATCCAGCGTTGGAGATTGAATGCTTGCAGCGGCTGCACGTCCCGGCCTCCTCATTCATCAGGCGACTGATAGCCGCCGCACGGCACGCCAATCGGCGCGCCGGCAGCGGCGGGATTGCCGTCGAGATCGATCGCGGTGAGCGTACCGCCCCAGACGCATCCGGAATCGAGCCCGATGACGTCCTGGCGCACGACGAGGCCGAGCGCGGACCAGTGACCGAAGATCACGCGCGCATTGCGCGTGCGGCGGTTCTCGATATCGAACCAGGGGCGCCACGGCGAGTCCGCCGCGGGAGGCTTGCCCTTGATGCGCAGGTTGATGCGTCCCTCGTTGGTGCAAACCCGTATGCGAGTCAACACGTTGATGGCGAATCGCAGGCGATCCGTGCCGGTGAGCTCGACGCTCCAATGATCCGGCTCATCGCCATACATGTGCTCGAAGAGCGCTCGCGGGTCGTTGCGCAGCGCCCATTCGACCTCGCGCGAGAGCTCGAGCGTCGTCTCCACCGTCCATTGCGGCACCAGGCCGGCATGGACCAGCAGGTCCCCGGCCTCGAAATGGGCGAGCGGCCGAGTCACGAGCCACTCGAGCAGTGGGTCGCGATCGGGCGCCCGCAGGATTTCCTCGAGGGTGTCGGAGCGGCGCGCGGGGCGGCACCCGCAAGCGATGGCGAGAAGGTGCAGGTCGTGGTTGCCGAGGACCACGACGGCGTTGTCTCCGAGCGCGCGGATGTAGCGGAGCACCTCGAGCGATCGGGGCCCCCGATTCACCAGGTCGCCGACGAACCACAGCCGGTCGCGATCGGCAGAGAATCCCACTCGGGTGAGAAGCGCCCGCAGCTCATCGCAGCACCCTTGGATGTCGCCGATGGCATGGCGGCTCACTGCAAAATGCCCGGGATGGCGAGCCGGAAGGGCGCGATGGGCGCATCGAAGCACTCGCCCTCGGCATCGACCATCTGATAACTCCCTTGCATGGTGCCGACGGGCGTCTCCAGGACGGCTCCGCTCGAGTACCGAAAGCCCTGTCCCGGCTCCAGGTGCGGCTGCTCACCGACGACACCCTCGCCACGGACTTCCTTCTCCTTGCCGTTGGCGTCGGTGATGATCCAATGCCGAGTCAGGAGCTGCGCCGGGCGCTCACCCTCGTTACGGATGGTGATGGTGTACGAGAAGACATAACGCCGCTCGCTCGGGCTCGACTGCTCGTCGAGGTAGCTCGTCTCGACGTCGACTCGGATATCGTGCGGCTCGTTACTCATGTGGCTGCATTCTACCCGAGGCCGTGCCACTGGCCGTCCATGACGGCGGCGGCCGCCGCTACGCGGTTCGCGCAGCCCCGACTCTCACCGCGAGTACGTCGCAGGGCGCGGCATGCAGCACCGTATCCTCGGTGAAATTCACCAGAATGGAGAGGCCGTGGCGCTCGCGGCTGCCGAGGACGATGAGATCCACCTGCCGCTCGCGCGCCACCCGCACGATTTCCGCCTTGACGTTTCCGGACTCGACGCGGTGGGGCGCGACCGCAAGGCCGAGTTCCGCCGCCAATGCGGCGAGCCGTTGGCGCGCACGCGCGAGCAGCTCATCCTCGATGCGGACCGCGGGCATGAGCGTCTCGCCCATCGGCTCGACCGGCATGAACTCGACCACGTGCAGCAACTCCATCTCGGCGCCGAGCGTTTGCGCGAGGTCGCGCGCGCGCCGGCCGATCTGCAGACTGTCCTCGGTCAGATCGACCACGAGCAGGATGCGGCGGTACGGGTATGTGGACATGAGCCGGCCCTCGACGAAGTCACACCATCCTAACTCAAGCGGCAGCGGGCGGCAGCTTCGCCAGCGCCGCGATGGCATTGAAGCGCTCCGGCGAGACCGTCTCCGGCCGCGCGCCGGGGTCCACTCCGCAGCTCTCGATCTGCTGCGCCGTGGCGAGGCCGCGCAGCGCATTGCGCAAGGTCTTGCGGCGATGGGCGAAGGCCGCGGCCACCACGGCGGGGAATGCCGGATTCGCCGGGAAGGCGGGCCTCGGCCGCACGGTGAGCCGCGCGACGGACGACCACACTCGCGGGGGCGGCTGGAATGCCCCCGGGCCGACATCGAACAGGCGCGCTACCTCGACCCAGGGCGAGAGCATCACCGTCAATCGCCCGTAGGCCGTGTCACCCGGCCGCGCGGCCATGCGCTCGATCACTTCCCGCTGCAGCATCACATGGAGGTCGCGGATGTCGCCACCGGTTTCGAGCAGATGAAACAATAGCGGCGTCGAGATGTTATAGGGGAGATTGCCGATGACCCGCAGGGGTTGGCCACGCTGTCGGGCGAGCGCTCCGAAGTCGACCCGCAGGGCATCCGCTTCGTGCAGGGCGAAGCGAGCATCCCCGCCGAGCTCCGCTCGCAGCTGGTTGGCGAGATCACGGTCGATCTCGATGGCATCGAGCGAGCCGCAGTCGGAATCGAGCAGCCGCCGGGTGAGCGCTCCGCGGCCGGGACCGATTTCCACCAGGGCCTCGCCCGCCGCGGGCGCGATGGCGGCGGCGATGCGCTCGATGACCGCCGGATCGTGCAGGAAATGTTGGCCGAATCGCTTTCTGGGCCTGCCTCGGAAAGCGATCCGCGGCATCAAGCGGCGCGCTTCGCGAGCTGCACCGCGAGCTCGATGGCCGCCGTGAGGCTCCCGGCATCCGCCCGTCCGGTACCGGCGAGATCGAGTGCGGTGCCATGGTCCACCGAGGTTCGCAGGATCGGCAGGCCGAGCGTCACGTTTACCGCGCTTTCGAAGCCCGCATGCTTGATCACCGGCAGCCCCTGATCGTGGTACATGGCGAGCACCACGTCGAAATCGGTGAGCACGCGAGGCACGAAAACCGTGTCCGCCGGCAGCGGTCCCGTCACGTTTAGACCGCGCTCGCGCATGCGAGCGATGGCCGGCGCAATCACCCGGATCTCCTCCTGCCCGAGATGCCCGCCCTCACCGGCATGAGGGTTGAGGCCGCAGACACCGATCCGCGGCCTGGCGACGCCCCACCATCGGGTGAGGTCGCGATCGATGATCTCGAGGACCTCACAGAGCAGCTCGCCGGTCACCGCGGCACTCACCGCGGCAAGCGGCAGGTGGATCGTGGCGAGCGCCACACGGAGCGATGATGTCGCGAGCATCATCACGGCGCGCGCAGCGTGTGTGCGCTCGGCGAAGAACTCGGTGTGACCGGTGAACGGAAATCCGGCGTCGTTGATGATGCCCTTGTGCACCGGCGCTGTGACGATGGCGGCGAATTCGCCGGCGAGAGCGCCATCGCAGGCACGCGCGAGGAGTTCGAGGACCCAGGGAGAGTTGCGTGCATCGAGTCGGCCGGCGAAAGCCGGTGCGCACAAGCGATGATGCTCGAGCGTGAGTGTTCCGGGAACATGACGGCGCGCCGCTTCGTGGTACGGCCGCAATTCAACTTTCAACCCGAGCGCGCGTGCGCGCTCGGTCAACAGTTCGCGGTCGCCGAGGCAAAGAAGATCGCAGTCGAGCTCCCGCGCCGCGATGGCGAGGCAAAGGTCCGGTCCGACGCCCGCGGGCTCGCCTGAGGTGAGCGCGATTCGCGGCAGCACGGCGGGCCTGCAGCCGCTCAGCCGCTGAGGACCTTCACGTAGGCATCATCTTGCAGTTCCTGCAGCCACAGCTCCGTGTCCTCGTCGGCCTTGCTCGCGCGGATCGCCTCCATGGCGTTCAGCCGCTTCACTTCCTGCGTTTCATCATGATTGCGACGGCCGAGGAGCTGCACGATGTGCCAGCCGAATTGCGTCTGGAAGGGCTGGCTGATCTCGCCCACCTTCAGCTTCGCGATGGCGGCGGTAAACCGCGGCGTGTAGACACCGGGGCTCTGCCAGCCGAGATCGCCCCCTTCGGAGGCGGATCCGGGATCCTGCGATGCGGCGGCGGCCGCGACCGCGAAGCTCTCACCGTGCAGAATGCGCTGGCGGATCTGTTCTAGCCTCTGCCGCACGGTGGCATCGTCCTGCAGTGCGTTGGTCTTGAGGAGGATGTGGCGCACGTGAATCTGCTCCACGATCTCCTTCTTTTCCTGACTTCGGATCTGATTGAGCCTGACGATGTGAAAGCCGGTCGGCGAGCGCACCGGAGGGCCCACCTGGCCGGGCTTGAGGCTGAGAATGAGCTTGCTCAGGAAGGTCGGCAGCTCCGAGCCCTGGCGCCAGCCGAGCGAGCCGCCTTGCAGGGCATCCTCGCTGTTGGAGTACGCGACCGCGAGCTTGGCGAAGTCCTCGCCCTTGCTGGCTCGCTGATAGACCTCGTTGGCGCGCTGCTGCGCCTGCGCCATTTGCGCCGGTGTCGCATTGGGCGGCACCGCGATGAGGATGTGCGAGACGTTGTATTCCGAGTTGGCCGCGGGCTGCTTCGCCTGTCTGGCGAGGAACTGATCGATTTCGCGCGGCGTGACCACGATTCGCTGCAGTACATCGCGCTGTCGCAGCAGGCCGATGGTGAGCTGCTGACGCATCTCCTCGCGGTAGCTCGCGTAATCGATGCCCTGCTGCGCGAGCACCGTCGGCAGCTGGGAGAACGGGATCGCATTGCGCTTGGCGACGTCCTCGAGCGCGCTGTTCAGCTGATCGTCGGAGATCGTGATGCCGTCCTGGTTGGCCTGCTCGAGCTCGATCCGCTGCAGGATCAGGCGATCGAGCACCTGCTTGTGCAGTACGCTCTCGGCCGGCAGCGCCATGTTCTGCGCCTGCAGTCGGGTCGTCACGTCCTTCATCTGGCCGTCGACCTCGCTCTCGAGCACCACCCCATCGTTGACCACGGCGGCGATGCGATCGAGGAGCGTCCCCTGGGTGGACAGGTCGCGGGTCTGCGCCAGCGCCAGGCCCGGCAAGGCCAGGGCGCCCAGAATCAATACCATTAACCGCCGCATGCGCTCGTCATCCTCGGTGGATCGGTCCTTAGCGGACCGCTAATGCTTGGGAATTCACTTCGGTCGGAGTGTAGCCGGGAATGGCCTCCTCGAGAGAGGCATCCGACGCCGATCCGACACTGGCGAGGCCCGTGAGTTCCAGCTGCAGCCAGATCCCCGTATCCTGGGGTCCGGTGCGGGCCGTGCCGCTCGTCGGGCGAGCGCCGACATAGCGGCGCGCGCCAAGGCGCAGGGTCCAGCAGCACGCACGGTACTCGAACCCGGCGAATCGCTCCAGCGCCCCGTGATCTGCCAGTGAGTACACCCCCCGGGCGAAGACGCTCCAGGACCGCCCGATCGGCCAGGCCGCGGAAGCCTCGACCTGCTCGACGTTGCAGCTCGGCGTCACCGCGGTGCCGCAAAGGGGTGTCTGGCCCGGCTGGGGGTAGAGGAGCGCGGCCTCCTCGTAGATGCCACGCTCGAAGCGGTAGCCGAGATTGATCACGCTCTCGTGCGCCGGGTGGTACTGCACCTCGACCAGCGCCCGCTGCGTTTGCGAGGTCTGCGGGTCCCACTGCAGCGCGGCATCCGCGCTCCAGTGCTGGAAAGCGGTGAGCGCCAGCTGCGCGACCAGATCCGAGCGCCGGTCGGTGCGCGGCAGCTCGCCCGGCAGGGTGACGCGCGGGGTCGTGAAATAGATCTCCTGCCCGAACGTGGCGGTGAGATATTGACGGCCGTCGAGGGAGTTGAGCAGACGCGTGGTGACGCCCGCACTCACCTGGTTGGCATCGCCGACCCGGTCAGCGCCGACGTAGCGGTTGGTACGGAAGAGCTCCACCGGGTCGAGATCGGGCACGGCGGTATCGAATACCGGCAGCTCGCTCTGGTTGCGATACGGCACATAGAGGTACATCACGCGCGGCTCGAGGGTCACGGTACGCTGAGCGTGCGAGCCCGCGGCGCGCTCGAGCTTGAGACCCGTATCGAGGCTCGCGATGGGCAGCGTTCTCGAGGGCGAGCTTGGCTCGCCCGGCGTGGTGTTGGAAAGTTGGTACTGAGTCGCGCGCCAGCCGACCGATGGACGGACGAAGTATCCGGGTCCGACGACGTCGAGGGACGTGGTCGGATACAGGTCGAGTCGCCAGCCCGTGACACCGGTCGAGCGCCGGAAGTCCACGACCTCGGAATCGAAGCCATAACTGACGATATCGCCCGGTCCCCAGCCGTAATCGGAGCTCACCGTGAGGTCGGGAACGCGCGCGTAGGGACGCTGATCGAGCGGCAGCGTGTTGTCGATCGTCTGGAACTGTTGCGTCATCGCGTCGATGTTCCAGTGCAGGTCGCGATACGAGAGCACCGCCTGCCGGTCGAGAAAGGGCGTGCTGGTGCCCTCCGGGCCAGTTTCGAAATCCTCGAAGTACTCCGTGTCGCTGACGTTCTCGCCGTCGAGCGTGAGGCGAAAGTTGTCCGGCAGGTCGGTGACGTTCACGAGGTGGATGCGGCTGCGGCTCGCGTGGTAGACGGCATCGTCCGGCAGATAGTCCCAGTCGAGCTCGCCGTGTTGCGCGCGCGTGAGATAGCGGAAGTCGCCGCCGATGTCGGCTCCGCGGCGGGTGTATTCGGTCGGCTGAAAAGTGAAGTCGGCGTTCGGCGCGATGTTCCAGTAGTAGGGAATCGACAGCTCCGCGCCGCCGGTGGACGTGTTGCCGACCGTCGGAAAGAGGAAGCCGCTCTTGCGGATGTCGCCGAGCGGAAACGAAACCCACGGCAGGTAGAGGATCGGCACACCCTTGAAGTCGATGCGCGCATCGCGCCCGGTGCCGACCCGCTTGCGGGTATCGAGAGTGATCCGCGTGGCGCGCAGGACCCAGGACTGGTCGTTCACCGGGCAGGTCGTGAAGGTCACGTGCGCCAGGCGGATCAAGCCCTGCGGCGAAAGTTGCATTTCCCGCGCCGCGCCCCGCGCCGCACGCTGCACGAGGTTGAAGTGCGCCGACTCGAAGCGCGCGCCCGCGATCGGGGAGTAGCTGCCGCCCGCGCCGGTGACGTGCACCAGCGGGTCGGTGTAGTCGATGCCGCCGCGGGTGCGCAGCGAGTCGTTGTTCCTGTTGTATTGGACCTCGCTCGCCTTGATCCGGCGCTGACCCTGGCGGACGATGACATGGCCGCTGAGGGTCAGAATTCCATTCTTCGCCATCGTCGCATGATCGGTCTTGATGTCGACGGTGCCCCCCGCAGCGAAGGACTTAACGCGTGCGGGTGATTTGTGCTTCGGGACGTTGGTGCTTGGCGCGGTGGTGGCGATCGGTGCCGCGCTCGGCGCGGGCGGCGGCGGCTCCTCGGCTCGCAAAAGAGGCGTGAGGCCGCCGAGCGACAGCAGGGCGGTCCAGAATGGGCTCCGACGCGGCATCAGGGGCGGCATTATAATGGGGCATGCCCGAGAACGATGCGCGACTCGCGCTCCTGCAAGGTTGGCTGGCGCGCGATCTGGGTCTGCGCCCGGCGCGAATCGAGCGAGCCTCGAGTGACGCCAGCTTCCGCCGCTACTTTCGCGCCCTCTTCGCTGACCGCACCCTGATCGTGATGGACGCACCGCCGGAGACGGAGGACGTGCGGCCGTATCTGCGCGTGGCCGCCCTGCTCGAGCCGCTCGGCATCCATGTCCCGCACGTCTACGAGGCCGATGTGGCACGCGGATTCGTGCTGCTCGAGGACCTCGGCAGCACGCCATACCTCGCCCGGCTCGGTGCGGGAGGCGATCCGCAGCAACTCTATGCCGATGCGCTGCAGGCGCTCGCGGAAATCCAGCTGCGGGGCGCCGCGGCCGCCGCGGAGCTCTCACCGTACGCTCGCGGGCCATTCGCCCGCGAGCTCGCCGAGATGCCCGAGTGGTTCGTCGAGAGGCATCTTGCGCTCGAGCTGACCGGCGCCGAGCGCGAGATGATCACGGCCGCCTTCGAGTTCCTGATCAACGAGGCGCTGTCGCAGCCGGAGGTCTTCGTGCACCGCGACTATCATTCGCGCAACCTCATGGTGGTCGGCGAGCGCAATCCCGGTGTGATCGATTTCCAGGACGCGCTGCGCGGGCCGATCGGCTACGATCTGGTGTCGCTATTGAAAGATTGTTACATTTCGTGGCCACGGGAGCGCGTGCTCGAATGGGTGAGCGGCTATCGCTCACTGCTGCAATCGCGCGGTGGAACGGTGGGCGCGGGGCCGGCGCAGTTCGTGCGCTGGTTCGATCTGATCGGTGCGCAGCGACACATCAAGGTGCTCGGCAGATTCGCGCGGCTCTGGTATCGGGATGGCAAGCCGGGGTATCTGCGCGACCTGCCGCTGACGCTCGACTACGTCCGCGAGACCTGCCGGCTTTACCCCGAGCTCGCCGCACTGTCGGAATTCCTCGAGCGTCGTGTCGCTCCCGAGCTGCCGCGCTCGAACGCGCGGGTCGCACGGCAAGTGGCGCAGCCGACATGAGGGGCATGCTGCTCGCGGCCGGGCGCGGCGAGCGGCTGCGGCCCATCACCGACACGCTGCCGAAGCCGCTGTTGCAGGTTGCCGGAAAGCCGTTGATCGTCTACCACCTCGAAGCCCTTGCGCGGGCGAACGTGCGCGAGGTCGTGATCAATCTCTCCTGGCTCGGGCAGCAGATCCGTGCCGCGTTGGGGGACGGCAGCCGCTACGGCGTTCAGATCGCCTACAGCGAGGAGGGCCCCGTGCCGCTCGAGGCCGGCGGCGGCATCCATCGCGCCCTGCCGCTCCTGGGTGCGGGACCTTTTCTCGTCGTGAACTCCGATGTCTGGACCGACATGGATTTCGGTCGAGTTATGACTCTGGACGAGGGTGCCGACGCACGCCTCATGCTCGCGCCCAATCCACCCCACCATCCGCGCGGCGACTTCGGGCTGGAGGGCGATTTCGTGGTGGAGCGGGAAACCGACCGCTTCACCTACACCGGCGTCGGCATCTATCGGCCGGAGCTTTTCCAAGGCTGCGCGCCGGGGAAGTTTCCGCTGCTGCCGCTCCTGCAACGGGCGATCGCGGCGCGACGCCTTCGGGGCGAGGTTCATCGGGGCGAATGGCTCGATATCGGCTCGCCCGATCGCCTGGTGGCGCTCGATGCCGGGGAACGCGCCGCGAAACGCCGCTGAAGGGGCCGGCGGGTCCATGGCGTAAAATAGTGGCCATGGCCAGCCTGAAAGACATCCCGGTCGTCCCCGAAGGCGTACTTGCGCCGCCGCATGCCCCGCGTAGCGGTGAGAAATACATTACAGATCATGGATTTACTGCGATCCGGGACGGCATCAAAGCCACCGCCGGTGGCGGCTGGGCACCCGCGTCTCCGGCTAGGGCCAAGCCCTCGTGGCTTCGGGCGAGGGCGCCTTCAGGCGCGGGATTTCAGTCGGTCAAGGGCATCGTCAAGGAGCATCGCCTCGCCACGGTCTGCGAGGAGGCAAAGTGCCCGAACATCGGCGAGTGCTGGAACGCGGGCACCGCCACGATCATGCTCATGGGGGCGGTGTGCACCCGTGCCTGCCGCTTCTGCTCGGTCGATACCGGTAATCCGCGGGGCTGGCTCGATCCGGATGAGCCGGAGAACGCCGCCCGCAGCGTCGAGCTGATGAAGCTCAAGTACGTGGTACTGACCTCCGTCGACCGGGATGATCTGACCGATGGGGGCGCCGGCCACTACGCCGCCTGCATCCGCGCCATCCAGCGGCGCAATCCCGCGACCGCGGTGGAGGCGCTGACACCGGATTTTCAGGGAGTGCTCGCGGACATCGAGACGGTCGTCGATTCCGGTCTCGATGTGTTCGCGCAGAACATCGAGACGGTGCGCCGCCTCACCCACCCCGTGAGAGATCCGCGCGCCGGCTACGAGCAGACGCTGCGCGTGCTCGCCCATGCAAAGCAACACAGGGCCGCCGTGTTGACGAAAAGCAGTCTCATGCTGGGTCTCGGGGAGAGCGATGCGGAGATCGAGGAGACGCTGACGGACCTGCGAGCGGCGGGCGTTGACATCATCACCCTCGGCCAGTACCTGCGACCGACCTCCAACCACCTACCCTTGCAGCGTTACGTCACCCCCGCCGAATTCGACCGCTATCGCGCAAGCGCTCTCGCGCGCGGCTTCTTCGAGTGCGTTTCGGGCCCGCTGGTGCGATCGAGCTATCGCGCCGAGCAGGCGCTCAACCGCAACAACGCTGGCCTGGACAACAGTCGTCTCGATTCCGAGAAGGGGGCCGTTTGAGCACGCCGCAAAGCGCTATCGCGGCGGGCATCGTGAACTCGGGCCTGCCGCAAACTGCCCATCCGGTACCTCCTCATGTCTTGCGCGACCTCGGCCTCGTGGCCTACGAGCCGACCTGGCGCGCGATGCAACGCTTCACCGACGAGCGCGGCCCCGGGACGCCCGATGAGATCTGGCTCCTCGAGCATCCTCCGGTATTCACGCTCGGTATGAGCGCTAGTCGTGACCACGTGCTCGCACCGGGCGACATCCCCGTCGTGCAGATCGACCGCGGCGGCCAGGTCACCTATCACGGTCCGGGCCAGCTCGTCGTCTACCCGTTGGTCGACCTGCGGCGCGCTGGACTCGGGGTGCGCGACATCGTCACCGCCCTCGAGCGCAGCATCATCGACTACGCCGCGGAGCTCGGTATCCGGGCCGAGTGCCGCAAAGGCGCCCCCGGCGTCTACGTCGATGGGCGGAAGCTCGCGAGTGTCGGAATTCGCGTGCGCCGCGGCGCGAGTTATCACGGCATCGCGCTCAACGTCAGCGCCGATCTCGAGCCGTTCCGTCGCATCAATCCCTGCGGCTATGCGGGGCTCGAGATGACTCGACTGGCCGATCTGAGCGCGGTCGATTCCGTGAGCGTCGCGGCGGCGGCGCTGAAGCCGCACCTGCTGAAGCAACTATACCGGCAATCATGAGGCCTTACCGGCGACGCGAGAGCAGTGAGCGGACTCGCGCCGAGCTCATGTTCTGACCGGACATGGAACACCAGCGCCGGAACGGGACCGGTGCCGCGGCCCCTCCTGGACTTCGAGTGCGGGTCGCGGGAGACTCATCCCATCCGATTCGCCGCTGGAGACCGATATGATCAGGGTCAGCGTAATGTATCCCTACGGCAAAGGCACGACGTTCGACATGCCGTACTACACGAGCAAGCACATGCCCATGGTGAAGCGTCTCTGCGGCGCGGCCTGCAAGAGCATTGCCGTCGATCGTGGCCTCAATGCCGGGCAGCCGGGCTCGACGCCGACGTACATCGCTGCCGGCTATCTCACGTTCGATTCCGTCGAGGCTTTCGAGAAGGCGTTCGGACCGCACGCGGGCGAGATCATGGCCGACATCCCGAACTACACGAACGCGAAGCCCGTAGTGCAGATCAGCGAAATAACGCTTTAAATCAACATCAGGACGCCGTCGCAGCTCTTGAGGTCGGTGGTGAGTGCGACCACCTGCTCGCGGCTCTCCGCTCTTATGCGATAGGAGATGGAGAGGAAGTTGCCGTTCTCGCTCAGCCGCTCGCTCACCCGCTCCGGCTCGATGAGCGGCGCATGGCGCAGCATGACGGCGTGCACTCGGGCCCGAAACTCATCCGACGGTCGGCCGATGATCTTGATCGGATAGTCGGTGGGAAACTCGAGCAGCGGCGGCGGCTCGCTCATCGCCATGGCTGATGCTGCAGCTCCCGCTTCCAGCGCTGGAACTCATCATACACCCGACGCCAGAGTGGGCCGGGGCGGCCGCTACCGACCGGCTTGCCATCGAGCGTCGTCACGGGCTGCACTTCGCGCGTCGCCGCCGAGATCCAGATCTCGTCCGCGCGGCGCAGCTCCGCCTCGCTGACGGGTGCCGCGCGGTAGGGTACGCCGACACGCGTCGCGAGCTCCTCCACCACGCCGCGCGTCGTTCCGGGAAGGATCTTTCGGGAGTTGGGCGGGGTGCGCAGCTCCCCGCCGATCACCACCTGGACCGTGGAGGAAGAGGCCTCCATCAACTCGCCCTTGCGCAACAGAATGGTCTCCGCGGCATCGGCATCCACCGCGAGCTGCCGCAGCAGGACGTTTGCGAGGAGCGCGACCGATTTGATGTCGCAGCGTGCCCAGCGAGTGTCCTCGGTGGTGATGCAGGCGACTCCTGTTTCCACCACCGCCGCCGATGCGATGGGGAGCGGTGCGCAGAACGCGAATACGGTGCGCGGAATGTCGGGCAGCGGCGCGTGATTGCGGCCCGGCTCCGCGCCTCGCGTCACCTGCCAGTAGATATATTGATCCGCGCCGCCATTGCGCGCGATGAGCGTCGCGAAGAGGTCACACCATTCGCGCCGGCTGTGCGGGTCGGTCATGCGGATCTCACCGAGACTGCGGATGAGACGCGCACAGTGCGCCTCCAGCCGAAAGGGCCGGCCGCCATAGACAGGCATCACCTCATAGGCGCCGTCGCCGTAGAGAAAGCCCCGATCGAGCGGCGAGATGCGCGCTTTCGCGAGCGGCAGGTACTCACCGTTGAGATAACAGAGGGGGAAAGGATCAGCCATCACACTGGCTCCACGGAAGCGTCAACTAATGAAACCACAGCCGTACGCCGTCCATGGTGCGGGTCAGGAAGCTGCCCTCCGGCACGGATTTCAGTGTGACGAGCGGCTCGCGCCCGACGACCCGACCGTTGCCGTCGGTCACCGTGAACTCACCCACCACGGCCCCCGCCGCCAGCGGCGCGATCAGGCGGGTCTTGGTCAACGCCGCATTTGTCGCGATGTTAGCCGCCCGACCGCGCGGCAGCGTCACATACAGATCGGTGGCAGTGCCGACCGCGGCGTAGCCGGAGGCGGACTCGTAGACGCGCGGCTTGAGCACCGGTGCGCGCGCGGTCGCGACCTTCTCCGTCTCGAAGAAGTTGTATCCGTAGTTGAGCAGCGCTTCGCTGTCGGCCTCGCGCGAGTGCCACTTGGGCGCATCGAGCACCACCGACACCAGGCGCATGTCGTGGCGCACCGCCGAGGCGATGAGGCAGTAGCCGGCGGCCTCGGTGTGTCCGGTTTTGAGGCCATCCACGGACGGATCGGTCCACAACAGCCCGTTGCGATTCGGCTGCTTGATGCGATCCCAGGTGAAGTCCTTCATCCGGAAAACGTAGTAGTACTGAGGGAAATCCCGGATCAGCGCGACACTGAGCGTCGCCAGGTCGCGCGCGGTGGTGTAGTGATTGGGATCCGGCAGTCCGTCGACATCCATGTAGTGCGTCGACTTGAGTCCGAGCCGCTGGGCGTACTCGTTCATCATCTGCACGAATCCGGCGCGCGTGCCGCCCACCTTCTGGGCGAGGGCGACCGTCGCATCGTTGCCGGACTGCACGATCATGCCTTCGATGAGATCGATCACCGGCACCTGGCTGCCGACGTTCACGAACATCCGCGAGCCGCCGGTGCGCCAGGCCTCCTTGCTGATGGTCACGGGCTCATTAAGCGTCAGGCGGCCACCCTTGAGTGCCGAGAAGATAACGTAGGCCGTCATCAGCTTGGTGAGGCTCGCCATCGGCAGCCGCTCGTCGGCATTCTTCTGCGCGAGCACCTGGCCGGTGCGGAAGTCGACCAGGATGTATGATCCGGCATCCAACGCGGGCGGTGGCGGTAAGGGCATTGCGGCCGCCGGCTGTGGTGCCGGCGAGGTTGCGGCTGCTGCGCGGACACAGATCGAGAGCAGTGCGACAGCGGCAGCCGTGAGCAGCGGAGCGGCAGAGGAGCGGGACATCCTGGAGAATCCTCGTGTGTGGCGTAAGCGACACGCGTACATTGTACGATCGCTCGCGCGCTTTGAAGTTCGATCGAGAGGCGGTACCACGGCTTATGGGGCGACCAGTCGCGCGCCCGGATAGCCCATTGCGGTGAGACGCGCGATCAGCCGGTCGAATTCCGGCACGCCGTTCACCGGTCCGATGCGCACGCGGGACAAGTGGTCGCGGGCCGCGGGCGGGCCGAAGATGAACGCGCCGGCGAGGCCCGCCGCCTCGAGCCTGGCGAGCACGTGAGCGGCATTGCCGCGCACGGCGAATGCCCCCACCTGCACGTAAAGCACCGGCGGCGGAGTCTCCGCGACTCGCGTGAGCACTGCGGGAGCGTTCGGCGTGATGGCGCGCACCTCGACGAGCGCCGTGCCGGTATCCAGCATTCCGAGCTTGGCGGCGGCCATGTACGAAAGATCGATGAGCCGGTTGGCCACGAACGGCCCGCGATCGTTGACCTTCACGATGACGCTGCGGCCATTGCCGAGATCGATGACGCGCACATAACAGGGCAGCGGCAGCGTCTTGTGAGCAGCCGTCATGGCGTACATGTCATAGCGTTCACCGTCGGCCGTGCGCAGGCCATCGAAGGTGGGGCCATACCATGAGGCGACGCCGGTCGCTTCGTAGCCTTGCGCCGTCGCTAAAACGTAGTAGCGCCTGCCGCCCACATCATAGAAGGGCGGATTGCCGTGCGCGGCGCGCGGCACGAAGCGGGGGATGGCGTTGGGAACCGCGGCGAGGTTCTTCGGCAGTGGCGGCAGGTTGAACGCGGGTGCCGTCTCACGGCGCGTACTCGCGCAGCCGGCGAGGAAAGCCGCGAGCGAGATCGTCCAGAGCAAGCCCGATACGGGACGAGTACGCGCCGCGATCGCGGCATTCACGTGCCGCGGCTCACGGAGTGGACCGCCAGGTGCGATCCGCTGCCGACCGATTTAGCCGTCGTCGGCGCCGGCGTCATCTCCGGACCCGGGGTCAGCCGCAGCGCGATGGCCTGAGCTAGCTCATCGACCGCCATCGCGTACAGGGCGCTGTGGTTATAGCGCGTGAGCGCGTGGAAGTTATTGAAACCCACCCGGTACGTTGGCCCGTCCTGCTGCTGCGCGAGGAGCAGCACGACGTGCGTATCGCCCGGCGCAGTGCTCTTGACCCGCACCCCCTGCTCGTTCAGGCCGTCGATGGTCTCATCGAGAGCGAGATTGTCGGGGTCGATGTGGAAGGTGGCACCGGGGTCGATCCTGACATCGGCCACGACCGGGCCGCCCGGCTGCCAACCGCAGTCGTGCAAGTACTGGCCGATGCTGGCGAAGATATCATCCCAGTCGGAGAACAGGTCGCGCGTGCCGTCGTCGTTGCCGTCGACCGCATACCGCAGGTAAGCCGAGGGCATGAACTGCAGCGGCCCCATGGCGCCGGCATAGGAACCCTTGACGGTGAGCGGGTCGAGCTTCTCCTGGTGAGCGAGCACCAGGAACTCCTCGAGCTCGCGGCTGAAAAAGCGGCTGCGGGGCGGATAGTCGAATGCCAGGGTGGAGAGTGCATCGAGCACCCGGTAGGAGCCGGTGATGCGCCCGTAGTAGGTCTCCGCGCCGAGGATTGCCACGATGTACTGCGGTGGCACGCCTTCTTCCACGCTCGCTCGCTCGAGTGAGTCGCGATGCGCGCGCCAGAACTCGACCCCCTCGTTGATGCGTCGGTCGGTGAGGAAGATCTGCCGGTACTGCCACCATTCGAGCACCTGCTCGGCGGGGCGGCTGATCTTGTCGATGATCTCAGGCTGCGCGCGCGCCTGGACGAGCACCTCGAGCACCGCTCTGCGCCTGAGCCCGTCGCGGCGGGCGATCTGGGCGGCGAATTTCTCGAGCTCCGCGCGCGGGAAGGGCGCGTCGCCAAGCGACGAGCGCCCGGCCAGGACGTCCGGGCTGGGGGGGCTGCCGCCGTGGACCGCCAGTCGCAGGGACTGCGACGCGCGCGCGCCGACGTCGCCGAAATGCGCGCTGGCGAGTGCGAGGAGTGCGACGGCTGCGATCGGTCGAGACACTTAGGAGCCCATGAGCTTCCGGTGGGCGTGAAGCGACATCAGAATACCGAAGCCCGCGAGTACGGTCACCACCGAGCTTCCCCCATAGCTGACGAGCGGCAGCGGAACGCCGACGACCGGAAGGAGTCCGGTGACCATGCCGGCGTTGATGAAGACATACACGAAGAAAGTCAGCGCGATGCTGCCGGCGAGCAGGCGCGAAAAGGTGTCGGGCGTCTGTACCGCGAGATACAGCGAGCGGCCAATGATGAAGGCGTAAAGCAGAAGCAGTACCGCGAGTCCGAGGAGCCCGAATTCCTCGCCGATCACGGCGAAGATGAAATCCGTGGTTCGCTCGGGCAGAAAGTCGAGCTGCGCCTGGCTGCCGTTCATCCAGCCTTTGCCGAAGACACCGCCCGAGCCGATCGCGATCTGCGACTGGATGATGTGATAGCCGGCGCCCAGAGGATCCGACTGCGGGTTTAGAAAGGTGAGCAGGCGCTCGCGCTGATAGCCGTGCATGAACCTGAGTCCAAACCACGTCGCCGCGATGCCGAGGAGCAACATCGCGATGATCACCCGCACCCGCAGACCCGCGAGGAACACGATCAGTGCGCCGGCGGCGGCGATGAGCGCGGCCGTGCCCAAGTCCGGCTCCTTCGCCACCAGAGCCACCGGCACCAGGATGATCGCACCGAGCACCAGCAGCGTCGGCCATCGCGGCGGCAGCGGGCGCTCGTGGAGGTACCAGGCGCACATCATCGGCACAGCGAGCTTCATCAGCTCCGAGGGTTGGAAGCGGACGATTCCGAGGTTGAGCCAGCGTTGCGCGCCGAGGCGCGCGTGCCCCGCGACCGCGACCACGAGCAGCAATCCCACTCCGATGAAATACAGCCAGGGCGCGGTGCGCCGCAGGAAGTTCGGACTGACGCGCGCCAGGGCGAGCATGACCGCCGTCCCAAAGACGAGCCGCATGCCTGTGCGCAGCACCACCGGCAGGCTCTCCGCCGAGGCGCTGTCGAGGACGACGAGTCCGTAGGCCGCGGTGAGGGCGAGTCCGGTGACGAGCGGCCCGTCCATTCTCAGGGCCGAGAGGACGCGCGCGGCGCCGGTGAGCGTGCGGCGCGTGCGCGATTCGTAGCTGACTTCCTCGTAGATCATGCAGTCTGCATCATGCGGCTGGGCTATGGGGCCGATGGAGCACGGCTCGTACGAGGCTGATCCGCAACCTGTTGCACGGCAGGCGCGGGGGCGGGCCGGGCGGGCACGGAAGGTTCGAGGCGCGGCTTGAGATCGGTCGGCTCCGAATACGGCCCGCGCGGAGTCGTGGGCAGCAGCTTGCCGTCGGGTCCGAGAAGATAGGCATCCAACACCTTGCGGGCGATGGGCGCGGCGGCCAAGTCTCCCCAGCCGGCGTGCTCGACCAGCACCGCCACCGCGATCCGCGGCGCGTCGGCGGGCGCGAAAGCGATGAACCAGGCATCATCGCGCAGCCGCTCGAGCGTTTTATCTTTTGCGTAGTCGCGCTCGCTGGAGGCTCCCGTGGCGCTCTCGCGAACGAGCTGCGCAGTGCCGGTCTTGCCCGCAATGGCGTAGGGGCTGCCGCGCATCTGCCAATACGCCGTGCCGAGGGGCTTGGCGGAGCTGGTCACGCCGACCATGGCCGTGACGACGAGCTTCCAGGAGGCCGGGCTGATCATCCTGAGGTCACCGTCGAGGATCGGGCGCTTCCAACGGATCTTTCCGGTGCGCGGATCGCGCAGCCCGGTGACCAGACGCGGTTCGAAAGACAGGCCGCGCGTCGCGATGATGGAAGCGTAGTGCGCGAGCTGCAGTGGGGTGACCAGGAAGTATCCCTGACCGATGCCGAGGATGACCGTATCGCCCGGGAACCATACACGGTCGGCGGGATTGCGGAAATGGGTGGCTTTCCAGGCCGGCGAGGGCGAGAGGCCCGACTGCTCGCCGCCGATGTCGATGCCGGTCGGCCGCCCGAAGCCGAAGTTCGGCAGCCAGGCGGCGATGCGGTCGATGCCCATCTCATGCGCGAGGCGGTAGAAATACACATCGCACGACACGATGATGGCCGCGCTGAGGTCCACCCGGCCGCAGTTCTCGTGATTGGCGTTGTGGTAGAGATGGCGGCTGCCGGGCAGGTGGTAGCTGTAGGGAGAGAGCACCTCCTGGTCCGGATCGACGACCCGGTCGGTCAGCGCGCCGAGCGCGAGCCCCGGTTTGATGGTCGAGCCGGAGGGCAGTTGCGCACGCAGCGCCCGGTTGAATAGCGGCCGCTGCGGATCATCCGTGAGCGCGTGATACTGCTGCACGTTGATGCCGCGGGCGAAGAGGTTGGGATCGAAGCTGGGGGAGCTCACGAGCGCGATGATGTCGCCGCTGTTGGGATCGATCGCCACCACCGCGCCTTGCTGGCCGGCGAGCGCCGCCTCCGCCACCTTCTGCACGTTCAGATCGAGCGAGAGAATGACATCGTCGCCGGGTGTCGGCACCTTCACCTCGAGATCCTTGGCGAAAGCGCCGGGCTTTTGCACCGGGCGGCCCTGCGCATCCACCAGGATCTGCCGGAAGCCGTTGGTGCCGTGCAATTGCTTCTCGAAAGCAGCCTCCACGCCCGTCTTGCCGATGACGGCGGTGCCGGCGTAGGCGCCCCGGTCGATATGGGCCAGGTCCTGCTCGCTGATCGTGCCGACGTAGCCCATCGCATCGACTGCCAGCGAGCCTTCAGGGTACCAGCGCGCCTCCTGCGGTGTGATGTCGATGCCGGGGAACTCGTATCGATGCACCGCAAATCGTGCGACTTCATCATCCGAGAGGTGCAGGACGATCGGAACGTTGTCGAAGCTGCGCCGCGATTTGATCGTGCGAATGAGCTCCGGGATGTCATCGGCCTGCAGCATCCCGAGCTTCGCCAGGCGCTGCAGTGAACCTGACAGATCAGGCACCTCATCGGGAATCAGCTCGAGCTGGAAAGTCGGCTGGTTGGAGGCGATCACCTCGCCGAAGCGGTCCATGATCAGGCCGCGCGCCGCCGGAATGGGATCGGTGCGCACCCGGTTCTCCTGCGAGAGCGCCGAATAGTACTCGTGCCGCGTCACCTGCAGCAGGTACAGGCGTCCGAAGAGAGCCAGCGCGAGGAGCGCCATGAGCGCGCCCGCGAAGATCGCGCGGCGGTCGAAGATCCGCTGCTCGCGCCAGTGATCCTTGATGCGGACGGGGGACATATCAGTACCGTGTCAGGAGCGAGCCGCGACAAAGTCGGCGAGGGGTACGGCGTTCACGTGCTGGGGTGATAGCTGCGCGCCAGGATCGCCGCCGCCGCCGGCCAGATCAACGCGCCGGTGAGCGTAGGCAGCCAACGCAGCGGCGTCGTCAACGCGTGACCGCTCCAGCCGTCGATGGCGAAGAGTACGACCTCATAGAAAACGAGTGCGGCGAACACGATCAGCGACTGCTGGAAAATCGGCTTCGAGCGGATCCTCTGGTGCTCGCGCACGGCGATATAGGCGAGAAACGCCAGAGCCAGCGCATGCTCACCGAGCACCGGCCCCTCGAAGGCATCGAGCAGCAGGCCGCAGATCCAACCGAGCGTGATGCCGCCGGCGCGGGGCGCCGCGATCGACCAGTAGAGAACCGTGAGCGCGAGAAATCCGGGCCGGATGATCTCGAGCCAGGAGGGAAGCGGCAGCAGAGTAAGGACCAGCGCGCCCACGACGGTTTTCAGCATGGCGATGCGGGCGCTGGGCGAGCCGGTGGCTTTCAGCGAGGACACTTAATGTGTCCTCGCTTGGGCGCGCGCGCGCGCGGGGGGGCGCGGGCGGGGTGCCCCGCCGCCAGGGACGGCCAGTGGCGTGGCCTTCTTGGTTGCTGCCTTTCCCGTCGCAGGCGCCGCAGGCCTTCGCGCAGCTTCGGGTGACTGCTGTTTGGGTCGCACGGACAGCGGCCGGATGCTGCGGTTGCCGGCGGTCAGTTGTCCGTGGCGCTCCTTCAGGGGCGCGGCGGGGCTGTCATGACGAAACCAGATCAGCATGACCTCGGTGTCGGTATCGAGGTGCGCGAACGGCGCGGCGCGCACGTGCGCCAGCGGCTGCACCGCATCCTTGTGCACCTCGGTCACCTTCGCCACCGGATATCCCGGAGGAAACACGCCGCCCAGGCCCGAGGTGACCAGGACGTCGCCCACGCGAATGTCGGCGTTGGCCGGCAAGTAGGGCAGGGCGAGCGAGGTCGAGTCCCCCGCCCCGACGGCAATCGTCCGGAGGCCCGTGCGCGCGATCTCGACGGGCAGCGCGTGCTCAGGGTCGGTGATCAGGATGACCTCCGCGCTCCAGGGTCCGACATGCATCGTCTGACCGACCACACCATGATCGTCGAGCACCGCCTGGCTCCCGGCAACTCCGTTGACCGAGCCGCGGTCGATGAGCACGCGCTGGCGCAGGCTATCGAGCTGGATGCTGACGATGTCCGCGGCCAGCCAGCGGCTGGCGACCGGCGGCAGCGAGCTACGGAGGCCGATGAGCGCGGCGTTCTGCTGCGCCAGCGCGTCATAGCGCATGGAGCGAACTTCGAGATTTCGCAGACGATTGCGCAAGCGCTGGTTCTCGGCCTCGAGCGAGTCGCGGCTCGCGAAGCTCTTCTGCGCCCAGTGCCAGGCCGCGATCGGCGAGCTCACCGCGCGCTCGATGGGGTAGGTGGCCGCTTGCATGACGTAGTGCACGCGCTCGAGCCAGTCGAAGCGCTGGTCGAGGATCATGAAGACGATCGAAATGATCGCGTAGAGGAAGAAGCGGAAGCCGGGCGAGCCTCCGCGCCCCGAGAGCGGTCTACCCGCGCCTGTTGCGAAGCCCGCCACTAACCTTTGAGCGCTCCCGCCGCTACTCGAGCCCGAAGTGGCCGGGCCCCATCTCGTCCATGAGCTCGAGGATCCGGCCGCCGCCACGGGCCACGCAGGTGAGGGGATCGTCCGCCACGACGACGGGTAGTCCCGTTTCCTCCGTGAGAAGCTTGTCGATGTCGCGCAGCAGCGCACCGCCACCGGTGAGCACGATGCCGCGCTCGGCGACGTCCGCGCCGAGCTCCGGCGGGGTCTGCTCGAGCGCCTGCTTGACCGCGCTCACGATATTTTGCAGCGGCTCCTGCAGGGCCTCGAGAATCTCGTTGCTGTTCAGCGTGAAGCTGCGCGGCACGCCTTCGGAAAGATTGCGGCCCTTGACCGAGAGCTCGCGCACCTGCTGGCCGGGATAGGCCGAGCCGATCTCGATCTTGATGCGCTCGGCGGTCGCCTCACCGATGAGGATGCCGTAGTTGCGCCGCACGTAGTTCATGATCGCCTCGTCGAAGCGATCGCCGCCGATGCGCGCGGAGTTGGCGTACACGACGCCATTCAGCGACAGCACGGCGACTTCCGAGGTGCCGCCGCCGATATCGAGCACCATGGAGCCGCGCGGCTCATGCACCGGCAGGCCCGCACCGACCGCCGCCGCCATCGGCTCGCTCACGATCGCGACGTTGCGGGCGCCGGCGCCTTCGGCCGACTCGCGGATGGCACGCCGCTCGACCTGGGTGGAGCCGAACGGCACGCAGACCAGCACGCGTGGGGAGGGCTTCAGCATCCGGTTGCCGTGCACCTTATTGATGAAGAACTGCAGCATCTTCTCGGTATAGGTGAAGTCGGCGATCACGCCGTCCTTCATCGGGCGCACGGCGGTGATGTGGCCCGGCGTGCGGCCCAGCATGCTCTTGGCCTCCTGGCCGACGGCGACGATGATCTTCCCGCCCCGCGAGGGCTCGTCCTGCACCGCCACGACCGAAGGCTCGTTGAGCACGATGCCCCTGTCGCGGACATAGATCAGAGTGTTGGCCGTCCCCAGATCGATCGACAAATCGCTGGAGAAATAGCCGCGCAAGCGTTTGAGCATGAAGCGTCCGAAAGAGAGGCGTACGGCGGGGGACCCCCCGAAAGTGGCGCGTAATCTAGCAACCGAGGGGACATTCAGCAAGGCAACATGTATGATTTTGCGCTGCTTTTCTCATTCGCTTTCCACCTATGTCCCTCACGCGCGCGCAGATCGAAAGCATCGCCCAGCTGGCCCGCCTTGAGCTCGAGCCGGCCGAGATTCCGGTGTACCAGGAGAGCCTGTCGCGGATTCTCGACCTGGTGGGCGAGCTCGAGCGCGCCGACACAGGGGGCGTCGCGCCCATGGCGCATCCGCTGCCCGGACTCACGCAGCGGCTGCGGCCGGATGCGGTCACGGAAGAGGATCGCCGCGAGCTCTATCAGGCCGGCGCGCCGCAGGTAGCCGCGGGCTTGTACCTCGTCCCGAAGGTCATTGAATGAATTGCCAGGAGCAATTACGCAGCGCGATCCCTGCGCTGCGCCCTGCGGGCCGCCTGCGGCCCCCGTGGGAGCGGGGGCGAGGCCCAGGATGGACCGAGCAATAGAGACATGATTCACAGCAATTCCCTCACGGAGCTCGCTGCGGGCCTGCGGGCGAAGAAATTCTCGAGCGTGGAGCTCGTCCGCGCATATCTCGAGCGCATCGAGGCGAGCCAGCCGAAGCTCAACGCGTTCATCTTCGTCCTGGGGAGCCAGGCGCTCGAGGCGGCTGCGGCGGCGGATCGGGATATCGCGGCCGGGAGAGGCCGCGCACTCGCCGGGGTGCCGATTGCCCACAAGGACCTCTTCTGCACGGCGGGCGTGCGCACCACCTGCGGCTCGCGCATGCTCGGCAACTTCGTGTCGCCCTATGACGCCACCGTGGTCGCCAAGCTCAAGGCGGCAGGCGCGATCACCCTGGGCAAGCTCAACATGGACGAGTTCGCGATGGGTTCCTCGAACGAGACGAGCTACTACGGCCCGGTGCGCAACCCCTGGAACACGGATTTCGTGCCCGGAGGGTCCTCGGGCGGATCGGCGGCCGCGGTGGCTGCCCGCCTGGTGCCGGGCGCGACCGCGACCGATACCGGCGGCTCCATCCGCCAGCCGGCGGCGCTTTGCGGAATCACCGGCATCAAGCCGACCTACGGGCGCGTCTCGCGCTACGGCATGATCGCCTTCGCCTCGAGTCTCGATCAGGGCGGGGTCCTGACGACGAGCGCGCAGGATGCGGCGCTGATGCTGCGGGAGATGGCAGGGTTCGATCCGAACGATTCGACCAGCGTCGATACCCCGGTACCGGACTACGTGGCCGCGCTCGATGCGCCGCTCGCGGGGCTGAAGGTCGGGCTCATCAAGGAGTTTCTCGGCGACGGACTCGACCGCGAGAATGCGCGTCGCGTGCGCGAGGCGCTCGCGACTCTCGAGCGGCTCGGCGCGAGTCTGCGCGAGGTCAGCCTGCCGAACCTCCGGCTCTCGGTTCCCGCCTACTATGTGGTGGCTCCGGCGGAGTGCTCGTCGAACCTCGCGCGGTATGACGGTGTGCGCTTCGGCCACCGCTGCAAGGAACCGCGCGACCTGCAGGATCTCTACCGACGCTCCCGCGGAGAGGGCTTCGGGGCCGAGGTCAAGCGCCGTATCATGACGGGCACGTACGTGCTGTCGGCGGGCTACTACGATGCGTACTATCTGAAGGCGCAGCGGGTACGCCAGCTCATCGCCGCTGACTTCAAACGCGCCTTCGGCGAGGTCGACATTCTGGCGGGTCCGACGACTCCGACCGCCGCCTTTCGCATCGGTGCGAAGACCGCCGATCCCATCACCATGTATCTCAACGACATCTACACCATCGGCGCGAACCTCGCCGGCCTGCCGGCGCTGTCGGTTCCGTGCGGCTTCGTCGATGGGCTGCCGGTCGGCCTGCAGATGGTGGGGCCGCATTTCGCCGAGGCGCGCCTCCTCAATGTCGCGCATCGCTATCAGCTCGAGACCGACTGGCATCGGCAGGCGCCGGAGCGGTTCGCATGACCGCCCACGAGAGTACGTGGGAAACCGTCATCGGGCTCGAGATCCACGCCCAGCTCGCCACGCGCTCGAAGATCTTCTCGGGCGCATCGACCGCCTACGGGGTAGCGCCCAACACGCAGGCGAGTCTCGTCGATCTCGGTTTTCCCGGCGTGCTGCCGGTGCTGAACGGCGAGGTCGTCCGCATGGCCGTGCGCTTCGGACTCGCGATCGGCGCGCGGGTCGCGCGCCACTCGGTGTTTGCGCGCAAGAACTACTTCTATCCGGACCTGCCGAAGGGCTATCAGATCAGCCAATACGAGCTGCCGATCGTGGCGCAGGGCGCGCTCGAGATTGTGCTCGATGACGGCAGCACCAAGCGCGTCGGCATCACGCGCGCGCACCTCGAGGAGGATGCGGGCAAGTCGCTGCACGAGGGACTCGGCGGACTCACCGGCGTGGATCTCAACCGTGCCGGCACGCCGCTCCTCGAGATCGTCTCGGAGCCCGACCTGCGCTCCGCGAAGGAAGCGATCGCCTACATGAAGAAAGTGCACACGCTGGTGCGCTACCTCGAAATCTGTGACGGCAACATGCAGGAGGGATCGTTTCGCTGTGATGCCAACGTGTCGGTGCGGCCGAAGGGCTCGGACACGTTCGGTACGCGCGCCGAGATCAAGAACGTCAACTCCTTCCGCTTCGTCGAGAAGGCGATTCAGTACGAGGTGGCGCGTCAGATCGAGCTCATCGAGTCGGGCGGCAAGGTGGTACAGGAGACGCGCCTCTATGACCCGGACAAGGGCGAAACGCGCTCGATGCGCACCAAGGAGGAGGCGAACGACTATCGCTACTTCCCGGATCCCGACCTGCTGCCGCTCGCGGTCGACGAGGCCTTCATCGAGCAGGTGCGCCGGAGCCTGCCGGAGCTTCCCGATGAGAAGACGGCGCGATTCTCCTCCCAGTACGGCCTCTCGGCGTACGACGCCGGCGTGCTGACCTCGAGTCGCGAGCTCGCTGATTACTACGAGGAGGTGGTGCGTGCCGTGCCGTGCGAGCCCAAGCTCGCGGCGAACTGGGTCACGGGCGAGCTCGCCGCCGCGCTCAACAAGGCGAACCTCGAGGTCGGCTCGGGAAAGATGCCGGCCGCGCGCCTCGCGGGGCTGCTCGAGCGCATTGCCGATCAGACGATCTCCGGCAAGATCGCCAAGGAGGTGTTCGAGGCCATGTGGGCGGGCGGACAGACCGCCGATACGATCATCGGCTCGAAGGGCCTCCGGCAGATCACCGATTCGGGCGCGATCGAGCGCGCGATCGAGGAGGTGATGGCGAAGAATCCGGGTCAGCTCGCCGAGTACCGCGCGGGCAAGGACAAGCTTTTCGGTTTCTTCGTCGGCCAGGTGATGAAGGCGACCCAGGGCAAGGCCAACCCGGCGCAGCTGAATGAATTGCTCAAAAAGAAGCTACCGGCATAGGAAGGCATAGAAAGTTGAGTAATCGGGTGCCGTGCCCCATTCTCCGGGGCATGCAATCCTCAGCCTGCTCTCGCGACGAGGTTCGTCGCTTCATCGTCGAGAACCGCCCGGTCCGCGGGCATTGGGTACGCCTGGAGGGCGCGTGGCGCGAGCTGCGCGCTCACCACGATTACCCGCAGCCGGTCCGGGAGCTCCTCGGCCAGGCGGTCGCCGCCTCCGTGCTCCTCGCCGCCACGCTCAAGTTCCGCGGCCAGTTGACCCTGCAGCTTCAGGGCGATGGCGCCGTGAGTCTGCTCGTCGCGCAATGCACCCACGATTTTCGACTGCGTGCCGTCGCCCGGTATGACCAGCCGGCTATCGAGCCGCTGGTCTCACCGCATGCCGGTGCGCGCGTTCCTCTGCGACCCGCCTCCGAGACCTTTCGCCGGCTGGTTGGCAGCGAAGGCCGGTTCGCGGTAACCGTGGAGGCGGACGAGCGCAGCATGCGCTACCAGGGCATCGTGCCCTTGAGCGGCGATTCGCTGGCTGGATCCCTCGAAGCGTACTTCGCCCGCTCGGAGCAGCTGCCCACCCGCGTGCTGCTCGCGGCTGACGAGACCTTCGGCGCGGGTGTCCTGGTCCAGAAGCTGCCGGAGGCTGTAGCTTCCGACGACCCACAGCTTGGCGACGTCTGGGAGCAGGCCGAGCGAGGCATCGAGCGGTTGCGGCCCGAGGATCTGCTGCAGTGCCCCGTCGAGGAACTGCTGGGTCGAGGGTTTGCCGATCACGACATGCGGCTCTTCCGGGGCGCGCCGGTGCAGTTCGAGTGTCGCTGCAGCCACGGCAGGGTCACGGGTTTGCTGCGGGCCCTGGGAGCGGACGAGGTGCGTGACGTGCTTCGGGAGCAGGGATCGGTCACCGTCACCTGTGAGTTCTGCCACCGACCGTACCGCTTCGACGAAGGCGACGTCGAGGCGCTATTCGCGGACGGGACTGCACCGGGCGGCAATCCGTCGACCATTCACTGAAACTGGCTCAAAACCGAAACAATAATCGGACCTTGTGTCCAGGTGCCCTTGCGTGTATCTTCGAGTTAAAGAATTGTGCAAATATTTATTTCATCGAATGAGTGGATCCCCGGACAACGAACTGCTGAGCTGGCTCAGAGCCGCGGGTGAGCCGACCCGACTGCGGCTCCTCGCTCTCTGTGCCGTGCGCGAGCTCAGCGTCTGCGACATCGCCCAGGTGGTCGGCCAGAGCGAGCCCCGGGTCTCGCGGCACCTCAAGATTCTTGGAGAGGCGGGCCTGATCGAGCGCATGCGCCAGGGTCAATGGGTGCACTATGGCTTCACCCGCACCGGTCCCGCCGCCGGATTCGTCCAGGGTTTGCTCGGGCAGCTCGACCGCTCCGGGGCGCTACTCTCCCGAGACCGCGAGAGAGCGCAGGCGCTTCGCGCCGATGGCTTACGTCCGGGAGCACCAGCGGCGTCGCGCCTGGGCCGGGAACTGCGCAGCTTCGTCGAATCGGTCGAGCCGGTTGTCGCGGGTGCGGTTCTGCTCGTCGGCGCGGACCATCCCGAGCTCATCGGGACTGCGGCGGCCATGGGCGGGGAATGCACCGTCCTCGCGCACTCGCGCCGCGCTTCTCAGGCTGCCCGTGCGGTAGTCGAGCGCGAGGCTCTTCGCTGCCGCGTGCTTCTGGCCTCCGGCGGCGAAGCGCTCGGCGCTCGAGATCTCAGGCGCCTCGGCCAAAATTTCGACGTCGTACTGCTTGATCGCCTGGGTACGCCCGCTGAAGCGCCGGGGGCGCTGCTCGCGCTCGCGCGTCGTGCGCTCTCGCCGAGTGGACGCCTCCTTCTTTTCGAGCGCTACGAGGCGCTCGAGGGCGCGCGCGGGCGCGTGGTGGAGCATCCGCTCGCGCGGCTGCGAAGACTGCTCGGTGAGGCGGGCCTCACCTGCGAGCGCATGAGCCCCATCGAGTCCGACGGGCAACACGTGTTGGCAGCCGTCGCAGTGCCGGCGGCTGAGCGGCCACGCGGGACGGCAAGCGCGGCGTAAACGGCGGAGAACCGAACATGGATCGCAAACTGAACGTGTCTTTCGAGTTCTTCCCGCCGGGCGACGCGGAAATGGAGGCGACGCTGTGGCGCTCCGTGCAGCGCCTCGCGCCACTCGCGCCGCGGTTCGTTTCGGTCACTTATGGCGCCGACGGCTCGACCCGTGCGCGCACTCACCAGCTCGTGACCCGGATTCAACAGCAGACCGCGCTCACCGGCGCACCCCACCTCACCTGTGTCGGCGCGAGCCGCGGCGAGATCCTCGACATCGCGCGCCAGTACCGGGATCAGGGGATCCGTCACATCGTGGCGCTGCGCGGCGATCCTCCCCGGGGGACCGCCCGCTACGAGCCGCATCCGGACGGGTTTGCCTACGCCGCGGACCTGGTGGCGGGGCTGAAGAGCGTTGCGGATTTCGATATCTCGGTCGCCGCGTACCCGGAGGTGCATCCGGAGGCGCCGTCGGCGCAGTTCGATCTCGACAACCTCAAGCGCAAGCTGGAAGCGGGCGCCTCGCGCGCGATCACGCAATTCTTCTACGACATCGAGGTCTTCCTGCGCTTTCGCGATCTGTGCGCGCGCGCCGGAATCCGCGCGCCGATCGTGCCGGGAATCCTGCCGATCACGCGCTTCCCGCAGGTGCTGCGCTTCGCAGCCCGCTGCGGTGCGAGCATTCCCTGTTGGCTCGCGGAGCGCTTTCAGGATCTGGAAGACGATGCGGAGACGCGGCGGCTGCTCGCGGCCAGTGTCGCCATCGAGCAGGTGCAGATGCTGGAGCGGCACGGCGTGCGCGACTTTCATTTCTACACTCTCAACCGCGCGGAGCTCGCCTATGCGATCTGTCACGCGCTGGGCGTACGCGCGGTCAGACAGCCCGCCGCGACATCGCTGGTCGCGGGAGCATCGCTATGAGCGTGCGCGGTCATGGCGCCCCGAGGGCCGATCGACCGGGGCCGGGTGGCAAGGACTCGCCGGCGCCGCGGGTCGCCGCCGCGCCCTTTGCCGTCGCGCCGGTGGATGAGACCGAGCGCCAGGAGCGCATCGAGCGCCTGAAGCGTGTGCTCGATGAGCGCATCGTGCTCCTCGATGGCGCGATGGGTACGATGGTGCAGCAGCATCGGCTCGATGAGCGCGACTACCGCGGCGAGCGCTTTCTGCATCACGGCCGCGACCTCAAGGGCAACAACGATATCCTGACGCTCGCGCGGCCCGATGTCATCGCCGGCATCCATCGCGCCTATCTCGAAGCGGGCTGCGACATCATCGAAACCAACACCTTCAACTCCAACTCCGTGTCGCAAGCCGATTACGGTACGGAGGCATTGGTGCCGGAGCTCAACTATCGCGCCGCCCGTCTGGCGCGCGCCGCTGCCGACGAGTACGCGAAGTCCGCCGGCCGCCCGGCGTTCGTGGCGGGAGCGCTGGGGCCCACCAGCCGCATGTGCTCGCTGTCGCCGGATGTGAACGATCCCGGCTACCGCAGCACTTCCTTCGATGAGCTCGCGGCGACCTATCTCGATGCGGCGCGCGCGCTCCTTCTCGGCGGCGTCGATTTGCTGCTCATCGAGACGGTGATCGATACCCTCAATGCCAAGGCGGCGATCTACGCGGCGCTGTCGCTGTTCGATGAAGCTCGCGTCGAAGTGCCGATCATGATCTCCGGCACCATCACCGATGCCTCCGGGCGGATTCTCTCGGGCCAGACCGCGGAAGCTTTCTGGAATTCGATCCGCCACGCGCGGCCGCTGGCGGTGGGACTGAACTGCGCGCTCGGCGGACGGCAGCTGCGCCCGTACGTGCAGGAGCTCGCGCGCGTCACCGACACGCGGGTGTGCGCCTACCCGAACGCCGGCCTGCCGAACGCCTTCGGCGAATACGACGAGGCGCCGGCCGAGACCGCGGAGATCCTGCGGGACTACGCAGCCTCGGGCCTGGTCAACATCCTGGGCGGCTGTTGCGGCACGACTCCCGAGCACATCCGCCTGCTGCACCAGGAGCTCGGCCGCTGCGCGCCGCGCGCCATTCCGACCGTACCGATCAGGACACGGCTCGCCGGTCTCGAGCCGGTCGCGATCGACGAGGAGTCGCTCTTCGTCAACGTCGGTGAGCGGACCAACGTCACCGGCTCCGCCAGATTCCGCAAGCTCATCGAAGCGGGCGATTACGCGGCGGCGCTCGAGGTGGCGCGCCAGCAGGTCGCGAGCGGCGCGCAGCTCATCGACATCAACATGGACGAGGGAATGCTCGATTCCGAGGCGGCCATGGTGCGGTTCCTGCAGCTCATCGCCGCGGAGCCCGACATCGCCCGGGTGCCGGTCATGTTGGATTCATCGAAGTGGAGCGTGCTCGAGGCGGGCCTCAAGTGCCTGCAGGGCAAGGGCATCGTCAACTCCATCAGCCTGAAGGAGGGCGAGGAGATCTTCCTCGAGCACGCCCGCAAGGTGCGCCGTTACGGCGCCGCGGCCGTGGTCATGGCCTTCGACGAGAAGGGGCAGGCCGACACGGTCGAGCGCCGCGTGGCGATCTGCGAGCGCGCCTACCGCCTGCTGACGCGCGAGGGCTTTTCGCCGGAGGACGTCATCTTCGATCCCAACATCTTCCCGGTGGCGACCGGTATCGAGGAGCACAACGGTTACGCGCTCGGCTTCATCGAGGCGACGCGGCGCATCAAGAGCCTCCTGCCGCATGCGCTGGTGAGCGGCGGCCTGAGCAACGTCTCGTTCTCCTTTCGCGGCAACGACCCGGTGCGCGAAGCGATGCACTCGGTGTTTCTCTATCACGCCATCGCGGCCGGCATGGACCTGGGGATCGTCAACGCCGGCCAGCTCGCGATCTACGAGGAGATCGCGCCGGAGCTGCGCGCTGCGGTCGAGGACGTCATTCTCAACAGACGCTCCGATGCGACGGAGCGACTGCTCGAGATCGCCGGGCGCTACAAGGGCGAGGCGGGCGCGAAACGTAAGGAGGATCTCGAGTGGCGCTCGCTCCCGGTCGCCAAGCGTCTGGAGCATGCGCTGGTCAAAGGCATCGATGACTTCGTCATCGAGGACACCGAGGAGGCGCGGCTCGCCTTCGAGCGGCCGCTGCAGGTCATCGAAGGCCCGTTGATGGACGGCATGAACGTGGTCGGCGACCTCTTCGGCGCGGGAAAGATGTTCCTGCCACAGGTGGTCAAGAGCGCGCGCGTCATGAAGCGCGCGGTCGCGCATCTCATACCTTACATCGAGCAGAGCAAGGGCGCCTCCGGCGGACGGCGTACGAACGGGCGCGTCGTGATCGCGACGGTCAAGGGCGACGTGCACGACATCGGCAAGAACATCGTCGGCGTGGTGTTGCAATGCAACAACTTCGAGATCATCGACCTCGGCGTGATGGTGCCGTGCGAGAAGATTCTCGATACCGCGCGGCGCGAGAATGCCGACTTCATCGGACTCTCCGGGCTGATCACCCCCTCGCTCGATGAGATGGTGAACGTCGCCCGCGAGATGCAGCGGCAGGGCTTCGAGCTGCCGCTGCTCATCGGCGGCGCCACCACCTCGCCGGCGCATACCTCGGTGAAGATCGCGCCGCAGTACCGCTCGGCCGTCGTCTACGTGAAGGATGCTTCGCGCGCGGTGGGCATCTGCCAGACGCTCGTCAATGTGGCGCAGCGCGCGCCGTTCGTCGCGAAAGTCAACGAGGAGCACGAGCGGCGGCGCGAGCAGCACGCCGGCAGGAAGGTGAAGGCGCCGGAGCTCAGCATCGCTCAGGCGAGAGCCGACCGCCGCCGCATCCAATGGGCCGGCTACACGCCCGCGGCGCCGCGGGTTCCCGGCGTGCGCACGTTCGAGACCTATCCGCTCGGGGAGCTCCTCGGCTACATCGACTGGATGCCGTTCTTCCACGCCTGGGAGCTGACCGGGAAGTTTCCCGAGGTGCTCACCGATCCCAAGGTCGGCGAGGCGGCGAGCAATCTCTACGCCGATGCCCGTCGCATGTTGAAGCAGCTCATCGCCGAGAGCTGGCTCGAGGCGCGGGCCGTGGTGGGCCTCTTCCCGGCCAGCGCGGTCGGCGACGATGTCGAGGTCTACGCCGACGAGGAGCGCGGCCAAGTGCTTGCGACGCTTTCATTCCTTCGCCAGCAAAAGGGCAAGCCGCCCGGCCAGCCGCACGAGTGCCTTGCGGATTACGTCGCTCCGAAGTCGAGCGGCGTGCGCGACTACATCGGCGCATTCGCGGTGACGGCGGGATTCGGCATCGAGGAGCACATCGCCCGCTTCCAGCGGGCGCACGATGATTACTCGAGCATCATGCTCAAGGCGTTGGCCGATCGCTTCGCTGAGGCGGCGGCCGAGCACTTTCACGAGCGGGTACGGCGCGAGCTCTGGGGCTACGCCGCCGAGGAGTCGCTCACGAACGATCAGCTCACGCACGAGGCGTATCGGGGCATTCGCCCGGCACCGGGCTATCCCGCCTGTCCGGATCACACCGAGAAGGCGAAGCTCTGGCAGCTGCTCGATGTCGAGCGCCGGACCGGCATCCGTCTTACCGATTCCTACGCCATGTATCCGACCGCGGCGGTGAGCGGCTGGTATCTCGCGCACCCGGAGGCGTATTACTTCGCGGTGGGCAAGATCGCGCGCGATCAGGTGGAGGATTACGCGCGGCGCAAGGGCATGACGCTCGAGCAGGCGGAGAAGTGGCTGTCGCCCAACCTCGGCTACGAGCCTTGAGGTACCCCCTCGTGCTCGAGGGGAACGGACCCTTCGCGCGCCTGGCCCACGCGGGCGAATTCGTCGAAACAGTGAGGCCTCACTCGGATCGGCTCGTCATTCTGCGGACCTCGAGATCACCGAACAGAGCCAGAGTCAGCGCTGAGTAGAACGTCAGCCCAACCGCGAAAACGGCGAGGGTCGCCGCGGAGGTGATCGCCCGAGCGATCGCAGCGTCGCCGGCGCCATTGTCGGATAGCGCTACGGCGAGGAGCGTGGCGACGAGAGTCCAGAGCGCCAGGATGATCGCCATACCGGTGCCATAGATCGCGGCAACCCGCCACCAGTTGCCGCGCACGAGCCTGAAGCTGTAGGCGAGACTCGCGAGCACGCCCTTGCGGGTGAGCACCAGCGCCGGGAGGGAGAATTGCAAGACGATCCAGACATAGATGGCAGGCGCCAGCATCACGAGGGTACCGGCGATCCGGTAGGGCGGTGCGAGCGCAAGCGCGGGCAGTATGAGCACGGCGACCGCGGCTCCTGCGAGCAGGGAGATCGCGACGATGGCGGGCGCCCGCTTCAGGGTATCGAGAAGATCGGCGGAGGCCGTCACGGGCCGGCCCGCGGCGATGGTGGACTGGCGTAGCAGTATCGTCATCGACAACATGACGAAGACCAGCGTTCCGGCCCCGTATAGTGCAACCCCGATCGGGTCGTTGCCGTCGAGAACGGGCAGGCGGCCGTGCGACTCATAGTAGAGCATCCACAGCTGTCCGGAGATGATGGCCAAGGTGGCGTAGGGCAGGCACTTGAGCAGCGACAGGCGGAAGATCTGCAACACGGCATCGAGCAACTCCGCGAACGATCGAGGCTTCCGCGGTGGATACAGGGCATTCGGCATGAGGGCATCTTAGCGTCGCGATGACCACGACGGCTATCCAATACGAAACCGCGACGGCGCTCGAGCTGCTCGCCTGCGGTGTGCAGATTCTGAGGAGGGCGCAAACTTCAGATCCGGGCGCGACCCCCGAGCTCGATGCCGAGCTGCTGCTCGCTCAGGCGCTCGGTGCCTCCCGCGCGCGGCTGCGCTCGCATCCCGAGGAGATTCCCCGGTGGGAGGCCGCGCGGCGGTTTATCGAGCTCATCGAGCGGCGAGCCTCCGGCGAGCCCGTCGCCTACATCCTCGGCCGCAAGGACTTCTGGACGCTCGAGCTCGACGTCGATCCGGCCGTTCTCGTCCCGCGTCCGGAAACCGAGCTCCTCGTCGAGCGGGCGCTCGCGCTTCGTCCCGAGCCGCATGCGCGGGTGGCCGATCTCGGCACCGGCTCGGGCGCGATCGCGCTCGCTCTTGCCAGCGCGCAGCCGGGCTGGCGGGTCACGGCCACCGACATTTCGCCGGAGGCCCTGGCGCTCGCCCGAGCCAACGCATCGAGGCTCGGATTGAGCCGCGTGGAGCTGGTGCAGGGGGACTGGTTGGACTGCCTCGCCGGGCGCTCGTTCGATCTGCTGCTGAGCAATCCGCCGTACATCGCGGTCGACGACCCGGCGCTCGCGCAGCCGGGGCTCATGCATGAGCCTCGGCTCGCGCTGGTCGCGGCGGCGGAAGGCTTCGCCGCATTGCGCAGCATCATCCGCGCGGCTCCCGGACACCTCGAGCCCGGCGGGTGGCTCCTGCTCGAGCACGGCGCAACGCAGTCGGCCGCGCTTGCGGGCGAGCTTGTGACGCGCGGCTTCGCTCAAGTACGCTCCCACCGCGATCTCGCGGGCTGCGAACGCATGACGGAGGGCCAATGGCCGACACATCCCTGATTCTATTCGAAACCTCGCATGGCGCTTTCACGGTGGAGCTCTTCGCGAAGGAGGCGCCGCTCACCGTGGAGAATTTTCTGCGCTATGTCGAAGAGCGGCATTTCGAGGGCACGCTCTTTCACCGTATCGTACCGGGCTTCGTCATCCAGGGCGGGGGCCTCGATGCGCAGTTTCGCAACAAGCGCACGCATGCGCCGGTCCGCAACGAGGCGAAGAATGGACTGAAGAACACCCGCGGCACGCTCTCGATGGCGCGCACCGGCGAGGTCGACAGCGCTACCTCGCAGTTTTTCGTCAATCTCGCCGACAACGAGTTTCTCGACCACAGCGCGCGGGACTTCGGCTACGCCGTCTTCGGGCGCGTGACGGCGGGGATGGACGTCGTCGACAAGATCGCGGCTGTCAAAACCGGTCGCCGACAGGGTTATCAGGACACACCGCTCGAGGAAGTGCTGATCGTATCCGCGCGACGTGCGGAGCAGCCGGCGCACTGACATGACGTAGATGAGCGGAGCGGTTGGGGGACGCTTTCGGCGCTGGATCCTGCTTGCGATCGTCGCCTGGCTCGTCCTCACGGTCGTGCCGGTGCTGCTGCTGCGGTGGATCCCGCCCCTGACCAGCGCCTTCATGCTGGAGGCGCGCGTCGAGGCGTTGCGCGCGGGTGAGAAGGGCTACCGCACCGACTATCACTGGGTGAGTCTCGAGCGCATCTCGCCGGAGGCGGCGCTCGCGGTGATCGCCTCGGAGGATCAGACCTTTCCCTTCAACTACGGGTTCGATTTCCGTTCCATCCGCGGCGCGGTGCGCGCGGCCGAGCGCGGCAGGCGGCTGCGCGGGGCGAGCACGATTTCCCAGCAAGTGGCGAGAAACCTGTTTCTGTGGCCGGGCCGCAGCTTCGTGCGCAAGGGGATCGAGGCGTACTTCACGGTCTTGCTCGAGGCGCTGTGGCCGAAGGAGCGGATCCTCGAGGTCTATCTCAACGTCGCGCAGTTCGGTCGCGGCATCTATGGCGTCGAGGCGGCCGCGCGCCATTTCTATCACCAGCCCGCCACGCGCCTGACGGCGAGCCAGGCGGCGCTGCTCGCGGCCGTGCTGCCGGACCCGGTGCACTGGCACGTCGAGCGGCCGTCACGTTTCGTGCTGTGGAAGCAGGGGTGGATCCTCGGCCAGATGCGCAACCTCGGCGGCGCGGCCTATTTGCAGGACGTCAAGCAACGGCGATAGATCGATCGAGCCGGATCGTGCGGCGCATATGATTCGCGGGTACGGGCATTGCAGGCGGAAGCTGTCCTTCCGAAAACGAAACCAACTCCATGGCTGAGCGCGAATTGACCGCCGCAGACTGCCGGGGATACTGCCAGGCACAGTTCCCGCAGCGAAGCTGGAGCTTGGACGATAACGTGCTGCGGGCGCTCGCGGCCGGACCGCCCGTGGATCTCGTCACGCGCGAGCGCTTCCGCGATTTCACTCTCTCCTTCGAGTGGCGCTTGCCGCGAGCCGGCAGTTCCGGGGTGCTGTATCGGGTCGCCGAGGAGCTCGAGCATTCTTGGCAGTCCGGCCCGGAGATGCAGCTTCTCGATGACGAGCATCACCAGGATGGCGCGAATGCGCTCGCTTCCTGTGGCGCGCTCTACGGGCTCATCGCGCCATGGCGCGACCAGCGCCACGTCGCCAACGCCTACCACAGCGCGCGGCTGATCGTGCAGGGCAGCCGCGTTCAGCATTGGATCGATGACAGCCAGGTGCTGGGCTATGATCTCGAGAGCGAGGAGCTGAAGGAGCGGATCGCCCACAGCAAGTTTCGCGAGTGGCCGCAGTTCGCGCATCTGGAGGAGGGGCACATCGCCCTGCAGCACCACGGCACGGAGGCGTGGTTCCGCCGATTGCGAATCGAAACGTAAGCGCAGTTGCGCTGCGCTCGTCCCGCGGCTCAATCGAGCTCGGCGAGAAGCTCCGCCTGGTGCTCCTGCTGCAGGGCGTCGAGCAATTCGTCGAGATCCCCGTTCATGATCTGCGGCAGCTTGTACAGTGTCAGATTGATGCGGTGATCGGTGACCCGGCCCTGCGGGAAGTTGTAGGTGCGAATCCGTTCCGATCGATCGCCGCTGCCCACCTGCAGCCGCCGAGAATGCGCCTGAGCGCTGCGCTGCTTCTCCTCCTCGGCGGCGAGCAGGCGTGCTCGCAACAGCTGCATCGCCCGGGAGCGGTTCTTGTGCTGTGAGCGCTCGTCCTGACACTCGACCACGATGCCGCTCGGCAGATGGGTGATGCGCACCGCGGAGTCGGTCTTGTTCACGTGCTGTCCGCCCGCGCCCGAGGAGCGGTACGTGTCGATGCGCAGGTCCGCGGGATTGATCGCTACCTCGACCTCATCGAGTTCCGGCAGGATGGCCACCGTGCATGCGGAGGTATGGATGCGGCCCTGCGCCTCGGTCGCCGGGACGCGCTGCACGCGGTGAGTGCCGGACTCGAACTTCAGGCGGGAGAATGCCCCGGGAGCGGCGATCCGGCTGATGATCTCCTTGTAGCCACCGTGCTCGCCCGCGCTCTCGCTCAGCACCTCGACCGTGAACCCCTTGAACTCGGCATAGCGCGCGTACATGCGAAAGAGGTCACCGGCGAAAATGGCGGCTTCGTCGCCGCCGGTCCCGGCGCGTACCTCGAGGAAGAGGCTCTTGTCATCGCACGGGTCTTTGGGAAGGAGCAGTGCACGCAGCTCCGATTCGGTGACGGCGAGGCTCGACTGCAGCCGCCCGACCTCCTCGGCACCGAGGGATCGCATGTCCGGATCCGCATCGGTGAGCATCTCGCGCGCGGCGGCAAGGTCACGCTCAAGCTCAAGGTAGCGACGCAGCCGCTCGGCGAGCGGCTCGAGTCGCGCGTACTCGACCGAAAGGTCTCGGAATTGCGGCGAGCCGCCGGCGATATTGGCAGTGGCGAGCAGCCGGCCGACCTCCTCGAAGCGATCGGACAGCTTCTCGAGCCGCTGGCGGATGGATTCCTTCATGGCATGGGTCGGGTCAACGAAGGCGCGGCATTCTCCGGATTGCCGCGGGCTGTGACAAGGAGCGTCATATGCGCCGGGCGGTTATAGTGACCAGCGTGCGTAACCTGCTGCCCCCCTTCGTGACCGTCTCTCTGGCGCTTATCGCCGGATGCGCCACCGTGCCGGCCGCCAAACCGCCGCCACCCAAGGCCGATCCCGCGGCTCTCACGATCGTCGCGGAGATCGCGCTGCAACGGGGAGATTGCAAGACCGCATCCGCGACTTACGCCAGGGCCGCGGCGCTGGCCTCGGCGCCCGTGGCACAGCGGGCCAGCGAGGTCGCGCTGGCCTGCGAGGACCTCCCGGCCGCTTGGAGCTCGGTGCAACGCTGGCGGGAGCTGGCGCCGCAAAGCCGCGAAGCCGACGCCTTGTATGCCACCGTGGCGCTGAAGCTCTATCGCATTGCCGATGCGCGGGCAGCGGTGAAGGCGTTTCTCAGCGCACCCGCGGTGCGCGGCGGCACGACGCGCGGCTCGGGGGCGCAGGGACGGGACCGGGCCGTCGCCGATCTCACCGCGCTTCTGCTCGAGGAGTCCGACGCTCCGGAGGTGTTTGCGGCGCTGAACGGCCTGGTCGACACCGCCAACGCGTCGCCCGCGAGACTGACACTGCTCGCTGAGTTGGCGCTCGAGGCGTATGACGCGCGCAGCGCCGAGCGTTATGCGCTGCAGGCGGTCCGGGAGAGCCCGAAGGATCTGCAGGCGAGCCGGCTGCTCGCGCGCGCCTATGTCGTGTTGGGTGAGCCGGCGAAAGCGATCGCGGTGGCCCAGCGCTCGCTGCGCGCTTACCCGCAGCGCGGCATGTTCGAGCTGGCCGACGTTTACGAGGAGCTCGGTCGGGTCGAAGATGCTCATCAGGAGCTCGAGCGACTGCGCTCGACCGATGCCGCGCGCGCGGAGGTGGATCAGCGCCTCGCGGTGCTGGCGTACGATTCAGGCGACCTCGATGAGGCGCAGCAACGTTTCGCCGATCTTGCCGAAAGCGGCGAGGCGGACGAGACGACGCTCATGTACCTCTCGGACATCGCCGCGCGGGAGGGCGATGTTGCCGCCGCGCTTGCCGGATACGGCAAGCTCGCCGATTCCTCGCTCGCGTTGGAGGCGCGCGAGAAGGCGGCCGCGTTGCTGTTGGTCTCGCATCAGCGCGTCAGGGCGCTCGCCCTGCTCGCGCAATATGCGCGGCAGCATCCCGAAGACGCGGTTGATCTGACGGTCGCGGAGGCGCAGCTCCTCGGCGATCACGGCGAGGCCGAGGCGGCTCTGAAGTTGTTGGACGCGAGCCTCCAATCTCATCCCCAACATCCGGCGCTCGAGTACGAGCGCGCGATCATCCTCGAGCAGGCCGGACGTGTGAGCGCGTCGGTGCAGGCGCTGCAGCAGCTTCTGACTGAGCGTCCCGATGATCCCACGCTGTTGAATGCCCTCGGCTACACCCTGGCGGATCACGGCCGCGACCTGCCGCATGCCGAATCGCTCATCCGCCAGGCGCTCGAGCATATGCCCGACAATCCCGCGGTGCTCGACAGTCTGGGTTGGGTGCGCTTCCGCCGCGGCGATGCGACCGGCGCCCTGCCGTCGCTCGAGCGCGCCTATGACATCAGCCACGATGCGCAGATCGCGGCCCACTGGGGCCAGGCATTGTGGGTGGCCGGGCGGCAGCAGGCGGCGCGCAAGGTTTGGGCTGAGGCGCTGGCGCGCGATCCCGACTCCAAGCCGCTGCGGGCGGTCGTCGCCCATTTCATACCGAATGCGACGTAGCAGCGGACTCGTCCCGGCCGGCTTTCCTTGGGCCGGCGCTGCTCTGGTCTTGGCTCTCGTCTCGATGCTCGTGAGCTGCCAGACGGTACCCGTCGCTCCGGCGCCCGCGCTCGCCTGGAACGTGCGCCGACCCACGCTGCAATCCCTCGACCGATTTCGTCTCAATGGGCGAATCGCGGTCGCCGTCGGCAAACAGGGGTTCAATGCGGGGCTTCGCTGGGGACAAGCCGGCGTCGTGACGCATCTCGCCCTCACCGGGCCGCTCGGCGCCGGCGGGGTGGAAGTGACCGCGGATAGCGGCAATCTGAGTGTCGTCACCTCAAGCGGCAAGCGCTTGGGTGCCGCCGAGGCGCGGTTGGAGCTCGAGGACAAGCTCGGTTTCGAGCCGCCGCTCACGAGCCTGAGGTATTGGGTTCTGGGCGTGCCGGATCCGGCCGCGGCTGCGTCCGTGAAGCTCGATCCCCAGCAGCGCCTCGCCCGTCTCGATCAGGAAGGGTGGCAGATCTCTTACACCGCTTACATGCCGGTGGGCGCCGAGTGGTTGCCCCGACTAATGACGCTCCGCCGGGCGGGAGTGCGGGTGCGGATGGTCGTGGACGGCTGGCAGCTTTGAGATATCCGGAAACCGTGTGGCCGGCGCCGGCCAAGCTGAATCTCTTCCTGCACATCACCGGCAGGCGAGCGGATGGCTATCACGAGCTGCAGACCGTGTTTCAGCTCATCGATCTATGCGATAGCGTCGCGGCAACCGTCCGTGACGATGGTGTGATCGAGCGGCCGGAAGGGGCTGCCGAAGTGCCCGCGGCAGCGGATCTCGTGGTGCGCGCCGCCCGCCGCTTGCAGGCCGCATCGGGTAGCGCACTCGGCGCAACACTAAGGGTGCACAAGCGCATCCCCTTGGGCGGGGGCTTGGGCGGCGGCAGCTCCGATGCCGCGACGACTCTGCTCGCCCTGAACCATCTTTGGGGCTGCCAGCTCCCCATCGAGGAGTTGGCCCGGCTCGGGTTGCCCCTGGGCGCGGATGTGCCTGTATTTGTTAGAGGTTTCTCCGCTTGGGCGGAGGGGGTGGGGGAGCGCCTGGCGCCGATCGAGCTCCCGCCGTGCTGGTATGTCATCATTAATCCCGGGATCGGGGTGAGCACCCGTGAGGTGTTCCAGAGCCCTGAATTGACACGAAATTCCCCCCTCATCACAATACGCGCCTTTTTTGAGGCCGGTGGTCGCAACGATTGCGAGCCGGTGGTGCGGGCGCGCTGCCCCGAAGTGGCGGCGGCGCTCGATTGGCTGTCGCGATATGTGCCGGCACGGCTGACGGGGACCGGCTCCTGTATCTTCGCGTCCTGCGCGAGCGCCATCGAGGCGGAGCGCATCGCGGCGCGGGTACCGGACGAGTGGACGAGCTTCGTGGCGCGGGGACTTGATATCTCACCGGCGCATCGTTCCCTGTGAGCCAAGCTGTTAGCAACGTTGGGGTGTCGCCAAGTGGTAAGGCAGCGGGTTTTGATCCCGCCATTCGGAGGTTCGAATCCTTCCACCCCAGCCATCGATACTGAGGCGGTCGGTCCGACGAGTCTATGACGACGAGCGACACACTGGCGCTGTTTGCCGGCAACGCGAATCCGGTACTGGCGACCGACATCGCGCGGCATCTGCAGACGCCGCTCGGGCGCGCGGATGTCGGCCGGTTCAGCGATGGCGAGGTGAAGATCGAGCTAATGGAGAACGTGCGCGGCCGCGACGTCTTCATCGTGCAACCGACCTGTCCACCCGCCAACGACACGCTGATGGAGCTGCTCGTCATGGTGGATGCTTGCCGCCGCGCCTCCGCGGCGCGTATCACCGCGGTCGTGCCGTACTTCGGCTACTCGCGCCAGGATCGGCGGCCGCGGGCGACGCGCTCGGCGATCACGGCGAAGCTCGTGGCCAACATGATCTCGAGCGCCGGCGTGAACCGTCTGCTCACCATCGATCTGCACGCCGAACAGGTCCAGGGATTTTTCGACATTCCGGTCGATAACGTGTATGCCTCGCCGGTGTTGCTCGGCGATGCCTGGAAGCAGGCGTATCGCAACGTCGTCGTCGTCTCGCCGGATGTCGGCGGCGTGGTGCGGGCGAGGGCGTTCGCCAAGCGCCTCGATGATGCGGAGCTCGCCATCATCGACAAGCGCCGTCCGCGGCCGAACGAGTCGAAAGTGATGAACATCATCGGCGAGGTCAAGGGCAAGAGCTGCGTGCTAGTCGATGACATGATCGACACGGCCGGGACGCTCTGTCATGCGGCGCAGGCGCTGAAGGACGAGGGCGCCACCAAGGTGATCGCCTACATCACGCACGCCGTGCTCTCGGGCGATGCCGTGCAGCGGATCTCGCAGTCGGGGCTCGATGAGCTGGTCGTGACCGACACCATTCCGCTCTCGACCGCGGCGCGCGGCTGCAGCCGCATCCGCCAGCTCTCGGTCGCGGCGCTCCTCGCGGAGACCATCCGCCGGATCCGCGACGAGGAATCGGTAAGCTCGCTATACGTGGACTGAATTTGGGTTGTGTCGCACTTGGTCGCGAGCGCGGCACGTGTTCGTATCAACGTTGGAGATCATCATGCGTATTTCATTCACTTTCGGGGCCGACCCGCGCGGGAGCCAAGGCAAAGGTGCGAGCCGCCGCCTGCGCCACGCGGGCAAGGTTCCGGCCGTCCTCTATGGCGGTCACAAGGAGGCGCAACCGCTCGTGTTGGATCAGCAGAACCTCCTCACCATGATCGGTGACGAGCGCTTCTACTCCTCGATCGTGCAGCTCAAGATCGACGACACCACGCAGGAGGCGATCGTCAAGGACGTGCAGATGCATCCGGCCCGAAACGTGGTCGTGCACGTCGACCTGCAGCGGGTCATCGAGAACGAGGTGATCCGGCTGCACCTGCCGATTCACTTCAAGGGCGAGAGCATCAGCCCCGGCGTGAAGACGCAGGGCGGCATCGTGTCGCACATGCGCACCGACATCGAGGTGAGCTGCCTGCCGAAGGACCTGCCGGAGTTCCTCGAGCTCGACCTGTCCGAGATGAGTCTGCACGACACCAAGTTCCTCGCCGACATTCCATTGCCACCCGGGGTCACGATCCCGGAGCTGGCGCATCGCAACACGCCGGTGGTCTCCGTCCATGCGCCGCGTGCCGCGGAGCCGGAGCCGGTGGCCGCGGAAGCCGCCGCCGCCGCCGCGCCCCTCGAGGG
>JBOIAQ010000006.1:0-131262 GCA_050739115.1 Steroidobacteraceae bacterium | reverse complement strand
ATAAATGCAAGTATTTAGTGACTACATTTAGACACCAAAAGATGATCGCCCTATCGCAGGAAACCAGGGAAAAGTCAGTCTCTGCTGACTACCGCGCGCCTCGGCGACCGGGCGAACTTCCGCTTAGTCAGTCCTGCGGACGATCCGACCCGCGGATCTGTGCGGCTATTCGCGGTACCCGGGATTCGATCGATCCAGCTTTCGCAGCAGCCCCGGCCACGCGAGGCTGCTTCCCAATCCTCGCGTTACCTCTCTCGCCGCGGCCCGGATGCCGGCGAGAATGGGTTCGGATACTCGGATGAGTTCCTGGCCGCCGCTCTGAGCTCGTACCTGAATGGCGCACGCGGCCTCGAAGATATACATGTAGAGGAAGGCGTCCGCGGGTGACGAGCCGGCCGTCAGGAGCCCGTGATTGCGCAGCATCAGATAGGACTTGTTGCCGAGGTCCGCGGCCAGGCGCGGCTGCTCGGCCGTATTGAGCGCGACGCCCTCGTAGTCGTGGTAGGCCAACGACGAAAGCACGAACAGGGATTGCTGGGAAATCGGCAGCAGCCCCTGCTGCTGGGCTGCAACAGCGACGCCGTTCAGTGAATGGATGTGCATGATGGACGCGACATCCTCTCGCGCCGCATGAATGCAGCTGTGAATCGTGAAGCCGGCCGGATTGATTTCATAGGGCGAGTCCATGACCTTGCGGCCACCGAGGTCGACTTTGACGAGCGAGGAGGCCGTGATTTCCTCGAACATCATGCCGTAGGGATTGATCAGAAAATGATGCTCGGATCCGGGAACGCGCGCCGACACGTGAGTGAACACGAGGTCATCCCAGCCGTAGAGCGCAACCAGCCGATAGGCGGCCGCAAGATTCACCCGCATGTCCCATTCGGCGGCGCTGACTTGCTGTTTCACCGAAGCAGCCATTTCGCGTTCCATTCAGGTCGCTGCCCCCGCCGTGCGCGGTCTTGCGATGATCCTGCCGGCGATGACCGTGGCGCCGATCAGCAGTCCGCCGCCCGCCGCCTCCATGAGCAGCCAGAGGTGGGGATTGGGATTTGGCGCCGTCAACGCAAGGCCCGCGACCGTGAAGAACATGAAGGTATGGTTGTTGAGAATCAGCGGGATCATCTCGCCGAACGCGAAAATCGCGTAAACAGCGCCCAAAATGTAAGTCAGTCGGCTCCACTGCGGGTCGATGAGGCGCGCGAGCAGGCCGATGACGATTGGTGCGAGCATTACGAGTCCGATACCGACGGCGGCGCCGATCAGAATGGGCGGCGCGCTCTTCGGGTCCATGTGTTCGCCGAAGAAAAGGACCCAGGCCACGAATGCCGGCCATGCCGGCAGTTGGAGATGGATGCTCAGGAGCTCGGTGACGACGATGAGCGCGAGCACATAGAGTCCAAGAATCAGGCGATCGCGATTGAACTTCACGTGTTGGCTCCCACCGCTTCGACTCGAAGCGCTTCGCTGAAGCGCGCCAGATGATGATCGGCGTCGCCGAACGTCATGTCAATCATCGTGAGGCGCTTGAAGTAATGGCTGACGTTGAGCTCGTCAACCACACCCATCGCGCCGTGAAGCTGGACGGCCTGCTGGCCGACGAAGCGCGCGGCCTTTCCGATATAAGCCTTGGCGCCCGATATGGCGCGGCGGCGAGCCGCGGGCTCGTCGCTGCCGGCTTGCAGTGCCGCGATGATCGCCATCGAACGGGTCTGCTCGGCGGCGATGTACATGTCGACCATTCGATGTTGTAGCGCCTGGAAGCTCCCGATCACGGTGCCGAACTGCTTGCGGGTCTTCAAATGATTGAGCGTCGCCTCATTGAGCGCCGTCACGATACCCATCGCTTCGGCGCAGAGCGCGGCGATGCCCTGGTCGACGGCGCGCTCGATGATGGGCAGCGCCCGTCCGTGCGCGCCGATTACGGCGTCGTCGGCGACCGGCACATCCTGCAACTGCAGATCCGCGGCTCTGCCGCCGGACTGGGTGGCATAGGCTTGCAGCGTCAATCCTGGTGCGTCACGTCGCACTGCAAACAGGGAGATACCTTCGGCATCGGTCAGACCGCCGTCGCTGCGCGCGGAGACGAGAAAGTAATCGGCCGACGGGGCATCGAGCACAACGGACTTTCGGCCCGCGAGCCGCCAGCCTTTGGCGTCACGGACGGCGCTCGAAGCGACGTGCGCGAGCTCATAGCCGCCGGCCGCCTCATAGGCGGCGAGGGCGATCTTGAGATTTCCCGCGGCGATCTGCGGCAACAGAGTCTCTTTGAGGTCGCGGGCCGCCGCATCGCGAAGCAGTCCCCCGCAGAGCACCACCGTACTCACATACGGCTCGAGCAGCAGTCCCTGTCCGATGAGCTCCATGACGGCCAAGATGTCCACACCACTGCCGCCGAGCCCGCCGAATTCCTCGGGATAGGGCAGCGCCAGCAGACCAAGCTCGGCATATTGCCCCCAGGCTTCCGCGGAGTAGCCGAGCGGTGAGCGCGCGAGCGAGCGGCGCTGCTCGAAATCGTAATGTCTGCCGATATAGCGTCGCAGCGTCTCCTGCAGCGCGAGTTGTTCTTCTGTCAGGCGAAAATCCATGCGAGACCTGCTTACAGACCGAGGATGAGTTTCGAAATGATGTTCTTCTGGATCTCGGTCGAGCCCGCATAAATCGTGGTCTTGCGGTAGTTGAAATATTGCGCCGTCAGCGGCGGCGCGAACTCGGCGTAGTGATCCGCGAGCAACGGCGGTGGCACCCAGTCCACCTCGAGCGCCTCGCGCAAGTAGGGCAGGGCATCGTGTCCGAGCGCGTGCATTTGCAGCTCCGCGAGCTGCTGGATGATCTCCGAGCCTTTGATCTTGAGCAGCGACACCTCCGGCCCCGGAGCGCGCGCTTCCCGCGAGACCGCCGAAAGCACCCGCAGGTTGGTGATCTCGAGCGCCGCGAGCTCGAGCTCGAGTTGCGCGATATGATCGCGGAAGCGGGCATCCTCGATCAGCGGGCGGCCGTCATGCGGCTGGCGCGTGGCGATTTCCTTGAGCCGCCTCAACGCGCGCTTGCAATGCCCGATGCCCGCATTGTTGGTGCGCTCGTGCGACAGCAGGAATTTTGCGTAAGTCCACCCTTTGTTTTCCTCGCCGACCAGGTTTTCGACCGGCACCCGCACGTTATCGAGGAAGATGTCGTTGATCTCGTGTTCGCCGTCGACCATGGTGATGGGACGCAAGGTGACACCCGGTGATTTCATATCGATCAACAGGAACGAAATGCCTTGCTGGGGACGCACGTCGCTGCTCGTGCGCACCAGGCAGAAGATCCAATCGGCATATTGGCCGAGCGTGTTCCAGGTCTTCTGTCCGTTGACGCGGTAGTGAGCGCCGTCGCGCACCGCGCTCGTGCGCAGCGATGCGAGATCGGACCCCGAACCGGGCTCCGAATACCCCTGACACCACCAGTCCTCGCCGGAAATGATGCGTGGCAGGAAGTAATTCTGTTGCGCCGCGGATCCGAAGCTCATGAGCACCGGTGCGACCATGCGCAACGCGAACGGGATCTGCCCCGGCGCGCAGGCCGCGGCACCCTCCTCGTCGAAGATGTGCTGCTCGACGACGCTCCAATCGCAGCCGCCGTAGCGCCGCGGCCACATGCCGGCGCCCCAGCCCCGGCGGTAGAGAATCTTCTGCCAGCGCACCAGATCGTCTTTGCGCATTCGTCTTCCCAAGCGCACTTTGGCGCGGATGTCATCCGGAAGCTCCGCTTCGAGGAACGCACGGACGTCGGCGCGAAAGGATTCTTCTTCGGCGGTGAAGTCGAGATTCATGAAATGCGTCTCAGTCGATGATGACGACCAGCTTGCCGCGCGCATCGCGCGCCCCGAGCTTCGCGATCGCCTCCATTCCTCGCTGCAGCGCGAAGCGCTCGGTGACCGCCGGCTTGAGGCGGCCTTCGAGATAGAGCGCGAAGAGTGCCGCGACGTTGGCGGCGTGCTGCCGGGGCTGGCGCGCGGTGAAGTCGCCCCAGTAGACGCCGATGACCTCACAACTCTTGAGCAGGGTCAGATTGAGCGGCAGCTTGGGAATGCCGGCGGTAAAACCGACGACGAGATGCCGTCCCTGCCACCCGATCGCGCGCAGCGCCGCTTCCGTGTAATCGCCGCCCACCGGATCGAGGATCACCTGGGCGCCATTCGCGCCGCAGGCGGACCTGAACTGCTCCGTCAACGCGCGCGCAGCGGCTTTGTCGAGCGCACCCACCGGGTATTGCACGGTCTCATCGGCGCCGTGTTCGCGCGCGAGGGCGAGTTTCACTTCAGTCGAAGCCGCGGCGATGACGCGAGCGCCCATGGCCTTGCCCAATTGCACGGCGGCGAGGCCGACGCCGCCCGCGGCCCCGAGCACGAGCAGTGTCTCGCCGGGCTCGAGCCGAGATCGATCCTTGAGCGCGTGATGCGAGGTGCCATAGGTCAGAAGCAGCGTGGCCGCCTCATCGAACGGCATCGCATCGGGAATTTTCCAGCAGTTTCCCGCGGGACCGACGACCTTCTCCGCCATGCCGCTTCGTACCGGGCTCATGAGCACGCGATCGCCGACACGCAAGCCCTCGACGCCTGTGCCGAGCGCATCGACGATGCCGGAGATCTCCCCGCCGGGCGCGAACGGTCGCGGTAACTTGACCTGATAGAGATCCTGAATGAGCAGCAAATCCGGGAAATTGACACCGCAGGCCCGCACCGCGACCCGGACCTGGCCGGCACCTGCCGCTGGCTCGGGAATCTCGCCGAGTTCCAGAGTCTCCGGGCCGCCGGGCCGGCGGCTGAGCAGCGCCCTCATGTTGCACCGCGCCCGGTCGTGGCGCTGCGCTCGGCCCGCCGTTCGCGATCCTGGAGTTCGCGCCACTGGATCTTGCCGCTGCCGGATTTGGGCAGCGCCTCGACGAATTCGACGATCCGCGGGACTTTGAACGCCGCCATGTTCTCGCGGCACCAACCCGTGATCGCCGGAGCCTCGACGCGTCCCTTCCACTCCGGCCGCAGGACGACGAACGCCTTGACGGTCTCGCCGCGATGCGCATCGCTCGCGCCGATGACGCAGGCCTCGAGCACGGCCGGATGCTGATACATCAACGATTCGACTTCGGTCGGCCACACCTTGTAGCCCGACGCATTGATCATGCGCTTAAGGCGATCGACCATGAAGAAATAGCCGTCTTCGTCGACTCTGCCGAGATCGCCGGTGCGCAGGAAGCGTTTGCCGTCGATCTCGATGAACGCCTGTGCGCTGTCCTGCGGCTTGTTCCAATAGCCGAGGAACACCTGCGGGCCGTGAGTCACGATCTCGCCGACCTCGCCGGCGGCGAGCTCGTCGCCGGTCGCGGGATCGATGACCCGCGAATCGACGTTATATATCGGTATGCCCAAGCATTGCTGTTTCGCACGATCGGGGGGGTTGATGTGCGTCGCCGCCATGGTTTCCGTAAGTCCATAGCCCTCGCAATACGTGATGCCCCGGTGCAGCAGCCGCTGCGCCACGGCGGCCGGCATCGCGGCGCCGCCGCCGCTCAGTCTGCGGATCGAGGAGAGATCGTAGCGCTCGATGTTGGGATTCAGGAAGAAATCCTGGATCATCGTCGGAACGGCGGTCCAGCTCGCGACCCGATAACGCTGCACGCACTCCGCGGCGGCCACGCGGTCCCAACGCGGCAACAGAACGACTGTATTGCCGTTGTAGAGCGGGCCGTTCATGCTGCCTTGCATGCCGGTCACGTGAAAGAAGGGCGCGACCGCGAGCATCGTCATTTCAGGCTGCACGGTGAACCAGCGCATCGAGGCCACGAGCGTATGCATGGTGCTGCGGTGCGTATGCATGCAGCCCTTGGGCTCGCCGGTGGTGCCGGAGGTGTAGGGCATCACGCACAGATCGTCGGGACCTGCCCTCAGGGGGCCCGGCCGCAGGTCACTCGCGAGTGCATCGCGCCAAAGCGCGACGCCAGGCCGCGAAAGCTCGAGGCGCGGCGCCGCAATGAACTCCGGCAGGGGGAGATCGCTGGGTCGTTTCAGATACTCCGAGTAAGCGGCGACGATCGCCTGCTCGAGGTCCCTCGAATCGAGCAGTGGTTCGATGCGCGGGTAAAGCTCCTGCGAGATGATCGCCGTGGTCGCTCCCGCGTCCTTGGCGCAGCGAACAAACTCCTGCGTGAGGTACATGGGATTCAGTGGCACGACGACCGCGTTGGCGCGCAGGATTCCGTAATAGGCGATCACGAACTGCGGGCTGTTCTGCATGTAGAGCAGCACGCGATCGCCCTTGCGCACGCCGCAGCGCTGCTCGAGATAGCCTGCGAGCCGCTGCGCCTCCTCGTGAATCTCGGCAAAGCCGATCGGCGTGTCGTAGTAGACGAGACCGGCTTTGAACGGGTAGCGCCGGGCGGATACCTCGAGGTTGTAGAACAGGTTGGTGGCCGGCGCATCCAGGTGCCGTCGCGAATGATCGGGCCAGAATTTGAAGTGTCTGTCCGACACGGTGCGCTCTCAGGCTGATCGGTACCGGGACAGCTCGAGCTTGCCGATCTGCGCGCAGTGGACTTCGTCCGGACCGTCCGCCAGCCTCAGCGAGCGTGCGGCCGCATAGGCATGGGCGAGCAGGAAGTCCTGGCTCAGTCCGGCGCCACCGTGCAGCTGAATGGCCCAATCGAGCACCCGGCAGGCCATCCCTGGCGCCGCGACTTTGATCATCGCAATTTCCTTCCTGGCGGCGCGGTTGCCGACGGTGTCCATCATGTAGGCGGCATTGAGCACGAGCCATCGGGCCTGATCGATCTCGATGCGCGATTCGGCGATCCGCTCGAGCGTCACGCCTTGCTCCGCAAGACGCCGGCCGAAGGCGACGCGCTCGAGCGCACGCCGGCACAGCATCTCGAGCGCGCGCTCGGCGAGACCGATGAGGCGCATGCAGTGATGAATGCGGCCCGGCCCGAGCCGACCCTGCGCGATCTCGAAGCCGCGCCCTTCGCCGAGCAGCAGATTCGCGGCGGACACGCGCACGTCGGTGAAGTCGATTTCGCTGTGGCCGTGGGGCGCGTCGTCGTAGCCGAAGACCGAGAGCTGGCGCTTTACGCTCACTCCCGGCGTGTTCATGGGCACGAGGATCATCGAGTGCTGGCTGTGGCGCTCGGCACCGGGGTCGCTCCTGCCCATGAAGATCAGGATCTCGCAGCGCGGATCGGCGGCGCCGCTGGTCCACCACTTGCGGCCGTTGATCACGTAGTGATCGCCGTCGCGCGCGATCTCGGCCTGGATGTTGGTCGCGTCGCTCGAGGCGACCGCGGGCTCGGTCATCGCGAAGCCGGAGCGGATTCTCCCCGCGAGCAGCGGTTCGAGCCAGCGCTGGCGCTGCTCCGGCGACCCGTAGCGGGCCAGCACCTCCATGTTCCCCGTGTCGGGCGCCGAACAATTGAACGCTTCCGGACCGAGCGGTGAGCGTCCCATGATCTCGCACAGCGGCGCATATTCGAGATTCGTGAGACCGGCGCCGTGCTCGGAGTCCGGCAGGAAGAGATTCCACAATTTCTCGGCCCGCCCCTCACGCTTGAGCTCCTCGACGACCGCGCTCGCGAGCCAGGGGTTTCCGCCGCGGCGGTTGCTGGCCAGCTCATCCTGGAATCGGCTCTCGGCGGGATAAACGAACCTCTCCATGAAGGCGGCGACCCGATGCTGCAGCTCGCGGACCTTGTCGCTGTGCGAGAAGTTCATTGCGGTCTTAGGTCACTTCGAACAAGCCCGCAGCCCCCTGGCCGCCGCCGATGCACATCGTCACCACCACGAGCCTCGCGCCGCGACGCTTGCCTTCGATGAGCGCATGACCCGTGAGGCGTGCGCCGCTGAGGCCATAGGGATGTCCGACCGCGATCGCGCCGCCGTTGACGTTCAAACGCTCATCCGGAATACCGAGGCGATCGCGGCAATAGAGCACCTGGCAGGCGAAAGCTTCATTGAGCTCCCAGAGATCGATGTCGCCCACTTTGTAGCCGGTGCGCTCGAGCAGCCGCGGGACCGCGTAAACCGGCCCAATGCCCATTTCGTCCGGCTCGCAACCGGCAATCGCGAATCCGCGAAACACCCCCAGGGGTTTCAGGCCGCGCCGCTCCGCGAGTCTGCGCTCCATGACGACGCAGGCGCAGCTGCCGTCGGAGAATTGGCTGGCGTTGCCCGCCGTGATGACGCCCCCGGGCAGTGCCGGTCGGATCTTGGCCACGGCTTCGAGCGTCGTATCGGGCCGGATGCCCTCATCGGCGTCGATGGTCGTCTCGCGCGTCAGGATCGCGCCGCTTGCCTTGTCGACGACGCCCATGGTGGTCGTCATCGGCACGATCTCCTCCTTGAACTTGCCGGCGGCCTGCGCCGCCGCCGCGCGCAGTTGGCTGCGCACGCCGTATTCGTCCTGCGCCTGCTTCGAGATTTGATACCGCTTGGCCACGTTCTCGGCGGTTTGCAGCATCGACCAGTAGAGCGTCGGCTTGTGCTCGAGAAGCCAGGGATCGGCCCGCATGTGGGTGTTGGCTTCGTTTTGGACGCAGGAAATGCTCTCGAGACCGCCGGCCACCAGGACCTGCGTGCCCTCGGTCATGATGCGCTGTGCCGCGATCGCGATCGACTGTAATCCCGAGCTGCAGAAGCGGTTGATGCTCAAACCCGCGGTCGTCACGGGCAGCCCTGCGCGCAAAGCGATCGCCCGCGCGATATTTCCGCCGGTGGTGCCTTCGCCGAACGTCGACCCCATGATCACGTCCTCGACTTCGGCGGGGTCGATGCCGGACCGCATCACGGCATGCCGCACCGAATGCGCGCCAAGCGTAGCGCCATAGGTCATGTTGAAGGCGCCCTTCCAGCTCTTGCCGAGCCCGGTGCGCGCGGTGGAGACGATCACGGCTTCAATCACGTGGAGGATCCCGTCGATTCACTGAATGTCCTTCCTTCCCGCGCGAGTCGGGCGAGGAGCGGCGCCGGCGTCCAGAACGCCGCCTGCGCACCGGCTGCTGCCGCAATGCGACTCAATCCGCGCGCCACCGTGATCAAGCCGACGCTGTCGGCATAGAACAGGGGGCCGCCCCGGTAAGCCGGAAAGCCGTAACCGTTGAGGTAGACGAGGTCGACGTCCGAGCTGCGCTGGGCGATGCCCTGGTCGACGATTCGGGCTCCTTCGTTGATCAGCGCATAGACGCAGCGCTCGACAATTTCCGCATCCGAGACGGTGCGCGGCACCACGCCCTTGCTCTCCCGGAATGTTTCAATGATCGCAGTCACCGCTGGATCGGGTAGCGCCGCGCGCGCGCCGGTTTCGTAGCGATAGAACCCCGTGCCGGTCTTTTGCCCGAATCGACCCGCCTCGCAGAGAATGTCCGCGACATTGGAGAAGTCCTCGTCGGGAAACTCCGCTGCGCGCCGCTTGCGAATCGCCCATCCGATATCGAGCCCGGCAAGATCGGCCATGCGGAACGGGCCCATGGCCATGCCGAACTTCTGCAGCGCCGCATCGATCTGCTGCGGCAGCGCTCCGGCCACCAGCAGGTCGTGCGCCGCCATGCCGTAGCGGGCCACCATCCGGTTGCCGATGAAGCCGTCGCAAACGCCCGATACGACTGCGATCTTGCCGATCGTCTTCGCCAAAGCCATGGCCGTGGCAAGGGTGTCGTTCGCGGTTTTCGCGCCGCGCACGACCTCGAGCAGCCGCATGATGTTCGCGGGACTGAAGAAGTGCAGGCCGATGATGTCCGGCGGACGCCTGGTGAAGCCGGCGATCACATCGAGATCGAGGGTCGAGGTGTTGGATGCGAGAATCGCGCCACTCTTGACGATCTCATCGAGCCGCTCGAACACCTTTCTTTTGACTTCGAGATCCTCGAACACGGCCTCGACTACGAGGTCCGCACCGCGCAGTGTCTCAAACTGCAAAGCGGGCGTGATGAGCGCGAGCCGCTGCTCGAGCTTCGCCTCGGTCAGCGATCCCTTGCGCAACGCGCTCTGATAATTGCGCCGGATGTTGAGCAGTCCCCGGTCGAGCGCCTCCTGGGTCGTCTCCAACAGCGTGACCGGTAATCCGGCATTGATGAAGCTCATCGTAATGCCGCCACCCATGGTGCCTGCGCCGACGACGCCGACGCGACTGATCGGGCGAGTGGCGACCGATTCGGGAAGTCCCTTGATGTGGGCAGCGGCGCGCTCGGCTTGAAAGACGTGTCGCAGCGCCGCCGACTCCGGCGTCGCCATGAGGCCCACGAATAATTCGCGCTCGCGCTTGAGGCCGGAATCGAACGGCTGTTGCACGGCTGCCGCGACGGCTTCGACACAGGCGAGCGGGGCAGGGTAGGGGCCGGCGACGGATTTGACCGTGTTGCGCGCGAATTGGAAGTACGCCTCGGCATTCGGCATCCGGATTGCGAGGTCGCGGACCCGCTTGATGCCGCGCCGCTCGGCGATCACGGCGCGGGCGAACTCGAGAGCGAAGATCGTGAGATCGCCCTCCGCAACGGCGTCGAACAAGGGTGTGCCGCGCAGCTTATCCAGGCTCAGGGTCGCGCCGGAGACGATCATGCTCAATGCCGCTTCGACGCCGATGAGGCGCGGCAGGCGTTGGGTGCCGCCGGCGCCGGGAAGCAAGCCCAATTTGACTTCCGGCAGTGCGAGCCGGGCACCCGCCGCCGCGATGCGGTAGTGGCAGCAGAGCGCGAGCTCCAGGCCGCCGCCCATGCAGATGCCGTCGATCGCCGCGATCACGGGCTTGGTGCACTCCTCGACGGCCCGCAGTACCCCGTGCAGGTGCGGGGCGGCTAATGACTTCGGCGTACCGAATTCACGAATATCGGCGCCGCCCGAGAACCCCTTGCCCGAGCCGATGAGGACGATCGCCTGCACGGCCGGGTCGTCCTCGGCGCGTGCCAGCGCTTCCACGATCGCGCGGCGCAGCTCGTGGCCGAGACTATTGACCGGAGGATTATCCGGGCGCAGGACGGCGACTGCACCGTTGACTTCGAAATGCACGCTACTCATATACCGAAGGCGCATCCCTGACGAGCTGCTGATCCCACGAGTCTAGTCTGCCTGGACGCGAAACTCCCTAGAACTTCACGCGCAGGGTGGCACCGAAGGTGCGCGGGTCGCCTACGAAAGCATCGATTTGATTATTGAAGCCCGGTACGGCAAGGCCCTGGAAGGGCGCGTCGAAGGCGACCTGAAAGTAGCCCTTGTCGGCGAGATTCTGGCCCCAGACCTCGAAGGTCCAGTTCCCGTCCGGGGGGCCGACGCCGATGCGCGCATCCAGTATTCCATAGCTCCCTTGAATCTTGAGCGGATCCAGATCGGAGCCCGTGTTGTAGGAGGAGCTGTACTTCTCATCGGCACTGAGCCGCAATGCCAGTGATGAGGTGAGTGGCACTTGATACGACGCCGAGAGCACACCCGACCACAGCGGCGAGAACGACAGGCGGTTGTTCTGGCGGTTCGCGGCAAAAAGATACAGCGCGTCGCCGAACTGGGTGATCTCCGTATCCGCGTAGACCACCCCACCGGTGATACTGAGTCCCGACACCGGCGTCAGCCAGTCGAGGCGCATTTCGGCGCCCTTGGAATCCAAGTCCGGGAGCGAGCTGACGACGAACACGATGCCGGTAAAGGTGTTCAGCTGGAAGTTCCGGTACTGCTGATCGAATACGTCGGCATTGAGCCGCACGGTTCTCTGGGCGAGCTCGCTCTTCACACCGACTTCGAAGGAGTTGACCGTTTCTCTCGGAAACTCGGTATCGAGGATCGGCGCCAGAGGATTGGCGGCGGCCGGATTGGTGACGCGCGCCAGATTGAAGCCGCCCGCCTTCGTGCCATTTCCCCAGGAGGCGTATCCCATCACGTCATCCGTGAAGTGATAGTCCAGTTTGACCGTAGCGTTGAGATCGTTCTCACCGAGGGATTGGGGGTGAGTGATGCCGTTGAAGAACGGGTTGAAAGGCGTTGCGCAGCCATAGCCGAGCAACAAGGTCTGGGCATAGGGGAGCGCGAGTGACGGCGGGGGCGCCGTGAGCAGCTGTCCGCACGCGGAACCGCCGTCGGGGTTGTGATAGCTGGCCGTGTCGTCCTTGGATTCATGGGTGTAACGCAGGCCTGCCGTGAGATCCAGATGCTCCATCAGCTCATAGCTCTCGTTGGTGAAAAACGCGTAGCTCTGCTCGGTTTGCTCGTAGGCGTCCGCCTGCCCGGAAACCCCGGGGATGAAGGTCTGACCGGGTAGGTTTCCGGTCAGCTCCGGCAGCAACAGGAAATTAGGCGGGCTGACACCGGCGGCCGCCGTCGCCGTGCCGCCCAGATACAGATCTAACGCATTGTCGGCAAGAATCGTCGAAGTCAGATTCAGGAGCTCCTTATCGGCGAAGCCGCCGATCAGCCAGTGCAGCTGGTCGGTGTTGCCCGCGAGTCGCAGCTCCTCGCTCATCTGCTTGAAGTCGGTCACGTTGCCGTTGGCCGGCTCTTGGATGAGTGCGGCGTCGGAATAGTCCGGATCGTTACCCGCATCGATGCTGTTGTCCCGCCAGGCGCTGATCGAGGTCAGGTGGGCTCCGCCAACATCCCAGTCGAGTTGGGCGGAAAATCCGCGGTCCCAGATCTGCTGCGAAATCGGATAGTTGGCGAACGACTGGCGGTCGAAGGGGCTCGTGGGCGTGTCCGGGAAGGGCACCTGTCCCGGCGTGCCGCCGAGCAGGGGATTACTCGCGAGCGCGGTGACGATCCCGGCAAAGGGGCCGGGGTACACGGGAGTCGCCTGGCAGCACATCTCATTGCGGCGCGAGAAATCACCGATGAGCAGCACCCGGAGGTCGTTGCTGGGTGTAATTAGGTACTCTCCGCGCACCAGGTAGAGATTGCGGTCGTCGACCGCGTCTTCGCGGTTGTCGGTGCCCGTCTCGACGTTCAGGAAGCCGTCGCGCTTCTTGTACTCGACATAGAGCCGGAAAGCCGAGAACCCGCCCGCCGGGCCGGTGATGGAGCCTGAGATCTCCTTGTCGCCGAAATTTCCACCCGTGATCTCGCCGCTCACGCCGAAGGTTCTCGAGGGGCGATTGGTCTCGATGACGATGACGCCGGCATCGTTGTTCTTGCCGAAGAGCTCCCCTTGCGGGCCTTCGAGGACCTGGATGTTGGCGATGTCGCCGAGATCGCCGAAACCGACGCCGTTGCGTGGCCGATAGACCCCGTCGATCACCACGCCGACGGAGGATTCCAGGCCCACGTTGTCACCGACCGTGCCGATGCCGCGGATGCGCGCGGTGGTCGAGTTCTCCGAGGTGGTCGAAGTCACCGTGAGGCCTGGAGTGAGCTCGGTCATGTTCTTGATGTTCGTCACGCCAGCGTCCTGCAGCTGCTGCCCGGAGAGCGCGATCACGGCGATCGGCACGTCCTGCTGGTTCTGCTCGCGCTTTTGCGCAGTGACGATCACTTCCCCGAGCTCGGCGGGGCCTGTGGTCGTGGCGGTCGCGTCGGCCGCGTGACTGGCGCGGGCCGCCGAGCCGAAGGCGATGACCAGTACGAGCGCTGGCAGCATCCCCTTGAACCTGAACGGGATTGAGCTATCTTTTACCGCGACGTCCGAAGTGACGACCATGGTGGATCTCCCCCTATCTTCGGAAAGCTTACGGAAAAGTCCCCGCCGCGGAGCCACCTGAGACGCCAAACTGTTAACCTCAGGCGCCAAAAAGATCTGTGGCGAAACCGCCACACCCAGGCTCAACCTCTCGGAGTGCGCATCCGGGGATTCCGAGATAGTGCGCCCGAGGGCTTCTGGCCCCTCGGAATCGACACTTCCCCGCCTTGGGGATAAGCTCGATGCCGCATTTTGGTGCTTTCCGACCGAGGGGATTGATGCGGTATGGGAACACTCAACGCGACGCATCAGAACTCGATATTAGTGACTTGGGTGAGGGCCTTTGGCCGCGCACTGGACGCCGCCGGCTGCGACGGGGGTGCGCTACTCGCTGAGGCTGGATTCGACCTGAGTCATCTCGGCGGGCCTGATGCCCGTTGCCCCCTCACCAAGACCGGGAAGCTGTGGCAGGTGGCACTCGAGGCAACCGGGGACGAAGCCTTTGGCGTAAAACTGGCCAGTTACTTCAGGCACACCGCATTCCACGCCCTGGGCTATGGGTTGAGCGCCAGCTCGACTCTCAAGGAGGCCTTCGAGCGCGTACAACAATATGCGCGCGTGGTGAGCGATGCGGTCGGGTATCGCTTCTACCGCTGTGGGGCGGAGTACCACTTCTACATCGAGCCCCGGACCGTGGTGCCGATCGAGGCGATCGACGCCCTCATCGGAATGCACCTGCGCATGTGCCGCTCGCTCATCGGGCGCGATTTCTCACCCCTGTCGGTCGAGTTGCGCCGACCACGACCCGCGGTCATCGACGATTTCGAACGGCTGTGGCGCGCGCCGCTGCGCTTCGCCGCCGAGCACAATCGCATGAGGTTCGATCCGAGCAGTATCGAGCGCGTGCTCGAGAGCGGCAACCCCGAGCTCGCGCGCCTGAGTGATGCCGTCTCGGCGCGATACCTGGCGCGCATCGAGCGGCACAACATGGAGGCACGGGTACGCACGGTGCTCACGCAGCGTCTGCAGCACGGCGAGCCCACCCAGGACGAAGTCGCCGAGATTCTCAACGTCAGCCCGCGCACCCTGCAGCGCAGGCTCGGAGGCAGCGGCACCACGTTCAGAAAGATTCTGGACGAAATCCGACGCGCGCAGGCGCTCGCGCACCTCAGCGCGGCCGAGATGAGTGTCAACGAGCTGACACACCTGCTCGGGTTTTCATGCAGCAGCAGTTTCACGCGCGCGTTCAAGCGCTGGACCGGTCTATCGCCGTCCGAATGGCGCGCGAGCAGCGGGTCGCGCACCCCGCATGCGGCGGCGCGGCGCTCGCTCGGGTCGGTTGACCCGCACGCTCAATCCCCGAGTATTGCCTACGGGCTGTCGCGAAATGGCATTCGCTAGCTCGCCCGAGGCGCGAGTGCTCAGGCGATATCGCCGAAGACGATGACGCCGCGGCCCGGCCGGCCCGCTTGCAGATCGGCGAATGCCTGCGGTGCCTCAGCGATCGAATAGGTGCGAGTGATGAGCTCGTCGAGCTTTAATCGACCGCTGCGATAAAGCGCAATGAGCCGCGGAAAATCCAGCTGGGGTCGCGCCGAGCCGTAATAGCTGCCGGTAAGCGTTTTCCCCGTGATCGCGACGTGTTGCGCATTCAGCACGATCTGGTCGGCGGCCGCGGCAATACCGACCGTGACCGCGGTGCCGCCGCGGCGCAGGACACCGAACGCCTGCTCGGTGATCCGACCGAGTCCCACGCAATCGAAGGCATAGTCGGCGCCGCCGCCGGTCATCTTGTACAAGGCCTTGCCGATCTGCTCCTGCCCCGTCACGTTGTAGGTGTGCGTGGCGCCGAAGCATTTCGCCAACTCGAGCTTGGCCTCGCTCGTGTCGACCGCGACGATCATTGCGGCGCCCGCAATCGCGCAGCCCTGGACCGCATTGAGACCGACGCCCCCGCAACCAAACACGACCGCAACCGAGCCCGCCTCGACGCGAGCGGTATTGACCGCGGCGCCGAAGCCGGTCATGACGCCGCAGGCGATCAATGCGGCCCGATCGAGCGGCATCTGCCGGTCGATCTTCACGAGGTTGTCGACGTGCAAGGTCGCATACTCGGACATGACGCCGCAGCCGCAGAATACGTTGAGCGGCGATCCGGCCGCATCGAACGTGCGCACGCCGCCATCAGGCAGGGTATGGAGCGCCCGCAGCGACTGCAGGCACAGGTGCGGCCGACCCGACTGGCAGTAGTGGCACCGACCGCAGATGCTGACGAACGAGCTGACGACGTGATCGCCGATCGCATAGCGGCTTACGCCCTCCCCGACAGCGGCCACGATGCCGGCGCCCTCATGCCCCAACACGAGCGGCAAGGGATAGGCGATCGTACCGTTGGTCGCCGATAAATCGCTGTGGCACACGCCGCATGCGGCGAGTCGGATCATCACCTCGCCTTGGCGCGGCGATTGCACTTCGATCCGCTCGACCGCTACCGTCGAGCCGAGTTGCCGCGCGATGATTGCTCTCGAGGGTTGACTCACGGCATCATCATAGCGCCGGCGGACTTGCGCGTCTCGACGCTCGCAATCGTTGGAGCTAAGCTGCAGGCCAATGGCTGAGTCCATGAATTCCGCCACCGGCACGCGAACCGCCGACCTCGACGGCGCCGCGCTCACCGCCTGGCTCGAACGACACGTCGCGGATTTTCGCGGACCGATCGCCTTGACGAAGTTCGAGGGTGGGCAGTCGAACCCGACTTACAGGCTCGATGCAACAAGCGGCGCCTACGTGCTCCGTCGCAAGCCCTTTGGAACCTTGTTGCCGTCCGCGCACGCCGTGGAGCGCGAATATCGCGTCCTGACGGCGCTCGGCCCACTCGGCTTTCCGGTGCCGCATGCATTTGCGCTTTGCCAGGACGAGTCGGTGATCGGCTCGGCCTTCTATGTGATGGTCCTGGTCGAGGGCGCGAACTTCACCGACGGTGCGCTTCCCCATTTGACCCGGGATGCCCGCACGCTCGCTTATCACGGCATGATTGATACGCTCGCGGCGCTTCATCGGATCGACCCGCAGGCCGCGGGGCTTGCGACATTCGGTCGTCCCGGCAATTTCTTCGAGCGCCAGGTCGCACGCTGGATCAAGCAGTATCGGGCATCGCAGACCGACAGGATCGAGGCGGCCGAGCGGCTGATCGTCTGGTTGCCCGCGACCTTGCCGCCGCAGACCGGCCTCGCCATCGTGCACGGGGACTACCGGATCGATAATCTCATCATGACCCCATCCGGCGAGAAGATACTCGCGGTTCTCGATTGGGAGCTCTCGACGCTCGGCGATCCGCTATCGGATTTCTCGTATTTCCTCATGAGTTGGGTCACACCGGTCGATGGGCGTGCGGCCCTGCTCGGTCTCGATCTCGAGCGGCTCGGCATCCCGACGCTCGAGCAGGTGGTGGCGCGATACTGCGGGAAGACCTCGCGGGAGGCGATTCAGGACCTCGACTGGTATTTTGCTTTCAACCTGTTTCGTCTCGTGGGTATCGCGCAGGGCATCAAAAAGCGACTGCTGGAGGGCAATGCCTCGAGTGCGCGCGCCGGCGAGTTGGCGGCCCGCGTACCGCAGATCGCCGCCCAGGCGTGGCGCTTTGCGGAGCGCGCCGGCGCTTGAGGGTCGGCCTCAGTACCTCCACGAGGTCGTATCCGCACCCTGGGGCGCCGTCGCCAGCATGCGCTTCACCATCTCAGGCAGCACGAACATGGCGGGCGTGAACGTCCGCGGACCGGGCGTGGTGCCTATCGCGCGGCTACGCCGCGGTCAACGGAGACGGCCGCGGCGCAGCAGATTCATCAGGCCGACCAGGACCACCGCCACGAGCAACGACAGGAGGCAGAGGAAACCGGTCTCGGCGTTCAGGACGCTCTGGCTCGATATGGCGGCCAAATGCGAGGCCAGAAGCCGGCTTGCCCAGAGCGCGCCGATGGTCCCGACGAGTACGTTCATGAAGCATCCACGATCGGGATCGGCACTCAAGATGAGGTTGCCCAGATAACCGATTGTCACCCCGAGGATCAGCCACATGAGAAGGCTCATGGCACGGCACCCAAGTCTGCTGTTGCCGCAGTGTGTAGCAGACATCGTGCCCGTCTGCGCCAGTCACGGGCTCACGCGGTGCAGTGGGCCGGCGGTTGGGTCGCGCTCGATAACACGTTGATAATCAAGATAGTAAGTTGGCGTCGTGCTCCGTCACGGGGGCGCGCGGCGCAGGCTTCAGCCAACGCGCCGCGAGCGGTGGCACGAGCAGCAGGCTGACGATGGTCGAGGACACCAGACCCCCGAGAATCACGACCGCCATCGGCCCTTCGATCTCGTGGCCGGGCTGATGCAGTTGGATGGCCACGGGCAGCAGTGCCAACGCGGTCATGAGTCCGGTCAGCAGTACCGGCGTCAGTCGTTCCTCGGAGCCGCGCAACGCGGTTTCCAGCCCCCAGGTCTGGCCTTCGGTCTGCACCAAGTGGTCGTAGTGCGACACCAGCAGGATGGTGTTGCGCGCCGCCATCCCGAACAGCGCGACGAAGCCAACCATTGCGCCGAGGGTCAAAGTAGCGCCGGTGAGCGCCGTTGCGGCGACGCCGCCGAGCAGGGTGCTCGGCAGCACGAGTAGCACCAACACGACGTGGCGCGCGTGGCCGAACGCGAGCGCCATCAGCAGCACGATCAGCACCAGCGCCGCTGCGGCGTGCAGGTAGAGCTGATGGGCCGCCGCGACCTGTGCCTCGGCCGCACCGCCATAACGCAGATACACCCCCGGCGGCAGTTTTACCCCCGCGGCGATCGCGTGGCGCGCGGCCGCGGCGAAGCCCGTTTGGTCCGAGGTGGTCGGGTTCGCGGTCACCACCTGACGACGCAGGCCATCCTCGTGGTCGATCAGGCTGCGGCCGGACTCGACCTCGACGTTCGCGACTGCCGACAGCGGCACCACCGCGCCGTCGGGGCTACGCAGCAGCAACGCGCTCACCGCCTGCGGGGATGCGCCGGCGCCCGCGATGCGCACCGCCACGGGGATGCTGCGATCGGACTGCGCCAGCTCGCCGACGATGGCGCCCTGGTAGGCCGCGTTGACCGTCTGCAGCACGTCGCTGGGCCGTAGCCCGTACAACGCCAGTCGCTCGGGCCGCAGTTGCACGTGCAGCTCGGGCTCGCGCGGCGGGACCTGCAAGCGCACTTCGCCGGCGTGCGGCAGCTTTTCGAGCACCGCGGCGATGCGGGTCGCCACCGCATCATCGGTGTTCAGATCGTTGCCGAACACGCTGACGAAGAACGGCGAGGTTTCCCCCGACAGCGTCTCACCGATACGTTCGGCGAGCACCGAGTAGATCTCTGTGAGCTGGTTCGGGAAGTCCCTGAACACTTTGCGAATCCCCGCCTCGATTTGATTCGCCGTGTAGCCCTTGGTCGGGTTGATCTGGATGTCGAACTCGCTCTTGTTCGGTGCGTCCGGGTCCTGGCCGTTGACGGCGCGGCCGATCTGCTCGGCGGCGGTTTCGACGCCGGGGATCGCGATCAGGCGGCTGGTAATCCGCTCACCGATGCGAGTGGTCTGTCGCAGCGAGATGCCAGGGCGCAGACTCGCGTGGGCGATCAGGTAGTTCTCGCGGAAATCCGGCAGCAGTCTCTGGCCGAACAGCGGCAGGAGCAGCGCGCCGGCGACGCCTGCGCCGAGCAGCAGCGCCAGCACCGCGCGCGGGTGCCGGTAGAGGGTTTCGATCGTGTGCCGCTGGAAGCGCTTGCAAGTGAGGAGGAAGCGAGCCTCCGGCGGCGGCTTGTGTCTGCGCATCAGCACGGCACACAGCGCTGGCGTGGCGCTCATCGCCACCAGCAGTGAGATGCCGACGGCGAGCAGGAAGGCCAGCGACAGTGGACGGAAGAACGCGCCCTGGATGCCGGTGAGCATCAGGATCGGCAGGAATGCCACGGCAACTGCAGCAGTGGCATAGAACACCGGCAGCCGCACTTCGAGCGAGGCGTCGACGAACAGCTGGCGCGCATCGAGCTCGGCTCCGGCGGCGCCGGCGTTACGACGCCTGCGGGTGATGTTCTCGACGTCGATCACCGCGTCGTCGACCACCACCCCGAGCGCCACCACCAGGCCACCGATGCTCATCGTGTTGAGTGACAGTCCGAACATCTCCAGGATCCACACGGCTGCAAGCAGCGACAGCGGTATCGATGAAAACGAGATCAACGCGCCGCGCCAGTCGCGCAAGGTCGCGAGCAGCAGAATTACGACCAGCACCGCGCCGATCAGCAGCGAGGCGCGCAGGCTCACCAACGCGCTCTCGATGAAGCTCGCCGGCCGCAGCAGCGCCGGGTGGTAGATCACGCCCGCCTTTTTCAGCGCGGGGGCGATCTGGTTGAGGCGCTCCTCGAGCGCGCGGGTCACCGTCAGTGTGTTGGCGCCGTACTGCGTCGAGGTTTCCACCAGGATTCCGGGCTGGTCGCCGATGATCGCATCCCCGAATCGCGGCGCCGGACCGTCGCGCACGGCAGCCACGTCACCGAGCCGGATCGGCAGGCCGTGGCGCGTCGCGAGCACCGCCTGCGACAGCGCCTGCGGGCTGGCACCGGGCGCCTGCGCGCGCAGCACCATGCGCTGCGACGGCGTCTCGATGTAGCCGCCGCCGATCAGTTGGGTGGCGCGCCGGGTGGCGTCGAATACATCGTCCAGGGTCAAGCCCGCGGCAGCCAGTTTCTGGGAGTCGACCATCACCTTGCGCTCGCGCTCGGCGCCGCCGTAGAGCATCACCTGCGCGACGCCGGGCACCGCGAGGATCTGCGGCTCGATCACCCAGCGCACCACTCCGCGCAGCTGCAGCGGTGTCAGCCGGTCGCTGGTGAAGCCGAAGTGCTCGAGATACTGCATCGATGAGGACAATGGTGACAGCAGCGGCGGGCCAACCCCGGCGGGTAGGATGCCGGCGGCGTCCGCCAACCGCTCCGTGACCAGCTGACGCTGCAGGTACGGATCGCCTCGGCGGTTGAACACGACCTGGATTGCCGACAGGGCTTGGCTCGAGGTGGAGCGTACGGTCCTGACCTCATCGGTGCCGGCGAGCAGATCTTCCAGCGGCCGTGTCACCAGCGCCTCGACCTGCTGCGCGTCGAGTCCCGGCGCCTCGGTCTGCACCAGCACTTGCGGCGGCGCGAAGTCCGGGAAGACGTCGAAGCGGGCGTGGAGCAGCGCGCCGAAACTCAAGACCGCGATCAGTATCGAGAGCGCGGTGACGATGCGCGGATGCGCCAGCGAGGCGCGGACGATGGCGCTGAGCATCAGTCGTCTTCGTCTGAAATGTTGTTCAACCCTTGCATCGACCACAGCACGCCGGCACCGCGAACGACGATGCGGTCATCGGCGCCGAGCCCGGTTACCAGCCAGCCGTCGCCGACCGGTTGCAGCAGGGTCACGGGCGACGGCGCGAACTGCGTATCGCCGTCCTTGGCCTTGTCGGGCAGCATGCGGTAGACGTAGACGCCCTGCGGACCGTAGAGCAGGGCTCCATCCGGCACCACTCGTCCCTCGCGGTCGCGGCCTTCGAGCATCACGGGCAGCTGCGCGCCGGGACCGAGCCCAGCCGGAGCATGTGCGATCTGCAGCAGCAGGCCGACGCTCTGCATCTGTGGAGAGGCCCGCGGCAGCGGGCCGAGGACGCGCGCGGGCACCTCGACCCCATCGACATCGACCAGTGCCTGCTTGGGCACGGTGCCCAGGGTGTGGCGGCCCGGCAGATCTGCGCGCAGCAGCAGTTGATGACCAGCGGCGAGCTGTGCGATGAGGCTTGCGCGCTGTGCGTCACTGAGTTGCGCCAAAGGTCCCCAGCGCAGCTCGAAATCGGTTTGCGCCTCTCGCACGCGCGCCTGTGCTTCGATCCGCGCCGCCTCGCCCGCTTGCAACGCTTTCAGCGACGCGCCGGCGCCACCGCGATAGAGCCCCTCGAGCCGCGCGGTCTCCGCCGCGGTTGCCTGGGCGGTGGCCCGCGCGGAATCGAGTCGGCCGGCGTCGGCCACCAGCTGCGACGGGTCGAGCACCCGGCCGTAGGCGGCGATGTGCTCCGGCGACGTTGCCGCCGGGGCCGCGGCGATGACGATCCCGACCGCCCGTTGCTGTCTGGCGCTGAGCGTCGGCAGCTGATCTCCCTGGTCGGCCGCGGCCGGCGCCAGACTCCCGTCATCGGCCGCGTGCAGCGCGGCGCAGGACAGCAGCCCGGCGCAGGCGGTCAGCAACAGGTACTTCGGCAACCTCATCGGCGGACTCCCGTGTTGGATTCCCGGCGCCCCATGCCCAGCTCCGGGCCGGAAAGCGGGGCGCGCAGCGCGGCCTCCAGCGCATCGCGCGCCGCCTGCCAGCGGGTCTGTGTTTGCAGCAGGTCGAGCTGCGCGCGCGTGACGACGATACGAGCGGCAAGCTGCTCGCTGCTGTCGATGGCACCGAGCTCGAGTCCGAGGCGCGCCTGGCGGAGTTGCTCGCGCGCATCGTGCAGTCGCTGCCGGGCCGCGTTCTCGTTGGCCTGGGCGATCGATTCGGCGCGCTCGGCACCGGCGATCTCACCGTAGATCGAATCCTGCAGCGCCAGCATGCGCTGCCCGGCCAGTTCGCGGCCGGCGCGCGCCTCGGCGATCTCACCCTGATTGCGGTTGAACAGCGGCAGCGTCAGATTGACGTCGAACGGAAATTTGCGAATGCCGTGGTCCCAGTAGTAACCCGGCAGCGGCGTGATCTGCGGATACTGACGCGCGATCGCCTGGCGCAGCCTGTTCTCGGCTTCGGCATAGTCGTCGATCGCGGCCGACAGGTCCGCGCGCGACAGCAGCGCGCGGGCACGCGCGCCGCGCAGCTCATCGGCGCTCACCGGCGGCGGTGTCCCCCAGTGCGACCACTCGAGCCGGAGATCATCGAGCGCCTGTGGCGGCAGCCCGAGCGCCGCGGCGGCATCGCTTTGTGCGTGCTGCGCGTCGGCGCGCACCCCTCCCCGCTGTAGTTGCGCCTGCAGCAGCGCGTCCTGCACCGCGACGAGGGTCGCGGGCGCGTCCTCTCCGGCGTGCACGCGGGCGCGCTGCTCTCTCAGCAACTGCTGCTGGTCCCTGATCAACGCGTCCAGCAACGTGCCGCGCCGCAGCGCGCTCTGCCAATCCGACAGCGCGCCGATGAGCTCGCTGCGCACGGTCCAGGTCGCGCCCATCAGCTGCCAGCGCGCGTGACTGGTGGCGATCCGTGCCTGTGAGATCACCAGGCGCCGCAGCGTCGGTGAGCGCAGCGGCAGCTCGAAGCTGATGCCGTACAGCCATGGGTGAGCGTCATCGAGCGCGTACTCGCTCCGCAGTCCGATGGTCGGATTCGGCATTTCGCCGGCCGTGATCTGGTGGGCCAGGGTCCGGCCGACCTCGGCGCGTGCGACCGCGAGTTGTGGATTGTCGGCCAGTGCCACCGCCAGAAGCTCGGCGCGATTCCACTGCGACGGCGGCCATTGTGACGGGCGTTGCGGCAACAGCTGGGTGACCGCCGCCCGCAGCGCCAGCGAGTCGAGGCGCCGCGCGGCGAAAATCCGCGCGCTCTGTTGCGGATGCAGTGGCTGCGCGTGATAGCTCGCACAGGCGCCGAGCCCCAGCGCGATGAGGGGCGCCGCGACCACAGGCCGCCACGAAGCGCTCACCAGTCGCATGGCTGGCCGCGGTAGGGTGCTGATTGCCATCGGCGCCGCTTTTCTAGCACATCCCGGGGCCTGCACGCTCACGTTTGTCGACGCACAGCGCTTCCAGAGCCGTGGGTGTATCGTTACTGCTCATGGGCATACGCGAAGCTGCGGACAACCCGCGTTGACGACATCCGCTGCCAGCGGATCGGCCGACCTCATAACGAAGATGGACGGCCTGCGCGCGCAACTGCGGCAGCGGGAATTCGCGGCCGCGTACGAGGCGGCGTGTACGCTGCGCGCGCAGTATCCCGGTGATCGGGATGTTCTCTACGTTCTTGCCGTCACTTTGCGCTGCCTCGATCGCTTTGCGGAAGCGCTCGAGATGCTGGAGGGGCTGGAGCGTCAACACCCGAGCTTCGGCAGATTGTACGAGGAGCGCGGGCATTGCCACCTCGCGCGAGGGGCCGTAGACCCGGCGATCACCGCGTTCTCGAAAGCCCTGACGCTGAACCCCTGGCTGCTTGAGAGTCTGAGGGCCCTGCAGGGCCTTTATCGCACCCGCGGCCAGCGCCCGGAGGCTGAAGCGGCCGCAAGGTTGTGTGCGGATCTCGAGAAGCTTCCGCGAGAGATCAGGATGACGCACAGCCTGTTCGCCGACGGCGAGATCCTCGGTGCCGAGCGATCGGTACGCCGTCATCTGCAGAGCCATGGCGATGATATCGAAGGCATGCGTCTGCTGGCGCGTATTGCGGTGACGCGCGATGCGACCGATGACGCCGCGAACCGTGAAGCCGAGACTCTTCTCGAAAACGTGCTCCGCATGGCGCCCGATCATCATGCTGCCCGCTACGAGTACGCCGAGGCACTATTCCGCCGGCTCAAGCATCTGCGCGCGCGTGAGGAACTCGAGAAGCTGCTGGCGAGTGATCCCGGGAACCGATCCTATCGCCTCGCGCATGCGAACGCGTGCGCGGGCCTCGGAGATTACCAACAGGCCCTGCCCGCGTACCAGCAGTTGCTGAGCCAGGCGCCCGAAGTCATAGAGCTGCATCTGGCCGTTGGCTTCGCGCTCAAGACGATGGGCAGAACCGCCGAGGCAATCCACTGCTATCGCACTGCGGCGGCCCTCAGCCCGGCTCACGGCAGCGCCTATTGGAACCTTGCCAATCTGAAAACTTACCTCTTCGAGGATGCCGAGCTCGAGCAGATGAGCCGTTACGAGGCGGATGCCCAAACCACCGTCGGGGATCGTTACCAACTGTGCTTCGCTCTCGGCCAGGCGTTCGAGGATCGGGGTGAATACGAGAAATCGTTTCGGTACTACGAGCGAGGTAATGAGCTCAAGAAGCGCGAACGTCGCTACGACCCCGCGAGCTTCGAGACTTATGCGCGGTTGCAGATTGCCACCTGCACACGGGAATTCTTCGCGGCTCGCCAAGGTTGGGGATATCCGGATGCGGCTCCCATCTTCATCGTGGGACTACCCCGCGCCGGCTCGACTCTGATCGAGCAGATTCTTGCCTCCCATTCCCGGGTGGAAGGCACGATGGAGCTGCCGAATGTCGTGAACCTCGTAGGTGACCTTCACTATCAGGCCCGGCTGGGCAACGGCCCGGGTTATCCAGGCCTGCTCACGCAGCTCACCCGGGAGGACTGCGCGCGGCTCGGCGAAAAGTACATCCGGGATACGCGCGTGCACCGTCACGGAAGGCCCTTCTTCACCGACAAATGGCCGAACAACTTTCGCGACCTGGGCTTCATTCACCTCATCCTGCCCAAGGCCAGGGTCATCGATGCGCGCCGGGAGGCGATGGCCTGCTGTTTCAGCAACTTCAAACAGCTCTTCTCCGCGAATGACGGACCGCGGTTCATCTACAGCTTCGAGGACATCGCACGGTACCACCGCATGTATCTGCAGCTCATGCACCATTGGGATACCGTGCTCGCGGGCAAGGTATTGCGTGTCCAGCACGAGGATCTGGTCACGGATTTCCCGGCCAACGTGCAGCGCATTCTCGAATTCTGCGGCCTGAAGCCGGAGCCCGCCTGCTTCGAGTTCTACAAAACCGAACGTGCCGTCATCAGCTCGAGCTCCGAGCAGGTGCGTCAGCCCATCAATCGCGCGCGGCTCGATCAGTGGCGCCACTTCGAGCCATGGCTTGGACCTTTGAAAAAGGCTCTCGGATGAGCTGGCGCGCGGTCAGCGCCCGCAGCTGCGCCGTCGTTGTGCGGCTGCGTTCGTGGCTCCAGCCCGGCGGACCGAAGAAGTACGCAAAGCGCTGCAGCCAGGTCAGTTCCCGGCGAAGAACATCACGCGCGATCGCGTAATACTCGTGCAGCGCGATCCGCAGCGGATTGAACGAACCCAGGCTGTGCACGATTCCGTACCGCGGCGGATCGTCCCTGCGCTCGGCGACGAACGAGCCGAACAACCGGTCCCAGATCATGAATACTCGCGGCATCCGATCGACGCTCTCGGTATGGATCCAGAATTGGTAAAGGAGGTTGAGCGTGAATGCGAGCGCGACGCTCGACCAGTCCCAGGGTGCCGTCAGCCAGCTCGAGGAGCGCCGCCCGACCGTCGGCCGCCAGGCTCACTCGTCCGCGTGCCAGCGGGTAGCGGGTGCGGTAGCGCTCGAGTGCCTGCTCCGGCTCGGCCAGGCGCTCCGAGTCACTTGCGCCCTTGCGGTACAGCAGCCCGAGCAGCACGATCCCGAGTGCGATGTTGGCGAGGATCGAGATCGTGAGCGCGTAAGTCGCTGAAATTACGGCGGTCCGGCTTCGGAAGCGGTGAACGTCAAACTTCGACGCCCCACGACTCTCCCGACCGACGAACGGAAGCGATCGAGATAGATGTAAACGACCGGAGTTGTGTACAGCGTCAGGATCTGACTGATGAAGAGGCCGCCGACGATCGCGATGCCGAGCGGGCGTCGCATCTCCGCGCCCTGACCGGACATGATGGCGAGCGGCAGCGCTCCGAACATCGCCGCCACGGTCGTCATCATGATGGGCCGAAAGCGCAGCATGCAGGCGGCGTGGATGGCCTGCGCCGCGCTCTCGCCGTGATCCCGCTGGGTCTCGAGTGCCACGTCCACCATCATGATGGCGTTCTTCAGGACGATACCGATCAGAAGGATGACCGCGATCAGTGCGATGAGCGTGAACTGCTCGCCGAAAAGCAGTAGCGCCAGCACCGCGCCGATACCGCTCGAGGGGAGCGTCGACAGAATCGTGATGGGCTGAGCGAGGCTCTCGTAGAGGATTCCGAGCACGATGTAGACGGCGACCAGCGAGCCGAGGATGAGCAGCGGCTCCTCGATTAGGGTCTGCTGGAAGATCATCGCCGTACCGGCGAACCCGCCCTGGATCGAGACCGGCACGTGCAGCTCCCGCATGGTTCGACCGATGGCGGTCAGCGCCGTGCCGAGCGTCTCCCCCTGCGGCAAGTTGAATGAAATCGTCGTCGCGACGAAGGGCCCCTGGTGATTCACCGTGAGCGGTGTCAGCCCAGGCTCGTAGTAGCTGAAGGCCGAGAGCGGCATCATGGGCTCTTGAGCGGTGCTCAATGCGGTCCCGGTCGAGGCGGGGCCGCTGCTGTTGATGAGCGCGTTGAGCCGGTAGTTCTCAGCGGCGCTGCTCGTAGTCGTGCCGCTGGCGGTGCTCGCCGTCGAGCTTGCGCCCGTGCCCGAGCCGTCGATCTGGAACGCGGATGCGGAAGGCGCGCTCGACTCGGTGCCGCTCAGGGCGCCTCCGGAGGTACTCACGTAGATGTCGTCGAGAGTCTGCGGGCTCTGCCAGAACTTCGGCTCCACCTCCATGACGACGTGGTACTGGTTCATGTTCCGGTAAATCGTCGAGACCTGCCGCTGGCCGAAGGCGTCATAGAGCGTATTGTCGATGTCCGTCATGTCGACACCAAGGCGCGCTGCCGTCGCGCGATCGACGTGCAATCTCACATCCAGACCGCTCTCCTGCCGATCGGAGCTGACATCGCGCAGCGCCGGGTTTTTCTTGAGTGCCCGCGTGATCTTCGGCGCCCAGACATCGAGCCTGCTCAGATCGTCCGACAGCAGGGTGTACTGGTACTGCGCGCCGGCCTGACGGCCGCCGAAGCCGATGATCTGCATGGACTGAAGGAAAAGGCGCGCCCCCGTGACGCCGGCGAGCTCGCGCCGCAGGCGCGCGATCACCGCATCGTCTGTCATCTTGCGTGCCGAGAGGGGCTTCAGTTGCGAAAACAGGAATCCTTCGTTGATGGCTCCGCCGCCGCCCGTGAAGGCGACCACGTGCTCGACGGCTGGATCGTGGCGCACGATGGTCACGATCTGGCGCATCTTCTTCTGCATGCCCTGAAAGGAGATGCTCTCATCGGCGTGCACGAAGCCGACGAGACTCCCCAGGCTCTGCTGCGGGAAGAAACCCTTCGGCACGATCGCGAACAGGTAAAAGTTGAGTCCGACGATCGTAAGCAGCACGAGCATCACGAGCCGTCGGTGCCGAATCGCGGTGTGGAGTGTCCGATCGTAGAAATCCCGCAGCGTGTTGAAGCCGCGCTCGATCGCCTGGAGGAAACGGCCGAGATGCGCCGGCGGCTTGAGAATCCGCCCGCAGAGCATCGGGGTGGTCGTAAGCGAGATCACGAGTGAAAGCGCGACCGTCACGGCCAGAGTCATCGCGAACTCCCGCAGCACCCGCCCGACGAGCCCGCCCATCAGCAGGATCGGGATGAACACCGCGATCAGTGCGCTGCTCATCGCGAGAACCGTGAACCCGACCTCCTGGGCTCCCTGCAAAGTCGCCTGCGCGCGCGGCATGCCTGCCTCCATATGGCGCGAGATGTTCTCGATGACGACGATCGCATCATCGACCACGAAGCCGGTCGACACCGTCAAGGCCATGAGCGAGAGGATGTTCAGGCTGAAGCCGAGGAGATAGATGATCGCCAGTGTGCCCGCGAGGGAGAGCGGCACCGCCACTGCTGGCACTAGCGCGGCGCGTGGGTTGCGCAACATGACCACCACGACGACCACGACCAGCAGGCCGGCCAACAGCAGGGTGATCTCCACGTCGCGTACGGAGGTTCGGATCGTACCCGTCAGGTCGTTCGTGAGCGTGAGGGTGACTCCCTCGGGTATGGAGGCGCGGATCTGCGGCAGCACCGCTTTGATGCGATCCACCGTATCGATGACGTTCGCGCCCGGCAGCTTATGGATGATCATCAGCACGGCGGGAAGGCCGTCGGCGAGTCCGAGACTGCGCACGTCCTCGACGCCGTCGCTCACCTTCGCCACGTCGCCGAGATGCACCGCCGCGCCGTCGCGATAGGCGATGATGAGCGAGCGGTACTGCTCGGGGGTCGTCGCGGTGTCGTTGACGTAGATCTGATAGCGCCGCTCGGGCCCGTTGATCGCGCCCTTCGGCGCATTGGCGTTGGCGGCGGCGATCGCGGCGCGTACGTCCTCGAGGGCGATGCCGTACTTGAAAAGCACCAGCGGGTTCAGGTCGATGCGCACCGCCGGCAGCGAGCTGCCGCCGATGTCGACTTCTCCAACGCCTTCGATCTGCAGCAGCCTTTGCTGGATGATGGTGGAGGCGGCATCGTAGATCTGTCCCGTCCTCAGCGTGTTGGAGCTCAGCGCAAGGATCAGGATCGGCTCATCGGCGGGGTTGAAGCTGCGATAGGTCGGGTTGCTGCGCAGCGACGCGGGCAGGTCCTGCCGCGCGGCATCAATGGCCGCCTCGACATCGCTCTCGGCGCCGTGAATGTCGCGATCGAGATCGAACAGGAGCACGATGCGGCAACCGCCGACGGAGCTTTCCGAGGTCATCTCTTCGACGCCGGCGATCGCGCTCAAGTGCCGTTCGAGGGGGGTCGTCACGCTGGTCGCGACGGTTTCGGGGCTCGCGCCGGGCAGCTGCGCCTGGACGACGATGGCCGGCACCTCGACATCCGGCATGGAGGCGACGGGTAGCACGAAGTAGGCGATGATGCCGGTGAGCAACAATCCGCAGGAGAGCAGCGTCGTCGCGACGGGCCGGGTGATGAACGGTCGCGAGATGTTCACGGTCGAGCTGTCATTGCTTTTGCAGGCCCGGCGAACCGCGCCCCCCTGTCCCTGTTCCAGGGCAGACTGGGCGATTCTGAAGAAGTTCCAGCCGGCGCGCGCCCTGAGGGCTCAACGTAAGCCTCACCTCTGCTTCAGTCTGAACTCTGGCGCACTGGGTGCCGATGCCGGTGCGGTTGTCGTTGTCGACGTGCATTGCTGCAACTTCCCGCGGCCTGCCGTGTTTTCCCAGTTGCTGCCCGGGCGGAGAATCTCCATGCGCAAATCGATTACCAGTGTGGTTGCACTCACGTTGCTCGCGTTCGCAGGGGCTGTGAGCGCCGAGCCATGCCGTTATAGCGCGCCGCGCAATGTGGACCTCGATGCCGCCACCCTGAAATCGCTTCTACTGAATCTCGGTCCGACGGACGCGCACGTGCGCGGCGTGGCCGGCTTGTCCCAGGTCGAAGTCCGCGGCACCGCGTGCGCATCGAATCCGGACTGGCTGCAGGATCTGCGGATCGACACCTCCCGCAGCGGCGACGATGCCGCGCTGACGGTGCGGACCGGAAACCATGGCATGACCTTCGGCCTGTTCGGCCTCTCGCGCTACGCTTACATGAAACTGTCGGTGAGCGTGCCTCCTCGGCTAGCCGTGGCCATCGACAGCGGTTCCGGCGATGTCGGGGCCGAGGCGCTGGCGTCGCTCGATTTCCACTCCGGCTCGGGTGATCTCAAGGCAAGCGACATCGCGGGCCCGCTGGCTCTGCAGCTCGCCTCGGGGGATGTGGATGCGCGGCGTGTCGGCAGCGTGCAGTTGCGCAGTACCGGTTCCGGCGATGTGACCGTGAGCGAAGTGCACGGCGATGTGCACGCGGATCGTGCCGGGTCCGGAGACCTGCATTTCAGCGATGTCGAGGGTAGTGTGTGGGTCGGGTCCATCGGCTCGGGGGATCTGCATCTCGAGAGCATCAGCCGTAATGTCGACGTGCGCAGTATCGGCTCAGGTGACGTCGTAGTCGATGATGTGGGCGGCGATCTGAAGGTCGATGCGGCGGGCAGCGGCGATGTCAGCTACCACGGCGTCAAGGGAACGGTCCACGTGCCAAGGGATGACTGAGCGAACCTCTCGGGAACAGGCGAGCTCACGGTAGCAGCGTGGTCAAGTCCCATTGGACGGCTTCCTCTGGCTCGAGAGTCGTCGTCGCCCGGTGCGGCGTGATCTAACTTTGGTTTTGACCGGCTCTTTCACCGCGACCTCGCTGAAGACCCGATCTCGGCCCGCCATCACTGGGAGTGCCTTCTTCAACTCCTCCAAATCGAAGAAATCGGATAGCTGCAGGTGCCCCGAGGAAGGGTAGATCACACCGGCAAAGGCCGCCGACCACTTCATATCCGGATCCATTCCCAGATCCTTCGCGGCCTCGAGAACCTCCTCGTCCGAAGCATCGATCAGTTCCTGCGCGAAGGCATCCAGGATACGTGCCAACGCCCGCTGCGACAGGTCTTTCGTTACTTTCGTTCGCATGTCAATCCCTCCCGGAGCAAGGTGCGACGTATGCGCTTTCGTGCCGAGTCATAATCGGTCTTGCTGAGGCCGGTCGCGCGACGGATTTCCCCGGCGGATAGACCCTCTCCGAGACCTTCGATGATCGTCGTCGCGGCCGGATCGTCGGCGAAGAGTTCCCGGATGGCGCTGAGCTCCTGTCGAGCGCTCAGCGCGCGCTCGGGTCCCGGCGTTGGATCGGACAGAGCGAGCGAGGTATCGTGCTCGTGATCGATCCGGAGCGTGGCATCACCACCGGACTCGCGGCGGGCACGACGCCAGTGCTCCGCTTTCAGGCTCCGTAGCACGCCCGCCACGAACGCCACCGTCGGCACGCCTTGCGGACGGTGGCGCGATCCGACGATGACGCGCGTGAGCGCCTCTTGCAGCAGGTCCTCCCAGGTGACCTCGGGAGGCAGGCCACGGGCGTACACCCGAGCTATGGCCTTCAGGCGCAGCAGGTCCATCCGGCTGACCAGATCGAGAGCAATCGCGGTTTGCGAGGGCCGCAGGATGCGACGCTCGACGAGCGGAGGTAGCTGGCGCATTTGGCGGGTCCTCGAAGACTATGCGCACCGGGACCTGGCCCGCGGACATCGCGGGCGCAATAATCAATGGATCAACCCCTTCAGCACACCCTTCAACTTGTTCTCGATTTCCCCCTTGTGCTTCTGCAGCTGCTGTTGCGCCAGCGACTTGACGAGGGCCTGAGTGTCCGGACGCACGCTGGGACTCGTCATGGTTCCGCTGATGAGCAGCGGTATGCTCGCCAGCGTGCCCGACAAGGGTCCTTTCAGTATCGCGGCGCTTACACGATAATCGACCGTGCCCGTGACGAGATTGGTCGTGCCCTGCCCGGTCACGTGCAGATCGCCCGAGTCGATGTCCAGGTCCTTGGTGGTCGCTACACCGTTAGCCAGCTCGGCGGACGCCTTGAAGGTGTCGAACCGGGTGCTCTGGCCCATGCTCTGGCCCATGCTCTGGCCCGTCCCTCCCGTCGGCAATGAATGCTTCTGTGCGAGTGCAACCGCGCCGTTGACCGCGGACCAGAGGTCGAGGCCGTCGATGGCGCCGTTCGTGAGGTTCGCCGCGACGTGCCCATCGAGAGATCTCATCAGGGCGGCGGTGGTGTTCCCATTGGCCGTGACATTCATCGTGACATTGCCACGGCCGGAGACGCGATTGAACTTCGCGAAATCCATGAGCAAGGGCTGAACGTCGATGCCCGCAAGTGTTTCATCGAGGTGCAGCACTGGAACGGCGCCATGGGCGTCCAGGGTCGCCGTACCGGTGGAAGTGCCGCCGTACAGCTTGGCGCTCGCTGGAGTGATGTGCAGTACGCCGTTGTCGGCGGCCAGACCGACCGCGACCTGTGAGAGCTTCATGCCGTAGATCGTGGCGCTGCCGATTGCGAGCTTGCCATTGAGCTGCAGCGTCTTGAGCGCGCTCGTCGGCAGCTCGGTCGGCGCTTGATTCTGCGCCGCCGCCTTTGACGTCTTGGAGGTGGAGCCGAGATAACGGTCAAGGTCGATCTGATCTATCGACAGATCGAAGTTCATCGCCCCCGTGGTCAGGTTGGTCACGGCGGCGTTGCCGCGCAGCCTCGAGCTGTCGATCCGCGCATCGAGGTCCGAGAGGTGTGCCGCCGTGGCGCTGTATTCCAGCGTGGCGTTGCCCGAGAGCGGGATCGGTCGGCCTTTCGGACCCGTCATGACAACGAAATTCCAACTGACAGGGATCGGGGTGCCGGTTCCCACGTGGTCGATTTTGACGTTTACGTCATTCACCACCATGTCCTGATAGCTGACCCGGCTGTTTTTGACCACGACGTCGCCGATCCCGCCCAGCGACACTTGGCTGCTGCCTGATTGCTGCGGCGTGGAGGCGGCCGGCTTTGCGGCCGGCATTGCCCAATTACTCTGGCCTTGCGGGTTCTTCAGGAGCCGTAAGTCGAGCCCGTCGATCTCGATCCGACCGACGTCGAGCTGGTGGTGCAGGAGGGGGAGGACGTGCACGCTGAGCGACACGCGCTGCAGAGAGGCGAACGGCTCGGAAGAGGTGAATCCCGGCGGATTGCCGAGGCTCGCGGGCCCGAGCTCGAGGGCGATCGAGGGGAAAATCGCGAGGTGGATGTTGCCGGTGAGGGAAAGATCCCGGCCGGTCGAGCTCCTGACCGCCGCTTCGATGCGCCCCTTGTAGTCGTTGGGATTGACGATAAGCCAGAGCGCGATCACCGCAGCGATCAGCGCTGCGACGATACAGCCGATGATGATGCCGATGATTTTCAACGCTCGCATGGCATGCAGCTCGCCGACGTGGGGCGGCAATTCTAACGCACGCTCGAGGAGGGGCCCTCCTGGCGGCCCCGCGGCGCCTTTACCCGCCGATGGGATTGGCCGGAATTCCCTGCCGTCGCATCAGGCCGTGCCGGGCTGGCGGCGCTACGAGTCGCGCGAAACCGGCCCGAGGCGCAGATTGCTGTAACTTTAGGGGGCTGGCGGTGTTCTCGGGGCGTAACAAAGGAGAAGCATCATGAACGCCATCCAGAAAGCCACCGTCGCCGCCAGCGCCCTTGCCATCACCCTCGTGGGCGCCGCTCTCGTCATCTCACCCCTGGCGTTCGCCCGGCCGCAGCCGGTCATGGCGCACGAGGCCTGCACGACCCCGAGCCTGCAGCTCACGCTGTCCGGACACCTCGAGTGCTACGGTGTCAAGGCTGCGACGGGATTGGTTGCGCTCAACCGCAGGTAAATCGATCCCCCCGGGCATGCGCCACGCGAGGAAGCGGCGCATGCCGAACTCGTCGCGCAATCCAACCCAAGTCGCTGACTGCCGTCAGACACCCTCCACTAAGGAACCGCACCTCCAATGGAGCAGCGCGATGGGTGTTGAGGGGGCGCCGCCATCGATGCTCGATCGGGCCAAGGCGGCGCGAAAATCCGCTGCAACTTTCGGTGCCCGACGGTGTTCTGGAGGCACAACAGAGGAGAACACATCATGAACCGCATCCAGAAAGCCACCGTCGTCGCCATCGCCCTCACCATCACTCTCGTCGGTGCGACGCTCACCAGCGCCCCGCTCGCACTTGCCGACTCGCAGCAGGTCGTCGCGCGCGCCCACCACTGGAGCTCGTTCGAGCTGCACCGGCTCGCCTCGATCCGGCAGAAAGCCGACTCCTCGGCGCGGGCCGGCTGACGACGACTCGCCGCCGCGGGCGAGGCGGTCGGCGGCCGTTGGGTCAGAGCAGCCGTTGCCCTGATGCGGTCGCCGCCTTCAGCCTCGCCTCGCCCTGCCGCGCCTCGTTCTCGAGCTTGCTCACCGCCGCCACCTGTGCCGGGTCGGGCGGCGCGTAGTCGAGGCCGATATCCGACTGCAGATACGCGAGGCGGCTGCGCAGCAGCATCTCGTGCATCACATCGCCCTCGCTCGAGCGAACATGGCGATACACCACCGCCTCGATCGCCTGGTCGAGAGCCGCGAGTGCCGGTGCCACCGCGGACGCCTTCACTTTGTGCGCGGCGACGGCCCGTGCCAGCTGTTGGCGAACCTTGATCGCCGCATTGATCGTGCGGTCGAGCCCGTCGACGGTGTGGTGCAACTCGAGCTGCAGCGAAAGATGTTGTTTCAACGCCGCGGCTGTCGTGTGCAGCCGCGGATCGAGAGCGACCTGCAGCGTCTGCCGGTACGTCCGGTCGCCATAATGAAGCACGACGGCGTAACTGCCGGGGATGACCAGCGGACCGCGCGCGTTGGCCGTCTGGCCGTCGGTCTCCTCGGGCGGCTCGAACCCGATCACGTCGGTCGCATCCGCATAGCGCAGATCCCACTGAAAGCGGTTCATTCCCGGGGAGATCGAAGTCAGCTTCTCCTCGGACCTGCGCTTCTCCTGCGATGGCAGTAGGTTGTCCTTCACGGTCGGTGGCAGCTTCTTGCTCTTCTTCTTCGGGTGCAGCGCGAACTGTTTCACCACGTGACCCTGGTCGTCGAGGAATTCGAGACTCGACGCCGTCTTGCCGTCGTAGCCGGCCGGAAGATGGAAGAAAACCGTTGCCCCGAAGGGCGGGTTGGTGCCCACCGCCCCCCGACGATCCGCGTACGGGTTCGAGCCGTAGGCGTTCGTCAGCCATGCGGGCTGTGGCGCATACAGCTCGCTCGAATCCGCAGCCGGCAATCCCTCATGAGAGAGTTGCTCGAGGAACGCGAGGTTGTCGAGGATCCAGAAGGAGCGGCCGTGCGTCGCGGCGACCACATCGCCCTCGCGCGTATCGATCGCGAGATCCCGCACCTCGGCGTGCGGCAGATTGAGACCGAGCGCTTGCCAGTGCGCGCCGCCGTCGAAGCTCGCGTACACGGTGTTTGCGGTACCGAGGAAGAGCAGCGACGGATCGTCCGGGTCCTGCCTCACCACGAACGCGGATTCATCCTCAGGCAGGCCGTTCGCCAGCACCGACCAATGCCGACCGAAGTCCGTGGTCTCGAACACGTACGGCCGGTAATCGTCCCACATGTACCGCGAGGCGGTCAGATAGGCCGTGCCCGCGGCCACATGCGAGGGCTCGATGGAGGAAATCTCCGCCCAGTTCGTCAACTGCGGTGGTGTCACCGATTGCCAGTTCCGGCCCGCATCCGTGGTCACATGCACGAGGCCATCCTGCGAGCCCGCCCAGATGACGCTTGGGTCGACGGTCGATACCGCGAGCGCGGAGATGTCGGGAAATACTTCCGCGGCCGTCTGGTCCAGGTCGACCGGTCCGCCGCTCGGTTTCTCGGTGGCGGCATCGTTGCGCGTCAAATCCGGGCTGATGATCTTCCACGTACGTCCGCCGTCGCGACTCGTCATGACGTATTGCGAGGCGAGAAAGAGCTCGTTCGGGTCGTCGGGCGAGAAGAAGATCGGATGCGTCCAGGCGAAGCGGTACTTCATCTCCGCCGAGGACACGCCATCGAGATAGATGGGATACGGGCTCACGTCCTTGCGCGCGCCCGTCACCCGGTTGTAACGCTGCATCACCGTGTAGTAATCACTCCCATACGTGGCGTCGGCGTCATGCGGATCCGGTACGACGAACGTGCTTTCCCCGAGCGCAACCGAATGCCAGGCGCCAGTCGGGATCGCCCCATCCGGCGTCGCGCTCGGGCCTTCGAACGAGCCCTCGTCCTGTTGCGCGCCGTAGACGTCGAACGGGAATTGATGATCGAGCGCCACATGATAGAACTGACCGGTCGGCTGATTGTGATCGCTGCTCCAGGTGTTGCCGCCATCGGTCGATATGGTCGCCCCACCGTCGGTCCCGGCGAGCAGCACCTTGGGGTCGGTGGGATTTATCCAGACGATGTGATCGTCGCCGTGCGGCAGGTGCAGGAGCGAGAACGCCTTGCCGCCGTCGTGCGAGACCCAGGTCCCGTCGACGTTCGGCACATAGACCGTTTGCGGATTGGTCGGATCGACATAGATGCAGGTGTAATAGAACCCCCGCTGGCGCAGGCTCCAGTTGCTGTTGACTTGCCGCCAGGTGGCGCCACCGTCGCCCGAGCGGAAGACGCCGCCGGCCTTGGCCTGCACGATCGCGTAGACCACGTTCGGGTCGCTCGCTGCAACACCGACCCCGACTCGCCCCAGCACGCCGCGCGGCAAACCCGGGTTGCGCGTGAGGTTCGACCAGTGCGCGCCGCCGTCGGTGCTCTTGTAAATGCCGCTGCCGGGGCCGCCGTCATCGAGCGACCAGGGGGTGCGTTGCGCCTGCCACATCGCCGCATACAACACGTTGGAATCGCGCGGGTCCATCGCAATGCCGATGGCGCCGGTCCTGTCATCGACGAACAGCACCTTCTGCCAGGTGTTGCCGCCGTCGGTGGATTTGAAGACGCCCCGCTCGGAGTTCGGCGCGAACACGTGTCCCATCGATGCCGCAAAAACCACGTCGGGGTTGTGTGGATCGATGGCGATCGCGCTGATCGTGCGCGTAACACCCAGTCCCGCGTACTTCCAGGTCTTGCCGGCATCGACGGACTTGAATATGCCGTCCCCGGTGATCATGTCGTTGCGGATGTCGGTCTCGCCGGTGCCGACATAGAGAATCTTGGCGTTCGACGGCGCGACCGCGATGGCGCCCACGCTATCGCTCGCCGACGGCCACTTGCCATCGGTGATGTTTTGCCAGCGGACTCCGTAATCCGTGCTCCTCCAGACGCCCCCGTCGACGCCTCCCATGTAAAAGAGGTTGCGCTCGCTCGGGACACCTGCAACGGCGACCACGCGGCCGCCGATGTTCGGTCCGATGCTGCGCCAGGAGAGCTTGCCGTCGAGGAAACGGTGTGGCGTCGCGGCGTGGGCGGCGGCCGCGATGGCGCACAGCGCGGCAAGCGCCGCGATCGGGGATTTGCCGCGGATGAGCCGCGTGGAAGCAACTATGTTTATCACTCGGGATTCTCTTTCGGTTCGCGTCCTCACGGAACGCGGAAGGTATGATCAAACGAGCTTAGCGAACTCGATTAGGCGCTGCAATTTACCGTGTCCGCCACCGTGCGCGACGAACGGAATGAAAATCGCGATGAGGCGCGACGGGAGCGATGCCGGATGGAAGCCTGAGTCCGGCGTCGTCGGCGCATCCGAGGCTGTTTTTCGCCTCCTGGGCGTGCGCGGTTCGCGGCCCCGCCGCCAGGGGAAAAGCGGCCGCTGCGGTCAATACCAATCCGCAGAGCGTCTGTGCAGTTCGCATCGTTCTCACCCCGGTATCGAGACCTGTCAGTGTATCGTAACGCCGAGACGGCCCAACCAGGCGCACACGGCATCGAGGGTTTCCTCTCGTACGTCCGCTTCCTTGCGACCGCTGCGAGCCGGAACGTGAAAGGAATGATCGGCATCCTCGAGCACGTGCAGGGTGGCCCGCTCTCCCAGGTTCTCGACCACCGGTTGAAGGAGGCTCAAGTCCGCGAGCGCGTCATGACTTCCCTGAATGAACAGCAGCGGAATGCCGATCTGCTGAAGGTGCGCGGCCCGATCCGTACCGGGTTGGCCGGCAGCATGCAGTGGGAAAGCCAGAAACACGAGCCCGCAGACCCCCGCGAGAGGAGCTTGTGCCTGTGCCTGAGAAGTCATACGACCGCCGAAGGACCGGCCACCGGCAAATAGCGGCAGATCCGGCGCGAGCCGCGCGGCCGCGGCGATCGCGGCGCGAACCGTCGCGTGACAAAGTGCCGGCGGATCGGGTCGTCGGCTCTTTCGCTCCATATAGGGGAACTGATACCGCAAGGTGGCGATGCCCCGTTCCGCGAGTCCCATGGCAACGCCCCGCATCGACGGATGCTCCATGCCCGCGCCCGCTCCGTGGGCCAGGACGAGCACGGCCCGCGCCGAGCCGGGGCGAGAGAACAACGCGGACACGCTATGCTTTGCGCCGACATCGAAGGTCAGGCGCTCATCCGTCGGAGCAGTCACTCTGGTCACGCTGGCAACGAACCGCCGTTATACTATCCGTATATCAAACTCTGCGGGCGTCGTGCTCACCCGGCCGCCGTCGCCCGGTGCGAGGTCGCCGTGAAGTACATCGTTCTCATCGCGCGCTCACTCATCAGTGTCTTCGGTATTGCGCTTCTGGCGCTCGGCATCGTCTTCTGGACCGGCCACGGCCTCTCGTTACTGTCACTCCACATGCTACTCGGCACCCTGTTCGTCATTTCCCTGTGGGCGCTCGCAGGGGTGGGTTTTGCGGTGCGCGGAGCGCGAGGCTTTGCGCTCGTCGTCCTCATCTGGGGCCTCATCGTCCTGGCGCTCGGTGTCTCCCAGGTGCGCCTGCTTCCAGGATCGGACCATTGGGTGATCGAGACCGCTCATCTGCTCGTTGGCATCATCGCCATCGGGCTCGGCCATGCGCTTGCCCGCCGGATCGGGCTGCAACCGGCGGCGGCCGCCGCGGTCCCCGAGAAGGCCTGAGATAGCGTCCCGGGGGTTCCATGTTCCAGCGTCTCGTCGCGTTCCTCGTCGCCTCGATCAGCCTCGCCTACGCGCAGGTCGCGCCGCCGCCCCAGTATGCACCGACGCGCTGGCCCATCCACGACGGCGTCTACCACATCCGCAACTTCCGCTTCGAGACCGGCCAAACACTGGCGGATCTGCGCCTCCATTACCTGACGCTTGGCAAGCCTCGGCGCGATGCGACGGGACACACCGTCAACGCCGTGCTGCTGCTGCACGGCACCGGCGGGGATGCCCACACGCTTCTCAACCCGGTCTTTTCCGACGTCCTTTTTGGTCCCGGTCAACCGCTCGATATCAACAAGTACTTCATCATCCTCCCGGATGAGATCGGACACGGCGAATCGAGCAAGCCGTCCGACGGTCTGCGCATGAAGTTCCCGCGCTATACCTATGACGACATGGTGCGCGCGCAGCATGAGGTACTACTCCAGGCCCTGCATGTCGATCATCTGCGCCTGGTCCTCGGCACCTCGATGGGCTGCATGCAGTCCTTCGTCTGGGGCGAGATGTATCCGAAGTTCGTCGACGCGCTCATGCCGCTCGCCTGCATGCCCATGGAGATCGCCGGCCGCAACCGCATCTGGCGATACATGGCCATTCAGTCCATTCGCGATGATCCCACGTGGGACCACGGCACCTACCGCCATGAGCCGATCGAGGGTCTCGAGGGTGCCGCGGACATGCTCATCATCGCCGTCTCGGCGCCGCAGCAGATGCAGAAGGATTACCCCACGCGGCAGCGGGCTCAGGCATACCTCGACCAGACGGTCGACAGGATCGTCTCGCACATCGATGCCGATGATTTCATTTACCAGTTCGACGCTTCGCGCGATTACAACCCGGAGCCGCGCCTGGGCACCATCACGGCGCATGTGATGTGGATCGACTCGGGTGATGATTTCATCAACCCGCCGGAGCTGGAGGGTATTGCGCAGCAGCTGGTGCGGCGGATACCGCACGGGCGCTACATCCTGATCCCGGCCTCGATGAATACCTATGGCCACGGCACGCACACGCATGCCGCGGTGTGGAAGCGCTATCTCATCGAGCTGCTCAAGGAATCCGCAAAGCGCTAGCGAGAGCCGTCGGGGGTCACGGGTTGCGGGCGGTCACGATCCAGATTGCGCCCGGCAGGGCAACGACGTTGCCGACCTGGTAGCGCATCAGCGCCGTGCGAACGGATTGGATCGCCGCCGCCCGCAGCTGCGCCGGCTGGCCCTCGAGCGCGCGGCTCGTCGGACCCATTCCGGTCGCCGTCTCCACCGCGGCATCGAGTCCGCGGCCGATGCCGATGTCGAGCGAAAGGTCGAGGGCCTCCAGCCTCACTTCGGCGAACCCGGCAAAGTCGAGGATGTCGCGAACGCGGCGCTCGTCCGCAAAAGCAAATGGTCCGGGCTCTTCGGGGCCCGGCGCCGGCGGCCGCGGCACATGCCGACACGCCTCCTCGAGCGGCAGCATGAGCCAGGGATTCTTCCGCGGCTCGCGCCAACACGCGAACGCGAGTCGCGCTCGGCGGCGCAGCCCCCGCCGCATGTTGGCGAATGATTTGTGCGGTTCCGCGAAGAACATCACACCGAAACGCGAAAAGAGCAGGTCGGCTGCGCCGGGCTCGAAGGCATAGGCGGTGGCATCCGCCTCGATGAAGGTGATGGCTGGATCGGCCGGCGAGCGCTCGTGTGCCCGCTCGAGCATGGGGGCGGAGATATCGACGCCGAGCACGCGACCCTTGGGCGCGACGCGCCGAGCCAGCTCGATGGTCGTGTAGCCGCATCCGCAACCGACGTCGAGCACCCCCTCGCCCGGCGAAGGCGCCGCTCGACGCAGCAGCAGATCCGAGATGGGCGCCAGAAGAACATCCTGGTCCGGTTGCCGGTTGCGCCAGCGCTCCCCGACCGGTCCGTTCCAATAAGCGACCTGATTGGCGTTGTGATCGTCGGTGGCGAGAAGCGACATGGTGAGATGACCTGCAAGAGCACGCCGACCGCGGCCCCTGCTATCGTACGCCGGTCAGCCTCTGACAGTCCTGCCAGCCGCCCCCGGGAGTTCCTATGCAGCTCATCGGAATGCTCGATTCGCCCTACGTGCGCCGCGTAGCGATCTCGCTGCAACTGCTCGAGCTGCCGTTCGAGCACCGCTCACTTTCAGTGTTTCGCACCTTCGATCAGTTCCGTGCCATCAATCCGGTCGTGAAGGCGCCCACGCTGGTGTGCGATGACGGCACGGTGCTCATGGACTCGACCCTCATCCTGGACTACGCCGAGGCGTTGGCGGCTCCCCGTTCCCTGATGCCGAGCGGGCTCGCGCAGCGGCAGGCGGCGCTGCGCACGATCGGGCTCGCGCTCGCGGCCTGCGAGAAGAGCGTGCAGCTCGTCTACGAGCGCAATCTCCGACCGCCGGAGAAGCAGCACGAGCCCTGGGCGGCTCGGGTTCTCGGGCAGCTGCACGCCGCGTTCGGCGAACTCGAGGCGGAGCTCGCCAGGCGCTCGCAATCGGCCGCTCCGCAGAGCATCGGCGCCGCCGAGGTCACGACCGCCGTCGCTTGGCACTTCACCGAGCGGATGCTGCCGGGGACGGTGAAAGACGCGGACTACCGATTCCTGCGCTCTCTGTCCGGGCGGGCGGAGCAATTGCCGCAGTTCGTTGCCGCGCCCTACGGCGGCGGGACCGTCCGGCCCCGCAGCTGACGCGGACTTTCGCTACGGCAGCACTTTGATCCGCATGTCGCGGATCTCGACGCTGCCCGGGTGATTTCCCTGAAGCCCGATCAGCCCCACCGGCGCACGTCCATAACCCGGGTAAGCCTTGAATTTCGAGGCGGCCACGCGCTTCTTCCAGTCGGCGCTGCCGAAATGATAGTCGACGATCTTGCGCCCGTTCGCGAAGTACTCGACATGGTTGCCGCGCACGATGATGCGCGCGCTGTTCCAGTGGCCATAAGGATGGATGATGCCCGCGGGCGAGGGGTAAACGGCGTATACGGAGCCGGCCGCCGTCAGGCGGCTCTTCCCATCCTCTGTATTCGCATCGTCGACGAGCTGGTACTCGGGTCCGGTCCAGTAGATCTGGTCGTATTCGTGGGTGGCGCGATAGAAGATGCCGCTGTTGCCTTCCCGGCCGATGTTCCACTCGAGCTCCAGCTCGAAGTCCTTGTAAGGTCGCGTGGACTCCAGATCGTCCACCGGTCCATTTTTGGACAGCACGCCATCGTGCACGTGCCAGCCCGCCGGCGGTCCGGGATGCGTCCAGCCGCGAAGGCCCGAGACTGAATTGCGCCGGATGAAGTAGTGCCAACCGCCGCCGCCGTTCAATAAATCCTGTCCGGTCTGCATGCCGCCGCGGTGGACTGCGGGAGGATTGGCCGCGGCCGCTGCGCCAGTCAACGACAGCGCCAGAGATAGGACCAGAGTCGAGGCAACCCCGAGCGGCCACAGCTTGCGCACCGTGCGCACACTAGATTCTGTCATCTGAACTCTCCAGACATTAAGCGAGCCCAAGCCTCTTCAGCAGCTCGAGCGGCGGCCCGTCGAACTGTTGCAGCGGCACATTGCCGACGTACCTCAGGTCTTTCCGGCCCGCGAGTGTCGTGTAGAACCCTGCGGTCGTCAGGTTGCGATAGGTGGCGAAGAACTGCGCCGGCTTCTGCAGCTCCGCCGGGGCTCGCCTGAGATCGCAGACGGAATCGCAGATCGCGCGCTGCTCCGCCTCGTGAAGCCTGGCGAACGGCTGTTGGGATCGATGTCGCGCCTCACCATCCAGCCAGACGAAGCCGTTCAGTACCGTCTCACGGTCCTTGCGCTGCTGCGGATAGGGGGCGCTGATCCACTCATCGATGAAGTCCACCGTGCCGACCGCCGAGGCGGCGGGGGAGTGCTCATCCGCCGGAATGATGAGATCGGAAAGCGCCGTGGCGAGCTGCCGCTGCTGCGGATTCAACGTCAGCGGCCAGAGCTCGCCCTTCTCATAGGCCTTGATGAGATTCGGATCGGATCCGTACCCGTCCATGAAAGGCACGTACCGCTGCACGTCCCCGGTAGCCCTCGGGTCCGGCTGAAAGTCAGTCGGGTCGGTGGCCATCGCCCGCAGCGCCGGCACCCCCGCCGCCGCGGCCATGATCAGCTTGATGGTCGTACGCCGGTCGGTCATATTTCGCGCCTCCTCATCCGCTCCAGGATGTGATCGGACATGCGCCATGCCAGCGCCATGATGGTGAGCGTCGGATTCTTGTCCGCGTTGTAGGGGAAGACGCCGCCGTCGGCCACGAACAGGTTGGGCACGTCCCAGGTCTGCGACCATCTGTTGGTCACCGAGGAGCGGGCCTCGGCTCCCATGACGGTGCCGCCGACCTCGTGGATCATCTGGCCACCGGATGAGATTGCTTTCACCGGATCGGTGATTACGGGCGTTTGAACCCGCCCTCCCATCGCCTCCACGACCGCTCCGAAAGTCTCCTGCATGTGGGCCGCCTGGCGCTGCTCGTAGTCTCCCCACTGCCAATGGAAGCGCAGCACCGGGATACCGAATCGATCCTTCACCTTCGGGTCGATCTCCACGTAGCAGTTGTCGTTCGGCACCATCGCGCCGCGGCCGTCGAACTCCACGAAGGAACCGTAATAGCGGCGGGCGTCCTCTTTGAGCTTCTTGCCGTAGCTGCCGCCGGTCAGCCACTCGAGGTCATAGAACGTATACGCGCCGGGCATCTGTTTACCGCCGCCGTACTCGATGTGGTAGCCGCGCGGGAACGGAAGCTTGTGTGCGAGCTGCTCCTTGTACAGCCACCACGGGGCGTAGACCTGCAGACCGCCGGCGGCGTTCTCGTTGAGGGGCGGCAGGCTCTCGAGCAACGGAATCTGTCCGCTGACGGAGCTCCCGACCGTATCGAGAATGTAACGGCCCACCAGGCCGCTGGAGTTGCCGAGCCCATCCGGATACCGGCCGCTCTTGGAGTTGAGGAGGATGCGTGCCGTCTCGAAGGCGCTCGCGCCCAGCACGATGATGCGAGCCCTGGCATGCTCATGCCGGCCGTTGATGGCGTCGATGAAGCGCACGCCGTTGGCGCGCCCGTTCCCGTCGGTCGTGACCTCGTACACCATCGCGTTGGTGATGATGTCGAGATTGCCGGTGGCGAGGGCGGGCGGCAGATGCACGGTGGTGGACTGATAGTTCGCGGCTACCGCGCAGCCCCGTCCGCAAGGGGTCGCCCAGAGGCATGGCGAGCGCTTGCGCATGGCCTCCGCGAGGATTTTCTGCGCCCGCGGATTGCCCGGATGGAGCTTGCCCGGAAACGTGCGATGATCCTGCGCCCGCGTCAGCACCGCCCGCCGCCCCGGCAACACGGTAATGCCGACCCGCGGCGCGCGCTGCATGAAGAGGTGATCGCTCACGAGTGGCGTCGGCGGCGGCAACAGAGTATCGCCGGGCCCCGCTGGAGTATTTTCCCGCGATATGTCGCCGCCATAGACCCCGACCAGCATCTCCACCTTGTCATAGTAGGGTGCGACGTCGTTATAGACGATCGGCCAGTCGAGCCCGAGCCCGTCGCGGGTGCGGGGCTTGAAGTCGTAGGGGCCGTTGCGCAGCGAAATGCGGCCCCAATGGTTGGTGCGGCCGCCCAGCATTCTCGCTCGCCACCAGGTAAATCGGCCGCCCCACTTGTCGGGGACGGTGACGTAGGGTTGGCCGGGAACATCCCAACCGCCATCCACCGTCGCGTCGTAGAAGCCGAAGTTCTTGTCCGGTGTGACCGAGTCGCCGAGCGGTGCCATGTCGGGGGTCTGAAACATCGGCGTCTCGTGCGCCGGTGAGTACCGACGGCCGGCCTCGAGCATGAGGACACGCACGCCCTCCATGCACAACGTGTAGGCCGCCTGTCCCCCGCCGGCGCCCGATCCAACGATGATGACATCGTAGGGACCGCGTTGAGTACTAGCCGTCACGAATGGCATGGATCGATGCTCCTTCGCAGAAGTTGTCTCACGTTCGGTAGGCTTCCCTGCCGAACCCCTGTACCGGAATGCCCCGGTGCGCCAGCACCTCGTGCTGCAGCGCGTACATCGCCGCCGCGGCCTCATCGATGGCCCGGGCGAACGCGAGCGAGCCGGCGAGGATGGGGCCGAGCAATGCTTTGTCCTGCACCCGCGCCTTCGGATATTCATGCTCGATCACGAGGTAGGTCCGCTCCGGATCGAGCTCGAGCAGCTCGCGCGCCGCGAGTTGATGATCCAGCCAGTCGACCGACCGGTTCTGCAGGTAGGCGAGCGGGTCGTGCCGGGCCGTGCCCGGCAGCTCGTGCTCGCAGAAGACTGTCTGCTTCTTCCAGGCGTTCTGCTGCTCGGCGGGGTTGGCGCGCGGCGCGTCGCCGTCGCGGTCGCCCCGCTGCATCGTCTGCCCGCCGTAGCCCCAGGCCGCAATGCCGCGCGAGTCGATGATCTGACCTTTGACATGAAAGCGTTGGATGAGAAACGCGTAGCCCGAGTCCCTGAGGTACTGGAACACCGAGCGCGAGTCCTGCCCCATGAGGATGGCGTGCGAGGGATCGTAGTGAATGCGAAACTGGTCGCCGACGCCGTGCCGGTCGCAGATACGGTGCAGCGCGATCCAGGGGCCCGGCGCGTAGGCAATGTTGTTGTGCCAGGCGTCGGTGACGTTCCATCCCGGCATGGGACACTGCTCGACCAGATAGGTGAGTCCCCGCGCCTTGGCCTCCTTGAGCAGCGGTATGAAGAGCGCCTCGAACATCTCGAGATTGGCGTCGATCCCGATCTTCGGATTGCGCCCGACGAAGCCCACGACCGCATCGCAGTTGAGCAGCACCGCGGCGTCGAATACGCGCAGCATCAGATCGTGCTTGATGCTGCGGGCGCTCTCATCCGGCACCAGCATGTTGTCGAAGTAGCCGAGCTCGGAGAGCCCCACGCCGCTCGCACGTATCGCACTCTCGACCCGCGCGGCGCGAGCCGCGGTGAAGCGTTTGCGCAGGTCGAGCGTGTTGGCGACGGGATCGAGGAGAGCCGCCGCGGACACGTCGCTCTGTGACGGATGCAGCGCGCACGACAACTCGATGTTGGGTGAGCCGATCTCGGCGGCGAATGCCAGCCACTCCTCGATGGCGAGGTCAGGATCCGCCTCCCGCCGCTCCCGAGGTGTCAGCTCCTGCAACGCCGCGGTGAGGATGCTGAGCTTCATCGGCCGCGGCCGGAACGAGCCCGCCGGTGCGGCGCCGCCGGCCGGTGCGGCCGCCGGAGCGGGCTTAGGGTTGGGCGACGGCATGCGCGATCCTCTCGTTGCGGAACGAGAGCACGAAAACCGCCGCCACGACGAGCGCGAATACCGCCGGATAGGCCCAGATCCTCACCCAGTCGTGACCGCCCGCCACGGCGTAGCGGTCCATGACCATGCCCGCGGCGGAGAAGCCGATGAGCATGCCGACACCGTAGGTGGCGAGCGTGATGAGGCCCTGCGCGGCGGCCTGCCGCTCCCGGCCTGCGCGCGTGTCGGTGTAGATCTGGCCCGAGACAAAGAAGAAATCGTAGCAGGGTCCATGCAGGGCGAGGCCGACCAGCAGCAGCCACTCGAGCTGCCCGGCATCGCCCAGGGAGAAGAGCGCATAGCGGCACGCCCACGCCAGCATGCCGATGAGCAGCGTCGCCTTCATGCCGTAGCGTTTCAGAAAGAGCGGCAGCAGCAGCATGAAGAAGAATTCTGAGGCCTGTCCCAGCGTCTGAATGCCGGTTGCGTGCGCGACATGGATCTCGTTCAGGAACTGGTTGGTGCCCTGATAATAGAACGCCAGCGGTATGCAGATGAGGATCGAGGCGAAGAAGAAGACGGCGAAATTGCGCTCGCGCAGCATCTCGAGTGCATCGAAACCGAGGAGACTCCCGAGGGTTCGCCGACCCTGACTGGCGCCGAGCGGCGGGGTGCGTGGCAGGGTGAAGCTGTAGACGCCGAGGAAAAAGGAGCTCACCGCGCACATGATGAAGGTGTTCTGCAGCGCACCGCGTGCCGCGTTGGCATCCCATCCGAACGCGTAGCTGATCAGGAGCCCCGCCACGATCCACCCGATCGTTCCCCACACGCGCACCTTGGGAAAGTCCCGCGCCGGCGAATCCATCTGCCGGAAGGATACCGCGTTGACGAGCGCTAGCGTCGGCATGTACAGGATCATGTACGCCAGCAGGTAGGGATAGAACTGCGCGAAATCGCGTGCCCGCGCGAGCATGACCATCAGCACGCCGCCGATGATGTGGATGATGCCGAGCAGTCGTTCCGCGTCAAAGTAGCGATCGGCGATGAGGCCCACGATGAAGGGCGCGATGATCGCGCCCCAGGCCTGCGTCGAGAAGGCGACGGCGCTCTGCTCCCCCGTGGCGTGCAGGTTGTACTTGAGGAAGGTTCCGAGGGTGACGAACCACCCGCCCCAAGTGAAGAACTCCATGAACAGCATCACGCTCAAGCGCAGCTTCATGGTGTTCGTGAGCACGGGAGGGCGCCTCAGTCGAAGCGCGCGAGCGCGGGGCGTCGCGGCGGGCGCCCGGCTGGCACTTGCAGTCGCATCACACGCAGGTTATTGCAATGCATTTTCGCTGTCAAAAACAAAGGAAAGCGACAACGCGCGATCGGCGTCAGTCATGGCGACGCGCGACCTTCCGCCAGACTCCTCCCGCGGCGTGGCTCGCGAGCATCGTCTCGACGAGGACATCGCTGCGATAACCGTCGGCGAAAGTGGCGAGCGCGGCAGGCCGAGCCTGCGGTCGCGCCCCTTCCCTTATCCAACGATAGGCATCGGCGATCACGTTGCGAAAGGCGTCGGCCCAGGCTTCCTGGTGTCCGGCGGGCAGATGCGCATAGCGTGCGGCGTCCGCGGAGAGGATGGAAGGATCTTTGCCGACGATGCTGCTCGGTTCGCCGAATCGGCCGACCCAGAGCTCGTTCTGCCGCTCCTGCAACCAACGAACCGATGCCTTGCGGCCACAGACTTCGAGCTGCAGATCGTTCTTGTGCCCCGGCAGCACCTGACCGATGGCAACGCAGCCCTTCGCTCCGCCGCGAAAGCGCAGCAGCACGGTCGCGAGATCCTCGCTGGTGATGCGGATCAGGCGGGATCGGAGCCGCGTCGTGCGGCGGCCTCGCCTCTTGGTGCGCGAGAAGGTTCCGGCCGCGGAACGCGAGATCTCTCTCTGCCTCACCACCGTGCCGAGATCGGCCAGTACCGCCTCGATTCGTAACCCCGTGACGTGCTCGGCGAGGTCGCACCAGTGCGAGCCGATGTCGCGCAGCGCAGAGCTGGCACCGCCGCGCGCCGGGTCGAGCCGCCAGGAATAGACCCGCTCATCCGCCAGCCAGTCCTGAAGATACTGTCCGTGCACATAACAGAGCGGGCCCAGCTCGCCACCGCGAGCCATGGCGCGAGCTTCCTGTACGAGCGGATTGCCGCGATAGTTGAAGGTCACCACGTTGGCGACGCCCGCCCGCCGGGCCGTCTCCCACAGGGTGCGGCTGTGCTCGGCGCTGTCGGAGAGCGGCTTGTCCGAAATGACGTGCTTGCGGGCCTGAAGCGCCGCCAGCGAGACCTCGAGATGCAGGTGATTCGGCGTTGTGTTGTGAACGACGTCGACGTCGGGGTCCGCGATCAGCCGGCGATAATCGCCGTACGCCCGCTCGATGCACCATTCGCTTGCGCGCCGCCGCGCCCTCTCGAGACTCGAGCCGGCGATCGCCACCACCTCGACGTCGCCCAGGCGCCGCACCGCCTCGATGTGCTGAGCGGCGATGAAGCCCGGACCGATGAGACCCATCCTCAGCCGTTTCAATCCACCCCCCCTTCACCGTGAGCGTTGCAGTGGCGTGCACTCCTCGCGGCTCCCGTGCGCTCTGCTCGTCGTCGCCGAGTGTCGTGTCGTCGCATTGTAGTCGAATGGAAATAATCGCGCGGTTGCGTTACGCCTTCTTCCGCCACTATCGAAATGGATATTCCAATATGCCGCACGGACGGGCGGCGACTACGCCTGTCTGGCCCACACCAACCTCTACGGCGTCGCGCAGTGCGCCACGATCAATGGCGCGCCACTGCAGCGCCAGCCGAAGTTGCAGGTCCGGGTGACGCCGAGCTATTTCGCGGCGACGCCCTGGGGCGATGTGACCGCATGGCTCACCTTTGAGCACGTCGGTCAACGTTACAGCGACCTGGCCGCTACGCAGCCCCTGGGGACCTACAACATGGTGAGCGCGGGGCTGGTCACCGACGTCTCGACCCACTGGCAATTGCGCGTGCAGGGGACGAATCTGACCAACGCGATCGCGCTGACGGGAGGCAACGCACGCATCACCGGCGGAGAGGTGGCGTCGGCGATGTGGTGCTCGCCCGTGCGTACGAGGGCCGAGAAGTCAATTTCATGGTGGGCTTTCAATTCTAGGCGCTCTTTCGGGAGTCTTCTTGCCACTCCCCGGAGTTCGACCGGCCCCTTGGAATCAGTCCGGCGCGCCGCGTGCTGCGTAGCGTCGGTGCAGGAGCTCCTCGATCGCCTCCAGCGTCCGTCCACCCGTTTCGGGCACGTAGCGATAAGAGAACGCGACCGCGACGATTCCGACCAGGACGAAGCCGAAGAAGGTGGAGGAAACACCGAACCCCGCCACGAGCTGCGGGAAAGAGAACGCGACCACGAAGTTTGCGCCCCAGAGCACCAGCGTGGCGGCCCCCATTCCGAGACCGCGTACCTTGAGGGGGAAGATCTCCGACAGCAGCAGCCACGTCACCGGCGAAACGAAGCCCTGCTGAAAACAGAGAAAGAGCGCCATGGCACCGAGGACCAGATACGCGAGCGACGGCGAGGGCCGGAACAGGAGCGAGACCACGCCGAGGAGCAGCAGCGAGGAGGTGGTGCCGATGAGCCCGGTCACCAGCATCGGGCGTCGTCCCATGCGGCCGACGAGCGCGATGCCGATGAAAGTCGCGAGCACCGACACCACTCCGTTCAGCACGTTGGCGCTCAGTGCTCCCCGGATGCCGAGGCCGGACCGCGATAGGATCTGTGTGCCGTAGTACATGATGGAATTGACGCCGGTGACCTGCTGCACGATGCCGATGCCGATGCCGACCAGCAGCACCGCGCGCACCCACGGGATGCGCAGCGCCGACCAACCGCGGATGTCGGAGGCGGCTTCGTCCGCCGCGAGCTTGGCGATCGCCCGGGCCTCTACCGCCGCGGTGGCGGGCGGACGCAGCCGCTCGAGCACCGCCGCGGCCTCCTCCGGCCGGGCGCGCGCGATCAGCCAGCGCGGACTCTCCGGCAGGAAGAGCGCGCCCATCCCGAGCATGACGCCCGGCACCGCGGCCACACCCAACATCCAACGCCAGATGGCGTGCGATTCGCCCCAGACCTGAGCGATCACGGCATTGACGGCGAAGGCGAGCAGTTGCCCCGACACGATCATCAGCTCGTTCTGGGTTACCAGGCGCCCTCGGATCTGCGCCGGCGCCAACTCCGCAAGATAGGTCGGCACCACGACCGAGGCGCCGCCGACGGCGAGTCCGAGCAGGAATCGAAAGCCGGCGAGCGCCATCCGGTCGGGGGCGGCGGCGCAAGCGAGCGCGCCCACCACGAAGGTTCCCGCGAGCAGCCACATCGTGCGCCGACGGCCGGTGCGGTCGGCCAACCGCCCGACGAAGAGCGACCCCAGCGCCGCGCCCAACAGCAGTGTCGCGGTGATCAGGCCCTCATCGGCAGGGGTCAGGCGCAGATCGCGTCCCATGTAGAGGAGCGCGCCATTCACCACGCCGGTGTCGTAACCGAAAAGGAGGCCCCCGATGCTCGCGGTCAGGCTGATGAGAATGAGCCGCCGTCGCAGCTGCGGGCTGATTGGCGTCGGAATGGCCGGCAAGTCGCCTTGCGACTCGAGGGCACCGCGGAGCATGGCTGTTACCTCCCGCCGACCGATGGTATGATTATTTTATTTTCTGTCAACGTGAAAAAGATGAAGCAACCGGCGCTCTTCGAGCCGCGATGAGCCGCGTCCCGCAACGGGTTACGGCGCCAACCACGGCGGCGGAGCTGCGTGAGGCGATCCTTGCGCGCTATGACTCGCTGAGTGGCCGGTTGCGGCAGTTCGCTCACTACGTTCTCGATGCGCCGAACGACGTCGCGCTCGAGACATTGGCCGTCATCGCCGGGCGCAGCGGCGTGCAGCCCTCCGCCATCGTGCGCTTCGCCAAGCAGTTCGGCTTCGATGGGGCGACTCCGATGCAGCGGATATTTCGCGCCGATCTGGTCGCTGCCCATCCGGCCGCTGCCTATGGCGAGCGGGTCCGCCAGACCCTGCAGCGGCTGGAGAACCGGTCGGACGATCCGGCGAGCCTGCTGCGCGAGTTTGCCGAGGGTACGGACCTGGCGCTGCGGCAGCTCACCCATACCGTGGGGGCGGCGGAGCTCGCGTCGGCATTCCGTCTCCTCGAGCAGGCGAACACCGTGTACGTGGTCGGTGTTCGGCGCGCCTTTCCCGTCGCCGCTTATCTCGCCTATTCGCTGCAGCAGAGCGCCAAGCGCACGGTGTTCGTCGACGGTGTAGCGGGTCTCTGGCACCAACAGGCGGCCGCTATCGCCTCGGGGGATCTGCTCATCGGTGTCAGCTACCGACCCTACGCCGAGGAGACCATACAGGTCGTGAGCGCTGCGCGCGCCCAGCGCGCAGCGATTCTCGCCATCACCGACAGCGAGATCAGCCAGATCGCCAAGGAGGCCGACACGGTACTGCGGGTGCAGGAGGCGGAGATCCGCGGCTTCCGCTCGCTGTCCGCATCAATGTGTCTGGCCCAGACGCTGGTGATCGGCTATGCCTTCCGCAGCACCCGCCGGCCGCGTTCGGAACGCCGCGGGCGCAGTCGGCGGCCGCAGGGGACGCGGGAGCGGACTTGAGCGTGCCAGCCAAACACGAGACCCGCGCCGCCGTCACGCTGATCGGCGCCGGGCGCATCGGCAGGATCCATGCGGCCAATGCGGCGATGCATCCCGCGCTGTCACTGAAATATGTCGTCGATACGCTCGCGGACAGCGCCGGAGCCCTTGCCGCGCGCTACGGCGCGGCGGCAGCCACTCTCGATAGCGCGCTCGCTGACCCCGCCGTCGCCGGGGTGATCGTCGCGAGTCCCACCGACCAGCATCTCGCGCAATGCCTGCAGGCGATGGCCGCGGGCAAGGCGATTTTCTGCGAGAAGCCGCTTGATCTCAGCCTCGAGCGGGCGCGCTCGACCGCCGCGGCGCTCGCAAAGGCGCGCCTCTTCCTTGGTTTCAACCGGCGCTTCGATCCCAACTTTCGCGCCCTGCGTCGCAAGCTCCAGGCGGGCGAAATCGGCAATCTCGAAACGCTGCACATCATCAGCCACGATCCGGCGCCGCCGCCGATGAGCTACATCAAGGTGAGCGGCGGTCTCTTCAAGGACATGACCATCCACGATTTCGACATGGCGAGATGGCTGCTCGCCGAGGCGGTCGTGGAGGTCTACACGATGGCCGCGTGCCTCGTCGACCCCGCCATCGGCGCCGCGGACGACGTCGACACCGCGAAGGTGCTGCTGCGCACCGCCTCCGGGCGGATCGCCCTGATCAGCAACAGCCGCCGCAGCGCCTACGGCTACGATCAGCGCATCGAGGCATTCGGCTCCGCGGGCTCGGTCCGCGCCGACAATGTCGCGACCACGACGGTGGCGGTCTGGGGCGAGGAGGGCGCGACGCGGGCGCCGTTTCAGAATTTCTTTCTCGACCGCTACGCCGAAGCCTACCGGCTGGAGATGGATCACTTTGCCTCCGTATTGCGCGGCGAGGAGCCGGCGATCGGCGTCGCGGACGGCGTGCGCGCGCTCGAGCTGGCGGAGGCGGCGGGGCGCTCCCAGGCCACCGGGCGGCCGATCGCGCTCAACGGCGGTGTTTGATCCAGGCGTGCGCCGGATCATCACGCGCGATCCAACGCCGCACGGGACCTGCCATCACGTTCAGATAATAGAGATCGTAGCCGTGCGGCGCACCGACGGGATGGTAGCCGCGCGGCACCAGCACCACATCCCCATCCTCGATGCACACGGTCTCATCGAGTCCGCGGTCATCGGTATAGACCCGCTGGAAGGCGAAGCCCTGCGGGGGATTCAAGCGGTGGTAGTAAGTTTCCTCGAGCTGCGTTTCCGCCGGCGGGCTGTCGGTATCGTGCTTGTGCGGCGGATAGCTCGACCAGTGTCCGCCCGGCGTGATCACTTCCACCACGAGCAGCCGCTCGGCGGGCTCTGTATCGGGCAGCACGTTGCGCACGAAGCGGCGATTCGTGCCCTCGCCCCGCACCTCCTGCGGCATGCGCGCGCCGGGAATGGCGCGCGGCTCGCCCGTCGCCTGCGCGGGGGCACTGCAGAGCGCGAGCTCGACATCGGTGATCGCCTGGATGCCGATGCGCACGCCGGGCGGCACGTACACGGCACCGGGCGGTGCGTCCTCGAAGACGCTCTTGCGCCCGCCCAGGTCCGCGAACATGTGCTCGCCTGCCTCGACGCTCGCCCACCCCGTCAGAACCAACACGCAGATCTCCTTGCCCGTGGAGGCGAGCCCCGCTCTCTGCCCTGCGACCAGCCGACGCAGCTCGAAACCTACATATTTCCAGCCGGCGCTCTCGGGCGTGATGGCGAGCACGCGTCCGTGCGCATCCGGCGCACCCGGCCGCACCCGCAGGCTCATCGGCTCGCTCCCGAGATGCGATTCGGCACCGTGAACAGCCGGCGCACCGTCTCCAGACCGACGCGGCTGTAGGCACGCGGGTCGGCGAGCGCCGGGTCCTGCTCCGCCTCGATCACGACCCAGCCGTCGTAGCTCCGGGCGATGAGCGCCTTCGCCACACCCTGGAAGTCGAGGTCGCCATCCCCTGGCGCGGTGAACATGCCCGCGAACACCCCGTCGAGGAAGCTGCCGTTGCGCCGCCGGATGTCCGCGAATACCTGCCGGCGCACATCCTTCGCGTGCACGTGTACCACGCGATCCGGGTGATTGCGGATCAGCCGTTCGGCATCGATGCCACCGAGGGCGGCATGTCCGGTGTCGACGACGAAGCCGACGCGCCGGTCGGTGTGGGCGATGAACCGCTCGATGTCCTCCTCACGCTCGACGACGGTGCCCAGATGAAAATGGTAGGCGAGGCGCAGCCCGCGGTCCTCGAGGTAACTGGCGAGCGCGCTCAGGCGCTCGCCAAACCGCGGCCACTCCTCGGCCCGAAGACGCGGCGCCTCGGCAAGCGGACGGTGGCGATTGCCGTGAATGGTGTTGCTGCACTCGGCGATGATGAACACTTCGCTCCCGAGGGCCTCGAGCAGCCGCAGGTGCTCCTGCAAAGCCTCGATCTCCGCCTGCACCGGCCGAGCGAGGAGCGCTGCCGACCACCAGCCGCCGATCAGGGAAAGCTCGTGCGCGGCAAGTTGTGCGCCGAGCGCCACGGGATCGCGAACGAACTTTCCGCCGAGCTCGATGCCCTCGAACCCGAGCGTGTGCGCATCGCGAAGCACGGTTTCCACAGCCGTATCGCCGCCGAGCTCCGGCAGGTCGTCGTTGATCCAGGCGATGGGGCTCACACCGAAGCGAACGGTCATTGCCCTTCCCAGCGCGCCTTGCGGCGCGTCTCGTATTCCGCGCGCGCCGCGCGCACGGAATCTCTTGCCGATACTTCGGCAACGGCCACATCCCACCAGGCGCCGCCGGCGCAAGTCGAGGCCTGTGGGTCGGTGTCGATGACGATCACGCAGGTACGCGCTGCCGCCCGCGCGCGCTCGAGGGCCGCGGACAGGGCCTCGATGTCCGCCACCTTCTCACTCTCGGCACCGAGCGCGGCGGCATGAGCCGCAAAATCGACCGGCACGAGGCGCGTTCGCCGGCTATCGGCCAGCAGGTTGTTGAAAGGTGTCCCGCCGGTCGCCTTCTGCAGGCGATTGATGCAGCCGAAGCCGCCGTTGTCCAGCACGACGATCACGAGCTTCAGTCCGAGCATGACGGAGGTCGCGATCTCGGAATTCAACATCAGATAGCTGCCGTCGCCGACCATGATCACGACCTCGCGCTCGGGTGCGGCGAGCTTCACGCCGAGTCCGCCGGCGATCTCGTACCCCATGCACGAGAAGCCGTACTCGACGTGATAACCGCCCGCGCGCGCGGGCCGCCAGAGCTTGTGCAGCTCACCCGGGAGCCCTCCGGCCGCGCACACCACGATGGTCTCGTTGCGCGCCCACCGGCCGACGGCGCCGATGACCTGGGCATCGGTGGGGGTTCCTCGGGCGCTCGGACCCGCCACGGCCTGACTCCACGTCTCGTCCCAGGCAATGCGCTCGGCCGCGACCGAGTCGCTCCACGCCTGCGGCACATGGTGGCCGGCGAGCGCATTCCGCAAGCCGCTCAACACCTCGCGCGCATCGCCGATGATCGCGACCGCGCCGTGCTTGTAGGCGTCATGGGTGTTGACATTGACCTGCAGCAAGCGGGTGCACTTCGGAAACAGCGTCCGGGACGCTGTCGTGAAATCCTGAAGGCGAGTGCCGATGGCAACGATGACATCGGCCGCGGCTGCGGCGGCGTTGGCCGCGCTCGTGCCGGTCACCCCGATCGCGCCGAGTGACTGCGGATGCTCCCAGCCGAGCGCACCCCGCCCCGCCTGGGTTTCCGCCACCGGGATTCCCGTCGCCCGAGCGAGCTGATCGAGCTCCGCTTCCGCCGCGGAATAGAGCACTCCGCCGCCTGCGATGATGAGTGGCGAGCGGGCACTGCGCAGATACTCGGCGGCAACTTTCAACTCCGCGGCAGCCGGAGGGGCACGTCGGATGTTCCAGGTCACGGGCTCGAGCATGCTGGAAGGAAAGTCCCAGGCCTGGGTCTGGGTGTCCTGACAGAACGCCAGCGTGACGGGTCCGCAGGCGGCCGGATCGAGCAAGGTCGCCATGGCTCGCGGCAGCGCCTCGAGCAGCTGCTCGGGGCGTTGTACCCGATCGAAATAACGGGATACCGGCCGGAAGCAGTCGTTCGCGCTCACCGTTCCGTCGGCGAAATCCTCCACCTGCTGCAACACCGGATCGGGACCGCGGCTCGCGAACACATCGCCCGGCAGAAAGAGGACCGGCAGTCGATTGACGTGCGCCACCGCGGCGGCCGTGACCATGTTGAGGGCGCCGGGTCCGATGGAGCTGGTGCAGATCATCGCGCGACGCCGACGCGAAGCCTTGGCGAACGCGATCGCCGCGTGCGCCATCGCCTGCTCGTTGTGCGCGCGAAAGGTCGGCAGCGCCTCGCCCGCGGATTGCAGCGCCTCCCCGAGCCCGGCGACGTTGCCGTGGCCGAAGATGGCCCATGCGCCGGCGAAATAATGCGCCGGCTTGCCGTCATCCTCGATGAGCTGGCTGGCCAGATACCGTACGGTGGCCTGAGCGGCGGTGAGGCGAGTCCGCGTCATGAATGCTTTGCTCCGTGAATCATGCCGGCGGTTTCGGCCTGGCCCGGCGCCAGGCAGCCACGACCGCCTGCAGATTGGCGGCAAGCGCGGCCACCGTTTCGGCCTCGCCGAGCTCGCCGCCGAGCCGACGGCGGGCGGGCTCGGCGAAGATAGTACGCCCAACCGCGAAGCCGCGAACCAGCTCGAAGGGCGCCGCAGCCTGAAACGCGGCGGCGAGGCTATCGGCTTCTGCGGCGAGCCCGAGGACGAGGACACCGCGGCACCAGGGATCTCGCCGGCGGATCGTGTCTTGGATCGCGGCCCAGGCCAGGGGATTCTCGGTCGGCTCGAGCTTCCACCAGTCGGGGCGGATGCCGAGATCGTACAGCCGCTCGAGCACCCGCGCGGTCGTATCCTCCTCGATCTTTCCGTAGGGCGAGGCGATCACCTCGAGCAGCAGCTCGTGGCGGGTCTCACGGCAGGCGCTGTAGAGGCGCAGCGCCTGCTCCTCCTGCTCCTGCCGCAACGTTTGCGGGTCTTCGGGGTGATATCGGATCAAACACTTGACCACGTGGTTCTGCGGCCAGCTCCGTAGAGTCGAGCCCACATCCGCCGCGCCATCGAATGTCAGCGGGCGCGAGCCACTTCGCTCGATCGGCCGTCCTATCCAGTAGGGAAGATCGGCGGCGCGCTCGAGCCCGTGACGGCCGAATTGCCCATCGAGCAGAATCCCGAACCGGGGATCGCCGCGCGCGACACGGTCGATCGCCTCGACGGCCAGCGTCTTGAATGCCTCGAGCGCCGATTCCGGCGCAGCGAGCTCGGCGGCCAGCGTTTCGAGCGGACCGCGGTGATCGATCGCCAGCACCAACAGCTCCGTGGGTCCAGGCGCGCGGGTGGTGGCCCAATGAATGTGCTCGAGCTCCTCGGCTTCGCGTAACCGTCGCGGCCACTGCCGCTGGAGAAGGGTGGACAGCTCCGTCCAGGTGGGCATCGCCGGCGCGCAGCCGTGGCGCGAGACGACGACCGCACCGCAGGCGTTGCCGTAACGGCAGCAGGCTTCGAGCGGCAAGGCTTTGAGCCAACCGCGCAGGAAACCGCTCATGAAGGCATCACCGGCGCCGAGGATGTTGAATACCTCCACGTCGAACCCCGGTACCTTCACGCCGCTCTCGAGCTTCGCGCCGATCTCCCCTTCGAAGGCAACGCAGCCGTCCGCGCCGAGCTTGCAGACCAGCACGGCTGGAGTCAGCGCGCGCACGGCGCGCAGAGCCGCTATCGTGTCCGCCGAACCGCCGAGGATGTGAAATTCCTCCTCGGTACCGACGATGAGGTCGCACAGCGGCGCCACCTCCTGCAGCTCCGCGGTGACCGCGGCGCTCGTGACGTAACGAATCTCGCCCGCATCCTGAGCCGTCAGTCCCCAGAGGACCGGCCGGTAATCGATATCGAACACGACGCGTCCGCCGGCCGCGCGCGCCAGCGCCACCACCTTGCGGCTCGCGCCGCGCACGCCGGCTTGCGACAGGTGGCTGCCGTTGATGAGCACGGCACCGGCTCGCCTTATCAACGTGGCGTCGATGTCCGCTTCGCAGAGCGCCATGTCGGCGCAGTTCTCACGATAGAAGAGGAGTGGGAACCGCCGCTCATCGCGGATGCCGAGGACCGCGAGCGCCGTCAGTCGCTGCGGATCGGTGATGACGCCCGAGACGTCGACACCGCAGCGGACGAGCTCCTCGCGGATGAAGCGTCCGAAGTGATCGTTCCCGACGCGGGTCAGAAGTGCGGCGCGCAGCCCGAGCCGAGCGGCGCCGACGGCCGTATTGGTCGGGCTGCCCCCCACGTACTTGGCGAACGATCCCATGTCCTCCAGTCGGCCCCCGACCTGCTCGCCGTACAGGTCCACCGACGACCGTCCGACCGTGAGCAGGTCGAGCGATCGGCCGCCGATCGATTCCGCCATGGTCGTGTTCCGCGGTGTGCCCAGGAGTTTGTAATTCCCATTCTATTACGGCGCTTTGCGGAATTGCCATTCTATGGGTCGGTACGCGCCGCCTCTTCGCGGTCTCGCTTGCTCAGAGCTCGAGGTGCACCCGCAATGCGAAAATAGGGACTGGGCCCCGGTCGCGGTTATATGCCGGATTGCCGACCCATTGATAGTCGAATGTGAGGTGCACGGCCGTCGTGGTGGCAAGGTCACAGTAGGTCGCCAGAATGTGCTCGTCACCCGGGTGGGGCAGCCGGCCGTCTCCGATCAGGATGCCGAGCCCGCCGGCCTCCAGGTCGATCTGCGCCACTCACCGGTACTTTTCGGCGAGTGCCTCCGCGAGTTGGCTCCTTCCCGTGGCTCGGAGCCGCTCGAGGTACGCCGGCAACTCGCCGCGCACGTGAAACGGGCCGCCCTCCCGCACGACGTTCTCCAGCGGGTCGCGGCCGCGTGCCGCGTCGCGGATCATCGCCGTGTGCCACTGCGCCAGCAGCTCGAGCCCTCGGCCGGCGACATCGGCCCGCTCCCTTGCGACATTCCGCTGCTCGAAGGGATCGCGCTCGAGGTCGAACAGCATCACATCATCGAAAAGGTGATAGCCGCCGTGCAGCGTGCTGATCAGCATCCAGTCATCGAACCGCACGCCCCGCTGACAGGTCCACGCGCCCTGCGAGACGATGAGGTGGTCGCGACCGGCATCGCCTCCTTGCTCGAGGCTCTTGGCGAATGACTGCCCGTCCCAGCGCTCCGGAATCTTCTGCCCGAGAAGTTCGAGCAGGGTCGCGGTGACATCGATCTGATAGTGCAGCGAGCGGCGCCGCCCGGCCCCGAGCCCCGGCCAGCTTAGGATGAGCGGAACGTGCGTCGTATGCTCGTCCGCAGTCTGATGATCGCAATAAACGTTGAGCTCGCCCAGTGTCTCGCCGTGATCGGCGGAGACCATGATCGCCGTGTCGCTCTCCACCCGGAGCTCCCCGAGAAGCTCCATGAGCTTGCCCACGCAATGGTCCGCGGCGAGCACACCGACATCGTAACCATCGAACATAGCGCGTACCGCCGCCAGATCCACCATCTCCTGCGGCTGGCGGGGATAGTGCGCGCGATCATATTCGTTCGGCCGGAAGCCGCGGCCTTCTCTCGCGCTGTGCGGACCGCAGCCCCGCCAGTGGCGGGCGCGCACCTCCTCGGTCAGCCACGCGGGAGGGGGGGAGTCCCGGAAAGGTTCTCCATACGAAGCCGCCGCGCGATACGGCGCGTGCGGGTCCCACAGGTGCACGTGGAGGAACCAGTCGTCCTCCCGGCCGCGGCGCCGCAGCCAGTCGGCGGCAATCGCATACACCTCCTCGGCGGTCTCCATCCCCCACTTGCCGACGTTGTAGGTCTCATCGAATCCCGCGTGCCAATGAAAGGCGGAATGACGGTGCGCGAAAGAGCTGATCGTCACCGTTCGCAGCCCCGCTTCCTTCAGACGGTTGGGAAACGAATCGAGGTGCAGGCGCGAGAAGAACCCCCTCCGCGGTCCGTCGATCGCCGGATCTGCGTCGGTGCCGCCGTGGTTGACCACGCCGTTATGGATGCCGAATCGCCCGGTGAGGAGAGCCGTGCGGCTCGGCAGACAGGGAACATCGGAAGCGTAGACGTTCTCGAACACCATGGCGTCGGCGGCGATGGCATCGATGTTGGGAGTCGTGCGGCGGTGATAGCCATAGCAGCCAAGGTGATCGGCCCGCAGCGTGTCGATGTCGATGTATAGCAGTCGCATGCGCGTTGACTCCCCTGGATGCTCCCGGATCGTGCCGCGCCAGCGCGCGGCGCTACGGTGTGCCGATCGCGGCCGTCTGCGGCAACGCCGCGCTCTCCCCGGCTGGCGCCGCAGCTTTGCCGGGCAGCACTCTACCCCCATGGTGCGCCATGGCCGCATCGATCAGGGCGCGAAGCTGCTGCACCACGGCGGGCTGCGCCGCCGCGAGGTTATGCTGCTCGCCGGGATCGGTGATCAGGTCGTAGAGCTCATCGTGCAGCGGAGGCATGTAAGGATAGTGCAACGCGCCCATGTAATGGATGAGCTTCCACCGGCCGCGGATGACCGCGACCGAGCCCGTCTTCAGGGCGGCGAAGCGCGGATTCTGCTCGAAATTCATGCTGAAGATCGGCCGCTCGGGCGTGGGCTCGCCGGCTTGCGTGCCGGCGCAGGCATCGAGCAGCGACTGGCCTGCCCAGTCGGCCGGCGCGGCCACCCCGGCCAGGGCCGCGAGCGTCGGGGCGATGTCGACCTGCTGCACCGGCGTATCGCAGCGCTTACCGGCGGTCTCGCCGGGGAGCTTGAGGATGAGCGGAATATGAATGATCTCATCGTACAGGCCAGGTCCGGTGTGCGCGCCGTAACCGTGAGTGAAGCTCTCGCCGTGGTCGGCCGTCACCACGATCGCGGTGTTGGGTCCCAGCAGCTCGAGGACACGCCCGAGGAAATTTCCGGCGTAGAAGTCGGCATAGGCGACCGACTCGTCATACCGGGCCATGAGCGTGCGTACCTGCGCCTTCGGCAGTTGCGACAGGATCCACGCCCAGCTCGGCTGCGTGCTCGCCGCGTTCCGATCGAGAGCCGATGGATCGAATCGCCCGAGCCAGGGAGGCGGTGCGGCGTAAGGCGAATGCGGGGGAAAGAGATGGACCCAGAGAAATATGGGTTTGTCGCGCTTGACGGTCGCCAGCCAGTGAAGCGCCGGTTGCGTGGCGAGGCGAGGGTCGTGCTCGAGGTTGTCGGGCGGATGTTGAAAATCGGTCGCGAAATCGTCGATCTCCTGCAGCGGTGATAATTCCGAGGCGGCGCACACGTATCGCAGGTATCTCGAGAGGCCGTCGGAGCAAAGTGTCACGTGGCCCAAGCGGTCGGTGCTCGAGAACTGGAAATAGCCGCCGAAGCCCTGTTTGGCCGCCCCGGCGATGGGGTTGGTCGACACGTAGCCGGTCCGATACCCCGCGCGTTCGAGGACGGCAGGGAGTGAGGTGACGCGGGTTCGCGCGAGTGGCCAGACCGGTAGCTGTAGCGCGCGATTGGTCCAGGGAAGAGTCCCGGTGAGAATGCTGGCGATACCCGGAGTGGTGTAGTTGCCGTTCGCATAAGCGCGATCGAATGTCACGGCGCCGCGCGCAAACTGAGCGAGCTTCGGGGTCGTCGGCCGCGCATAGCCATAAAGAGACATGTGGGGCGCGGAAAGCGCATCGATCGTGAGCAGAACGATGTTGGGGCGGTCTGCGCCGGCGGGGGCGAGGGTGGCCGAGGTGCGCATCCGCGGCCCCTGATCCGGGCCTGACAGTGCCGGCGGGCCACCAGTGGCCGTCGCCGGCAGCTGCGCCGGCTGGATCGCCGCGCGCGGCCAGCCGAATACCGGCAGAGTGACGAGCGACAGCAAACCGGCGATCGTACAGAGGGCTGCGACCGGCGCCAGTGCCCGCAGGGCGGATCGCCCGGGCGCGGTGGCCGCCGCCAGTACGCCGACCAGGATCGCGACGATCAGGGCGCCATTGGCCGAGAGCGGCAGTCCGCCGCCGAACGTCCCGAGCCAGGTCCGCAGGCAGACGATGAGCGTCGCAACCACGATCATCGCCGCCACTGCGAACAGAACCCATCGCACGGCGCTCGCGAGCAGCGGGGCCGGTGGCCGGTGCACGCTCTCGAGCCCACGGAGTGCAAGCGTCACGAGCACCCAGAAGGGCACTGCGACCGCCGCCAGGATGAGCCATGTCGTCGCGTAGAGCGGCAGCAGGTCGATGGCGCGGAAGTCGTAGAGAAACTGATTGCAATGACTGGCGAACGTGAGCGGCAGCGCGATCCCGAGGGTCGCTAGGCAGGGCAGGGCGGCGATGCGCCACGCCCGATGATCATTAGGCATGTCCGTTCGGAGGCTCGGTACGTTGGGATTCCTTGCTGCGGTCGCGCCGCACGACGGATACCACGGCATTCACCAGTTTCGTGCACGCGCGTACGATCACGCGGCGCATAAAGGCAAAGGCGGAGCCGATCGCGATGAGCAGCGGGAAGAGGACCTGATACAGCGCTCCCGCCGAGTTCGGATCGATGTACGCGTACGCGGGCTTCAGCGGTAGACAGGTGAGGACCGCGATGACGGCAACCATGCCGATGAGGGTGTTACGCTTCATAGGCGCCTATTGAGCAAGGCCTGTACCCGTCAAGCTTCGCCCTCGCCGAACCGCTGCCGGGCGGCACACATGAGGCGATCGAGCTGCAGCACGGACTCGTCATCGGGCATCGGCGCGCGCTCTCCACGGTGAATGGGCACCGAGGCGAGCGCTCGCTCGATGTCCGCGGCGCGCGAGTGCTCGCTCCCACCCGCCCCCTCGCCGGTGAATTGCAGGATCTGCCGGAGCACCCGCTCCGGGTCCGTTTGTAGCGCCTCGAAGTCGACCCACAACATCTGCTCGCGTGTTATCTCCTGGACACAGCGCTCGAGCACACCCGTGCAGGCCCGCACCGCTTCACGCAGAAACCGCTCGAGCATGTCGGCGGGACAATCCCAGAGCGCGTACACGCGCATCATAGCGCTCCACATCCTGATGTTCGATGCCAGCACTTCGCCGGGATGGCGGCCGATCCAGATGAAGCGGCCTCGCGGGAACAGTTTGCGCAGCATCGGAATGCGGAACGTGTGACCGGGTGACTTCAGCAACAGCCGTCCGCCGCCTGAAGCGGCTACGCCCTGCACGAACGTCTGCCACCGCTCGAGCGGCGCCGTGTTGCCGGACCACGACCCGGCGCCGCATTCGAGCAGGCGCCTCGGATCGATCAACCCCCGATAAATCGAGGGTTCCCCGAGCAGGAGGAGGGCGAACTCGTCTTCCTGCGGCCCCTGAGTCGCGATCAAGCCCTGATCCATCGGTCGCTTCACGGCCGCTGTCTGCGCCGGCGCTCCCGTGAGAAAGCAGGTCGAGGGGTTGAAGCACTGCCACGTCTGCGGAGTCGTCCACCCGCCGCAGGCGTTCACCAGCTCGTGCACGAGCGTCGTGCCCGAGCGCCACAGTCCGACGATGAAGATCGGATCCACCGGCGGGTCTCGGCGTGCGAGACGGGTGAGCTGCGTGCGCCAGTTGAGCTCGAACCAGTGAGCGGCCCAGCGTAACCGCAGGCCATAGCCGAGCGGCGCGCGCTCTGGCCGGCCGCCCTGGCGGATCCAGAGCGCGAGCGCGCGCGCGCCGAACAAGGGCTGGAACTCAGAGCCGGGCCGAGTGGTCATCTGTCGATAACTGCCCGGTCCACCTTTCCGTTCCACCATGGTTTACGCGGCCGGCCTGTGCTAGATAGGAACGATGAGCAAGATCGATATCAAGACCCGCGACGGTCACTGTCCGACCTACGTCTATTGCCCCGACGGCGCCGGCCCCTGGCCGGCGGTGCTCGTCTTCATGGACGGCCTCGCCATCCGCCCGGCCATGCTGCAGCTCGGCGAGCGGCTGGCGACGCACGGCTATTTCGTGCTCCTGCCGGATCTTTTCTATCGGGCCGGCCCCTACGAGCCGATGGACCCGAAAGCGGTGTTCGCGGATCCCGAGAAGCGCAAGGTCCTGATGGAGAAATTCTTCGCGACCGCGACGTCGGCCAACATCATGTCCGATACGCGCGCTTTCCTCGATTATCTTCGAGCACAGCGCGACGTCGCGCCCGGTGGGATCGGCGTCACCGGCTACTGCATGGGGGGCCGGCTGTCGCTCATCGCCGCCGGCACGTACCCCGACGAAATCGTGGCGGCTGCCTCTTATCACGGCGGCCGGCTCGCGAATGACGATACTGACAGCCCCCATCGGCTCGCGCCGAAGATGAAAGCGCGGGTTTATGTCGCCGGCGCCATCGAGGATCAGTCCTTTCCGGATGACATGAAGGCGCGCCTCGATGAGGCGCTCGCGGCAGCCGGCGTCGATCACACGGTCGAGACCTACCCAGCGAGACACGGTTGGGTTTTTCCCGATTTCCCGGTTTATGATGCCGCCGCCTCCGAGCGCCATTGGCGCACGATGCTCGCACTTTTCGAGGCGAAACTGCGGCGCTGAGTCTCGCTCTGCGAGCATCCGCAGCGCCCTACCTGAACTCCGCCGTGAAACCCGCGAAGACGTTGAATCCGGGGGCGGGCTCGAAGTAGCCGCCATTCGAGTTATCCACGATGACCGAGCCCGCGTACCGCCGGTCCAGGATGTTGTTGACGCGCAGGAACGCGCTGAGTCGTGTGGAGCCGAGCTCTGTCGCATAGCCGCCCGCCACATTGAAGACGGTGTGGGCGGCCGCGAAGGCGGTATTCGCATCGTTGGCCGCGATGCTGCTCATGTACTGACCGGTGATGTTGGCATTCCAGCCGAGCTCGCCACCCCAGCTCAATCGCGCGTAGGCGTCGCTGCGCGGGACCCCCGGCAAACGGTCGCCGGAGCCGATGAGCAGCGTCGGTTTGGAGCAGGGCGCGGCGGCGCAGGTCTGATACGCGTCGATGTAGTTCGCCTCGACATAGGTATAGGCGACCTGCGCCCGCCATTTCCCGGCGAACCGATAGTCGAGCGAGCCCTGCGCGCCGCTGCGGCGCGTGCGGCCCGCGTTCTCGTACGTCGAGCGGCCGCCGACGTTCGTGGCGACGACGATCTCGTCATCGGTGCGGGTATCGAAGGCGGCGAGGTCGGCGGAGAAATTCGGGCCGGCCGCGATCTTGGCGCCGATCTCGCCGTTGTTGCTGCGGGCGGGCCGCAGCGCGAGATTTAACCCCGGCACGCCGTCGGGGCGATACGCGAGCTCCGAGTCAAGAGGCGTCTGGAAGCCCTTGCCGTAGGAGGCGTAGAGGTGCAGCCACGGGCGTGCCGCAAAGAGGAGCCCGGCCACGGGCGATGTGGCGGTGTAGGTGATCGCGCCGCTGTCGTTGCCCTTGGTCGGGGTGATGTAATTGTCCACCGAGATGATGCGCACCTCGCTGTGACGCACGCCCGCGGTCAGATTCCAGCGCGGCGCGAGCTTCCAGCTCGCCTGCGTGTACTCGTCGATGTCCTTGGCGATGTCGTTCTCATCGCGCCGCAGGAGGCCCTCGACGCCGAGCAGGCTCCCGGAGAAGTTGTTGTAGCCCCGGCGCAGCTCGTTCTGCGTATCGAAGCTCACCCCCGCAATCCAAGAGAACGGGCGGCCGCCGAGCGGTCCCTGCCATGTCCAGCGCGTATCCCCGCCGCCGAAGCCGCGGTTGAGCGACACGACCGCTCCCGAGCTCGTGGGTGCCTTCTGAGCGGCGACAGGGATGTAGAGATACTGCAGCACCGTGCGATGACCGTAGTAGCCCATCAGGCGGATCGACTGGTGATCGGTGAGGCCGAGGTGGTAGATGAGGCCGCCTTCCTGCTGCTCGAGGCTCTTGCGCGTATCGAATTGCAGCGCCGCCGGCGCCGTCTGATCGGGGTTGGCCGCGAACTGGGCGGCGGTGAGGCCGAGCGGATCGTTTGCGTCTGGTCGGGAGACGATGTTGGCAACGAAGGTTAGTGTGTTGCGCGCGCCGAAGGTGTAATCCACCTTGGAGTTGAAGGACTCGTTGTGCGCGCTCTGGTGCGGCCGAAAGCCGTCCCAGGAGAAATGCGTGAAGTCGAGGTTGTAGTCTAGCGGCCCCACGGCGTCACTCGCGTCCACCCCGGCGCGCTCCTCACCGAAGCTGCCATAGCCCAGCTTCGTGCGTATTTCGCCGGGGGCGGTGCCGTTGGCCGTGAAGAGCTGGATGACCCCGCCCGAGGCATTGCCGTACAACGCCGAGAACGGCCCCTCCAGGACCTCCACGCGCTGTGCGGAATCCAGATTGAACTGCGAGATCTGCCCCTGGCCGTCGGGCCCGGTCTGGGGGATGCCGTCCTGGTAGATCCGCACGCCGCGGATGCCGAAGGTCGAGTTTGCGCCGATGCCGCGGATCGAGACCAGCTGGTCCTGGGCATAGTTATACTGGTCGAGTGCCAGCAGGCCGGGGACGAAGCCGATGTCGTCGGAAAGGTTGATTCCGAGCGCCTCGTCCCGGAGTTCCGCCGCGGGGACATCGCTGATGGAGGCTGGCACGTCATATGCCGGCATCGCGATGCGCGTCGCAGTGACCACGACATCGCTGAGCGTGGGAGTCTGCGCGCCGCGCGCCGGGCGCGCGCCGAGCGCGACAGTGCCCAGGAGGATCGCGAGTGCTGCGACCGCGGGTCGCGCCGAGCATTGCTGTTGCATCATTACAGGGCGATGTTTGTGAGCCGAACGCGCATTATTGCGCGTAAGAATTGGAGGTTCCACGATTCGATGGGGCGCCGACCGTCGATGTGCCGGGGGCGTGACAGTCATCCGGAGGTCTACGGATTTTCGCTAGGCGCCGCTCGCCATTTTCTCTATCCAGCTCGCGCCGAGGCCTCAGGCGGTGATCTCCGCGGCCACCTCCACGGGAAAAGCGACCGAGCGTGCAATGAAGCAGAGATGATGAGCTTTCCCATGCAGGGCGAGCGCCTGATCGCGATTTCCGCCCTTCGCAAGCGTCACTCGTGGCTTCAGGACCACGCGCACGAAGGCGCCGCCACCGTCGCTTTCCTCGTGCAGCATGCCGCTGGCTTCGTCCCGGTACTCGAGCACGACGATGCCGTTGATCGCGCAAAGATGCAGATACCACAGCATGTGGCAGCCGGAGAGACTCGCGACCAGCAGCTCTTCGGGATTGTATCGCGCCCTATCGCCCCGGAACGCCGGATCGCTCGAGCCCGGGATCGGCGGCTTGCCCGCCGCGCTGATCTCATGATCGCGCCGATAGCTTGCATACGACTGCGTCCCCGTCCCCTCATTGCCGGTCCAGGCGATATTCACGGTGTACTGGTGTTGTTTGGCCACGGCGTGCTCCGGATTCGGCGGTTACCGAACCGATGCCGCGCAGCATAGCTCGTGCCGGCGCCGCGTCCAACCGTGCGGCTGAGCGCAGGCTCCCGACCGTTCTCGCTTCGAGTTGGTCGGCTTCCGGGATTACCCTGAAGGATTGCGGTTTACCGCGGCGCAGGAGGCGAATCTCGACTTCCCGACCCGCGCGCTCGGCGGTGAGCAGCCGATGGAGGCTGTCGGCACCGGTGATGCTTGCACCGTCGAGCTCTCCGTCTGTATCACGCTCTCGATCAGGCGTCCGGAAAGCGTGCGCAGCGAGCGTTCAAGCGCGCTCACGATTACGGCGGTCACCGTCGCCTGATAGCCGAGAGGATTGCCAATCGCAATCACCAGTTGGCCGACACACAGCCCCGAGGAGCTGCCGAAGGTGGCATGGGGAAACCCGTTACCGCTGAGGCGCAGAACCGCAAGATCGGTGGCCGGGTCGTCTCCCACCCGCACGGCATTGCAGACGCGGCCATCCGCCTGCCTTCCACCATTCCGACAGCATCGGGATCTGAAGCTTCTTTTCCACCCGGTCGTCCGGCCGGTACCACCGTAAGGTGGCGCGCTGCAGACTTCCCGCTATTCTTGGGTGGAGAATTTCCATGGCGCATGAATCCAACCTTCTCTGCACGCTATCCGATTCGTCGGTGGCGCGATTCGCCGTCGCAAAGGAGAGCGTCGCTTCGGTGAGACTGTCGGAAAGAGCTCATCTCGCCGCGATCCTGTGGCGGAACGACGTGCTCGTGAGCTCCGAGCAGTCGCTCCCCGGGCGGGAGGCGCTCGAGGCTATCCTTCCCGACGGCTCATGCATCCAGGGCAGGCTGGCCGGGCGTGACCCCTCCACCAATGTTGCGGTCATCCGGCTCGAGAGACCGGTCAGCGCGCCAACCTTGGTGGCATGTTTCCCACGGCTGGGGGCTCTGGTCATCGCGGCGGGCTCTGACGGCGAGGGCCGAGCGAGCGCCAGACTCGGCATGGTGAATGCCGTGGGTCCCGAGTGGCACAGCATGCGGGGCGGGCGGATCGAGGCGCGCATTCAGCTCGACATCGGGCTTGCGGCGAGCGAGGAGGGTGGGCCGGCGTTCGATGCGGCCGGCGGCTGGCTTGGCATGACGACATTGGGTCCCCGCGGCCAGATCCTGGTGATCCCCGCCGCGACCGTGGAACGCATTGCGCCGGTCCTGTCGGCGAGCGGGCGTGTGCCACGGGGTTGGCTCGGCATCGCGCTGCGTCCGGTGGCGGTGCCCGATGAGCTGCGCGAGGCCGCCGACGAGACGAGCGGGCTGATGGTCATGTCGCTGAGCCCGGAGGGCCCCGCGGCCAAGGCCGGGATCGTCGCCGGCGACATCATTCTCGCGGTCGATGGCACCGCGGCGCGCCGCCTGCGAGGCGTGCTCGCGCACTTGGGCAGCGACAGCATCGGCAAGCCGGTCTCACTGCGACTCATTCGCGGCGGCGGCATCATCGTCATCGAAGCCACGATCACGGAACGGCCCCCGACATGACCCAACCTGCCGCCGGGTCGCTCAGCCGAAGCCTGCGTGTGGCGATCGCCGCCCGGGACGCCGAACGCACGGCTGCGCTGCGCGCATTGCTCGAATCCTTCGGGCACGCGATCGCGACGGAAGGCGAGGCAGCCGATGTCGTGCTCGCCGATGAGGAGCGCCCGCAGGACGAAGAGCGCGCGACCCTCGTACTGGGCGGCGCCGACACCGACGCGCAAGGCCTGCTGCCCGCAACCGCCTCGCCAGCAGAGATCGATGCGGCGCTACAGGCCGTGGCGCGCGGTCTCATCGTCAGGTCCGCGCCGATGCGCACGCCCGGATTCAGAGCCGCTCAGGAGAGCGAGCCACGGACCCTGCTGACGCCTCGTGAGGCGCAGGTCCTGGATGCCATCGCCGACGGCCTTACCAACAAAGCGATCGCTCGCCGTCTCGGCATCTCGCTCCACACGGTGAAGTTTCACGTGGAGTCGGTATTTCGCAAGCTCGATGCGAGCACACGCACCGAAGCGGTCGCGCGGGCCAGCGAACGGCGACGTCAGGAGACGATCGAGCTCTGATTGCGCCGCGGAAGCTGGCCGCCCTGCGCCGCATGGATCCGCCGCACCGCCTCCATATCATCCGCATCCTCGGCACGCTTGTCCTCGCGATAGCGCTTCACCCGCGCGAGGCGCAGGGCGAGGCCTCCGGGATAACGGCTGCTTGCCTGCAGATCGCTGAAGGCGATCTCGACAACGAGCTCCGGCCGCACGTACACCGTCCATCGGTCGCGATGCGTCTCGCGCGCCAGCAGCTCACCCGTCTGCCAACCGAGCATCGCGTCGGTCAATCCTTTGAAGGTCTTGCCCAACATCACATACTCGCCGGTCGTCCGATCGAGCGCGCCGAGATGCAGGTTCGACAGCTTTCCTGTGCGCCGGCCGTGCCCCCACTCGGCGGCCAGCACGAGGAGGTCGAGCGTGTGGGCGCGCTTGATCTTCAGCCAGCTCGCACCGCGGTTGCCCGCTTCATAGGGTGAATCGAGCGCTTTCGCCATCACGCCCTCGTGACCGGCGGCGAGCGCTGCCTGGTAGAAGGCCCGTGCCTCGGAGGTCGAGGCGGTGACGATCCGCGGGACGCGCAGGGCTATGGGGAGCGCTCCCGCGAGCGCTTCGGCCCGCTCGCCCAGCGGGCGGTCGGCGAGGCTTCGTTCGTCCGCCCGTAGACAATCGAAGAAGAACACGCTTACGGGAAGCTCCGTCGACAGCTTCTCGACCTCGAGCCTGCGGCCGAAGCGGCGCATGGTGACCTGGAAGGGGTGCGGCCTGCCGCAAGTGTCGTACGCGATCGCCTCTCCGTCCAACACCAGCACCCGCGCAGGCAGCGCGCGCACCGCGGAGACGATCTCAGGGAGCGCGTCGGTGATCTCATTCAGGGTGCGGGTATAAAGGCGCACCTGCGCACCGTTCTTGTGCGCCTGCACTCGTGCTCCGTCCAGCTTCCATTCGAGCGCAATCTCGCTCCCTCCCAGCTCCCTCAGCGCTTCCTCCACGTCGGTTGCCGTCTGCGCGAGCATCGGTGCCACCGGCGAGAAGAGCACGAGCTGGAAACGCCCGAGTGCCGCTGCCCCCTCGCTCATCGCGACCAGAGCAACCTCGCCGAGACTCTGCGCGTACATGGCCGCGCGTCGCACCTCCGCGACCGCAACACCCGAGGCGGCCGAAATCGCATCGACCATGACTCCAGCGAGCGCTCCCTGGCGCAGCTCGCCGACCAGGAGTCGGACAAGAAAGGTGCGCTCTTCGGCCGTGGCGCTGGAGAAAAGATCGCGGAGCGCCGTCCCTCGGCGCGCCGTGGACCCGCTGCCGCGGATCCCGGCCAGGTGTGCCAAATGCCGATCCGTTTGCGCGACGGACAAGCTCGCTTGCTCGGCGGCTATCGGTACCGCCTCGGTTGCGACCGCCTGCACGGCCGCGTAGCCGATACCGATCCGGCCCTGTGGCAGCTCGCCCGAGAGATAACTCACGCCGATCCTGACCTCTTCCTGCGCCAGTCTGCCGAGCAACCCGGCGAGCTCCCGGATCTTCATGAGGCGGGAAGAGGTTCCACCCACTCGGGCGGAGGTGCTGACGAGCTCGGCAAGCAGGGTCATGCCGCGATCTTGCCAGATCGAAGCCGACACTTCGGTGCGGCAGTGCGCCGCAGCTCGTTCCCGCCAGTGCGTCCTGGTGGCGACCCGCGCCTCGGAGCTGCCTCGACTCAGCTCTGGAAGGTACCGACCGTCTCCGCCTCCGCGATGACATGCGGCTGAGCCGCGTCCAGCACGTCTTTGACGCTTGCCCGCGCCGGCACGCTGAGCTCCGGCACATCGAGCGCGAGGAGGCGGAAGTGGTAGTGATGCGTCCCATGGCCGTGCGGCGGCTGGGGACCGTCATAGGTGCGATTGCCGAAGTCGTTCACGGCCATCTCGAGCGAGGCTCCCGACTTCGCCGCACCGCTGTCCTCGTCGAGCCCCTGATAAGCCGGGGGCACGTTGTAGATCGCCCAGTGTCGGAAGGTGCCCTTGGGCGCGTCAGGATCCTCGACGACCACGGCGAAGCTACGCGTACTGCGCGGCGCATCGCTCCATTGAAGCGGCGGTGAGACGTTACCGCCGTCCTTGCTGTAGCGGTCGGGGATGCGCTGACCATTCGGGAAGGCCGGACTCGCAACGTTGAGTGCCATGTTGTGTCTCCTGGTGGGCGAACCACCCGGGATGCAAGGGGCGGACCTGATCTAACCCTTTCGGGCGATTCATGCCCCGAGAGAGTGCCTGATATAGTCGGGCACGAGCTTCGACCCCACGGCCACCCATCGCAAAGGAGAACCGGTCATGAGAATCGGCGTACTCGGTTCAGGCATTGTCGGCACGACGCTCGCCGGCGGATTCCTTGCTCACGGCCACGAGGTGATGATCGGCTCGCGCGAGCCGGCGAAGCTGGCCGACTTCGTGCGCCAGAACTGCGGCGCCCGCGCCGGCACTCCCGAGGAGACCGCGAGGTTCGCCGAGATTGGCGTGCTTGCCGTGAGGGGCACCGCCGCCGCCGCCATGGTCCGCGCTGCGGGAGCCGCGCACCTCGCCGGCAAGCCGGTGATCGATGCCACCAACCCGCTGGCCGATACGCCGCCGGTGAACGGTGTCTTACGGTTCTTCACCTCACTCGATGACTCGCTCATGGAGCGACTGCAGCAGGAGTTCCCACAGATCCGCCTCGTGAAGGCATTCAACTCCGTCGGCTCCGCGCGGATGGTCAACCCGGTTTACGCCCAGGGCAGGCCCAGCATGTTCATCTGCGGCAACGATCAAGCGGCCAAGGCGCTTGTGACCCGACTTCTCGATCAGCTCGGTTGGGACGCGGAGGATATGGGAGAGGTGGAGGCGGCGCGCGCCATCGAGCCCCTGTGCATGCTCTGGTGCATCCCCGGTCTGCGCAATAATCAGTGGACACATGCCTTCAGGCTGCTCAAGTCATGACCGACCACCGGCTTGAGATCAGAGCTATCCGCCGCCTCGACTACGAGGGCTGGCGTCCGCTATGGGATGGCTACAACGCATTCTACGGCCGTAGCGGCGCGACCGCGCTTCCGGAGCCGATCACCCGCTCGACCTGGGAGCGGTTCTTCGACACCGCGGAACCGGTGCATGCGCTGGTGGCGGAGCGCGAGGGCAGAGTGGTTGGCCTTGCGCATTATCTCTACCACCGCAGCACGACGCGCCTGGGCGACGTCTGCTACCTCCAGGATCTGTTCACGGCGCCTGAGCTGCGCGGTTTTGGCATCGGGCGGCGATTGATCCAGGGTGTCTACGAGGCCGCGCGCTCGGCGGGCTGCAGTCGCGTGTACTGGCAGACGCACCTGACCAATCAGCCGGGCCGCGCACTCTACGACAAGGTTGCCGAGCATCAGGGCTTCGTCGTCTATTCACATGAGTTGGGGACCCGGGCCCCCTGAGTTCCGCCGGCGCATAACGACCTGTTCCAGGAAACGGTCGCAAGCCTCGGGCCGCTGGTTCTCTTCCTGCTCGTGTTGCTTCAGCAGGTAGGTGTGCCCTATCCCATCACCCCCGTGCTCATCGTCGCGGGCGCCGTCTCGGTGCACGGACATCTACCGGCCGCGGCGGTGATCGGTCTTGCGGTCGCCGCGGCCTCCATCGCCGATCTCGACTGGTATACGGCCGGATTTCGACTCGGCGGGCGGGCTCTCAAAGTGCTGTGCGCGCTCTCACTCTCACCGGACTCCTGCGTGTCTGATACGGAACTTTGGTTCGGACGATTCGGCCCGCGCGTACTCCTCGTCGCCAAATTCGTGCCCGGGCTCGGCCTCGTCGCGACTGCGATGGCCGGCGTCGACCGCGCGAAGCTCGACGGTTTCTTTCTCTATGACCTGCTCGGTAACACGCTCTGGGTGAGCGTAGCGGTGGGCCTCGGTGTCCTCTTCCACGACGCGGTGGGCGAGGTTTTGCGGGTACTGGCCGAGCTCGGGTACTGGGGCATCGCGCTGGTCGCGGGCGCGCTCGCAGTTTTTCTTGCGATCAAGCTCGGGCAGCGGCGCGTGCTCATCCGCGAGCTGCGCCTGTCGCGCATCTCCGTGGTGGAGCTCAAGGAGTTGGTCGATCGCGGACGCGCGCCGATCATCATCGATGCGCTCGCGCCCGCGAGCCGGCAACGCGAGGGCATGATTCCCGGAGCAATCCCGGTCGAGGTGCTGCGCGATTCCGGCCCCGCGACATTTCCTCCGGAGGCAGAGGTGATCGTCTATTGCGCTTGTCCGAACGAGGCTTCTGCCGCCCGCATCGCGCAACAGCTGATTCGGATGAGCTGCATTCGCGTGCGGCCCCTCACGGGCGGGATCTTCGCCTGGAAGGACGCGGGACTCGAGGTCGCCGCGGCGCCGGATTTCGCAATGACCGCGCCTTCCCGCGCTGTCACTTGAGGTGCGCGGACGACAGAGCGGTACTGCGCCACCAGGACATCCCAACGAGCGCCACCCCAAACACGAGGCAGAGCCAGCCAAAGAGATCGCCGAGCCGATCGTATAGTGTCGCCCCGCCGCGCCCCGCGAGCGGCACTTCGCCGATCACGGTGGTGAATCCCGCGACCGTGGGCGCCTCGGCCACGATACGGCCATAGCGATCGTTCAGGGTGAGGAGTCCGTTGCGCGCGCTTCTTGCCATCGGCACGCCATTTTCGACGCTCCTCAACAGCGCATCGCGGGCGTGAAACCCTCTGTCCGCGCCGAAGTCCCAGGCTGGGACGGCCAGGAGTTTGGGCCGGGTCGCCCGCTCGTCGCGTCGCAGCATGCGTTGGAAGTCCATATCCAGGCAGATCTCCAAGCCAACTCCGTTGGGCAACACCACGGGTCCCGGACCGGGCTTGAACACCGATGACTCGAGCACCGGGATCAGATGCCGTTTCTCGTAAACCACGGGAACCGCGGCTCCCGGCGCAAAGGCCCACGCAACATTGTGCGCTACGCCATCGATTTTTTCGCCAAAGCCCGCAACGACCACTGCTCCCGCCGCCTCAGCCGCCGCGGCGAGCTTTGCTTGCGCGACGCTTTGCAGAGAGGAGGCGATCTGCGAGATATTCTCCGGCAGTACCACCAACTGCACCCCGCGTCCGCGCAGGCGCTGGATCTGCGCGGCATAGCTGTCGACTGACGCGAGCTCCGCGGCATCGTCCTGCTTCTGAGGCGCGCCCGGGTTCAGATGCGGCCCCATCGTCGCGTCGCTGTCGATCAGGGCCACGCGCATGCGACCCGTGGCCGGCGTCGAAATGCGCCAGTAGCCGTAAGCGGCATTCGCGGCGAAGAGCGCGAGGGCGAGCAGGAGGGGAGCTCCGCGGTGGCTTTTTAAGCCGAGCGCGAGTCCCGCGGACACCGCGCCAATGAGGAAGGTGACGCCGCAAAATCCGACGAGGGACGCGCCCTGAACCAGGACGGGCGCGGCTACTTCGGCCGTGGCGGGTGAGGCGATCGAACCCGCGGCGCTGTGCAACGACACGAGCAGATCAAATGCCGACCAGAGGGTCGCAAACGTCAGCAGAGCGGGCACCGCGCCGAGCGCATGCCGGACCTGCCGCGAGCCCACGACGGCGAGCGCGAAGAAAAACCCCGGCACGATCGGATAGAAAAGTAACACGGGGCCCGGAATGATGCCGGCGTAAGCACGCAACAGATTCGCCGCTCCGAGTGCGAAAGCCAGCCAGGAGGCGACGAGCGCCACCCATCCTTTCGTCTCGCCGTAGGCGAGCCAGAGGACCGGCACGGGCGCGATCCACACGAGCCACCACTGAGTGCCGATTCCGAGTGAGAAATAGAACGCTGCCGCGCTGAGCAGAGTGCAGACGATCGCCATCATCGAAGTCTCTCCACCATGAACGACTGGAGCGCGCGCCGCATGGCACGATGGTACAAGGCGCGAAACTCCTCCTCGCCGCCGGCGATGCGTCCGGCCCGATAGAGCGTCACGAGACCCTGACTCAGCGCCGAGATGATCAACATCACCTCGACCGGCGGCGCCCCCGCGAGATCTCCCTGCCGGATAGCCTGCTCGAGCGCCCCCAGCACGACATTGCCGGCGGGCGAGCGGCCGGCCGCAAAGTCATCCGGATACCGGCGCGCTTTGCGGGAAGGCAGGAGGAAGGCGGCCTCGAAGCGCCGCGGCTCGCGCAGCGCAAACTCGAGGACCGCCTCGCTCAGCTGCTCGAGTTTCGCCCGTCCCTGGGCCGGCGGCAGCGCCTCGACACGGGCGAACCACTGCTCGAGCCCATCGAGGACGAGCGCATCGATCAGCGTCTCCTTGTTGTGGAAATGCCGGTAGATCGCCATCGGCGTGATGCCGACCTTCGCCGCGACATCGCGCAACGACAGCCCTTCGATCCCATGGCGGTCGAAGGCGTTGCGGGCGGCGGCGAGGATGCGGTCGCGGGTAGCCATGTATACAGTGTATACATGGGGAGCGGCGGAAAGCAAGCTCTCGCCGGCGACGACGAGCCGGTCGCGATCGAGGCGCCGACTTCGTCGCTAGCGGGTGCTCAGGGTTTCAACCCGTAGACATCGAGCTCCCCGGAAGCGCTCGTTGACCCATACGCACCACCCGTGTTGTTTCCTCTGGTTCCCACGTACACCTTTCCGTTGGCGACGGTCGGGACCACGAATTTGACGGCATTGGCCGCCTGATCAGCGCTCGATTCGGCGCTGTTCCACAACTCGTCGGCGATGTTGCCGGCGTCGTAGGCATGCAGTACCGCGGGCCCGCATCCGTGCGCGTCACCGATGCAGAATTGACTGTTGTCGAGGACCCAGACGATGCCGTTGGTATCTCCGTCCGCGGAGATCGAGGGCGTGGCGCCGGGGAACTCGAATCCGCCGGAAGGTGAGGACGCGGTGGCCGCGAGGCTCAGCTTGGCGGTGGAGGGATCCAAGCGATAGGCCTGGAGCGGCCCGCCGACGCCGGCGAGATAGTAAAGGTCGTTCCAGATCGCGCCGCCGCCGAAGATCACGCCGTGCGTGCCGACAAACACCTCGGTGCCCACGCTGAGCTCCTGCCATGCCGTGCCGTCCCCGAAACCGCCCAGTGAGTCGCGATTGAAGACGTAAAGGTTGCCGTCCTTGCCGCCACCTATCGCCAGGTGGGTCACCGGGCTGCCGGCGGGCAGATCGGCGATGACCGTGGCGCCGCCGGAACCGAAATCGTTGTTGTACAGCTGATCCGACTGCTCGTCGGAGGGCGTGAAGTACCCCAGCACCTGCAAACTCGGGGACAATTGCAGCAGCGAGTCGCCATAATCGTCGTCGGTCGGCGTGCCGCTATTCGCATCGAAGCCGCCGTTGCTGGTCAGCACGTACATCCGTCCCTGCCCATCGACGGCCGGGGCCGCGCCGCTCATCCAGATACCGCCTTCGCCCGTGTTCGGCGCGCAATTGAGCGCCGCGACTTCGGTGAAGCCGGAGCCATTGTAGGAATAGCCGATAAGCCAGCCATAAAAGGGGAGCTGGTCCTCATGCGAGCCCCACGCGACATACACCGTCCCATCGACGAGAACGAGCCCCGGGCGCTGGTTCTCATTGCGCGGATCGAAGGGCACTGTCGTTCCGCCGGCCGCGGTGCCGGGGAATGAGGCGGTGATGGTCACCGGCGATCCGGGCTTCTCGGCTCCCGTGGTGATGTCGAGGGCGTGCAGCCGCTGATAGAACTCCGTGCCCGCGGCATTCATCGACTTCGAGACCACATACAGCGTGTCGGTCGCCGGATCGATGACCGGTGTGCCCGTCACGCCGGCCTCGGGAGTGAGGTCGCCGTAGCCCTTTCCCACCAGATTGCCGCTCGGGCCCGCGGGTACCGTCGTCTCATCGCCGGTGCCGCCATGGCTAAGATCGATCAGGCTGACTTGCCACAGTGGCTCGCACGGGCTGGCGTCCGCATCGAAGGCGTAGAGACTGTCATGCTCCGTGGCGACGAACACGACGTTGTGCGGGGCGCCGTTCACCTGGAGGTTGGCCACCCAGAGCGGCTGAGCGTAGATCGCCCCGTCCACCGTGCACGAGAAGAGCTTGCCGAAGCTGGAGGAATTCACGTCGCCCGGGGTGAGCGCGTACTCCTGCTGATTCACGCCATCGCGTGCCAGATCGTTGTGGTAGGTGTACACGCCCGCGAGATCGGTGACGGCGATCTGCATGGAGGCGCTCTGCGTCGGGTCGATGGCGCTGCTTGCCGTCACCGTGAACACACCCGGCGTCTGCGGCGCAGTCAACGTGACCGACCCGCCGCTGCCGCTCGAGCTGGAGCTGAAGGAACCGCCCGCCGGAGCCACGCTCCATGTGACGCCCGTGGAATCGGACGTGGTGACGGTGAGTGCGAGCTGTTGTCCGAGCGTGAGACCCGCCTGGCGCGGCGAAATGGAAATCGAGATCGTGCCCGCACCGATGGTCAGGGACAACGTGGCAGAGGCGGTCTGCGCGCTCGCGCTGGAGTCAGTGACCTGGAAAGTCAGCGCGAGTTGCTGGGCTGCGGCGGAGGGCGTCCCGGCGACCGCGCCCGTCGATGCGTCGAGCGACAGGCCCGTCGGCAGCGATCCTCGGGTCAGTGACCATTTGTACGGGGAGAGGCCACCGCTCGCCGCGAGGGTGACCGCGTATGCATTGCCGACCGTCCCGGATGGCAGGGAAGTCGTCGTGATTGCGGGCGGAGAGGGCGGTGGCGGATTCGATGGCGGCGTAGGCGAGTTGACCGTCGGCGGCGCGGGGGCGGTTCCAGACGACGGATTGCTGCCGTTACTGCTCGCCGTGGTCGAGTTGCCGCCACAGCTGCTCAGGGCAAGCGTGAACATGACAATAAGAATCATGCATGTTGTTGTAGATCTCTGATTCTTCATGCATGCGATCCGGTGCGACTGCCGCCTTCTCGCGCGGCGGATTGGACAAGCATATGCTGTGCCTGGGCCGGGAGCGTTGCACGCTCGCGGTCGGCTGCCTCTGCTAGACCAGCACCCGCTCGATGCCGCCACTGTTCGCCCGCGCCACGTACTCGGCCATCCAGTTCTCGCCCAGTACGTGCCGGGCGATCTCGACGACGATGTAGTCGGCATCGAGATCGGCATTATCGTCGTACCGCTTCAGGCCCTGCAGACACGATGGGCAGGAGGTCAGGATTTTCACCTGCTCCGCACCCGCCGCACGCAGCTTCTTCATGCCGTCGCGGATCTCCTCTTCCTTGCGGAACCGAACCTGCGTCGACACGTCGGGGCGGGTGAGGGCGAGGGTGCCCGATTCCCCGCAGCACCGCTCGTTCTTCTCGATGCGGCCATTGCGCGAGTCGTTCAGCAGCGTGTTGACGACCTTGAGCGGGTCGTAGCTCTTCATCGGCGAATGGCAGGGGTCGTGATACATGTAGCGCACCCCCGTCACTCCCTCGAGTCTCACGCCCTTCTCCATCAGATACTCGTGAATGTCGATGATCCGCGAGCCGGGGAAGATCTCCGCGAACTCGTAGCCCTGCAGCTGGTCGTAACACGTGCCGCAGCTCACCACCACGGTGCGGATGTCGAGATAATTGAGCGTGTTGGCGACGCGGTGGAACAACACGCGGTTGTCGGTGGTGATCTTCTCGGCGCGTTCGAACTGACCCGCGCCGCGCTGCGGGTACCCGCAGCAGAGGTATCCGGGCGGCAGCACGGTCTGCACCCCGACGTGCCAGAGCATCGCTTGGGTTGCGATGCCCACCTGCGAGAAAAGCCGTTCCGAGCCGCAGCCCGGGAAGTAGAACACCGCCTCGGTGTCGCTGCTTGTCGAGGTCGGGTCGCGAATGATCGGCACGTAGGCGGCGTTCTCGATATCGAGCAGCGCGCGCGCCGTCTTCTTGGGCAGCCCGCCGGGCATGCGCTTGTTCACGAAGTGCACGACCTGTTCCCGTATCGCGGCTCTGCCCGTCGTGGCGGGCGGGCGGCGCGTCTGCGCCCGCGCCAGGCGCTTCAGTACTCCGTGCGCGATCCGCTGCCCCCTGTATCCCCACTCGATCAAGAGCTTGCGGGCGAGCCGGATGGTCTGCGGGCGGGTCGCATTGAGAAAGAACAGGGCGGCGGCGCCGCCGATATTGAAGCGCCTCCTGCCCATGCGTCGCAGCAGGTCGCGCATGGCCATCGATACGTCGCCGAAGTCGATGTCCACCGGGCAGGGGCTCGCGCACTTGTGGCAGATGGTGCAATGGTCGCTCACGTCGGCGAACTCGTCCCAATGGCGGATGCTGACGCCACGGCGGGTCTGCTCCTCGTAGAGGAACGCCTCGATGAGAAGAGAGCTCGCGAGGATCTTGTCGCGCGGGCTGTAGAGCAGGTTGGCGCGCGGAATGTGGGTGGCGCAGACCGGCTTGCACTTGCCGCAGCGCAGGCAGTCCTTGATCGAGTCGGAGATCGTCCCGATGTCCGACTGCTGCATGATGAGTGACTCGTGGCCGAGCAGGTTGAAGCTCGGTGTGTAGGCGTTCGAGAGATCGCCGCCCGCCTGGAGCTTGCCGAGATTGAAATGCCCGTCAGGATCGACCGCCTGCTTGTAAGCACGGAAGTCCGCGAGCTCGGCCTCATCGAGGAACTCGAGCTTGGTGATGCCGATGCCGTGCTCGCCGGAGATGGCCCCGTCGAGACGGCGCGCGACACCCATGATTCGCGCGACCACCGACGTCGCCGTTCGCAGCATCTCGTAGTCGTCGGAATTGACCGGGATGTTGGTGTGTACGTTGCCGTCGCCGGCATGCATGTGGAGCGCCACGAACAGCCGGCCTCGCAGAACACGACGATGGGCGTCTTCGCACGAGTCGAGGATCGGAGCGAATACCCGCCCACCGAAGATCTGCTGCAAAGGCGCCCGCAGCTCGCGTTTCCAGGAAATGCGGATCGTGCGGTCCTGCACCACATCGAAGACGCGCAACCGCGCGTTGCTCGCCGACCGGGCGCGCAACTCCGTGGCGACACCCGCACCCGCCAGCCGCTCGAGCTGCGGTAGCGCCGCGGCAAGCGCCGTGTCGAGATGCTGCGCGAGCCACCGCCAGCGGGCGTGCGTCTCCGAGAGCAGTTGCCGCGCCTGGAAAGGCCGCTCGCCGACGACCTCGGCATCGGGTAGGTTGCCGAGCTCCGCATCCTCGCCCCGTGCGAGCGGCAGCGGCGCCTGGAATACCTGCTCGAGCTCGCCAACGAGCCGCAGTTTGTTGGCGATCGAGAGCTCGATGTTGATCCGCTCGATCTCATCCGTGTACTCGCCCATGCGTGCGAGCGGCAGCACTACGTCCTCGTTGATCTTGAAGGCGTTGGTGTGGCGTGCGATGGCAGCGGTACGGGCTCGATCCAACCAGAACTTGCGCCGCGCCTCGGCGCTCACCGCGATGAAGCCCTCACCGCTGCGCGCGTTGGCGAGCCGCACGATGTCGGAGGTGGCCGCGGCCACCTCGGCCGCGTCCTCGCCCACGATGTCGCCGAACAGGGCCATCTTCGGCAGCGAGCCGCGCTTGGATTTGGTGGTGTAGCCGACGGCGCGCAGATAGCGCTCATCCATGTGCTCGAGGCCCGCCAGCCGCACACTGCCGCGCGCCGCGAGCCGATCGAGATGGTCCTTGATTTCGATGATTGCCGGTACCGCATCGCGCGCCTGGCCGAAGAACTCGAGGCATACGGTGCGTGTGTGCGCGGGCGCCCGGTGCAGCACCCATCGCGCGGAGGTGATGATGCCGTCACAGCCTTCTTTCTGCACACCGGGCAGGCCGCCGAGGAATTTGTCGGTGACGTCCTTGCCCAAGCCCACCTTGCGAAATTTCCGCCCCGGAATACGTAGAGTCTGCGTCCGCAGCGCGGGCGCTCGCTCCGGCGGCCTGCGGCCGTCCTTCCAAACGAGCTCGAACTCCGCCGTTTCCGCATCGTGAATCTTGCCGCGGTTATGAGCGACCCTGCTGACCTCCAGCCAGTTGCCGTCGCAGTCGACCATGCGCCACCACGCCAGGTTGTCAACCGCGGTGCCCCAGAGGACGGCCTTCTTGCCACCGGCGTTCATGGCGATATTGCCGCCGATACAGGAGGCATCGGCGGAGGTGGGATCGACGGCGAACACCAGACCGCCCTTGTCCGCCGCGGCCGCGACGCGGCAGGTCACCACGCCGGACTCGGAGAAGATCGTCGGTGCGGGCTCAGTGAGGCCGGGGAGCCGGGCGACCTCGATATCGCCGAGGCGCTCCAGTTTCTCCGTGTTGATGACCGCCGAGAGTGGCGTCAGCGGAACGGCGCCGCCCGTGTACCCGGTACCACCGCCGCGCGGGATGATCGTGAGCCCGAGTTCGATGCAGCTGCGCACCAGATCCGGGATCTCCGCTTCGCTGTCCGGCATCAGCACCACGAGGGGGTATTCCACCCGCCAGTCGGTCGCATCCGTCACGTGCGACACGCGCGCGTAGGCATCGAAGCGGATGTTGTCGGGGCGCGTATGGCGTCGGAGTGCGCGCGCCGCTTTGCGGCGCAGCGCTGCCCGGGCGTCGAAGTCGGTCTCGAAGGTCCGCACCGCGGCGCGCGCAGCCGCAAGCAGCTCCCCGACGCGATCGTAGCGCGGCGTGTCGCTCGGATCCCGGCGGCGATCGACCTCCGTCAGGCGATGATGCAGCGCTTCGATGAGCAGGTGCCGTCGGCGCTTGTTCTCGAGCAGGTCATCCTGCAGGTAGGGATTGCGAGCTACGACCCAGATATCGCCGAGGACCTCGTACAGCATGCGCGCCGAGCGGCCGGTGCGCCGCTCGTGCCGCAGCTCCTCGATCAGCGCCCACTGTTTGGCTCCGAGCAGCCGGATCACGATCTCCCGATCCGAGAACGAGGTGTAGTTGTAGGGAATCTCGCGCACCCGTGCCGACGGCACGGCCGCGCGTGCGGGCTCGAGAGGCAGTTGTTCCTGCGAAGCTATGACGCTCATGTAGGTTCCATCGACGCGTGCTCGGTCCGAATCATTGAGCGGCACGAGCGGGTACTCCAGGCACACGGAGGGGACCCGCCGCCGCAGGTGGCGGGGCCCGGATCCAGCGATTCAATTAGGGCAGATCCGTGCCGCCCATCAGATACCGGTCGCACTCGCGCGCCGCACCGCGACCCTCGTTGATGGCCCATACCACCAGGCTCTGGCCGCGCCGGCAGTCTCCCGCCGCAAAGACACTCTTCACACTGGTCGCGAACCGACCGTGCTCAGCCTCGATGTTGGTGCGCGAATCGGTTCGCACGCCGAGCTCCGCGAGCAGCGGCTGTTCCGGGCCGATGAATCCCATCGCGAGCAGCACGAGGTCCGCCGGAATCTCCCGCTCACTGTCGGCCACATCGACCGGAGCGGGTCGCCCACCGGAGTCCGTTCGCCACACAACCTGGATCGTGCTGAGCGACCGGACGCGTCCGGCATCTGCGTTCAGACGTCTCACCGTGGTGACGTACACGCGCGGGTCGGAGCCGAACTTCGCCGCCGCCTCCTCCTGGCCGTAGTCGAGCTTGTAGACTTTCGGCCACTCGGGCCAGGGGTTGTCGGTGGCACGCTCCATCGGCGGCCGGGACATGATCTCGATCTGGGTCAGGCTCTTGCAGCCGTGGCGCATCGCGGTGGCGATGCAGTCCGTGCCGGTGTCACCGCCGCCGACCACGACGACGTGCTTGCCGCGCGCGTGGATCGGGCTGTGATCCGGACCGCCGTTGAGCAACGCTTTGGTGCTCGCCGTCAGGTACTCCATCGCCAGGTGCACGCCCTGAAGCTTGCGGTTCTCGACGGTGAGGTCCCGCGCCTGCGTGGCCCCCGTACAGAGCACGACGGCATCGAAGTCCTTGAGGAGCAGCATCGGCTCGACGTTCTCGCCGACGTTGGCGTTGCAGACGAACTTGACGCCCTCCCGCTGCATCAGCTCAATGCGCCGCAGCACGACCTCCTTCTTGTCGAGCTTCATGTTGGGGATGCCGTACATCAGGAGGCCCCCAGGCCGATCTTCGCGCTCGAGCACGGTCACCGAGTGGCCGGCACGATTCAGCTGCGCGGCCGCGGCAAGACCCGCCGGGCCGGAGCCGATCACCACCACCCGCTTGCCGGTGTGCGCCGCGGGTGGCTCGGGTGCGATCCAGCCCTGCTCCCAGCCCTTATCGACGATGGCGTTCTCGACGCTCTTGATGGTTACGGGTGGAGCGTTGATCCCGAGCACGCACGAGCCCTCACACGGCGCCGGACACACCCGGCCGGTGAACTCCGGGAAGTTGTTGGTTGCGTGCAGTCTTTCGAGCGCGTCGCGCCAGAGGCCGCGGTAGACGAGGTCGTTCCATTCCGGGACGAGGTTGTTGACCGGGCAGCCGGAGGCCATGCCCGAGATGAGCTTTCCCGTGTGGCAGAACGGCACGCCGCAATCCATGCAGCGCGCGGCCTGGTTGCGCAGGCGCTTTTCGTCCATCTGATGATGGAATTCCCGCCAGTCGCGCACGCGCTCGATGGGCGTGCGGTCCAGGGGCAGCTCGCGCAGATACTCGATGAAACCAGTCGGCTTGCCCATGCTTCAGTGACTCCCAGGCACAGGAATGTGCCCCGCCGCCGTGGCCGGCGGAGGTCGCGAGCAGAAACCGCGCTTTTGCTCGGTCCGCCCTGGGCCTCGCCCCTGCGGGGCCGACGCTGCGCGTCGTCCAAAATCGCTCCAGGCGATTTTGTGCGCGCGATCGCGCCGCGACGGGCAGGGTGCGACGCATGCGTCGCACGGGTGGCCATGGATGGCCGCCCCGGGCTTGCGCGCAGCAGGGACTGCGCAGCGCCATGTCCGGATCCAGCGTTTCATCCTAGTTTCCGCCGACGCGCGCGAGATCGCGCGCATTCTCTTCGAAGGCCACCATGATGGCCTCGTCCCCCGTCAGACCCTGGCTGTGAGCGCGCTCGAGCGATGCCAGGGCGCGCTTGAAGTCCTTGGGCACGACCGCGACGAACCTGGGTAACAGCGGCTCCCAGCTCTCGAGCACGTAGCGCGCGCGCTCGCTGCCCGTGAGCTCCCGATGCCGCTCGATCATGCCGCGCACCCGCGCGATCTCCCCCGCGTCCTCCAGCCGCTCGAGCTCCACCATCTGCGTGTTGACGTGCGCCGGGAAATCACCCGACTCGTCCAACACGTAAGCGATGCCGCCCGACATGCCGGCGCCGAAATTGCGCCCCGTGGAACCGAGGACCACCACACGGCCGCCCGTCATGTACTCGCAGCCGTGATCGCCGACCGCCTCGGCGACCGCCTCGGCGCCGCTGTTGCGCACCGCGAAGCGCTCACCCGCCATGCCGCAGATATAGGCCGCGCCGCTCGTCGCCCCGTAAAGGCCGACATTGCCGATGATGATGTTCTCCTGCGGGGCGAACGGCGAGCCCGCCGGCGGGTAGACCACGATCCGGCCGCCGGAGAGCCCCTTGCCGAGGTGGTCATTGGCGTCGCCCTCGAGCACGAATGTCATGCCGCGCGGCATGAACGCGCCGAAGCTCTGCCCGGCGGATCCCTTGAACGCGATCCGAATGGTGTCATCGGGCAGACCCTCGGGACCGTACCTGCGGGTGATCTCGCTGCCGGTGATGGTGCCGACCACGCGGTTGACGTTGCGGATCGGCAGCTCGGCGCGGACCGGCTCGCCGCGCTCGATGGCGGGCCGGCAGATCTCGAGCAGTCGCGTCACGTCCAGGGATTTCTCCAGGCCGTGATCCTGCTCGATCTGGCGGAAGCGCCCGACCTCGGCGCCGACGTCGGGCTGATAGAGGATGTTGCTGAAGTCGAAGCCCTTGGCCTTCCAGTGGTGGATGGCCTTCCTCGGGCTCAGGCGGTCCACCCGCCCGATCATTTCCTCCACGGTGCGGAAACCGAGCTGCGCCATGATCTCGCGCATGTCCTGGGCGATGAAGCGCATGAAGTTGATCACGTGCTCCGGTCGGCCGGTGAACTTCTCACGCAGCCGCGGATCCTGCGTAGCCACACCCGCGGGGCACGTGTTGAGATGACAGACGCGCATCATGATGCAGCCGAGCGCCACGAGCGGTGCCGTCGCAAATCCGAACTCCTCCGCTCCGAGGAGTGCGGCGACGACCACGTCACGGCCGGTCTTCAGCTGGCCGTCGGCCTCCACCGCGATGCGGCTGCGCAGGTTGTTGAGCACCAGGGTCTGATGCGCTTCCGCGACGCCGAGCTCCCACGGCAGACCCGCATGCGCAATGGAGGTCTGCGGTGAGGCGCCCGTGCCGCCGTCATGTCCGCTGATCAGCACGACATCGGCATGGGCCTTGGCGACGCCCGCGGCGATCGTGCCCACGCCGACTTCCGAGACCAGCTTGACGCTGATGCGAGCGCTGCGGTTGGCGTTCTTCAGATCATGGATGAGCTCCGCGAGATCCTCGATGGAGTAGATGTCATGGTGCGGGGGAGGGGAAATGAGGCCGACTCCGGCCGTGGTGTGCCGCGTCTTCGCGATCCAGGGATACACCTTGGTGCCGGGCAGCTGCCCGCCCTCGCCGGGTTTCGCGCCCTGCGCCATCTTGATCTGTAGCTCGCGGGCATTGACCAGGTACTGACTTGTGACGCCGAAGCGGCCCGAGGCCACCTGTTTGATGGCGCTGTTCTTCGAGTCGCCGTTCGGCAGCGGCCGGTAGCGTTCGGGATCCTCGCCGCCTTCGCCGGTGTTGCTCTTGCCGCCGATGCGGTTCATGGCGATGGCGAGCGTCTCATGCGCCTCCTGGCTGATCGAGCCGTAGGACATGGCGCCCGACTTGAAGCGCCTGAGGATGCTCTCGATGGGCTCGACTTCTGCCAGCGGCACCGGTTCGGACGGTGCGAATTCGAGCAGCCCGCGCAGCGTAGCGAGCGTCTTCGACTGCTCATCGATCAGCTTCGCATAGGACTTGTAGGTGGCATAGCTGCCCGTGCGCACGGCCTTCTGCAGCCGATGGATCGACTCGGGGTTGAAGAGATGATGCTCACCGCCGGCTCGCCACTGATACATCCCGCCGGCCTCGAGCGCATGTCCGTTGGTCGGCCGAGCGGAGAATGCCGAGCGGTGGCGCATCAACACTTCCTGCGCCACGGTCTCCATGCCGATGCCGCCGATGCGCGAAGCGGTCCAGGTGAAGTACTGATCGATGACGTCCTGGCGTAGGCCCAAGGCCTCGAACACCTGGGCGCCGCGATAGCTCTGGATGGCGGAGACGCCCATCTTGGACATCACCTTGATGACGCCCTTGGTTGCCGCCTTGACGTAATTCTTGCAGGCGAGCCTCGCATCGACGTTGGCCACGAGTCCCTCGTGAATCATGCTCTCCAGGGTCTCGAAGGCGAGGTAGGGATTGACGACCGAGCAGCCGTAGCCGATGAGCAACGCGAAGTGATGCACTTCGCGCGCCTCGCCGCTCTCGAGAGCGAGGCTGACGCGCGTCCGCAACCCTTCGCGGATGAGGTAATGATGCAGCGCGCTCACCGCGAGCAGCGCGGGCACCGCGGCGAACTCGCGGCTCACACCACGGTCGCTCAGGATCAGGATGTTGACTTCCTCGTCCTCGATGAGGCGGCGTGCCGCGAGACAGAGCTCCTCCACCGACTTCGTGAGTCCCTTCTCCCCGCGTGTCGCGCGAAAGAGGATCGGGAGCGCACCGACCTTGAGCCCCGGGAGCGCCAGGCGCCGCACCTTGGCGAATTCCTCATTGGTGAGAATCGGGCCCTTGAGCTCGAGACGGCGGCAGTCCGCCGGCTGAGGACGCAGCAGATTGCCCTCGGAGCCGAGCCGCACCTCCGCGGAGGTAATGAGCTCCTCGCGGATGCAGTCGATCGGCGGGTTCGTGACCTGCGCGAAGAGCTGCTTGAAGTAATCGTAGAGCAGGCGCGGCCGGCTCGAGAGCGCCGCGAGCGGCGTGTCGTTACCCATCGAGCCCACGGCCTCGACGCCGTTCCTCGCCATCGGCTCGAGGAGCGTGCGCTCGTCCTCGAAGGAGTAGCCGAAGGCGATCTGGCGTGCGCGCAGCGTATCCGGGTCCGGCGGCGGCAGTTCGGCGGCTGCGGGCAGATCCTGCAGATGCACGAGGTGCTCATCCAACCATACGCGGTACGGCTGCTCGGTGGCGACGGTGCGCTTGATCTCCTCGTCGTCGATGATGCGGCCCTGCTCGGTGTCGACGAGGAACATGCGCCCGGGCTGCAGCCGTCCCTTGCGCACCACATCCTGCGGTGGCACCTCGAGCACGCCGGCCTCGGAGGCCATGATGACGAGGTCGTCCCTGGTGACGTAGTAGCGCGCGGGCCGCAGACCGTTCCGATCGAGCACCGCGCCGATCTTTCTGCCGTCGGTAAAGGCGATCGAGGCCGGCCCGTCCCACGGCTCCATGAGGCTCGAGTGATACTGGTAGAACGCTCTGAGATCCGGGTCCATCCTCTCGTGGTTCGACCAGGGCTCCGGAATCAGCATCATCATGGCGTGCGGGAGTGAGCGTCCCGCGAGCACCAGCAGCTCGAGCGTGTTGTCGAGCATCGCCGAGTCGCTGCCGTTCGGGTTGACGACCGGCAATATCTTCGGGGTGTCCTCGCCGAACAGGTCCGAGGCGAAGAGCGCCTCGCGCGCTTTCATCCAGTTGAAATTGCCCCGCAGGGTGTTGATCTCGCCGTTGTGGGCGAGATAGCGGTACGGGTGCGCGCGGTCCCAGCTCGGGAAGGTGTTGGTGCTGAAGCGGGAGTGCACCAGCGCGAGGGCCGTCTCCATGGCCGGATGCTGCAGATCCGCGAAATACTGGGTGAGCTGTTCGGTGAGCAGCATCCCCTTGTAGACGAAGGTCTTGTGCGAGAGGCTGCACAGATACCAGTACTCCGCCCCGTCGATGGTCGAGGCGCGCAGCTCGCTGTAGGCGCGCTTCCTGATGATGTAGAGCTTGCGCTCGAACTCCGCTTCGTCGCGCACGCCGGGTCCGCGGCCGATGAACACCTGGCGGATGAAGGGCTCGCCCGCGCGCGCGGTCTCCCCGAGGGAGACGTTGTTCACCGGTACGGTGCGCCAGCCGAGGAGCGTCTGTCCTTCGGACTGGATGATGTGCTCGAACAACTCGACCAGGCGCCGCCGCCGGGTCGGATTTCGCGGCAGGAACACCAGTCCGCTTGCGTACTCCCCGGGTCCGGGGAGTGAAAAGAGCCGGTCCTTCTTCGCCACGAGCTGGAAATAGGCATGCGGCATCTGGATCAGCACTCCCGCGCCGTCGCCCGTATTGGCCTCGCAGCCGCAGGCGCCCCGGTGATCGAGGTTGCGCAATACCTGGATGGCCTGCTCGAGGATGCGATGGGACTTGCGGCCCTTCACGTCGACGACGAACCCCACGCCGCAGGCCTCGTGCTCGAACCACGGGTCGTACAGACCCTGCTTCCCCGGAGCGAGATGCGGGGGACGGCGCGGCGACCCCCGGGGGCCCCCGGGGGTGCGCGCCGCGGCACGCGGGCGCTGGTATCGCATGACTGATCGAGCCTCTCGTTGCTAGGGAGCGCGGGCGCAATTTCCCTGGACCGGCGCGAGACCCCTCGAAGAGGATGTGTCTCACCGGCTACGCCTGCAGAATTGTCAAAGACTGGAGGCGGATCGTGGCGCTGCACCCGGACGCTGGAGAGGCAGTCCGGGCGGCGCGTGCCCGTCTGAGCCGCCGATATAGGGTCGATAATAGCTGCCCGTGGCACCGGGTCAATGGCGGCGCGGGTTTTTTTCTCGAGGCTTATGAAAATCGCAACCTTCAATGTCAATGGCATCGGCAGCCGGCTGCCGGCGCTCCTCGAATGGCTCGCCCGGGAGTCGCCTGATATCGCCTGTCTGCAGGAGCTCAAGGCCCCGGATGCCGCCTTCCCGCTGGCCGCGATCCGACTGGCCGGCTACGAGGCGGTCTGGCACGGCCAACGCTCCTTCAACGGCGTCGCCGTCCTCGCCCGGGGCGCCACGCCGCGCGAGATCCGCCGCGGACTGCCCGGCGACCCCGATGACACGCACAGCCGTTATATCGAGGCCGAGGTCGGTGAGCTCATGATCGGTTGTCTCTACCTTCCGAACGGCAATCCGCAGCCCGGTCCCAAATTTGACTACAAGCTGGCATGGCTCGAGCGGCTCATCCAGCACGCCGGGGCGCTGCTCGCTTCGGGGAGGTCGGTGGTGCTCGCCGGCGACTACAACGTCGTGCCGACCGATTTCGACATTTACGATCCGACGTACTGGCGCAAGGATGCGCTGTTGCGGCCGGAAAGCCGCGCAAGGTATCAGCGTCTGCTCGATCAGGGCTGGATCGACGCGCTGCGCGCACGCCATCCGCAGGAGCGGATCTACACCTTCTGGGATTACTTCCGTGATCATTGGAAACGCAACGCGGGACTGCGCATCGATCATCTGCTGCTGAGCCCGGATCTCGCGCCGCGCCTCCTCGATGCCAACGTCGACGGCTGGGTGCGCGGCGGGGAGAAGCCGAGCGATCACGCGCCCACCTGGGTCACGCTCGCCCCGCGAGGCGACTGACCTAACATGAGGGCGCGGCTCAGCGAGCGGCAGCGGAACCAATACCCGCTTTTTACATTTGCCTTCATATTCCATAGAGTAGGGCGGTGGCCGCAATTCCGCGCACCGACAACATGGATCTGTCAGCGATCTCCCTGTTTCTGGACGTTGACGGTACGCTGCTCGAGATCGCGGCAGAGCCGCAGGCCGTACGGGTCCCCGATGAGTTGCGGGAGCGGCTGAGCGCGCTCCAGCTCGCAAGTGGCGGGGCGCTGGCCCTCGTCAGCGGCCGTGCGATCGCGGATCTCGATGCTCTGTTTGCACCGCTGACGCTGCCGTCAGCGGGCCTGCACGGCTTCGAGCGGCGAGGCGCCTCAGGCGCCTATGGCCGGCGGCCGCTTCCTGCCGCCGCTGCGCTCGAGTCCGCGCGCCGGGCGATGTTGCAACTCGCGCGACGGCACTCGGGCTTGCTCGTGGAGGACAAGAAATTCGCGCTGGCGCTGCATTATCGTGCGGCGCCGCGTCTGGAGGACACGGTCGTGCGTGAGATGGAGGAAGTGGCGGCCCGCGTGGCGAGCGACCTCGAGCTGCAGCGCGGCAAGATGGTGGTGGAGCTGCGCCCGGCTGGCGCGACGAAAGCGCAAGCGGTGGCGGCCTTTCTCGAGGAGGTGCCGTTTGCCGGCCGCCTGCCGATCTTCATCGGCGACGATCTGACGGACGAGCCAGCGTTCGAGCTCGTCAATCGCCTGCAAGGCATATCGGTGATCGTGAGCGCCACGCGACCCTCGGCGGCGCGCGCGCGCCTCGGGGATGTAACCGCGGTGCGGGGTTGGCTCGGGGAGCTGCAGGCGGCGCCGGCGAATGCGCTGCGGCGACTCTCGAGCGGCAGCCCGCGCAGCACCCGCTTGCGGAGTCGAGCCTGATGGGGCGCCTCATCAATGTCTCCAATCGCGTGCCACTCGCCAAGACCGCGGCGCCCGGAGGACTTGCGGTCGGCGTGCTCGCGGCGATGCGCGCCCGTGGGGGACTCTGGTTCGGTTGGAACGGGGAGACCTGTGCCCAGGAGCCCGGCGAGCCGGAGATTACCACCCGGGACTCCCTGACCTACGCCACGATCCCGCTCCCGCAGACGCTCTACGAGCGCTACTACAGCGGCTTCGCCAACGGCACGCTCTGGCCGCTCTTTCATTATTTTCTCGCGGGGTTTCGCTACGAGGACCAGGAATACGCGGCCTACGAGCAAGCCAACGCGCTTTTCGCCGCGCGACTTGAGCCGCTGCTCGCCCCCGGCGATCTCATCTGGGCGCACGACTATCACCTCATTCCTCTCGCGGAGAAGCTGCGCGCGTTGGGTGTGCGCCAGCCGATCGGATTCTTTCTGCACATTCCTTTCCCGCACTTCGAGGTGCTGCGCGCGTTGCCGACGTTCGCGGAAATCCTGCGCGCCTTGACGGCCTACGACCTCATCGGCTTTCAAACGGAGACCGATCGGGAGAGCTTTCTCGATGCGGTGCGGGTCCTCTGGGGCGCCGAGTCCGTCGACGAGGGGGGCGCGGTGAGCAGCAACGGGCGCACGCTGCGCACCGGGGTTTATCCGATCGGCGTCGATGTCGAGGCCATCGCGCAGAGCGCCGCCAAGTCGGCAGGCTCGGCGCCGGTGCAGCGCATGATGCAAAGCCTCGTCGGCCGGCGGCTCATCGCCGGTGTCGACCGGCTCGACCACAGCAAGGGGCTGCTCGAGCGCTTTCAGGCATACCGGCAGTTCCTCGATACCTTTCCCGAGCAGATCGGACAGGTCACCTTCCTGCAGATCGCACCGCTCGGTCGGCAGAAAGTGCAGGCGTACGCTCAGATTCGCGACTCCCTCGAGCAGAGCTCGGGCCGCACCAACGGGCGCTTTGCCGACGCCGATTGGACGCCGATCCGCTATCTCAACCGCAACTTCCCGCATGCCACGCTCATGGGTTTTCTGCGCGCGGCGCAGGTGTGCCTGGTGACCGCGCTGCGCGATGGCATGAACCTCGTCGCCAAGGAGTTCATCGCCGCACAGGACCCGGACGATCCGGGCGTGCTCGTGCTCTCCAACCGCGCGGGCGCCGCCTGTGAGCTGACCGAGGCGCTGCTCATCAACCCCTACGACACCAAGGGTATCGCCCGCGCCATCCAGCGCGCGCTCACCATGCCGCTTGCGGAGCGACGCGCCCGGCATGCGACCTCCCTCGCCACGCTGCGGCAGAACGACATCCACCGCTGGCACACCCGCTTCATCGAAGATTTGCAGGCGGCGCGTGGCCGCGCCGCCTCCCGCCGGGGCGCGGCGCCGACGGAGCTCTCGGCTTTCCGCCGCTAGTCGATTGGCGCAAAGCGGCATCCTGCCGCTTTTTCACTTGCTGTCGGGCGCCTGAGGCTCAGGTGTGCGCGGGAGAGGCGATGGAGCCGCGCATCACCAGCTCGAGCTCGAGCCGCGGTCTGGGAATGGGATGCGGCCAACCGTGGCGGTGAGGGCGGTGTTGGATGATGAGGTCGGCGGCGAGCCGCGCGATTTCCCGCACCGGTTGTCGCACCGTGGCGAGCTGCGGCCACGTCATGCTGGCGACCGGCGCATCGTCGAAGCCGGCGATCGAGAGCGCACCCGGCAGCTCCAGTCCCAGCTGGCGCGCGACACAGGCGGCCGCGGCCGCCATGTCGTCGTTGCTTGCGAAGATGGCGGTTGGCCGGGAGCGCGCGCTGAGGATGCGCCGCGCGCATTCCAGGCCGTCGGCGAACTCGAAATTGCCGGTCTGCACCATCTCCGGATCGATGCCCACGCCGCGCGCGTGCATGGCATCGGCGAAACCGAGATAACGCTGTTCGGTCGCGCGGTGTCCGGAGGGGCCCAACATGAAGCCGATCCGCCGGTGGCCACGATCGAGTAGCGCGACTGTCATCTGCCGCGCCGCCGCGCGGTCGTCGGTGTCGACAGACGGCGAGTCGGCCGGCGCCCGCATGGGCGCGATGTGCACGGTCGGCACGCCCGCCTGGGCAAGTGCCGCGCGCACCGCCGGATGATCGCTGAGCGGCGGCAATAGAATGACTCCTTCGAGTCGCAGCTGACGAGCGAGTGTGTTGACGTCCTGCGCCATCTCCTTCCTCGCGACATCGAGCGGCTGCACCATCAGATGCAGGTCCGACTCCCGGCAACGTTGCACGGCGCCAGTCTGAAACTCGTTCAGATAGTCGCCGGGTTTGTCGTAGAAAAGACCCATGAGGAAGGAGCGGGCGCCGGCGAGCCCGCGCGCGTTGAGATTAGGCTGGTAATCGAGTTGCCGGATCGTCTCGAGAATGCGCTGCCGTGTCTCCTCTCGTACTCCGCGCTCATTGTTGATGACGCGGGAGACGGTCTTCGGCGATACTCGGGCGCGATCCGCGACCATCTGAATCGTCGCGGGCTCCCGGCTCGCATTCGCCAATTTGCGCATCGTGGTACGATAAACCAAATGTCAGCGCTGTCAACCGGCGCTCCGGTGCTCGATCTGCTGATCGTGCTGGCGTGCGCCGGCGGCATCGTCGGGTTGGGTCTCGCGGTCTCGCGCCGCGGGGCGCGCGCCGAGGAATACTTTCTCGCCTCGCGCGCGTCGCGCTGGCCGGCGATCGGTCTCGCGCTCTTCGCTTCCAACATCTCGTCGACCGCGATCGTGGGGCTTGCCGGCGCAGCCTACGTGATGGGCATCTCGGTTTACGACTACGAGTGGTCGGCAGCCGTGGTGCTCGTATTCTTCTGCCTTTTCCTGTTGCCGCTCGTCCTCGCCAGCCGTGTTTACACCATGCCGGAGTTTCTCGAGCGCCGGTACGACGGGCGAGTGCGCCTCTATTTCGCCGCACTCACGCTCTTCCTCAACATTTTCGTCGACTCGGCGTCGGCGCTCTATTGCGGAGCGCTCGTGTGTCGGTTGGTGCTGCCCGGGGTGCCCCTGTGGGCGATCGTCACCGTGCTGGCCGGTGCGGCCGGGCTCTATACGCTGGCCGGCGGGCTGCGAGCGGTCATCTACACCGAAGCCGTGCAGGCGATCCTGCTGCTGACGGGCGCGGTCATCATCGCGGCGGCGGCGGTCACTCGTGTGGGCGGCTGGCAGGCGATCGTGCAGCAGGTGAATCCGGCAAAGTTGTCATTGATCAGGCCGCCCGATGACCCCGGAGTCCCGTGGCCGGGGCTTGCGCTCGGCATCCCGGTGCTCGGGATCTACTACTGGTGCACGAATCAATACATCGTCCAGCGCGTGCTGTCGGCGCGCAGCCTCGACGATGGTCGCCGCGGCGCGCTGTTCGCGGGCGCTCTGAAACTGACCGTCCTGTTCCTGATGATTCTGCCCGGTACCTGCGCCATCGTGCTCTTTCCGCATCTTGCGCGATCAGACATGGTCTATCCGACCCTCATGCTGCGGCTATTGCCCGAGGGATTGCTCGGGCTCGTCGCGGCAGGGTTCGTCGGCGCCACCATGGCCTCGGTCGCCTCCACACTCAACTCCGCCTCGACGCTCATCACCATGGACATGGTGAAGCGCATCACCTCGGGGTCATCGGAGCGACAGATCGTGCGCATCGGACGAGTGAGCGCCGCGGGCGTGCTCGTCGTTGCAGTCCTCTGGGCGCCACAGCTCGAGCGCTTCGGCACCCTCTGGCAGTACCTGCAGGCCATGTTGGCCTATGCCGTGCCGCCGATCGTGGCGCTGGTGCTGACCGGCCTTTTCTGGCGCGGCGCCAACGCGGCTGGGGCCGCGGCCACCCTCGTGCTCGGCACCGCCTGCGCGGTCGCGCTCTTCATCGCCAACGGGCCGCTGCATCTGCTCCATCTGCACTTCCTCTACGTGGCGCCGCTGCTGCTCGCCGTGGACACGGCGATCCTCGTTGCGGTGAGCCTGTGGAATCCCGCGCCCGCGTCCGCGAGGATCACGGCGCTCATGTGGACACCGGCCTATTACCGCGCTGAGACCGAGCGGTTACGCGCGCTGGCGCCGTGGCGCAATTATCGGGTGCAGGCCGCGGCTCTCCTCGTCCTGACCGCGGCCGTGGTGATCGTGTTTCGTTAGCCACGCGAAGGCATTTCAGGAGAACTCATGTTTGACCACGTCAGATTCGGAGTCAGCGACTATGCCGCCGGCAAAGCGCTCTTCGTCAAGGCACTCGAACCGCTCGGTGTAGCTGTTGTCTCGGAGGGGCCGCCGACGTACCGTGTCGAGCTTAGCCCAAAAGATAAGGCTGCATTGTGCCTGTGCCAAACCGGAGAAAAGCCGGCGCATCTTCACTGGGCGTTCACCGCCGAGAATCGCCAACAGGTCGCAGCGTTCCATCGCGCAGCTCTGGAGGCGGGTGGCAAAGACAATGGCGCGCCCGGCCTGCGCCCGCACTGCCACGCGAGCTACTATGCGGCACGAACCCGAGGTCCAACCCTAGTGCCGTTCGGGTCCGGCAGCATGCACCGGGCACATCACTCTTGAGCGCCCGCTCCTACGGCGACCCAGGCGAGATCCGCGTTGGAAACGGACTCCGCCTTGAACGTGCGGGCCGCGGCCGTCATGCGTGTCAACGCCTGGGAGAGCGGCATCGGCGGCTTGGTGTCGCCTTTTTTTGCCTTGTGGAAGCGAACGGGATTGATGCGCGCGACGACGTAGTTGCGCAGGTACGGCGACTTGAAGCCGCGCTGCTGCAGGGTCGCGGTGATTTTCTTTACCTGCGCGTCGATCTCCAACAGCCGCGCGGCGAAGCCCTCCCTCTCCCGTAGACTCGTGGCGAGCGCGCGCTCACTGAAACGGTCCACCTTCTTCAGAAACGCGCTATAGGCGCCGCCCGCGAAGCGCGAGGAGTGCTCATAGACCACTCCGAGCGTCAGCAGCTCCGGAGCCTCGAACTCCGCCTCGAACGCGGACTCGCTTGCGCTCTTTGGTCGCTTCGCAAGACTGCGCGCCATGCGGATCACCTCCAGGCTGCGATCGCGCAGGTTGTGCGCCTTCTCGGTGTTCAAGGCCAGAATGCGATAGGCCAGCGCCTCATCGGGAGAGATCAGCGCCGTGATTTGTCTCAGCCCCAGCACCTTCGCCGCCGCCAGGCGATGGCGGCCGTTGGGTGTCCAGAGCTTGCCGTCCTCGCCTCTCACCACGATCAGCGGATCGAGAAAGGCAGCCGTCTCTCCGATCTTCTGCGCCAACCGCTTGGCATGGGTGGGGGAGAGATCGCGCTGAAAGGGTGTGGGCTGCAGCGCAGCGAGTGGCAGACAGGCGAGCATCAGCGGCCGGCCGCCCATCGGCTCGTGATAGGCCCCGATCGGTGCGCCGCCGGCTGCGCGCACCAGCGCCGCGAGTTCCGCCACTTCGGGATTGTCGACCGCCACGGCGATTTCCGACGCTTCGAGGCCGCGCGCTTGCGCTCCGGGCGCGAGCTTTCCGCGCGCGCGGCGGCCTGCGGATGAGCGCGGGGTACGTGTGGCGGAAGTCTTCTTGCGAGCTGCCATACGTGCTACGGTGCACAATACCCCGGTTTACGTCAATTGGCTGCAAGTCGCCCGCGGCGGTCGCGGCAATTTCTGCTGAACTCGTCGGAGCAACACGGGCCCGGGAGCGCCCTGGGCCGCTCAGTCTCATCCGGACCTGGACGTGGATATCGATTTCCAATCAACGGGCGCGCGCGCCGCGAGTCTGCCGGCGCAGCGCATCGACTCCGATGGAAGCGCGCACGTTGATTTTCGCGCCGTGGTCGCGCTCGCCCTGCCGCTTATGGCCAATAGTGCCATGCAGATCGTCCTCAATCTCACCGACATGTGGTTCGTCGGGCACATCTCGACTGCTGCCCTGGCCGCGGTCGGCGCGGTGCAGTGGATGATTCTCGCGGTCGTATTCGTGCTCGGCGGCAGCGGTATGGCGGTGCAGACGCTCGCCGCGCACGCTCACGGCGCGCGGCGCTATCGGCGCGCAGCGCAGGCGGCCTGGTCGGCGCTCTGGCTGACACTCTGCGCGGCGCCGATCTTCGTCGCGCTCGGCGCCGCGGGAGGCGAGATTCTCGCGCCGTTTGGTTTCACGCCGCGCGTTGCGCATCTGGCGCAGATCTTCTGGTATCCGCGCGTCGGAGGTGCCTCCTTCGGCGTCGCCGCGATGGCGATGATCGGGTTTTTCAACGGCATCGGCCGGCCGCAGATCAGCTTTCTCGTGACCGCGGCGACGGCGATCGTCAACGCCATCTTCAATGACATTTTCATCTTCCGGCTGGGATGGGGAGTCGCCGGGTCGGCGTGGGCCAGCAATGTCGCGCAGGCCGTGGGCTTTGCGATCGCGTTCGCTTTCTTTCTGAGAGTGCCGGTCCGCCAATCCCACAAGTCACATCTCGGATGGCGACCGCGGAGGCGTCTCATCCGCGAGCAGATACGCCTGGGGCTGCCCATGGGCATGATGCCCGCCGCTGACGTGCTCGGCTTTTCCGTGTTTCAGATGATGGAGGTGCGCTACGGCACGGTGGCCGGCGCGGCCACGCAGATGGTTACCGTGCTCACCTCCATCGCCTATATGCCGGGGATCGGCATCGCGACCGCAGCGACCACCCTCGTCGGTCAGTCGATCGGCATCGGCGATCGTCGCTGGGCCATGCGCCTGGGTAACCGGGTCATTCTGCTCACGGCGCTGGTGATGGGAGGCATCGGGCTTGCGCTCGCGGCAAGCGGTCCCTGGCTGCTGCCGCTCTTTGCCGGCGCGCATGATCGCAACGCCGCCGCGGCGGCCGCCCTCGGCGTGGAGCTCCTGTGGCTCGCCGCCGCGTATCAGTTTTTCGATGGCTTGAATCTCGGCAGCAGCATGTGTCTGCGTGGCGCCGGGGATGTCAGGGTACCGGTCGCGCTCGTGTTTCCCGTCTGCTGGCTCGTGTTCCTGCCGCTCGCGCACATCCTGATCTTCGCGCCCGGTCAGGGTTGGTTTCATTTCCTGCCGCAGCTGGGCTATGGCGCGATGGGTGGATGGGCGGCCGTGATCATCTACGTCATCCTCCTCGGGACGACGCTCTTTCTGCGCTGGCGCTCGCGCGCCTGGCAGCGGATGAGGATTTAGCCGTCCGGCCGGGCCGCCTGGCGACCCGCAGCTGGCCGCTCCGGACTTCTTCGAACGAGCGGACTCAGGTGACGCGCCGCTTTGCGGGTCCGCCTATCGCCCCTTGCGGGGTGGAGGTGCGCGCGGCTTGGTCGACTGGTTATAAGGATCGTAGCCGCCGCCCGGGTCGCGATCGGACTCGAGGCGAAGCTCCTGGTCCTTCGTGTCCTCGACTTCGAGATTCGGCTCCTCGAGCTTCTTCAGCAGCCGGGATGTGGCTTCTAAGGCATTCCGTCCCGTGTCCTTGAGCCAGTCCCATATGGCATTGCCGCGCTCGTCGTGGCGCACGCGGCCGGGAGGGATTGGATCGGCTGAATTGCCCCTTCCTGCCGTCGGCCGACTCGGCGGGGCGGAATTGGGTTTAGACCCCTGCGGAGGCTCCATGATGCGTCTACCTGACGCTTAGACAAGTTCATTGTAACTATAGCCGAGTTCCCGCAGCTCCACTACCGGCGATAATACCTAGCTCGCTCTCGAAGCTCCTTCGGGGACCATCATGAAAGGTCGTTGGACTTTCCTCTGCCTGCCGGCCGTAGTACTCGCGCTGGCGTCTCTCGGTGCCTCGGCGCTCGCCGAGCCGATCGGTCTCACCGATCTCCGGATGCTCGTGCGCATCGCATCGCCGCGATTCTCACCGGACGGGAAGCAGATCGCCTTTCTCACCGTCCGGTCGGATTTCGTTCACGATCGTTACGATGCGACGCTTCGCATCATGCCCACCGCAGGGGGTGAGCCCCGCACGCTGGTGTCGGACATCCGGGATCTCGACTTGCCGAGGTGGTCGCCGGATGGCCGGACGCTCGCGTTCATCGGTACGGTCGGCAAGCGGAAAGCCCAGATTTACACAGTGCCGGCTGCAGGCGGTACGCCCACCGAGCTCAGCGACGCGCCGAACGGTGTGCAGCAGTATGCGTGGAGCCCGGATGGCGACACGATCGCCTACGTGACTCCCGACGAGTCTCCGCTGAGCGCGCAGGATCGTCGCACGCATCGTGATCTTTTCGCGATCCACGACGACGACTACCTCGTGGACAAGGCCGCAGTCCCGTCGCACATATGGCTTCTCACGGTGAAGACCGGTAAGGCCCATCGGCTCACCCGCGGCGCGACCAGCGTGCTCGAGGCTGCGCCGCCTTTTGGCGGCAGCGTATCCGCGCCCTCCTGGTCGGCGGACGGCCGTTGGATCGTCTATACCCGGCAAGCTGACGCGAACGACAGCGACTCGGACCAGACCGCCGCCGTCGCGGTGAACGTCGAGAGCGGCGAGGAACACCCGCTCAGTGTCCAGCGCACCTACGAATACGACCCACGGTTCGCGCCCAAGGGCGACGCGGTCGCGTACCTCTACCTGCACGGCCCCGGCGCCGTAAGCGATGTGGATCTGTTCGTCGGCTCGCCTGAGAGTGGCAGCCCTCGAGATATCAGTGGCGACCTCGATCGAAACCTGCTCCCGAGTTTCGTCTGGCTGCCGGACGGCAGTGGTGTGGTCGTGATGGCGGATGACCACATCGGCAGCAAGCTCTACGTTCAACCTCTGCACGGCGAGGGTCATCCCCTGAATCTCGGTACGCTCGATCCCCTCGAAGTGACGGCATCGACACGAGGCGCGCTGGCGGTCGTCGCCGATAACGCCACACAGCCGCCCGAGCTTTACCTCATGCGCACTGCGGCCAGCGCTCCGGAGCGCCTGACACACTTCAACGGCGACTTTGCGGCTTACACGTATCCCCGGAGCACGGAAGTGCAGTGGCGCGCGCCGGACGGTCAGCCCAACGACGGAATACTCAGCTATCCCAACGGCTATCGATCGGGCAGGCGCTACCCGCTGGTCGTCTACAGCCATGGCGGACCGGAGGCCGCCTCGACCGAGGGCTTCGATACCGAGGAGATCGGGCCGCTGCGTGACCTGTTCGCGGCGCGAGGGTTTCTCGTATTCGAGCCCAACTACCGCGGCAGCGACAACCTCGGCAACGCGCACGAGCACGCCATCTACCGAGATCCCGGCGTGGGCCCCGACAGCGATGTGATTTCGGGCGTAAGGATGTTGGAAAGGAAGGGCATCGTGGACACCTCGCGCATTGCCGCGGTCGGCCATTCGTATGGCGGTTACATGACGGCATGGCTGATCTCCCACCAGCATTTCTGGCGCTGCGCGGTGGTTGCCGACGGCGCGGTGGACTGGACCGAGGAGTATGAGCTCTCCGGCGCCGGCAACCTGGCGTGGACGCGCGACTCGCTGGGCGGCAGCCCCTGGGACAAGCAGAGCGCCGCGCTCTACCGCACCGGCTCGCCGATCACCTATGCGGGCGATATCACCACACCGACGCTGATCCTTTCCGGTACCGACGACTTCACCGTGCCGATCACGGAGTCATTTGCGCTTTACCATGCCCTGAGCAGTCGCGGCATTCCGGTGAAGTTCATCGGGATCCCCGGTGCGCATCATTCGCCGCAGGATCCGGTGCACCGGGAGCTCTACTACCGCGCGATTGACGAGTGGGTGGCCGCGCATCTCGCCTCCGCGGGCACGAGCGCCGCGGGCTCCCCGGATTGACGCCGAGCGGCGAGAGCCCGGCGGCTCACTCGTGGTATTCGAGCGGCGAGGCTCGGTAGGATGTCGGAAACAGCCGCTTCAGACTCACGAGCTTCGGCAGATCGTTGATCTCGATGTAATCGAGGTGCGGGTTCTTGAGCATGAAGTCCTGCTGGCTTAAATCGACCGGATTGAAGCTCGAGAACGCATCGACACGAGTCACGATCGGCTTGCGAAACACGTTGGCCTGATCGAGCTGCGCGATGTAGGCCTGCGCCACGCGGTGTTGGTCCGGACTCATGTAGAAGATATCCGACCGATATCCCTGGCCGACATCGGGACCCTGGCGGTCGAGTTCCGTCGGATCGTTCACCACCGAGAAGAAAATCTGCAGCAATCGGCCGTAGCTGAGCACCTTCGGATCGAAGGTGATCATCACCGACTCGGCGCCGCCGTCATCATCGCTTTGCCCCGCGGAGAATCCGGCAACCACGCGCTTGATACCGCGGACATGCTCGAAGATCCCCTGCGTTCCCCAATAGCAGCCGCCCGCGAGAACCGCTTTCTCGGAGGAGCGGGAGGTCTGGGAGCCATCTTGGGTGGGCGGCGGGATCACCGTCGGCGGCGCCTCCTGTCCCCAGGCAAGGCACGAGCCGATCAGCAAAATCGCAACGGGCAGTGAGCGATGCATGGCGGGCTCCTGAGGGGCGACGCAGCCGAGGCGGTCAGTGTGATTTTGCCGGGGCGGCCGCCGGCCGGACAGGGCCATTATTGGGAGTGAGGACCATTATCGCGGCCACGCTTGCCGCAGAGTGAGCGTGGGCGTTACCGTACGCGCATGGCTGCAGTACTGCTCTGGCTCGTTCTCCTCGTTGTGTGCTGGCCGCTGGCCCTCGTCGCGCTCGTCCTCTGGCCTATCGTCTGGCTTTTGACCTTGCCGTTCAGGCTGCTCGGGATCGCGGTGGAGGGTGTTTTCGCACTGCTTCGCGCGATTCTCTTCCTGCCGGCGAGAGTGATCGGCGGCAGGCCATAGCGATCGATGGGACGTGCACGTCTCGAGCGTCGAAGTAACGGCGGTGAGCGCACACAGTCCCGCGGCGCGGGAGTGTCTCGAGCATTACTTCGACGAGCTTGCTGCCCGCTTTCCCGAGGGGTATGACCGGCAGAGCGACGGTGCAGCGCAGCTCGATGACTTCAGTCCGCCGGTCGGCGTGTTCCTCCTAGCGCAAGTTGCCGCCAGGCCTGTAGGTTGCGGTGCTCTACGAGCTTTCTCGCCCGGAATCGGCGAGATCAAGCGCATGTGGGTATCGCGCGAGTTCCGCGGCCTGGGAGTGGGCCGCAGGCTTCTCGCAGCATTGGAGCACGCGGCGCGCGATCGAGACCTGCGCTCGGTGCGGCTGGATACTCATTCATCCCTGGCGGAGGCGCTCAAGCTCTACCGCGCCTCGGGCTATCGGGAAATCCTCCGGTTCAACGACAATCCCTACGCGCGTCACTGGTTCGAGAAGGCCCTCGACTGAGACTCCCCACGCGCTGCCCCCCGATCAGTCGCTGCGGCCGACTTGAAGTCTCGCGAGCGGCCCGTCGTCCTCGATTTCGAGGTTGAATTCGATCGGCCGGCAACACACCCGGCAGTCCTCGATATAACTCGTGGATCCGGTGCTGAGGTCGACTACCGTCTCGTATGCCTCACCGCAGTACGGGCACTGCACGATCCTCGACTGCAGTTTCTCGCAGGGATCGCCCACGCCTTCGCCATCTCCCGGCTCGATGACCGGCTCGAGGCCGTAAAGCTCATCCACGGCAGATCTCGTCTTCCGGGCTGCCATCCTAATCACTGGCCTTCTGCGTGCGCTCCGCGACTGCAAGTCTCTCGCGCCCCGGCGCAGGGTCCGATGCGGGTGCGCGCCGCAGCGCGGAAGTCAACATCATCACGGCCGCATACAACACCACGCACGCGACCAGCCACTTGAGCCACTCGAGCGGCATGGACTTCACCAGGTAGCCGGCGATCAGCACGGCGGGGGGACCTCCGATCGCAAATCCAAGCGCCACCGGTGTGCTGTAGCGCCGGGTGCGCACGAACCGCATGCCGCCGATCGGCATGAGGAAGGCGCACGAGCCCATCATGATGGGGAACGCCGCCCGTGGATTGAGGCCCATGAGACTCAGCATGATGAGGCAGGGCGCGTACAGTCCTATTCCGAGAGTCATCAGCGCGCCGAGCACGAAATTCCCCACTAGGGCCGCCACGAAGAACGTGCCGGGGAGGGCCGTGGCGGACCCGCCCGCCGGCCGGGTTGTGATGAAGAGGGCGGCGGCGATGGCGAGGGCGATACCCATGCCTAACTGGATCGCCCGTCTTGGCATGCGGGCCACCACTCCCGCGCCGAGCCATGCCCCCAGTACCGATGCGGCGATCATCGCGATGAGAAGGCGCGGGTCGACCACGATAGCCGCAATGAAGATGAGCGCCTCGGTCAGGACCGGCAGTGCGTGGCCGACGTTGAGCGTCCCCGGGATGTCCTCGTCCGGTATTCGCCGGGTGAACTTCAGGGCGGCGGTCGTGGGGGCGAAGTTGCCGATTCCGAGCGTATCGAAGAAGTTGGTAATGAATCCCACGGCGAGATCGAACGGCCGCGGACCCGCAGATCCGGCGCGCATTGCCCCGGAGGGTGCCTCGCCGCCGGCCAGCCGCCGCTCGAGCTGAGGCCAGCGCCACACGAACCAGAGCGTCATCGCCACGAGCAGCCCCAGCACCGCGCGCGTGATGCTCACGGCCGGGGAGAGGTACACGGTGATCCCGACGATCGCGAGACCCAGCCCGCCGAGCAGCGCACGCAGTCCGTTACTCATTCCGCGCTCTCTGTCGCAAATGCATTTCTGAGCTGCGCATCGTGTTTCAGTATAGCTAAAGATGCGTCGTATAATTCCCGCAATGGTGCAAGTCAGCCGAAGGAGCTCGCCATGCCGTCCCAGCATGTTTCGCCAAGCTGCACGTGGTCCGGGGTATTGCCCGCAGTAACCACCCAGTTCGACGCCGATCTCAGGGTCGATCTTGCCGCCACGCGCGCGGTGCTGTCCCGTCTCATGGAGGACGGTGTCCATGGATTCGTGGCGCTGGGGACCTGCGGCGAAAACAATTCCTTGACGGCGGAGGAAAAGCGCTCGGTGCTGCGCATGATCGTTCAGACGGCCGCCGGCCGGGTGCCGGTCATCGCGGGCGTCTCGGAGCTGACCACCGCGGCGGCGGTGGCCTTTGCCAAGGACGCCGAGGCAATCGGTGCCACGGCTCTCATGGTGCTGCCGGCCATGGTGTACGTACCCACTCCGCACGAGCTGCAGTTCCATTTTCGCTCGGTGGCCGAGGCTACGCGGCTGCCGATCATGTTATACAACAACCCACCCGCGTACCGCGTGAACATCGATGTCGAGACGCTTGGCCGCCTGTCGGATGTACCCAACATCGTCGCCATCAAGGAGTCCTCGTTCGATCCGCGCCGCTTCACGGATGTGCTCAACGCATGCGGAGAACGCTTCGCACTGTTCGCTGGACTCGACGATCTCGTGTTCGACGGAATCACACTCGGGGCGCGCGGATGGGTCTCCGGCCTCACCAGCGCCTTTCCGCGCGAGTCGCTGGCGCTTTACGAGGCGCTTCACGACGGCGATCTGCCTCGTGCCCGCAGGATCTTCCGCTGGTTCATGCCGCTGCTGCACCTCGACGCCGAGCACGATCTCGTGCAATCGATCAAGCTTGCCGAGCAGATCATGGGTCGCGGCAGCGAAAGGGTTCGGCCGCCACGCCTGCCGCTCACCGGAGCACGACGGGAAGAGGTCACTCGTCTGGTCGAGCGCGCCGCCGCAACGCGCAATCAGATCGCCTGAGGACAACCCCGTCGCGCGCCGCGCGCGAGCCCCGCCCCACGTGCACTCGCCTCTCGCGGCACGCCCCCTGCTGGCTCCGGCAGGTCCCTGGTATTGGCGCAACGTGCACGAGGAGAAACGGCTATGGCAACCTTGAGCGGCATGAAAATCGCCATTTTGGCGGCAGAAGGCTTCGAGCAATCCGAGCTCACGGAGCCGAGGAAAGCTCTTCAGCAGGCGGGTGCCGAGACTCAGGTGGTCTCGCCCGCCAAGGACGAGGTGCAGGGTTGGAAACATTTCGACAAGGGTGAGCGCATCAAGGTCGACGTCCCGCTCGAGCAGGCGGACGCGGCGGATTACGATGCGCTGCTGCTTCCGGGTGGAGTGGCCAATCCGGATCAGCTTCGCACCCTGCCGAAAGCGGTGCAGTTCGTGCGCTCATTCTTCGAAACCGGCAAGCCCGTGGCCGCGATCTGCCACGGTCCCTGGACCCTGATCGAAGCCGGTGTCGTGCGCGGCCGCACGCTGACTTCCTGGCCTTCCCTGAAGACCGATCTCGTCAACGCCGGGGCCATATGGGTCGATCGGGAGGTCTGCGCCGATCATGGGCTGGTGACGAGCCGTAAACCCGCCGACATCCCGGCCTTCAATCAGAAGATGATCGAGGAATTCGCCGAAGGCCAACACGCGGACCGGAGCGCTACCGCGCGTCCCGCGTCAGGCACCTCGCCGCGACCACACTGAACCCATCCGCCCGCGCGGCGATCGGGTCGGCTCATGTTATGATCAGGCCCCGTTCCCGATCGGGGCCGTCGGTCGCGAGGGGACATGAGGCCGATCGCCGCGCATGCGTTTCCTCACAAGCCCGCCTGCGTGCCTGCTGGGTGAGGGCATACGGGATCTTCGTTGACCGACGGCGACGTCGAGGTCTGCCGCTCGCTCCGGCGTCGGGACTGCGAGGAGCGTGCCTTCATGCTCGGCGCCGTCGGCATCGCGAGTGCGGTCATCGCGCGCGACGGGTACTTCATCCTGGAAGTCGCCGCAGCCGACGTCGATCGCGCCTCGATCCACCTGCGGCAGTACGAAGCCGAAAACCGGGCGCCGGCACCGGTCCCACCGGCACCTGCACTGCATGCTCACGCCTGGGTGGGATGCGTAGCGTACGCGGTCTGCCTGCTCGGTGTGGCTTATGCCATTTCCAACGGCCTGGTGCGCCTCGATGCATTTCAGGTCGGTGAGCTCGATGCGGCGCGTGTACAAAGTGGACAGTGGTGGCGTGCGTGGACTGCGCTCACCTTGCATGTGAGCGGTCCTCATCTCGCCGCCAACCTGGGCGCCGGCCTATGGTTCGGCTATCTTGCGGGTCGACAGCTCGGTGTCGGCGTCGCGTGGCTCCTCATCGTTCTCGGCGGCGGGGCCGCCAACTGGGTGGAAGGTGTCCTCGGCCCGCCGTGGCACGAGTCGGTGGGCGCATCGACGGCCGTCTTCGCCGCTCTCGGGCTGATGGCGGCGTACACCTGGCGCGAGCGGCTGCGTTTGCCGCAGAGTTGGGGCAATCGCTGGGGACCGCTTGTCGCCGGCGTCGTTCTCCTCGGCTGGCTCGGCACCGCTGGCAAGCACACCGACATCATGGCGCACCTGCTCGGCTTCGCCGTGGGCGTGTTGCTGGGATGGGCGGCCGCGAAACCGGCTGTGAGTCGACGCTTGCATCGCTCGCCTCAATGGCCCCCGGCCCTCGCCGCCGTCGCGATCATGGCGCTGGCGTGGGGGCTCGCTCTTGCAAGCTGAGCGTCACATGACACAGCCCACCATTCGCCTTTACGAACTCGTCCTCGAGAATGGCCGTTCCGCGAGTCCCTTCGTCTGGCGCTCCCGCTACGCGCTTGCCCACAAGGGCCTGCCGTTCGAGCCGGTACCCTTGGGCTTCAGCGATATCCGTCGGATTCTCGGCGGGCGCTTCAAAACGGTGCCGATCCTCGAGGAGGGTGACCGCTGCATCGGTGATAGCTGGGACATCGCCGAATACCTGGACCGCGCTTATCCTGACCGTGCGCCGATCTTCACGAGTCCGGCCGAGCGGGCGATGGTGCGGATGTTCGACGCCTGGTTCTCGAGCGAAATCCTGCGCAGGCTCCTCAGCCTATATGTGCTCGACGTCCACGACGCCGCACGGCCGGAGGACCGCGGCTATTTCCGCCAGAGCCGCGAGGCTTGGCTGAAAGACGCTACTCTCGAAACCTACGTGGCGGACCGCGCAAGCCGTCTGCCGGCGGTGCGGGACGCCCTTTCTCCTCTGCGTCAGCACCTCTCGCGCGGCGCGCCCTTCATCGGCGGCGACTCGCCGAATTACGCCGACTACATCGCGCTCGGCGCATTTCATTGGGTCGCGAGCGTCGGCACGCTGCCGCTGCTCGCAAGCGACGACCGGATGTTGTGCGACTGGCTCGAGCGCGGGTTCGATCTTTATGGCGGCCTCGGCCGCGACCCGAGGATGAAGCCGCTCGCGGCGTGAGCGCCGCTTACGGACCCTCGACTCGGTATCCCATCCGCCGCAGCGCCTCGAGCGTACCATCCGGCCCGAGCAGCCGGTCCATCGACTGCAGCGCGAGCGTCGTGCGGTGCTGCGACAGGGCTTGCACTGCCGCCGTCATCCAGTCCTGTTGCGCCGCCGCCAGGAGCGCGCGCACCCGCGCCGATCCTGACACCGCCTCGAGGCAGGTAGCGCCATTGTCGATGTGCGGCAGACGACGCAGCAGTTTCACGTCCCCGAGTGCCCAGGCACGTGCCCGTGCCTGCATGGGTCCCAGGTCGGTCTCGAGCCGTACCACGACCGACTGCAGGCAGGCGATCTCCGCCGCGCGCGGCGTATGCATCAGGTCGCGCATCACATCGACCGGATCGCTAACATGGAGCTTGTCCTGGTGCACCGCCACTCCCTCCTTGCGCGCGAGCGTCAGCACCGTCCGTTGGATGTCATTGCGTGGAGTCAGATCGGAAGCGGCCAACGCCTCATCGTAGAGCCGCCGCGCCGCCAGGATCGGGCGCAGCTGCTCGATTCGTCGGTCTTTCGGCGCGAAGCGGAGCTTGAGCGCGCTGAAGCGCGTATAGAGAGCGGGCGGCAGCACGGCCTCGAGGGGCAGGTGATCGGGATTCGTCTGCGCCTTGCGCCACAGCTCGTAAAGGTGCAGGGCCGTGAAAGGATGAAAGCCGATACCCACCGACGGCCACGCCGGAATGACTTCCTGAGTGTGCCGAAGCAGGCGCTGGATGTCATCGGTTTGCCAGACCATGCGCTTCGGCAGCGGCGCCACGGTCCCCAACACCCAGAGCACGTGCGCGTCGTCTTTGCTCACACGCCAGAGCTTCGGACCCGCGTAACGGCCGGAGATCACGATCGCCGGCACCTGCGGCGTCGCGGTCGGGGCCTGGCGATCGGCGGCTCCGGATGTCGCCGAGAAGAGGAGTACGGCAACGGCGAGGATGCCGGTCGCCCGACGTGCAGAGGGCATATCGATTGCGGTCACGTGGCCGAAGTGACCGGCTGGCTAATTGACGGTGGGTGGCGCGAGCGGTGCCACGCGTGTGGTTCGGTCGTAGAGGCGGGTGAAGGTGTAGTGGATGCCGTGGCCGCTCAGCCGCACGACCATCGCGAGTCTGCCGTCTTTCGTCAGATCGAAGCTCTGGATGATTTCCGGTCCCCACTGGGGCGTGGTGTCGATTACGTACGCTGCGTCCTTCCATCCCGATATCTGCTGCGCATCGCCTTGTTCAGCGGAGATCTCGCTCAAGAGGCCGGGGGTGTACGGACTGGAGGAATCGCCCGAGGTCACGGTGAAAGCGCTGGCGCTCACGGTGATCCGGAGGTAATCGCCCTGTGGCACGTTCGACATCAGTTCATCCACAGGGGAGACCCGCGGCGTCGGCCCGAATTCCTGCCCACCACCGCCCGGAAGGCTCTCGCCCTGGTCGGATTGGCCGCCTTCCTGGCCGCCCGACCCACCGCCGCCCCCGCGCCGCCGCCCGCCGTAGGTGCCGATACCCTGCTGTTGCTGTTGCTGCTGCGCGCCGTGCTTGCTGCGATGCGACTTCGCGATCTGGACGCGCAATTGCTCGATGGCCTTGCCGAGATCATCGCTCCCGGGAACATCGAGTTTCCAGTCGCCCGCGAGCCGCTCTCCCGGCGGTACCTCGGACGACAGCCGGCTCGATGCGCAGCCCGCCAAAGCGGCAATGGCGCCGATGGCAGTGGCGCATAGGGCAATCGCGCTGGCTCGAAGCGAGGGCATGGAGTACCAGAATATAAGGCGATTGAGGATACCGCGACGTTCGACCGGTGGGGCAGCAGCTAAGTTCGCGATGCCGCTGCGCGCGCCGCCAGCGCCTCGATGCGCTTCCAATCGCGCGCCGCTACCGCCTCTGACGGTGACAGCCAGGAGCCACCCACACAGAGAACGTTGCTGAGCTCGAGGTATGACCTGACGGATTCCTGGGTGATCCCTCCGGTCGGACAGAAGCGGGCGCGCGGGAAAGGGCCCGCGAATGCCTTGAGCATCGCGGTGCCACCGGCCGCGCTGGCCGGAAAGAATTTGAAACAATGATAGCCGTGCGCCAGCCCTGCCATCACCTCCGAGGCGGTCGCGACGGCGGGTAGATAAGGAATGGGGCCGGATGCCGCCGCCGAGAGAAGGGCAGGAGTCGCGCCGGGTGATATGGCGAACGTTGCGCCCGCGCTTGCGGCGGCGCCGAGATCGTCGGCCGATAACACGGTGCCGGCGCCGACGGCAATCTCCGGTACGTCCCGCGCAATGGCCTCGATGGCGGCAAGAGCCGCCGGCGTCCGCAACGTGATCTCGACCGCTCGAATGCCGCCGCGGACAAAAGCGCGGGCCAGCTCCGGCGCGACCTCTGCCTCCTCGATGATGACCACGGGCATGACCGGCGACAGTCGTAGGATCCGCTCGATTTCCGCGCTGGGGGGCATGGCTTTGATAGATATTTTGCGTGCACCCGATATCGTGCAGCAAAATGGCTCCATGCGACAGCGGGCGCTGCAAGCCGTTCTGCTGGTTCATGCCATCGAGCAATGCGATCTGGCTGGCGACGTCCTATCGATGGAAGATCGTGCGCATGCCACCGGCGAGGCGATCGAGCGCCGCCCGCTGGCCACAGCCACGGCGCCGCCGGCGCTCGATGGCAATTCGGAACGCTTCCTCGCGCTCCGCGCGGACGCGCTGCTGGCGCGCCTGCGCGTCCGATCTCCCGGTGTGGACCACGTGCTTGCCGCCGCGGCGCGCTCCTCGGGTCTCGAGCGCGGGATCTTGGCGCTTGGATTCGCGCTGGGGATCGGGCTGGCATTCGCCGACGGTCGTCGGATCGACATCTTTGCCTATCCGCTCATCGGGCTCGTGATCTGGAACCTGATCGTCTACCTCATCCTGCTCGTCAGGTTTTTCAAATCTTCGCCGCGACGACCCGCGGTCGACCTCGCGCGCGGCGCTCCGAGCCGACCGGCAGTCGTGGCCGCCGAGTCGATGCGCGACGGGCTCATCAGGCGATGGCTCGCAGGGCTCTACGCAAACCGGGTACGGGCGCGTATCGATGCGTTGATCGTTCACTCGATTGGTTTCAACGCGCCGCTCGCACCGGGTCTGCGGCGCTTCGCCGCGGACTGGTGGGAGATCGGCCGACCGCTGTTCCGCGCCCGCGCGCGGCGGTTGCTGCACCTCGCGGCCATTGTTGCGGCGCTCGGCCTCATGGCCGGGTACGGTTTTCGCGGGTGGTTACTCCATCGGGGCGCGGGTTGGGGCACGACCGTTTTTGGCCCGACCAGCGCCCATGCCGCGCTCGTGACGCTTTACGGCGCCGCGTCCGCAATATCGGGTATTCCCATCCCATCGGCACATGATCTCCAGGCGCTCGCATGGACGAGTGCCACGACCGGCGGCGGCCCGGCCGGGCAGTGGGTAAAGCTCATCGAGCTGACGGCGCTGCTCTACATCGTGCTCCCGCGCCTGATCGCGGTGATCCTCAGCAGCCTCAGCGTTTGGCGCCAGTCTCTGACGTTGCGGACACCCCCGCCCTTCTCCGGATATCTCGCCGCCGTGCTTCGCTCGATGGGCACGGCGCCGGAGCCGCAGCCGCAGCCGCAGCCGCAGCCGCAGCACCCCAACCCTGATGTCTGAGTTCGCCGCTTTCGGATGGCTTCCCGCCTATCCGGATGCCGCACTCTCGAGGAAAGTGAGGCTGCGGCTCCCCGCATCCAACCGCACTCGCACGCCGAGCGGTACCGGTTGATTGTGCTCGCCGTGCCCGATCGGGAAGCCCGCCACGCAGGGGAGGCCCGTCGTTTGGGCCAGGTCGCGCAGTACATCGGCGCTCGAGTATGCGGCCCCCTTTTCTTCGCAGCCCGTGAACGCTCCGAGGACGATACCTCGCACCTGGCGGAACACCCCCGCGAGCGCCAGATGGGTCCACATGCGATCCAGCCGGTACGGCCGCTCACCGACGTCTTCGAGCAGCAGGATCGCGTCTTCGAGAGGCGGCAGGAAGGGCGTTCCGAGTAGGCGGGTCAGTACGGAAAGATTGCCGCCGAGCAGCGGCCCTTCGGCCACACCGCCGAAGTAGGTGTCCGTGCCGGTGAGTGCGGCCGCCGGCGTAGCGGATTCGAGGAGCGCGAAGAGGCGCGCCTGCGCGAGCGCATCGACGCGAGAGAGCTGTGTAAGGGTCGGCCCGTGAATGCTGACGAGCCGCTCGCGTTGCAGCAGCTGGTGAAGCGCCGTGATGTCGGAGAAGCCGATCACCGGCTTCGGCGCGATGGTCGTGCTCGCGAGGCCTGCGAGCAAGCGCATGACACCATACCCTCCGCGTGCGCAAAACACCGCGCGGGTACCGGCTTCCGCCAGTGCGGCCGCGAGTTCCCCGAGCCGCCGCTCGTCCGTGCCCGCCAGGTATCGCTGCCGGGCGAGTACCCCCGGGTCGTAGTGAACGTGGTAACGCCGTGCGATGACCTCGAGTCCCGCCTCGAACGTGGGGCGGTCGAAGGGGCCCGCCGGTGCGACCGCGACTACCGGGTCACCGGCGCGCAGGACGGGGAATGCGCGATAGCGTGATGTCGGCGAAGACATGGGGCGGATGGTGCGAGTGGCGCGCTGCATTCTCGCCTGGCGCCGTCCGAAAGCAAGCAACCCGACGGCTCAGGGGCTCCCTGAGCCGCGAGGTCTGAGACGTCTACCTCAGTCGGCGAGGGCTTTGAGGTCCCTGAGCAGGGCCGCGCGTCCGCGCTCGAGCAAGTCCAGCCGCCGGGCCGCATCGCGCAGGGCGGTGAGGTTCTTCACCGGCGCCTCGTGCAGCCGGCGGTAGGTCGTGCGTGCTACCAGCCACTGGCGGGTGGTCGTGGCGTAGCGCGCAGCCACATCGCGGCGCTGGGTGAGGACGAAAAAGGGGCTGATCTGCATGGCGGGCGGAGAATGCCACTCGTTGATGACAGGCATGCGACAGTCCGGCGAGCAAGCTGCGTTCCAGTAAGCCATAGTTACCTCAGTCGAACCCTCACCTCTGGTCGAGCCGCTCCGGACGGCGTGCGAACTGCGCTCTGCGCTCGCGCAGCCGCTCTCGCCAGGCCGACAGCATGCAGCCGCCGACCACGCCCAGGACCAGCACCAAAGCCGAAAGATTGCTGTTGTCCCGCGCCAACGTCGCGAGCAGCCGCGGCGCGGATGTCAGAATTTCCAAGTGCATGGAAAGATCCCCCGTGCGATGTGAGTTGAACATAACACCGTGGAAATGAGTACAGGGAGTCTCTGGATGGCGACTTTGCACTCGCGATGAAAAAAGTTTGAAGCGGTTCGCAGAGGAGATTCGGCCAAGCTTTCGGCCTCGCAGAGTGCGCTGCCGCTCGTCGTCCGAAATCGCCGCTCATCGTCAGACATCCCATCATTCTCCTGATCGCGGCCGTCACCCGTGTGTCGTGCGCGCGATCTCTCTCTACGCTCTTATCAAACCAGAGAGCGTGTGAATGACCGCTGAATCCTCTGCGCCGGAATGCGAGGGGCTGCTGGATCGACCCGGCGTCGAGCTTGCCGCCGCGCCTTCACGGCCGGCGCGCTAGGTTGTGCCCTGCTTTCGGTGGGTCAGGGCGGCCCGCCGCCGCCGTAGCTCTTTTATTTCGGAGGTCGGGCGTGGACATCTATGGCCTGCCGCGCCTGCAGTACTGGCTGCCGCTCAACCCCCAGCAGTTCACGGCCGTCTCGCCCGATTCCTCGTTCAATACCGCGGTCAGCTTCATCACCAATACCAACTGGCAGGGGTATACCCCCGAGTCCACCATGAGCTATCTCACCCAGATGGCCGGGCTCGCGGTGCAGAATTTCCTGTCCGCGGCGACCGGCATCGTGGTGGCGATCGCCCTCATTCGGGGGCTGGCACGGCATACGGCCAAGGCCATCGGGAATTTCTGGGCCGATATCACCCGCTCCACGCTCTACGTCCTGCTGCCCATCGCGTTTGTGCTAGTGCTCGCCCTCGCCAGTCAGGGGGTGATCCAGAACGTCAGCGCCTACAAGGACGTGACGATGCTGCAGCCCGTGACCTACCAGCAACAGAAGACCGATGCCGCCGGCAACCCGGTCAAGGACGCCGCCGGGAATCCGGTGAGGGAGAATCTCACCACGCAGACCGAGACTCTGCCCATGGGTCCGATCGCCTCGCAGGAGTCCATCCCGGCCCTCCGTATCCCACGAGATTAAGTTTTGTGGGATACGCCTGCGAGGTGCGCTAGGATTCGTATCCCACGGATGCGATTTCGATGGGATACGGAGAAGGCATGCCTTCCCTTACTGCACCACACGAAAGGGCGCTGACGCTCCTCTTCTCCGAGCTATCGAGCGCCGCGGCCCACCAGAACGAGGCATTTCTCGGTAGTCCCGGCTCGCTCGCGGAGCGGACCAATGAGACCGGCACGCGATACTGGGTGCATCGCTACTCGGATGCCGCCGGTCGGCGCCAAGAGGCGTACCTCGGAAAGGCCGGCGATCCGCCCGTCATCGCGCGCGTCGCCGAACTGCGTGAGCGGATCGCGGCCGCCAATTCCGCGATCGCGGGCGTAAGGCTCCTTGCGCGTGCCGGCTTTGCCACTGTGGATCGCAAGGCCTATTCCACGTTGGCGAGCCTGCACAACCATGGTCTCTTTCATGCAGGGGCACTGCTCATCGGCTCGCATGCCTATGGCGCGTTACTCAACTCTCTCGGCGTGCGAGCCGCGGCGTACTCGAGCGAGGACGTCGATATCGCGCGGCGGGCGCAGTTGGCAGTCTCGCGGCTCCCACCCTTCATCGACATGCTGCGCGAGACCGGCCTGGAGTTCTTTCCCGTCCCCGCGCTCCATCGGAGCGCCCCGTCCACCTCCTTCGCCGAGCGGGGCGGTTCGCGGCTGCGCGTCGATCTCCTTGTTCCATCGCCGGACGAGGATTACCCGACCGTGCCGGTCCCGGAGCTCGCGGCCCATGCCAAAGGACTGCCCTATCTCGCGTACCTGCTCGGCACGTCACTGGAGACTCCCGTGCTCAGCCCCCACGGAATCGTCTTGGTGCGTGTGCCGGTGCCGGAGCGGCTTGCGGTGCACAAGCTCGTCGTCTCGCAGCTGAGAAGCAAGGCGAGCGCAAAGCCGGAGAAAGACTTGAGGCAGGCGGCCACCTTGATCGAGGCGCTCGCCGACCGCTTTCCCAATGCCGTCGAGGAGGCTCTCGGCGCAGTGCCCAAGAGCGCGGTCCGCTACGCGGCGCGCGCCATCAAGCCGTTGCAGCGCCACCTGCCCTCATCGAAGGAGAGCGCCTGGGAAGAACTGAAGTCGCTGCGGGCGCGATGACCCATACTCTAGGAAGTCGCGGCGCGGCTCGCCTTCGCCACCGACAGTAAGATGACAAACGCGACGACCCCCCGCCGCAGCGGTTGCGGCCATTCCTGCAGTGAATGACCCCGTCCGCGAGCTCAGGTATCCGAGCAGAAACGGACCCGCAAAACCGGCGACAGAGCCAACCCCGTTGATGATTCCCACCGCGGCCGCGGCTGCGAAGCCGCCGAGCCGTGGGGTGGGAATGGCCCAAGTGGCTCGATGCGATGGGCTGGCACCCCGGTGCCGCGCCATCGATCCGCTCGAATCGCGAAACCGTGCTCAGGTCAGCGAGACGATCAGCTTCGCCGAATGGCTTCGCCAGTTGATTGGAATGATGAAGGAGCGCTGGCCGGGCTTCTGCGGGATCGCGGGCTTCTGGCCGGTGAGCACGCTCGGTACCGAGATGACGAAGTCGCGACCGAAGTCCCGGCGCGCGTTACCCGAGATCGTGTTGGCCACCTCGCCGACCAAGTCCCTCATGGTCTCGTGGCTGAAATCATTCTCCTGCATCTTCATCAGCAGCACCGTGAGCATCGCTCGCGGCGCGGTGAAGTACACGACCCCCTCGCGCTTGCCCGAAATGCTGATGATCCCGGTGTAATCGTGCACCGCGGGTGCTCCTTCCATGAGGTACGGCGAGCCGATGGTGGCCGGCTGCTGCGCCGCCACCTCGAAGTAGTTCGTCGTTCCCTCGACGAAAGTCTTCAGCTCCTCTTCCCGCAACATCTGCCCGCTCTCCGTCTCGACTTCAAGTCATGAGCTCTGCGATCGCCTCGTTCAACTGTCGGTCCGTGAACGGCTTGTTGAGAAAGCCGTTCGCCCCGCGCTCCATGGCTTCGACCGCGGTCGCCTTGTCCGCCAGCGCCGAGATCACCAGGATGCGCACCGCCGGTTTCAGCTGCACCAGCTTCGAGATGCACTCGATGCCATCCATCTGCGGCATCGTCAGATCCATCGTGACCATGTCGGGGTCGGTTTTGCGAAACATCTCCAGTGCCTCGACCCCATTGCCCGCGGTGCCAACCACCGTGAGCTCCTCGAATTGCTGCGAGCGCTCGATACGCCGCCGCATGATGTTCGAGTCGTCCACGATCAGCAGCTTCACCGCCGGCCTGGCCGCCCCATTGCCTTGGCTTCCGCTCATCCACGTCCTCCCGCTTCGTTTCAGGCCACCGCCGAGCTCGCCGTTTCCGCGGCGGGCAGCACGATCTTGAAGCGCGTGAAGCGGCCCGGGTTCGTGCTCACCCCGATCCTGCCGCCAAGGCCGTACACCGTGCGTGCTACAACGTCCATGCCGACACCGCGACCGGCATCCATCGTGACTTCCTCCTGAGTCGAGAATCCCGGACGGAAGATGAGCGCCATGGCCGCGCGGGTGTCCATCGCGGCTGCCTCCTCGGCGGTGAGGATGTTCTTGCGCACCGCGGCATCTTTCAGCGTCTGCGGCGAGATGCCGGCACCGTCATCCTCGAACACGAGCTCATAGCCGTCGCTGGCACGCCGGAAATCGACGCGTACCGCGCCGACCTCCGACTTCGCGCGCGCACGTCGCGCCTCGCTCGGCTCGATGCCGTGAACCGCGGAATTGCGCAGCATTTGAATGATGCAGTCCTTCACCGTCGCGACAAAGGGCGCGGGCACTTCGGCGAGTCCCGAGAGTGTCAGCTTGAAGGGCTTGCGATGATCCTTCGCGAGCTTCTCGGCGAGCGCGTGCAGGGTGGGTGAGACGTCTTCGCCGTAGCGGATGCTCGGTTTCGCGCCGCTCCCGGTCGCATGCGCGCGTGCCGCGCTCGCCGAGGCCGTGTCGGCCGCCGGACTCGCGGCGGGCTCCTTGAGCGAGGACAGCCGCCCGGCCATTTCCCGCACGCCGCGCAGATGTGCCAGCAGCTCATCGAGCTTCAACACCATCGGCAGGAAGTCGTTGCCGGAGAGTTCCGCCTTCTTCTTCAGCTCGCTCACCATGTTCTCGAGAAGATGCACCCGGTGGGCGATGCTCATGAGGTTCAGGGCCGAGGCCTCGCCCTTGATCGAGTGCATCTCGCGGAAAAGGCCGCCCAGCTTCTTGCGGAATTCCGCATCGGTGCGCGCCGGCTCCTTGAGGATTGCATTGATGAGCTGCAACCCCGTCTCCGTGCTGTCGAGAAACGAGCCGAGCTGCACCGGATCGACGTGCAGCATGCCGACCATCATGTCGACCTGCGCATTCGCGTTCTCCTGCGCCTCCTGCAGCTCGCGCGCCAGCAGCACGTTGGAAGTAATGTCGCCGACCGCGCAAAGCACGTGCTTGACACCCTTCGGACCGGCAACACGGTGGAAGTCGAACTGCAGGTAACGGGTTTCCTTGCCGCCGCGGCCGTTGTCCATGCTGATCTCGAGCTGTCCGAGCGGATTGATGCTCTTCATCAGATTCTCATGCGCGCGATCGCCCCACAGCAGCTTGATGTACTTCATGGCCGTGGCGAGTGTCGTGGGCGGCACGCGCTCCTCGAGCAGCTTCTCGAAAGAGAGTCCGGCGAAGTCGTTGCGCCCGAAGATGCGGGTCAGTGCGTCCGACCACACCGCGCCGATCCTGTAATCGGCATCGAGGAGGAAGAAGCCTTCTCGCACCGTCTTCAGGATGTCTCGGGTCTGCTCCTGCGCCTCGCGCGCGGCGTGCTCGTGGCGTGCGCGCGTGAGCTGCAGGTAGGCGGCGGCGGCGGCGAGCGCCAGGGCGGCGAGCACGCCACCCGAGAGGAGTGCCCGCAATCGCGCGGCGGCGCTCGAGGTTTGCGTCTCGAGCGAGCGGCTCACTGCGGCGAGCAGTGCGTGCAGCTGGCGGACGTTCTGCTTCGCGAGCAGCTGGGCCTGACGCACGTTGGTGTAATACATCTTGCCGCTCTCCGACAGCGAGCTGCCGGAGTCCGTGTCGACGTACGGTTCGCCCGAGAAGGCGACGACCGGAGCGAGCACGGGGCCATATTCCTGCCACATGCGCAGAGCCCGTCGCAATTGCGGCGACTTCAGCTTGTCGCGCTGCGCGAGCAGCTGGATGTCATCGTTGAAATGCTGCACCGTACCGGCGACCTCCTCATGTGCCTGTCCGGTGTACTCACGCGTCTCGAGTCGCTCGCGCAACGCGCTTAGCTGCTGACTGATGACGCCCGGGTAGGTCTGAAGCTCGCCCGCGGTCTGCAGCGCGGTGATGCTGGAGCGGATCTGCGTCGCGAGCCTGAAGCCGGCGAGCAGGGCGAGTCCCATCACCACCGCGAGAGCCGTACCCGCGCCGGCTGTGATCAGCCGCCGATTGCGATCCGCGCCTGTGGTTTTCATCTGAGCTCCCTGAGGTCTAGTTCTTCGGCAGCTCGAAGCGGATGAGAGTCCGCACGGGCACCTTGACCGGCTCGCCGTCGTATTCCGCGGGGCGATAGCGCCATTCCCGGATGGCATCCATCGCCGCGCGGTCGAAGACACCGCGCGGGCTCGACTGGGTCACCCGCACGTTCCTGACGCGACCCTTCTCGTCCACGACGTACGCCACCGTCACGCTGCCGCTGACCCGATCTTCCAAGGCGCTGTCCGGATACTGCGGCGGCACGTAGCGCGTGCGCTTGAGTTGCGCAGCGAGTGCCTGAAGGTCCGGTCCGGCGGCGGCTCGCTTTGGCGCGGCTTCCGGAGCCGCGCTCGAGCGCTGCACCGCGGCGATTGCGGCAGCGCTCGCGCCCCAGTTCGTGGCCGCCGCGAGATCCGCGCTCGCCTGATCACGCTCATCGGTGCCCGTTTCCGATCGTGCACGCGCGAGCAGTTTCGCGGCGAGTTCTCCGCGGGCCTGAGCCGCGGCCCCCTGTGCGGCGCCGGTTGGTTGGCTGTTCTCGAGCTGCTGCAGGTAATCCGCCGCGCTGTCTCCGACCGGAGAGGTCAGGGCGCCGCTCGTCAGGCGCTCGCGAATCAGCGCGAGCAGATGATCAATCTTCAGGTGCGCCGCCTTGGTTTGCGCCCCCGCGAGCTGCCGTTGAAACTCGCTGAGCTCGCTCGCCGAGGCTCCATCGGCCCGCGCCGCGGCCAGCCAACGGCTCGCGTCGGCACTGTCGGCCGCGAGCGCGTTCTGTCGCGCTTTGCTCAGGAATGCGTCGATCAACGCGTGGGTGGTGCGCTCGGTCGCAGGCGCGGACGGGGCCGCTGCCTGCAGCTGACCGAGGTACGCTTGCGCGCTGTCGCCCGCGGGACTCGTCAGCTCATCGGAACGGATGCGATCGAGGACCAACGCTGCGAGCGTCTGCGCTTTATTCGCCTGCTGCAGGTGCGAAATCTGGGCGCGCCACGTGGCGAGCTGTGAAGCCGGCAGCGCACCCGATTGCTCAGCCTGGCGCAGGAGCGCCGCGGCACGGTCCACATTGCCGTCGCTGAGCGCCTTCGAGATCTCCGCCGCGGAGAGCTGAAGCTGGAACGCCGTCAGGCGAGAATTCGCGGGCTCGGCCAGTTTCAAAGTCGCCAGCGCGAGCGCGGCATCACTGTAATGTGAGCCCGCCATCGCAGTGATGAAGCGCGAGATCAGTACATCACCCACCCGCCGCAGGCCGTCTTTGGCTTCGCCATTCGTCGGGTCCGCTTTGAGCGCGGATCGATAGTAGACGAGCGCATTGTCTCCGGTGGGAGCCGTGTAGCGACGGTCGCGCATGGCGCGCCGCGCCTTCTCCAGCAAATCATCGACCTGACCTGCGACGATGGAGGTATCTACCGCGGGTTGCGCGAGGGATGCGGCACTTTCGGCCGTGGGCTCGGAGTGCGCGGCAACGATGCCGGGAGTAGCCGACCCGGCGGGGGCGCGGGCCGCGTTGCCGTGGGTGAAATACCACGCGCCGGCCGCGGTGAGCGCGACGACGGCAACGCCCAAGCCGACCCAGAGTCCCCATTTGCGGCCGCTTCCTTCCGGTTGCCCGGAGTCTTGGCCAGCCGAGTCGGCGGTGCTCGGCCGGAACGCGTCGAGCGTCAGGGTGCCGGCCGATCCTGCTCCCGAGCGCTCCGCGCTGGCGGCACGCACCGCAGCGGTGCGGTTCATGGCCTCGGAGATGGCCGCATCCAGCACCGCCGTCGTTTTGGGTCCTTCGATCGGAATCGTCAGCACCGCAAAGACGCTGCTGCCCTTGACCGAGGAGGCGATGTGCCTCTCGGCCTCCGTCTCGGCAAACACCACGACCACCGCGTGCGGGGCCCGTTGCGTCGCCCGCTGCACGTCCGCGCGTACATCGCTCGTACCGCGTGCATCGATCACCAGCATCTGCCCACGCTTTGTGCTGGTGAGTTGTGCGAGAGCGTCATCGATCGAGTCCACGGGGTGCACCGACGCCTGGCCGCCGAGTGCCTCTCCGAGCTCGAGCAGGAAGTCATCGCGGCTGGTGAGGGCCGTCAGATCGACTGATGCGCGCTGTGTGGGGGCCAGAGTCTGTGTCGATGTCCCGGTATTGCCGGATTCGACGTTTCGAGGCGCGCTCGATGCTGGATTGGCCACTGGTCGTGTCTCCACCCGCGAAAAAGAGCTCATCCGCGCGCGAGCGACTGCCGGTCCAAACGGGTCCTCGAACGCCCATTCCTTGATAACGCATGCAAAACGCGGTTTTCAGAAGCATATTGCGCGGCCGCGCTCCCGCAGTGCCGCAGTTCACAGTAACGACAGCCCTGTCCGGTGCGCGCGACAACGCATCGCGGAAAGTCTGAAGCAGTGCTCGCTTTCCGGCCCCGCTCGCAGTGGCGCGGGCCGCGGACAGAACATAAGATGTCCCCATGCGCCACGCATGCTCGTCCGATCCCGACGCAACTGGGCATGCATTTTGCTTTGACTTCAGCTTGGAGACGGGGCTCTGGCGCCCGCGCGCTGCCACGCGTATCGCACCTCGCGTGTCACGCGCGCCGCGGGACGATTGAACACTTCGCTGTTATGAGCGTCATACATCTAGCTGCACCGGGAATCAGAGCGCCATCACACACCGTGCACAGCGTTGGATCGATTCGAGGGCCACGCTGGCATCGTTCGCCCCCCGGCCCATCCATAGAACTGACACGGTCATGAACTGAAACGGGAGGGAAGGACGATGCGATCGCTCTCTACTGACCCGGATTCCAAGAGCCACTCCGCTTTCATCGACTCGCTGAGCTCCTTCAGCCGACTGCACCGGGCTCAGCGCTGGGAAGGCACCTTCGGCGAATTCCTCGCCGATATCCTGCCCGCCGGCCCCGCGGCGATGGCGCGTACGAGCCACGAATACATCTGGGACATGCTCCGCTGGCATGGACGCACGGCGCAGCCCGACGCCGCGGAGAGCGCCCGTGCCCGGGAACTTTTCAAGCGGGAGCTGTTCGGCATCGATGAGCCGCTCTCGCGCGTGGTCGATTACTTCAAGGCGGCGGCGGCCGGCTCCGATGTTGGCCGTCGCCTGCTGCTGATGCTCGGCCCCCCCTCCGGCGGCAAATCGACCATGGCCATCCTCTTGAAGCGTGGGCTGGAGGAATACAGCCGCACCGACGAGGGGGCGCTCTACGCCATAAAGGGCTCGCCGCTGCGCGAAAGCCCCCTTAACCTCGTCCCCACGTGCCTGCGCGCGGAGTTTCGCGATCGCTACGGCGTCGCCATCCAAGGGGAGGTGTCACCTTGGGCGCGCGACTACGTGGAGAGAGACTTCGAAGGCGACTTCGTGCGCGTGCCCGTCGAGCGAATCTTCCTCTCGGAAGCCTCCCGCTCCGGTATCGGCACCTACGCTCCGCACGATCCGACCACTGCCGACATCGCCGACCTCGTCGGCTCGGTCGATCTCGCCAAGGTCGCCCAGATCGGCGATGAAGGCGATCCGCGCGCCTGGTCATGGTCCGGCGCGGTGTATGCGGCAAGCCGCGGCATGCTCGAGATGATCGAGATCCTGAAGGTGAAGCGGGAGTTCCTCTATCTGCTCCTCACGCTGACGCAGGAGAAGAACGTCAAGGTCTCGCGCTTCCCGCTCATTCACGTCGATGAGACCATCCTCGCGCACACCAATCTCGCGGAGTTCCACAAGTTCCTGCAGGAGAAGGAGAACGAGGCGCTGCTCGATCGCATGGTGATCATCAAAGTCCCCTACGCGCTCTCTTATCGCGACGAGGCCCGCATCTACCAGAAGCTGGTCTCCGGCGCGCCCGCGTTTCGCAACGTGCACCTCGACCCTCATGTGCTCAATCTGGCGGCGGTGTTCGCCATCCTGACACGCCTCACGAAACCCGAGCGCGAAGGGCTCGACGTCCCCAAGAAACTGCGCCTTTATGCCGGTGAGGCGGTCGAGGGCGTGCCGGAGAGCGAGGCTGCGCGGTTGCGGGCCGAGTCCCCGGACGAGGGCATGACCGGCGTCAGCCCGCGTTTCATCATCAACGCCATTTCCAACGCCATTACCCGCGGCACGACGCACAGCCTGACCAGCATGGAGCTGCTGCTCGCGATCAAGGACGGCATCGAGAGCGACGCGCGCATGGAGGCGAAGCATAAGAAGGCCTGGATCGACCACCTCGTGACCGCGCGCAAGGAGTTCTACAACCGCTGGGTCAAGGAGGACGTGCACCGCGCGATGTTCGCCTCCTTCGAGGAAGAGGCGCAGCAACTGCTCGAGAAGTATCTCGATGAGGTAGAAGCCTCACTCGATCACCGCCAGGTCTCCGACCCCATTACCGCGGAGACGCGGCCGGCCGATGAGCGGTTCCTGCGCTCGGTCGAGGAGAAGATCAAAGTTTCCGACTCCGGCAAGCTCTCCTTCCGGCAGGAGGTGGTGCGCAAGGCCATGGTCGCTTTCAAAGCCGGTGAGAAATTCAAGCTCGCGAGCCATGCGCGCATGCGTGAGGCGATTGAGCAGTATCTCTTCGAGGAGCGGCGCGACGTGCTCAGGCTTGTCACCTCCGCCGCGCGCCCCGACGAGGACGCGCGGCTGAAGATCTCCGCCGTGCAGCAGCGTCTGATCACCGAGTATGGCTACGACGAGCACAGCGCCAAGGAGGCCTTGAGCTACGTCACTACCTTGCTCGCCCAGGAGTAGCGCGCGGTCTAGAAAAGGAGTACCAGTAGCATATGGCTCCGAAGAGCGAGAGCGGTGGCGAGCAGCCCGGCGGAGATGCCGCCAAGTGGTACGAGCTCTTCTCCCGCGGCGCGCGCGACTGGCTGCGCCACGATGAGAAGGTCCGCGAGTCCGTGCGCCAGCACCTGCCGCAGATCGTGGCGGGCGGGGAGCTGATCAACGGCGACTCGCGCACAGTGCGAGTGCCGGTGCGCATGCTCGAGCACCATCACTTTCGCCTGCGCCGGCCGGAGGAGAGCCAGGGCGCCGGCCAGGGCAACGCCAAACCGGGCGATGTGTTTGCCGATCCCTCGCGCCAGCGGGGATCCGGCGAGAAGGGCGCCGGTGGCCAGGACGAGGGCGAAGTACAGCTGCTGCTCGAATTCAAAGTTGACGACATCGTCGACTGGTTGTGGGAGGAGATGCAGCTCCCCAATTTGAAGGCGCGCGTCGGACCCTCCGAAGAGTCCGACTGGGTGCGCGAAGGCTGGGACCGCCGCGGCGCACGCTCCAGGCTCGATCGGCGCCGCTCGTTCAAGGAGCTGGTGAAGCGGCGCGGGGCCCCGGGCGCCACGCCCACCTTCACCGACGAGGACCTGCGTTATCGACAGCTCGCCCGCCGACGTCAGCCCGCGATCCACGCCGTGGTGTTCTTTCTCCTCGATGTCTCGGGCAGCATGTCGGATCGCGACCGCAAGCTGGCCAAGACCTTCTTCTTCTGGGTGGTGCAGGGCCTGAGGCGCGAGTACCGCTCGCTCGAGACGGTGTTCGTCGCCCACACCACCGAAGCCTGGGAATTCACCGAGGCCGAGTTCTTCCAGGTGAGCGGCACCGGTGGCACGGTGGCCTCGACCGGCTTGGCGAAGGTGCGGGAGATCATCGACGCGCGCTACAACCCGGGTCGATGCAACATCTATCTATTCTATGCCTCGGACGGCGACAACTCCGTGAGTGATTCTGCGGACGCCCGCGAGGGGCTTTCGGCCATCGTCGAGGACGCCTGCTTCACGGGCTACGTGGAGGTTTCCTCCGGCCTCTCCCGACAGCTCGCGACCGAGACCGGCCGGCTGTTCGCGGAGCTGACGTCCGCGGGCTGCGCCGCGGGCAGCTACGCGCTCAACGATTTCGACGACGTCTGGGGTGCCGTGCGGCACTTCTTCACCTCCGAGAGCCGGGCCGAGGAAGAGGCATGAGGGACCCACCGCTCGCCATCCATTTCTCATGACCGACGACAACTGGCAGAGCTACACCCGACGCATCGAGGAGCTGGCGGCCCACTCGGGGCTCACGTTCCACCCCGTGGATTTCGAAGCGGTCCCCGACTCATTCATGATGGAGATCGCGGTGTACGGGTTGCCGGTACGCATGCCGCATTGGTCCTTCGGCGTGCGCTACATCTATCAGCTCATCCAGCGGCACATGGGCCACTCGCGGCTCTTCGAGGTCGTCTTCCCCGGGAATCCGGGACATGCCTATCTCGCCGCGAGCAATGGCCTGGCGGAGAACATTCTCGTCACGGCACACGTGCTCGGGCATGCCGACTTCTCACGTAACAACCTCCTCTTCCAGCGCTGCCAGGAGCAGGTGAGCGAGCACATCGTCGAGCACGCCGCCAATCACGCGCGCCAGATCCAGCAGGCGATCGAGACGCATGGTGTGCAGCGCGTCGAAGCGGTGCTCGATGCCGCGTTGGCCCTCGAGCAGCACATCGACGTCGATCAGTCGCTGCGCCGGGCGCGCTATCCGGAATATCTCGAGGACAAGCGCACACCCGACGACGACGAGTTCCGCAAGCGCTTTGCGCAGCTCGAGCCGGCTGCCGCGAGCACGGGCGTCGAGCCGAAGAAGCGCGCGCCGGTGCCGCCGCATCTTGAGCGCGATCTGCTCTGGTTCGTGGCGCAATACGCGCCGGAAATGGAAAGTTGGGAGCGGGACATCTTTCTCGCCGTCCGCGAGGAGTCGTTCTATTTCTACCCCGTGTTCGCGACCCAGATCATGAACGAGGGATGGGCCTCCTACTGGCATGCGCGTTTGCTGCGGGAGGCGAACTTCGTCCCGCAGCAGGCCTACGTGGACGCGATCAAGTGCCACTCCGACGTGGTGCGACCGGTGGCCGCGGATCAGCAGGTGGCGCTCAGCATCAATCCCTACCATCTCGGATTTGCGATGTGGGAGAAAATCGTCGAGAAGGAAGGATTGCCGGCGGCGCGCAACATCATGATTCAGGATGATGATTTCGCGTTCGTGCGCAACCATCTCACACGCGAGTTGGCCGAGGAGTTGAGCCTCTTCCGCTACAGCGCACGGAGCGACGGACAGATCAAGGTGCTCGAGCAGGACCTGACGGCGCTGCACGAGGCGATTCTTAGCTCCAAGTATAATTTCGGCGCGCCAACGGTTGCGGCGAAGCACGTTCGCAACGACGGCACGCTCGAGCTCGTGCACGACTACTCACTGGATGGCCGCGGCCTCGATCTCGAGCGCAGCCGCAAGGTGCTGGATTACCTGCAGCGGGTATGGCGCCGCCCGGTGCAGCTCATCACCACGAACCAGGCCGGTCTGGCACTGGAGCTGACAGCGCCCTAGGAGAGATGGACGCCGCCCTTCTCCGAGCCTCTTTCCTGGCTTACTTCTTCGTCTTTGCTTCATCCGCCAGATAGCCCTTGCTCAGAGTGGAGTGCTGTATGGCGACGGGCAGCATCTCGGGGTAGAACTGTACGAACGTGGTGTCAACTGCGCCGTGTGCCTTGTGACAGGAATAACACTCGGCGGTGACGGGAATCTGTGTCGCGGGTTGCGACGGCTTGCCGTCGAAAGCGAAAAATCCCCAACCTCCCTTGAAGCGCTTCGTGTCCTTCACGTGCACCAGTATGGCGAGCCGCCCGCCGCGCTGATAAAACCCGTGGTGGTTGATGGAACCTTGCGTGGCGGAATTTCGAAACTCCTTGACGAACTGGGTATGGTCCGGCCAGGTGCCGGTCTTGAGAAAGGAACGATAGGCGGCTGGATTCACGAACACGTTGGAGAACGGCGGGTGATCCGATGAGCTGCCGCTCTCGTTGTAGCTCATCCCCAGATCCGAGGTCAGGAACACCCAGCTGTAGAAATCCGAGGGTGGCTTCAGTTCGCCGTCGGCGGTATAGGCGGGCAGGCCTTTTCCCATGTCGCCACCGTCGGCCATGACGGCAACCGGTGACATGAAGACGGCGGCGATGAAGAATAGGGAGCGGACTGCGGAGGATCGCATGTCGATTTCTCAATGGTGTGTTTCGAACCCGATTGGATCAGTGTTGTTTGCGGCCGGGCAGGGCGGCCGGGCCGGATCGCCAGTCACAAGCCTGTCCCGGATGATAAGGGCTCTCGAGGCGGCAATGATTCCACGGACCTTGAAGCAGTCGTGCGGGCATCCGGTCGCGAGCCTCGCTCAGAGAGACATCCGGGTGGATTACGAGCGAGAGCATCTTCTCGGCGCCTTGAAGAGGTTACCGGAGGCGCCCTGAGCCGCTGCCTCACCCGCTTTCGGACGGACCCCAGTCCTCCTCTTCATGCGAGGTCACGATCGAGACGGGGTCGCTCGCCGGGAAGCTCGCGGCCAACGCCTCGTCCAATTGCCGCTGAATTTTCTCCTTTTGCGCTTCATCCGCGGGCGCGCGACCCTTTTGCCGGGGCGGCGGGGGAGCTTCGGGGGGCCGTGACGACTCGCTCATGGGCTCAATTATCGCAGGCAGTCGTCCTCGTGGAATAGGCGCCGTCCGGCCACCCTTTGCCCCGCCCCAGGATCGCGCTCGGTGAAAACCGACGGATCGTGCTCGGGATGAGAGGGCGCATCGCGCATCGGGGACTCGCTCTGATCGCTCTGCCGGCGGCGTGCGTCGGGCTTTGGCCGGATGCGCGGCTTTGGGGTGTTCATGGAAGGGTCCTCCGAGCATTTAGCATGCCAGGCTGCAAATCCGCGACGGCGGGGAGTACCCTGGACGGCCTCCTTGCCGGGGAGCGACTCATGGGCCATACGACTCCGGGCATTCGAAATATCGCGCTGGTCGGAGCGGCCGGCGCGGGCAAGACACTGCTGGCGGAGAGCCTGCTCCTTCAGGCGGGCGCCATCCGGGCGAAGGGCAGCCTCGCGCGCGGCAGCACGGTATCGGACTTCGATCCACAGGAGCGCTCGCTCCAGCATTCCCTCGAGCCTGCGGTGCTCACCTTCGACTTCGGCTCCACGCGCATACACCTGCTGGATACCCCCGGATATCCCGATTTCTTCGGGCGCACGCTCTCCGTGCTGGAGGCGGTCGAAGCGGTCGCCGTCGTGGTAAGCGCCGCGAGCGGCCCCGACGCCATCACCCACCGGCTGATGGACTTTGCCCGCGATCGCGGGCTCTGTCGGCTCGTGGTCATCAACAAAATCGACAGCCGCGACGCCAAATCCGCCGATGTTCTGGCGCAGATCCGCGAGGCGTTCGGCGCCGAATGCCTGCCGCTCAACCTGCCCGCGAGCGGCGGACAGGCCGTGGTCGACTGTTTCTTTCAGCCGCACGGCTCGCCGGCCGATTTCTCGTCGGTGGAGGTCGCTCACACCCAGCTCGTCGACCAGGTCGTCGAGCTGGACGAGCAGCTCATGTCCGTCTACCTCGAGCAGGGCGAGGAGATCTCGCCGGAGCAGCTGCACGACCCTTTCGAGCAGGCCCTGCGCGAGGGCCATCTCGTTCCGGTGTGCTTCACTTCGGCCGAGACCGGTGCCGGGATCGCAGAGCTGCTGCAGGTATTCACGCGCCTCATGCCGAACCCGGCCGAAGGAAATCCACCACCTTTCCTCAAGGGTTCGGGTGAGCGCGCTCAACAGGTGACGGTCACACCGGATCCCGATCAGCATGTCATCGCGCACGTGTTCAAGGTCACCATTGATCCCTACGTCGGGAAGCTCGGGATCCTGCGCGTCCATCAGGGAACGGTGCGCGCGGGTGCCCAGCTGCTGGTGGGCGACGCGCGCAAGCCCTTCAAGGTTGCACATTTATATAAGCTCCTCGGCAAGGACACCGTGGAGATCCCCGAGGCGGTACCGGGCGACATCTGTGCCATCGCCAAAGCGGAGGAGCTGCACCTCGATGCCGTACTGCACGATTCCCACGACGAGGACCAGTTTCACCTGCAGTCCGTCGCCTTCCCGCCCCCCATGCTCGGCATCGCCATCGAGCCCGAGCGGCGGGGCGATGAGCAGCGCCTCGCCGATACGATTCACAAGCTCACCGCGGAAGACCCCTGCGTGCGCATCGAGCATCACCCCGCGGTCAACGAGACCGTCCTCTACGGCACCGGCGAATTGCACCTGCGGGTGCTGTTGGAGCGAATGAGTCAGCGCTACAGCGTCCACGTCAAGACACACCCGCCGAGCATTCCCTACCGGGAAACCGTGACCCGTCCCGCGGAGGGTCACTGCCGCCACAAGAAGCAGACCGGAGGCGCCGGTCAGTTCGGCGAGGTGTACCTGCGCATCGAGGCGCTGCAGCGCGGCACCGGCTTTGAGTTCGTGGACGACGTCGTGGGCGGAGCGATTCCAGGACAGTACATTCCCGCCGTCGAGAAGGGCGTACGGCAGGTGCTGACGGAAGGCGCACTCGCCGGCTTTCCCTTGCAGGACATCCGCGTCACCGTCTATGACGGCAAGCACCACCCGGTCGATTCGAAGGAGGTCGCGTTCGTCTCGGCCGGCCGCAAGGCTTTTATCGACGCCATTCAGAAGGCCAACCCGATCGTGCTCGAGCCGATCGTGCACCTGGAAATCACGGCGCCGTCGAGCGCCATCGGCGATATCACCGGGGATCTCGCCACCAAACGGGCGCGCATCAACGGCAACAACACCCTTCCCGGTCGGTTGGCCACCGTCTCTGCACTCGTGCCTCTCGCGGAGATTTCCGACTATCAGACCCGCCTCAAGGCCCTGACCGGCGGGCAGGGCAGCTACTCGATGGAGCTCAGTCACTACGACCCCGTGCCCCCGCGACGGCAGCAGGAGTTGATGCAGGCCTATCGGCCGCGAGCGGAGGAGGACTGACAGTCCATCGGCGCCGCCGTCGAGGCCATCGGAGGGCGGCGCACCCCTCGTAAAGAGGGGTCAACCCGAATCACCGTCCGCGCGTTTGGCATAGCCAGGCGCCCTGCTGGCGCATGCGTCTGCGCGGCATCGACGGACTATAATGAGCAAATGACCATGAACAATCGGCTTGGGCGTCCACGAGGTTCTCTTCGATCGGCTCTCGCGGTGATGCTGCTCACCGTAGGCGCGCTCCCCACTGCGAGCTTTGCGCAGTCGGACAACCCGCTGGGCTTTTACATCGGCGCGGCATACGGTCAGGCGGACATCAGGGCCAATCTCGGCGGGCTCACGCTGAGCGGTGCTGCCCCGCTCGGCGAGATTAGTGGCACTCATTCCGCTTATCAGGGGATGCTCGGGATCCGGCCGATCTCATTCCTGGGTGCTGAGATCACCTACGTGGATTTCGGCCAAGTCTCCTTCGGCAACTATTCAGTGGGAGGGATGGTATCGGGTGGGCCCTATCCCGCTTTGCTACAAGTCTCGCAAAAAGGCGAGGCGGCGTACGCGCTGCTCTATCTGCCCGTACCCATCATCGATGTTTACGTAAAGGCGGGTATGTCCCGGATTACGACCGACGTGAGCGCCACGTACGCGTTGTCCGGTGTCGGTACCTGTCAGATCAGCAATCCGAATTGCGGCATCGAGGTTTTCCGCCGCAGTCCCACCGATACCTCATTCGCCTACGGCGCCGGTATTCAATGGAAGCTCGGCGACTGGGCGGTGCGCGGCGAGTACGAGCGATTCAGTGCCGCAGGCGCAAATCCCAGCCTGTTCTCGCTCGGCATGACCTACTGGCCGCCGTAGTCCAGCGATGGCTGCGCAATGATGCTCAGCGCTGACCAGTGGTCTTGCGTGACCTAGTTGCGTGGCTCCGGGAACGACCGGTGGCGCTGCCTTCGCGCCGGTCGAGCCCATCAAGCAGCGCTAACCCCTGTTCTGGGCGGCCTTGCCGAACGCGCAGGCGATACCGGTTCTCCGCGTCTTGCTGGGCGAGAGCGATGGTCGCGAGTTCTTCAATCAATTTGTTGACGCTCACGCCGCGGGAGCGGGCAGCAGCCCTAAGGCGCCGGTGCTTGGCATCTGGTAGACGAATCGTCAGGGTCGACATCGAAATACTTCCTCCCGTGATCACACGGGCTCACTACGACTTGGCGCGGCGTGCTGCGACTTCAGCCATGCCGTCGGGGTCTGCACCAGCAGCCCGGGAAAGCGCAGCTGACCGCCTGCGAAATCACGCCGATTGAAGGTGACGATGGGGATGCCGCCGGCTGCGACCGCCAGCTCGAGCACATGGTTGTCGGATTCGTCACGCAGATTCGGTCGCCAGCGGTAGTAAACCTCCACCATCTCGGTGCGCGCGAGGAACGCATCGAAGAGCTGCTCCTGCTCGGAAGCACTCAAGGCGCAGCGTCGGCGCACCTGCGGGCGTGCGAGCACGTCCTCGTACTCAAGAAAGAGCGGAATCGAGATCGCCGCGACGCATTCCCCGCGCAGTACCGCTCGCAGCAGCTCGCGTGAAGCGCCTTTTCCGCTGGTAAAGGCTGAGACGAGCACGTTGCAGTCGAGAACGAGGCGGGGCACGATCATCGGCCTCGATGATAGCATATATGCTATCATTCGCCGGGAGACCACCGCGATGAGCCATCCGCACGACAAGCAGCGCATCCCGTCAGAAACGGCTTTGCGCGTGATGGCGCTCGAGTCTCTCCTGATCGAGAAAGGACTGGTCGATCGGCAAGCGCTCGATGCGCTCGTCGAGACATACGAGCACAAGGTCGGGCCGCACAACGGCGCCAAGGTGGTGGCGCGGGCCTGGAAGGATGCGGCCTACCAGGCGCGCCTGCTCGCCGATGCCACCGCCGCCATCGCCGAGCTCGGTTTCGGCGGCCTGCAGGGCGAGCACATGGTCGCGCTCGAGAACACCCCGGCCGTGCACAACCTGGTCGTCTGCACGCTCTGCTCCTGTTACCCGTACCCGATCCTCGGCCTGCCGCCGGTGTGGTACAAGTCAGCTGCGTATCGCTCGAGGGCGGTCATCGATCCTCGCGGAGTACTGCTGGAGTTGGGACTCGTGCTACCCGGGCGGATGGAGATCCGCGTCTGGGACAGCACCGCGGAGCTGCGCTATCTGGTCGTGCCTCAAAGGCCTGCCGGGACGGAGGAGATGACGGAAGAAGAGCTGGCCTCCATCGTGACCCGCGACACGATGATCGGCGTGGCGCTCGTTCAGGCGCCCAAGAAGGCGGACGCTTCCGCGCCGCAGATCGGGTGAACGGTGTGCACGACATGGGCGGCAGGCACGGCATGGGCCCCGTGCAGCCGGAACGCGGTGAGCCCGTATTTCATCACCGGTGGGAAGCTCGAGTCTTTGCCCTGGTGCGCGCGATGGGCGCATTCGGCCGCTGGAATATCGATGCCTCGCGGCATCAACGCGAGCTGATTCCCGCCGCCGAATACCTCCGCATGAGCTATTACGAAAAATGGTTGACCGGTCTGGCCGAGCTGTTGCTGAAGCACGGCTTGGTCAGCGAAGCGGAGCTCGCGAGCGGCAAGCCAACACCGGGTCTGGCGAAACAGACTCCAGCCCTCCCGGCGGCGAGGGTGCCGGGGTTCATCGCCCGGGGCGCTCCCGCGTCCCGCAGCTCGAGCCGACCACCGCGCTTCCGGCCGGGTCAGCATGTCAGGACGCGCAATCTCAATCCCGTCGGACACACCCGACTGCCACGGTACGCGCGGGGGAAGGCGGGAACCATCGATCGCGTGCATGGGGCCTTTGTCCTGCCCGATACCAACGCGCACTTCCAGGGCGAGCATCCGCAGCATGTCTACTCGGTGCGATTCGAGGCATGCGAGCTTTGGGGCGATGGTGCCGCACCGCGGGATGCCGTCTATGTCGATCTCTGGGAATCGTATCTCGATGCCGCCTGAGAGTAACTGCTCACCCCCGTCCGCTCCCGCTGCTGTGAACGGGCGCTTGACAACGTAGCGATTTGATCCTACGCTGCCGCCCATCTTCTGCTGGGTATGGGTTAGGCG
>JBOIAQ010000005.1:0-132656 GCA_050739115.1 Steroidobacteraceae bacterium | reverse complement strand
CCTCGCTCGCAAACCGGTCCATGAACTCACTCCACGTTCGGGGATAATCCTCCCCGGCGATCGGCATGCGCTCGGTCGTGGCCATGGAGCGCATTTTGCCAGGAGTGGAGCTAGGCAGATACCCCTTGTATCGGTCCAGTGCCGGACCGAGAGAACGCGCTCGGTGCCTATCGCCGCCAAGACGGTATCTGCCTTTCCCGCCGGGAATTCCGGCATCTCTATCTTAACCGGGCCTGATCGGTCGGCGTAGCGCGAATGGGCTATGCCATCATAGCCTTGCGTTATCAGAGCCTGAGGGGTAAGCCATGACCGAACCGCAAGCGCTCGCGACGCTCGAGCAGCGCGTCACCGAGCTCGCGCGCCAGCTGGCGCGGCTCGAGGACACCCACGCCGTCAAATGCCTGCAATACAAATACGGCTACTACATCGACAAGTGCCTCTACGATGAGGCCGTGATGCTCTTCGCCGACGACGGCGAAGTCCGCTTCCTCAACGGTATCTACCGCGGCGCGAGCGGTATCCGCCGGCTCTACTGCGACTGGTTTCGCAAGTACTTCACCGGCGGTGTGAATGGGCCGGTCCGCGGCCTGCTGCTCGATCACCTGCTGTTTCAGGACGTCGTCGATGTCGCGGGCGATGGCCGCACGGCCAAAGGCAGGTTTCGCTGCGTGCTGCAGGGCGGCTGCCACGAGAGCATGCCCCAGCCCATTCCGAACTTTCCGCGCCAGTTCTGGGAAGCCGGCATTTACGAGAACACCTATGTCAAGGAGGACGGTGTCTGGAGAATCCAGTGCCTGCACTACAACATGCTCTGGCGCGCCGACCACACCCAGGGCTGGGCTCACAGCGTCGTGCAACTGACGCCCATTACGCGCGCCTACCCCGAAGATCCCAACGGCCCCGACGAGCTTCTGCCCGAAGCGCCCAAGACCTGGCCCGAGACGCGCGTCGTGCCCTTCCACTATGCGCATCCGGTGACCGGAAAGCGTTGGGGGGAGCTCTAGATGCTCCGGCGGCGTGCGCGTTGCAGCCGAATGCACCGCAATCGCTCTTGAAATCGGCTGCAACCCCGGCTTGCGCGCATTCCGGCGCTGGCATGCGGTTTGCTTTGATCGCTGCGGCGGTGCGCTTCGATCAGAAGACCCGTCCACGACGACGCCCCCCTCTTGCGCCGCCGTGTGTCAGTTGCCGGTGGCGCCGGCACCCCCCGGCGCCACCGGCCCCTTTTTTGATTGGGTGGCTCTTCAGGCGATCCGGCAATCCAACCCGATGTCGGCGAGCTCGTACCCTTTCCTGAAGTCGCGGATGTGCTTGGCCATCCAGCCGCGCGCCGCGTCCGCATCGCGTCTGACCAGTGCCTCGAGCATCCGGCGCTGCGCCGCGATGATTCGCGAGCGCGCCTGCGGCACTTTGTCGATCATGACGCGCAACGAGGGCTCGAGCAGTTGGAGCAATGGCTCCTGCGCCAGCGCGAGCACCTGATTGTGGGTCGCCCGACCGACGCAGCGGAAGAACTCCGCCGCCTGATGCACCGCCTTCTCCGTGTCCGTATTCTCCTGCGCAAAGCGTGCGCAGACCGCGGCGATCTCGTCGAGGTCCGCTGGCGTGCGGTTGCGGGCCGCGATCTCGGCGAAGGGAGGCTCGAATTGAGTGAGCGCCTCCCAGACCTCGAAGAACGTGACATCGTGCAGGGCGAGGGCGCGGCTGACATCCTTCGCGATGGCCCGGTGCCGCGGGCGGCTGACCGTCATGAGCTTCGAGCCCGGACGACGCTCGAGCAGGCCGCCGCTCTCGAGCTCGCGCAGCGCCTCGCGGACCGTCGAGCGGTTGACGCCGAACTGACGGGCGAGCTCCGTTTCCGCCGGCAACCGCTCTCCCTCACGCAGTTCGCGGCTCAGGATGCGCTCGCTGATCGCGGCGGCGACCTTGCGGTAGCCGGGCACGAGCTGGATCTGATCGAATTCGACGCTCACGCGGCGCTCTCGTAGAGCTCGCGGCCGATCAGCATGCGGCGGATCTCCTGCGTGCCGGCGCCGATCTCGTAGAGCTTCGCATCGCGCAGCAGCCTGCCTGCCGGGAACTCGTTGATGTAACCGTTGCCGCCGAGCGCCTGGATGGCTTCGAGCGCGACCCGAGTCGCATTTTCCGCCGCAAAGAGGATGCAGGCCGCCGCATCCTGCCGTCTCACCCGCCCGGCATCGCACGCGCTCGCCACGGCGTAGACATAGGCGCGCGAGGCGCCAAGCGCGGTATACATGTCGGCGATCTTCGCCTGCATCAGCTCGAAGGTGCCGATCGGCTGACCGAACTGCTTGCGCTCGTGCACGTACGGCAGCACGAGATCGAGCGCCGCGGCCATGAGACCGATCGGTCCGCCGGCGAGCACCACCCGCTCGTAATCGAGTCCGCTCATCAACACCCGCGCGCCGCCGTTCTCGGGTCCCAACCGGTTTTCCGCCGGCACGGCGCACTCATCGAACACGAGCTCGCAGGTACCCGAGCCACGCATGCCGAGCTTGTCGAGCTTCTGCGCGGTGCTGAAGCCGCGCGCGCCACGCTCCACGATGAAGGCGGTAATGCCGCGGGCGCCTGCCGCCGGATCGGTCTTCGCGTAGACGACGAACACATCGGCATCCGGGCCGTTGGTGATCCACATCTTGCGCCCGTTGAGCACGTACGTGTCGGCGCGCCGCTCGGCGCGAAGCTGCATCGAGACCACATCGGAGCCCGCCTGCGGCTCGGACATGGCGAGTGCGCCGACGTGCTCGCCGCTGACGAGCTTCGGCAGATAGCGGTCGCGCTGGGCATCGCTGCCGTTCAGGCGCAGCTGGTTGACGCAGAGGTTGGAATGCGCGCCGTAAGAGAGTCCGATCGCGCCCGAGGCGCGGGAAATCTCCTCCATGGCGATGGTGTGGGCGAGATAGCCGAGCCCCGCGCCGCCCCAGCGCTCGGGCACGGTGATGCCGAGGAGGCCGAGCTCGCCGAGCGCCGGCCAGAGGTCGCGGGGAAACTGGTTGCTGCGGTCGATCTCGGCGGCGCGCGGCGCGATACGCTCGCCGGCGAAGCGGCGCGCCTGCTGCCGAACGCTCTCGATGTCCTCGCCGAGGCCGAAATCGCTGTCCAAGGCCGGGTTGGCGGACATGAGCTTGTCATCCGTCGGGGAACGATCGTATGATTGTCCGACAATTAGGCCACCGTGACAAGTCCATGCCCCGCATTGCCTCCCGCCTCGATTGCCGCTCGCAGGAATTTCGCGAGAATGAGGCGGCTATGCGCGAGCTCTCGGTCGCGCTCAAGGCCGACGTCGGCCGCACGGCGGAGGGCGGCTCGGCCCAGGCCGTCAGCCGTCATCGGGCCGCGGGCAAGCTTTCGGTCCGGGAGCGCATCCAGGTGCTGCTCGACACCGCAAGCCCGTTCCTCGAGCTCTCGCAGCTCGCCGCCCATGGCATGTACGGCGGCGGCATCGCCTGCGCCGGTATCGTCACCGGTATCGGACGGGTGAGTGGGCGGGAATGCGTGATCGTGGCCAACGATCCCACGGTCAAGGGCGGCACCTACTATCCGATCACCGTCAAGAAGCACCTGCGGGCGCAGGAGATCGCGCGCGAGAACCGGCTTCCCTGTCTCTACCTGGTGGAAAGCGGCGGCGCGTTCCTGCCGGCGCAGGATGAGGTTTTCCCCGATCGGGAGCATTTCGGGCGCATCTTCTACAACCAGGCGACGCTCTCGGCCGCGGGCGTCGCCCAGATCGCGGTCGTTCACGGCTCGTGCACCGCGGGCGGCGCCTACGTTCCCGCCATGTCGAATGAGAACGTCATCGTTCGCGGGCAGGGCAGGGTGTTCCTCGGTGGGCCGCCGCTCGTGAAAGCGGCGACGGGTGAGGATATCGATGCCGAGTCGCTGGGCGGCGCCGAAGTCCATTGCCGCGAGTCAGGAGTATGTGACCACTACGCCGAGAACGACACTCATGCGCTGGGTCTGGCGCGGAGCATCGTGGCGCGCTTGCGGCCCGCACCCTCGAGAGCTCCGCCACAGGCGGCGCGGGATCCCCACTACGACCCGCGAGAGCTCTATGGCGCGGTGCCCGCGAGCCTGCGCCGGCCGTATGACGCGCGCGAGGTGATCGCGCGGCTGGTGGACGGTTCGGAGCTCGAGGAATTCAAGCAGCTTTACGGCACCACTCTCGTTTGCGGCTTCGCGCATCTTGCGGGCTATCCGGTCGGGATCATCGCCAACAACGGCATTCTCTTCTCCGCGAGCGCGCTCAAGGGCGCGCACTTCATCGAGCTCTGCGCGCGCGAGCACATCCCGCTGCTGTTCCTGCAGAACATCACCGGTTTCATGGTGGGCCGGCGCGCCGAGGCCGGCGGTATCGCCAAGGACGGCGCCAAGCTCGTCACCGCGGTAGCCTGCGCGCAGGTGCCGAAGCTCACCGTCATCATTGGCGGCAGCTACGGTGCCGGCAACTACGCCATGTGCGGCCGAGCCTACTCGCCGCGGCTTCTCTTTCAATGGCCGAACGCGCGCATCTCGGTAATGGGCGGGGAGCAGGCCGCGAGCGTGCTCGCGACCGTCAAGCGCGGGCAGCTCGAGGGCCAGGGAAAGACCCAGGGCGGCAGTTGGCCGGCCGAGGAGGAAGAAGCCTTCAAGCAGCCGATCCGCGAGCAGTACGAGCGTCAGGGCCATCCCTACTACGCCTCGGCACGGCTCTGGGATGATGGAGTGATCGACCCGCTCGAGACCCGCCGGGTACTCGGGCTCTGTCTTGCCGCCGTGCGCAACGCGCCGGAGGAGGACACGCGTTTCGGCCTCTTCCGGATGTGACCATGATCCGTAGCCTCCTCGTGGCCAACCGCGGCGAGATCGCCTGCCGCCTTTTCCGCACCGCCCGCAGAATGGGCATTCGCACGATTGCCGTGTACTCGGATGCGGACGCCAAGGCGCGCCACGTGCGCGAGGCCGACGAGGCGATCCGCATCGGGCCGGCGCCGGCGGCGGAGAGTTATCTCGACATCGAGGCCGTCATTCGTGCGGCTCGCGCCGCGGGGGCCGAGGCGGTTCATCCGGGCTACGGCTTTCTCTCGGAGAACGCGCAGTTTGCCCGCGCCTGTCTCGATGCCGGGCTCGTGTTCGTGGGACCTCCTCCCGAGGCGATCGCCGCGATGGGATCGAAGAGCCGCGCCAAGGCGAGCGTTCGGGCGGCGGGAGTGCCGGTGTTGCCGGGTTATGACGGCGAGCGGCAGGAGATCGACTATCTCGAGGCGCGTGCGCTCGAGGCGGCCCTGCCGCTCATCGTCAAGCCCGCCGCCGGTGGCGGGGGCAAGGGCATGCGCGTGGTGCATGCGAAGGAAGAGCTGCGCGATGCCTTGATCGGCGCACGACGTCTGGCGGAGAGCGCCTTCGGCGATGGCACGCTCCTCATCGAGCGCTATCTGCCCGAGCCGCGGCACATCGAGGTGCAGGTGTTCGCCGATGCGCAGGGTAACTGCGTGCATCTCGGCGACCGCGACTGCTCGGTGCAGCGGCGGCATCAGAAACTGATCGAGGAGGCGCCGGCCCCCAACCTGCCGCAACCGCTGCGCGAGTCGCTGCGCGCCGCGGCGGTGCAGGTCGCGCGCAACATCGGCTACCGCAGCGCCGGGACCGTGGAGTTTCTCTTCGACGGGCGCGACTTCTACTTCCTCGAGATGAATACCCGGTTGCAGGTGGAGCACACGGTGACCGAGGCGGTCACCGGGCTAGATCTGGTCGAGTGGCAGTTGCGCATCGCCGCGGGCGAGCCGTTGCCGCTCTCGCAAGCGCAAATTCATCTCGATGGCCACGCCATCGAGGCGCGCGTCTGTGCGGAGGATCCGTGGCGGGATTTCCTGCCGAGTGCCGGGTCGCTGCATCTGGCGGACTGGCCACAGGGTGAGTCGTTGCGCGTCGATGCGGGGTTTGCGGGCGGCGATGAGGTGTCCTCGGCGTACGACTCCCTGCTGGCCAAGGTCATCGCTTGGGCGCCGACGCGGGAGGAGGCGGCCCTCAGGCTTGCGGATGCGCTCGATCACACCTATCTCGCCGGCATTCATACCAACGAGCGGTGGCTCGGCCGGATCCTGCGCTCGCAGGTGTTCCTCGACGTTCGCCACAGCGTGGCGCTGCTCGATCGAGGAGTGGGCGAGTCGCGAAGCGACGAGCGCTCCCGTGCGCTGCCGCCATGGATGGCCGATGGCACGGCCTCGCCATCGAGGAAGTCGCTGGTGCTGGCCGCGCTCGCCGCCTGGCAGGCGAGCGCCGTGGCCGCGCGCAACAATGGCGGTAGCGCCGACGCCCCGCGAAGCCCGTGGGAGCTGAGCGATGCCTTCCAACCCAACCTGCCGGCCCGGATCGAGCTGACATTGTCCTCGGGCGGGCGCACCCATCGGGTACGCTTGACGCTCCAGGGAGGCGAGCCGTGCGAGGCGCTCGTGCTAGCGCCGGCGGAGAGATCCGCGCGCCCCGACGGCGGCACACCCCTGCGCCTCGCGGGCGTGTCAGTCACGGCGAGCACGGTGAGCGCGGTGCTCGAGGAGGAGCGCTACGGCGCCCGCTGGTTTCGGCGCAGCCCGCAGCTCCATGTCTGGATCGGCGACACGCATCACGAATTTCTCATCGAGGATCCGCGCACGCGGGAGTTCACCGCGACCGCCTCGACCGGTGGACTCACGACGCCGCTTCCCGGCGTCGTCTCGGCGGTGGCGATCAGGGAGGGGCAGGTGGTCGCCGCCGGGGAGGTGCTGATGGTGATCGAGGCGATGAAGATGGAGCACCGCATCACGGCGCCTTATGACGGCGTGGTGAGCGCGATCCACTTCGCCCGCGGGGATCGCGTCCCCGAAGGGAGCGAGCTGCTCACCCTGTCGCGGGCCGGCGACAAGCCGAGTTAGCTTCTGGCTCGCCGGCGGGCCGACACCGTCGAGACATAACGCGAGTCTCGATCGTAGAAGCGCCACGGACGGCGCGCCCACTCGCCGGCGTAGTCGACCCCGATGCGCCGGCTGCGGGCGATCCGCAGCGGCCGGCTTTGCGCCGGCGGCTTCTCCAGCCAGAGGACCTTCCCGCAGAGGTCCTCGCCGTTCAAACTCCTGTCGATGTGCATCGCGCGGCACAGCAGACCCGGGCCCCAGGTCTTGTCCTCGACCCCGGCCACGGGCTCGAGCGCCCGCAGCAGCACGGCGTGTGGCACGCCCGGCGCCTGCGTCACGACGTTCAGACAATTCCAGAACCCGTAGATGAAATACACATACGCATGCCCGGGAGGCCCGAACATGACCTCGGTCCGCGGAGTACGTCCCCGGGAAGAGTGGGCCGCCAGATCCTCCGGTCCCTGGTAGGCCTCGGTCTCGACGATCCGGCCCTTGAGTCGGGTATCCCCGTTCGCGTGCACCAGATACATGCCGATCAGCTCGCGCGCGACGATGAGCGTGTCCCGGGCATAAAAAGCTCTGGATATTTTCCGTACCTGCGGCATGAGCTACGCATGTTACAATGACGGCAGCGCCCAACCGGGCAAGAGGTTTGCGGGAATCAGACTGATGCGACGACTGATTCGAAGCTCGAGCTTGAACTGGGCGGCTGCCGGTCTCCTGCTGTTGGCGGGTGTGACGCTTCTGTCCATGCCGTGCGGTGCGGCGGTCTTCACTCTGCAGCCGGACGGCGGCTCGCTCATCGGCGGGGATCAGCAGATCCAATCGCAGTTTTCCGACACGCTGTTGGGGCTCGCCCGCAAGTACAGCGTGGGCTACTGGGAGATCCAGGAGGCCAACCCGAAGGTCGACATGTGGTTGCCGGGGCGGGGCACCAACATCACCATCCCGGGTCGCTTCATCGTGCCGCCCGTGGAGCACAAGGGCATCGTTATCAATCTGCCGCAGCATCGGCTCTTCTACTTTCCGCCGCGGCGGCGGCACGACCAGCCGATCGTGATCACCTATCCGGTGAGCCCGGGCGAGGGCGGCTTTCCGACCCCCGTCGGCCTGACCCGCATCATCCGCAAGGTGCCGCATCCGGTGTGGATTCCGACCAAGCATATCCTCGCGGCGCACGCGGCAGCCGGCGACCCGATTCCGAGGATCTGGCCGGCGGGACCCGACAACCCGATGGGCGAGTGGGCGCTGGAGACGACCTTGAGCCACGGGGAGATCTACATCCACGGCACCAACAACCCGATGGCGATCGGCATGGCGGTCACTCACGGTTGCGTGCGTCTTTACCCCGAGGATATCGCCGCGCTCTTCCCGATCGTGCGCGTGGGCACCCCCGTGAATGTCGTCAACGATCCGGTGCTGGCGAGCCTGCAGGACGGGAGGCTCTATCTGGAGGTCCACCCGCCGACCGACAGCGACCACAAGCCGGTGCCGCCGAATTACGATCAGATCTCGCAGATCATCGATGTCGCGATCGGCAATAACGTGGTCGCCGTCGATTGGGACAAGGTGCGGCAGGTCGCGACGCTGTCGAACGGCATCCCGGAGCTCATCGGCGTGCAGGCTTTCTACAATGCGCCCGGCAACCCGCCCGGCGTGCAGACGCTACGGACTCAGGAGACGACCCTCAGCGGACCGAAGCACTCAAAGAGCGAAGCTGCCGGAGCAACCTGACGATCGCGGTCACCCGCGAGAGGAGCGCCACGCCGGCGCTCACTTTGCCGATCCAACCGAGCACGCGCCGCTCGCGCATCATGACGAGCAGCGTCCCGAGCGACACCAGCCACGCCAGCGGATGACTCGCGGCCGAGGTCGGCGCGCGGCGGGTGAAATTCAAGAGCTGCGCCGCGGGGCTGAGCTCCGAGATTCGATAGGCGATCTCGAGACGCTGCTGCTCGCAGCGGGCGATGAGCCTGAGTCGTCGCGTCTCGAGCTCGTGCAGCCGCCTCATGGCTCCCCCTGGCCGCCGGCCATGCGGCGCTGGTCGTGCCCGAACTGGCCGAGCGTTCCGGCGAGTAGCGGCGGGCGCCTGCGGAAAATGCGTGCACCCACGAGGCCGCAGATGACGGCCAGCAGGAGGAGCACCCCCATGCTACCGACCAGGCCCGCCAGGCGGTGCGTTTGCCACATGGCGATCACGATCGCGGTGAGGGCGAACACGACCGCGAGCAGCGCGCAGGCGACCGCCGCAAAGCCCCAGAGCAGCAGTTGCGCGACATAGACGAGGTAGATCTCCGCTTCGACCGCGGCGAGATCGAGGCGGGTCTTGATGGAATCGAGAATGGTGGCGAGAAGCCCACGGATGAGACCGGGGGCGCGCGCCGAGGTCGGCTCCTCACCGTAACCGCCGCCATCAGCGGCGCTTGCCATGCCAGGCGGCAGTGCATCCGCTTCGGACATCGGGTCGTCGCCTTGCGCCTCGCGCATCAGCGCCGACCCACGAGCAAGCCGACGAGGAGCGCCACACCACCGGCGATCGCAATCGCGGTCCAGGGATTATCACGCACATAGCCGTCGAGAACCTCCGCTCGGCCCTTGAGGTCGCGCTCGATATCGGCGAGCTGACTGCGAAGCGCGTGCAGCGACTGCTCGGTGCGCTCCCGCGCATCATCGGTCAGCTCCTCCGCGTTCTCGGCGCTCGCGCGCAACAGCGCCTCGGCGTCTCGCACCAGCGCCTTGATGTCTTCCGCGAGCTTTCCGGCATCGAACGTTGGGCTCATGGGAGCATCCTCGATCCAGGTTGTTGAGCCAGTTTAGCCACCGTCACGGCCGCGCGCACCATAAGGAGTTCTTCGTACACCGGTATCACCCGCACGGTCACCCGGCTGCCCACCGCACTGATGCGGCACTCACTGCCGGTCGCGGCCCGGTTGGCGGCAGCATCGAGCTCGATGCCCGCCCACTCGAGGCCGCGTAGGATGCGCGCCCTGACTTCCGCCACGTGCTCACCCACGCCGCCGCCAAAGGTGATGCCGTCACAGCCGCCGAGCACAGCAAGATAGGCGCCGAGGTACTTTCGCGCCCGGTAGCAGTAGAGCTCGACGGCGAGCCGACCCCGCTCGGAGCCCTCATCGAGGAGCGATTGGGGGTCGCTCGCACTGCCGGCCACGCCGGCGAGTCCCGCTCGCTCGTTCAACATCGCCAGGACCTGTTCGCCGCTCACCCCGAGTCGCCGCTCGAGATAAGGCACGATCGCGGCATCGACGTCCCCCGAACGGGTAGCCATCATGAGCCCCTCGAGGGGCGAGAATCCCATCGAGGTGTCGAGCGGCCGTCCCTTGTCCAGCGCCGCCATGGAGCAGCCACCGCCGAGCTGCAGGGTGATGAGCCGGCCGCCGCCGGCGAGCGCAGGCTCGAGCTCGATCCAGCGCCGCCACATCGATTCGTGCGCCAATCCGTGAAAACCATACCGGCGCACGCCCAGCCGGGCGCCGAGCTCCGGCGGCAGGGCGTACTCGGCGGCGACCCGGGGCAGTGCGCAGAAAAAGGAGGTGTCGAAGGCGGCCACCTGCCGGACAGCGGGCCCCAAGACCTCACGGGCGGCATCGATCCAACGCACTGCCACCGGATTATGGAGTGGCGCCAGCTCGGAAAGCCCTTCGATCGCCCGGCGCGCGTCCTCGTCGATCAGTACCGGGGCCGTAAAGCGTGTACCGCCATGGACGACCCGATGCGCAGCGGCCGCCGGTGGCTCGCGCAGCTGCCCGAGAAAGCGGCGCAGGCTCGCGGCCGCATCGAGATGCGGGCCGGTGAGATGCTGCGCCTGAGCCGGACGGGGTACCGGTCCGACTGTCCCGTCAGCGGCCTCGATCTCAAAAGCGGCGAGCTTGACCGAGGTACTGCCGGTGTTGACGGTCAATACGATCATGTGGGGTTATATTACGCAGAACGATTGCTCCTGCATTTGCCCGGAGGCTGCGGTGGACATACAAGCGGTACGTGCGCGGCTGCTCAAGCGTCGGGAGGAGCTGCAGACGCGGGCGAGCAGAGCGAGCGCGGACTTGAGACACGAGTCCGATCCACTGAGCGCGGACTTCGCCGAGCAAGTGACCCAGCGCGAATCCGACGATGTTCTCGGGGCCATTTCCGAGTCGGCACAGCAGGAGTTGCGCCTGCTGCAGGCGGCGCTGCGGCGCCTCGAGGAGGGGCGCTACGCCATCTGCGCAGGCTGCGGCGAGCCCATCGAGGAGGAACGGCTGCAGGCCGTGCCGTACACCGATCGCTGCCGCACTTGCGCGGAGGGCGAGCCGCTTCGCGGCGAGCGCTCGCGCAGGAGGCCGGGTTGAGGGCCGTGCCAGGGGGGCCCTCCGGGGTCATCACCATCACGACGGACTTCGGGCACCAGGGGCCCTTCGTCGGGGTCATGAAGGGTCGAATTCTCAGCCGTTTCCCGGCCGCAAAGCTCATCGACCTCACCCACGAGATCGTGGTTCATTGGCCTGCGGAGGCCGGCTTCTGGCTGGCCAGGGCATTCGGCTACTTCCCGGCCGGCACCGTGCACGTGGCGGTGGTGGACCCCGGGGTGGGCACCGCGCGCGACATCGTCGTCGTGAGCGCGGCAGAGCATCTGTTCGTCGCGCCGGACAACGGGCTGCTGGCCCCGCTGGTGGCGCGGCATCCCCAGGCGGCCATCGTGCGTCTACGGCCCGAAGGCCTCGCGCGGCTCGGGATCCAGCATGTCAGCGCCACTTTTCATGGTCGGGATATCTTCGCCCCCGTGGCGGCGGAGCTGGCCGCTGGCCGATGCATGCCGGCGGAGCTGGGCGAGGCGGCTGACGCGGACTCCCTCGTGCCATCCTGGGTCGATGAGCCCGCCGTCGAGCACGCGAGCGTCGCGGGCGTGATCATCGCCATCGACCATTTCGGCAATCTGATCAGCAACATCGATGCGGGTCTGGTCGCGCGGTTCCGGCTGCCGCTGGTGCATGCGGCCAATCACGCCTTCCCGCTCCTTCGCACGTATGGCGATGCCCGGCCGGGGGAATACCTGGCGCTGATCAATTCCTTCGGGGTCGTGGAAATCGCGCGGGCGGAGCAGAGCGCGGCCGAGGGCTTGGGTCTCAGCCGAGGCGCCCCGATTACCATCCGCGACAGAACGGAGTAGCCGGGCAGGCCTCCCATTTGCGGTATTGCTCTCGGGCGCGAATCCGTTATAGTTCGCTGCCTTGCTCTGTGCCCATGAGGCACTACCCCTTGATTTAACTCAGGATTTGCGGCGTTAGATGTCGGAACGAGACAACGAGAGCTTCGATCTCGACGAGGAATTCTTGAGCGGGGCCGCCACCGAGGACAGCACCGACTACGACCGGCTGCTCGACCGGGTGGACAAGCGCGTCCGCAACCAGGTCAAGCGCGGCAAGGCTGCGTGGAGCCGCCTGGAAGAAGTGCTCGCGGACAAGAAGCTCGAGAAGGACCTGCGCGACTTCGACGAAGAGCTTTAACGACGCTCCATCGACCCCGAGCAGGGCGGCCGGGCGCAGCTGCGCCGCGCGCCGCCTGGGGGACTGCTCGACTCGAGGGCCTCACCCGGGGCCTACACGGCGGCTGCCCTCGCCGCCGCTTGCCTGCGGAACATTCGCGTGACTCGCACCGCATCCGACTGGATCGTCCTCAAATTCGGCGGCACCAGCGTCTCTTCGCTGATCAACTGGCGGAACATCGCCCAGGTCGCGGCCGCACGCTGCGCCGAAGGGGCCCGGGTGCTCATCGTTCACTCCGCGCTCACCGGCATCACCGACCGTCTGGAGAAGCTGCTGCTGGCCGCGCGCGGCGAGGCGCAGGAGGAGGAGCTGAGGATCATCGAGGAGCGACACCGCCGGCTCGCCGCGGAGTTCGGCATCCCCCTCGGGACGGAGTGTGAGCGTCAGCTCGCGGAGCTGCGTCAGATCGCGGCGGGCATTGCGCTCATCGATGAGGTGAGCGATCGCACGCGCGCCCGTGTCATGTCGAGCGGCGAGCTCATGGCGACCGATCTCGGCGCCCGCTTCCTGCGCGCGCAGGGCCTGGCCGTTGATTGGGCCGATGCGCGCACCATGCTCATCGCCGAGGAGCGTGCGAGCGCCTCCGCCAAGTCGAGCGTTCTCTCGGCCACCTGCGGCTTCGCGCCCGATCCGCCGCTGCAGAAGCGTCTCGCCGAGCTCGCCCCGATCGTGGTCACCCAGGGATTCATCGCCAGCGACGGCGAGGGCAACACGGTGCTCCTCGGCCGGGGCGGCTCCGACACCTCCGCGGCCTATCTCGCCGCGAAGCTGCGCGCGCGGCGGCTCGAGATCTGGACGGATGTCCCCGGCATGTTCAGCGCCAACCCGCGCTCGACGCCGACGGCGCGGCTCCTTCGGTCGCTCCACTACGATGAGGCGCAGGAAATTGCCACCAGCGGCGCCAAGGTGCTGCACCCGCGCTGCATCCTGCCCGTACGTCAATACCGGATTCCGCTCCACGTCTACGCGACACAGGCGCCGGACCTCGAGGGCACGGTGCTCACCGCGGAGGGCGGTGACGGTACCGCGCAGGTGAAAGCGGTCTGCACCAAAAAGGGCATCACTCTCGTCTCGCTCGAGAGCCCGGGCATGTGGCACCAGGTGGGATTTCTCGCCGATGCCTTCCAGGTTTTCAAGAGCCACGGCATGTCTGTGGATCTGGTGTCGACCTCGGAAACCAACGTAACCGTCTCACTCGATCCGGCCGCCAACACGCTCGATGAGAGCCTGCTCGCCGGACTGGTGAGTGACCTTTCGCGTCTGTGTCGCGTGCAGGTGATAGGACCGTGCGCCTCCGTGAGCCTGGTCGGACGCAATATCCGCGCGATCCTGCACCAGTTGGGCGGCGCGTTCGAGCTCTTCGAGGAGCAGAAGATCTATCTCGTGAGCCAGGCGGCCAACGATCTCAACTTCACCTTCGTCGTCGATGAGCGCCAGGGGGATCGCCTCGTCGATCAGCTCCATGAGCTGCTGATTCGCCCGGTCCCGGGCGATCGCGTGCTCGGGCCCACATGGGAGCAACTGTTCGCGAAGCCCGAGGGCGGCACGGCGACACCGGCGCCCTGGTGGCGCGGGAAGCGGGAGCAGATTCTCGCGGCTCTCGGGGCGCGCGCCGCCGCGTACGTCTACGACCTCGACACGGTGCGCACGGCGGCACGCGCGTTGCGCGCCATGGGCTCGATCGCCCGCGTGCACTACGCCATGAAGGCCAACCCGCACCCGGCGCTCCTGCGGGCGCTGCGGGAAGAGGGCGTCGAATTCGAGTGTGTGTCGCGCAACGAGGCGGAGCGGGTGCTCGAGCTCTTCCCGCGGCTCGAGCCGCGGCGCGTGCTCTACACGCCGAACTTCGCCTCGCGCGAGGAGTATGCCTGGGCGCTCGCGCGCGGCGTACAGGTCACCGTCGACAATCTCTACGCGCTCTCGCAGTGGGAGAGCCTGTTCCGCGACCGCGAGATCCTCGTTCGGGTCGACACGGGCGTGAGCGCCGGGCATCATCATCACGTACGCACCGCGGGCGCGCACGCCAAGTTCGGCGTGCCGGTCGCCGATCTCGAGCGACTCGCGCAGGCGGCGCGCAAGGCCGGCGCGCGCGTGGTGGGTCTGCAGGCGCACGTGGGCAGCGGCATCTTCGATGTCACGACCTGGCAGCGCACGGCGCGGCAGCTGGCCGGGCTCGCGCAGCGCTTCGATGCCGTGCGCGCGATCGACATCGGCGGCGGCCTCGGAGTGCCGGAGCGAAGTGATCAACCGGGATTGGATCTCGCAAAGCTCGACACGCTGCTCGCGGCGCTGCGCGCCGAGCATCCGCAGCTTGAATTCTGGCTGGAGCCGGGTCGGTATCTGGTCGCCCCCGCCGGCGTGCTGCTCGCGCGGGTGACGCAGCTGAAGAGCAAGGGGGACGTGCGTTACGTCGGCATCGCCACCGGCATGAACTCCCTGATCCGACCGGCACTCTATGGTGCATATCATGAGATCGCCAATCTCACTCGCCTGATGGAGCCTGCTACCGAGCTTGTGAACATCGTGGGTCCGATCTGCGAGAGCGCCGATGTCCTCGGTCACGATCGGCTCCTGCCGCCGACGCGCGAGGGGGAAGTCATCCTCATCGCCAATGCCGGCGCGTACGGCCACTGCATGAGCTCGCACTACAATCTGCGCGAGCCGGCAGAGGAGTTGGTGCTCTCTTGAACTCGCCCCGGCGTTCCTCGGGACGGCGGTCCGGCTCGTCCCGGCGCGGCAGAAGGTCGGCTCGCTCGGGCCTGCGGGGACTGCTCGCTGGCGTGCTGCTCCTGGGCGCACTGGGGTGTGCCGGCTACATCTACCATCTCGATCGCAGGGTCACGCACCGGTTCGAGGGACTGCGCTGGACGCTGCCCGCCCGCGTCTATGCCGCGCCCCTCGAGCTCTACGCGGGCCTCGAGCTCTCCCCTCAGCAGCTCGTGCACGAGTTGCAGCGTCTCTCCTACCACCCGGCTGCCGACCCGCGGACGCCCGGCACCTACCGCATGAGCGGCGAGCGCATCGATCTCGTGCTGCGCGCCGCGCAGTTCGCCGATGGCAGCCGGCCGGCGACCCTGCTGTCGGTTCTCTTCGGGCCGACCGGCGTCCAGGATCTGCGTGATGGCGCCGGACGGGAAGTACCGGTCATCCGGCTCGATCCGCTCCTCATCGGCAGCCTCTTTCCGAGTGATGGTGTTGACCGCATCGTGGTGACTCCGCGGGAAGTGCCACCGCTCCTGCCGGCGGCCCTGAAGGCCGTGGAGGATCGTACCTTCGATACCAACCGGGGGGTGGATCCGACGGCGATCGTGCGGGCGCTCTGGGTCGACCTGCGCTCGCATCACATCGAGGAAGGCGGCAGCACGCTGACACAGCAGCTCGTGAAGAGCTATTTCCTCTCCAACCGACAGACCTTGGGGCGCAAGGTGCGCGAGGCCATCATGGCGGTCGCGCTGGCCTCGCACTTCAGCAAGGCGGATCTCATGAATGCCTACATCAATGAGATCTTCCTCGGTCAGGACGGCAACCGCTCGATCCACGGTTTCGGACTCGCGAGCGAGTTCTATTTCGCCAAGCCGCTCGCGGAGCTCGATCTGCCGCAGATCGCGACTCTGGTCGCCATCGTGCGCGGACCCACCTACTACGATCCGCGCCGCCATCCGCAGCGGACGCTGGCGCGGCGCGATCTGGTGCTGAACATTCTCGCCGCCCAGGGTGTCGTCGACCCGCAGCAGGCGCGGCTTGCCGAGCGGCAGCCGCTCGGCGTCACGAGCGGCGCTTCGGGCGCCTACTACCCGGCGTATCTGGATCTGGTGCGCCGGGCGTTGCAGCGGGACTATCCGGAGAAGGAGCTGACCGAAGCGGGACTTCGGATCTACACGAGTCTCGAGCCGCGGGTGCAGGAGCTCGCGGAGCGCTCGCTCGATGCACAGTTGCGGTTGCTCGACACGCGGCATCACCGCCGCGATGCCAAGCTGGAAGGCGCGGTCGTGGTGACCTCGCCGCAAAGCGGCGATGTGCTTGCGATCGTGGGCGGGCGGGATGTCGACTTCGATGGCTTCAACCGCGCGCTCGATGCGCGCCGCTCCATCGGCTCGCTGGTGAAGCCCTTCATCTATCTCACGGCGCTCGGGACCGGACGCTACAACGCGGCCACCATCGTCCAGGACCAGCCCGTCAGCATCAAGCTCGCGAGCGGACGGTACTGGCGGCCGGAGAATTTCACCCGCCGCAACTACGGGCCGGTGCCGGTCGTCCGCGCCCTCGGGGATTCACTCAATGACGCGACGGTCGGCGTCGGCATGGATGTCGGCCTCGACAAGGTGTCGAACACGCTGCAGCGCTTCGGGCTGGAGCAGACACCGGATCAGGTGCCGGCGATGCTGCTCGGCGCGATCGACATCTCGCCGCTCGAGGTGGCGCAGCTCTACAACGGGCTCGCGGACGGGGGATTCCGCACGCCGCTGCGGGCCGTGCAGGCGGTGGTGAGCGCCGACGATAAACCCCTCCAGGCCTTTCCGGTACAGGTGACTCAGGTCGCTCCTTCAGCGGACGTTTATGAGGTCGAGAGCATGATGGAGCAGGTGATGACGCATGGCACGGGACTGCCGGCGCTGCGCATCCTGCCACCGGGGCTGGTTACGGCGGGCAAGTCGGGAACCTCCTCGCAGGATCGCGACAGTTGGTTCGCGGGTTTCTCGGGAAGCGAGCTCGCGGTGGTGTGGGTGGGCTACGATCATTATCAGCCGACAGGGTTGACGGGCTCCGAGGGCGCGCTGCCGGTGTGGGCGCATCTGATGTCGGGGCTCGGCACGCGGCCGCTCGACATGCCGCCGCCCGAGGGGCTGACGGAGACGTGGATCGATTACCTCACCGGCCTTGGGGCGCAGCCGGGGTGCCCGGGAGCGTTGCCCGTGCAGGTGGCGCTGCCCGCGGGGACGCAGGTGGCGGCGATGCCGGGCTGTGCCAGGGAGACGACGATGGGAACGACGGCCGGCGCGCTATTTGATCGGGCGGGGCAGCTCCTGCGTCGGCTGTTGCATTGAGGTTGGAAAAGATGAAAATTATCCTCGGGGCGGTCGTGCTGGGTGGAGTATTGGCGGGTTGCGTCATGTTGGCCCCGCCGCAAAGCGAGACCGCAGGCAACACGGCCGGTTATCCCCAGCCGCAGCCGCAGCAGACCGCGCCGGCGCAAACGCCGGCCGCGGCGCCGCCGGCGCCGTTCGAAGGGGCCCCCGCGCCCCCACAGACGCCCGGCGCGCCGCCGCCGCGCCAATTCGCGCTGAGCGCGGCCGCGGCGGCCCTCGTCGGGGAGGCGCATGCGCAGGAGCAGAGCCGCAATTTCGGCATCGCGGCGCAGACTCTGGAGCGGGCGCTCGGCATCGAGCCGCACAATCCGCTGGTGTGGATCGAGTTGGGGCGGGAGAACATTCTCGCGGGCAATCCGGCGCAGGCTTATGGAATGGGGCGCAAGGCGCTCTATCTCGCGACCGGAGATGCGCATGCGCAGGCCTCGGCGTGGGAACTGATCGCGGCGTCGCTGCGCGCGCAGGGACGCAATGACGAGGCGTACGTGGCCGAGGAGAAGGCCGTCAGTCTCTCGCCGCAGTGAGCTCGCCGGCCGCCGGTCGCACCGTCAGGCGGCTACGGGCCGAATCTATAACAGCTGCTGCCACAGCCTCCAGAACCAACCCTTCATCCGTTGCAGAGTGCCCTGCGCGCGCACCGTCTGCCAGGTGATCCGCTTGCTGTGGCGGATGTCGGCCAACATGGTCCGGCGAACCTGATCCGCCGTCGGTTTTCCAAGCACCACGACATCGACTTCGTCGTTGAAAAGCACGCTTCGCTGGTCGAAGTTGGATGAGCCGACCAGCGACCACACATCATCGATCACCATGCTCTTGGAATGCACGATGCCGTCGCTGCGCTCGTAGACCTTGATCCCGGCCGCAAGCAGCCGCGGATAATACGAGCGCTGCACCGCGAGGGTGGCACCGACATCGCTGTGCGAGGGCAGGATCAGCCGTACGTCGACGCCGCGCCGGGCTGCCGCTCTCAGCGCGCGCAGCTCCTGCGCGGTAGGCACGAAATAGGCCGCGGTCAGCCAGATGCTGCTCTGTGCCGAGCGTACGGCGGTCAGGACCGACACGTAGTAGCGCGTCGCGAGCTGCGCGGGACTGCTGCCGATCACGCGTACGATTTCATTACCCTGGCGCGTCTCCTTGATCGGTCCGTCGGGTGCGAGCGGCGGCCCCTTCTGCTCGCGCCAATGCTGGCGAAAGAGCCGCGAGAGCACGGGGACCACCGGGCCGCGAATCTCCAGATCGACGTCGTGCCAGACCGGATGGGCGGAGGACTGATCGGGTCGCTGTTTGTCGCCGCCCTCCTTGCTGCGCCCGAGCTCGTGGACGATCGGCGGCACGCTCTCGTAGGTGGTGCTGAGATTGACGCCGCCGACGATCGCCACTTTGTCGTCGGCGACGAGAATCTTGCGATGATCGCGGTCATTCAGCGATAGAGGCGCCGTTTTGATCGGGTTGTATTGCACGAACTTCACGCCCGCGGCTTCCAGGCGCGTGAAGAAGGTCGCCGGGGTACCGAGCGAGCCAATCGCATCGTAGATCACCCTGACGCGGACTCCAGCACGGCTTCTTGCCGCCAGCACGTCGCTGAGCTTGCGTCCGCCGCTCGCGACGTCCTGCAGGGTGTAGTACTCGAGATACAGAAAGCGCCGCGCCCCCTGCATCGCGGCGAACATCGCCGGAAAGGTTTGGGCGCCGTCCTGCAGCACGCGCACGCTGTTGCCGGTGTAGAGGGGGCTTTCGGCGATGATCTGCTCGATCGCGAGCTGCCGATCGAAGACATCCGCATCGGGCGCCTGGGCGGCGACACGGGCGAGCACCCTTTTTGCCTGCCACCGGGATAGCGGACCGTGCGTGCCGTAGACGCGTATCTGCTGCGAGCCGGAAGCTTCTTGAGCCAGCTGGTGCTCGCTGACGATTGGCAGCTGCGCGCACGAGCAGAGCGCGATGACGGCGGCCGCGGCCAGGAGAAGGATGCGCATGATTCGAAAAAAGCCGCCTGAACGACGCCTAGCGAGGCTCTAACGCGCCTGCACCAAGAATCGTTCCCGCGGCCTGGCGCAGGGCGGTGCCGTCGTCGCTCGGCGACGCGATCGCATCGGCCGACGCGCCGGCCGACGCGGAAGGTCGATCAGAAAGTGAAGGTGATGGCCGCCGTGTAGAGTCTCGCCCCATCCGTGTAGGGCATGTTGAAGTGCTCGTACTCGAGCCGCCCGCCGATCGGGCCCCAGTGTGCCTGGATGCCCGCACCCCATACGAAGCTCGTGCCGGTGCGATTGAGGTGGAACAGCGTGTTGTCAGGACCCAGGGTGTTGCCGCTCAGCGTCCAGCGGGCGCCACCGGCTTTGGCGTAGATGTCGATCGGTCCCAGGGGCAGGAGCCCCACTCCGAAGATATCGAACGCGCGCGCGTCCGCACGGCCGTAAGGGTTACCACCGAGAAGCGGCGCGCTCTGATGACCGAGGTCGACGTAGTTGGCTTCTACGGCGAAGGGGGGAATCGGCCGAAATCCCACGATGGCTTTCCAGGCATTGTCGTCGATCTTGAAGCCGTATCCGGTGGTGCCAAACACGTTGTTCACCTGGGCGCGGACGTAGCCGCCGCCGATGTAGAAACCGGTGTCCGCCGCGGTGGCGGGATTTTGCGCACCGCCCTGATCCTGCGCCCGAGCGACGCCGACGCCGGCGACCAGGGCGCAGCCCACCAACGCGAGCAAACGCTTCGAATGTTGCATATTCGCATCTCCTGCCGAGTACCAGCTGCCCGGCTCGTGTTGCTTGCTAGCCAGGAGTGTTCCCGGCGTCGACGGCCAAGATCACGGACTACTGCAGTTGCCAGCGCAGTCCTACAAACAGCTCGTTCTGGACGCGATCGTCCGGCTCGTTGACCAACGTGAACTTGAGCCAGCGATAGCCCGCCCGGCCCGCGAGTCGCGAGGTGAATCGCACCTCCCCGCCGGCGGTGAAGTCGTATACATTCTGCGCGTTGCCGAAGGTCAGCACGCCGGGAGAGTAGAAGGCGCTGCCGAAGGCGGCGATTCCCCAGCGGGAAAGGAACGGGAGCGGGTAGCGCGCATCCGCGCCGAAGGCGACCGCAAAGACGTCGGTTTTGTTCAGCGCGTTGAGCGCCGCGAGATATCCCTGCGGACCAATATCGATCGTCAGTCCCGGAATGAGGTTGAGGTCCGTATGAAACATCAGCGCGGCGGTTCCGATGATGTCGCGGTCCTGCGAGAAGAGAAATCCGTAGTCAAGATCGCTGCGCGCGCCCGCCACCGCCCAGGGCGAAGGCGCGAGATAGCGCAGCTGCAGCGCACTGTTGCCACCCATGGCTTCGACCGCGGTGTTCACGCCCGCAGGTAGAGGCTCCTGGGCATGCAGCGCGCCTCCGGCGACCAGTAGCAGCATCATCAAAGTCAGACCATACTTCATAGCGTTGGCTTCCATGTCCGCGGTGGCGTGATTGCCGACTTGGCGGAGTCGGGTCCGCCGGTCGCCAGAATTGTTCCCGCTTGACGACAGTCAGGGCTGGGGCGTCAGCCTGCCGGCATGCCGGGACTCGAGCTCAGCGACCACTTGCTCGAGCCGCAGGTCGCGGCTCTTGAGGAGCAGCAGCAGGTGATAGAGAAGATCGGCGGCCTCCGACACCACCTGGTCATCGCCTTCCGCCGCGGCCGCGAGCGCGACTTCGAGTCCCTCCTCGCCGACCTTCTGTGCGATGCGCTTCGGTCCCTCGGCATAGAGCTGCGCGGTGTAGCTGCCTTGCGGACGCTCGGCGATCCGCTGTGCGATCAGGTGCTCGAGGGCGCCGAGAAAGGCGAGTCCCGCCGCGCCATCCGCTGGTCCGTCGCCGAAGCAGGTGCGGGTGCCGACATGACAGACCGGACCTGTCGGCAGGGCGCTGATCAACAGCGTGTCGCGATCGCAATCGGCGCGCACGCCGACGAGCTCGAGGGTGTGGCCGGAGGTCTCGCCCTTCTCCCAGAGACGTTGGCGGCTGCGGCTGAAGAAGACGACCCGGCGTCGCCGCAGCGTCTCGCCGAGCGCCTCGCGATTCATGTACCCCAACATCAAGACGGCGCCGCTTGCCGCATGCTGGATGATGGCGGGCAGGAGTCCGCCGGATTTATCGAAGTCGAGCATGGCGAGCTCCACGGGGGCGAGCGGCGCGCCCGCGGCGATGGCATCGGTCATGGGCGGATCTCGATTTGCGCCGCCCGCAAAGCCCGCTTGAGCTCGGGGATCCGGATGGCGCCGGAATGAAACACGCCGGCGGCGAGTGCGGCATCGACGCCGGTTTCCCGGAAGAGGGCGGTGAAGTGCTCCATGGCGCCCGCGCCGCCCGAGGCCACGAGCGGCACGCGACAGATGTCCCGGACGGTCCGCAGCTGCTCGATGTCATATCCCTCGCGCACGCCATCGCACCCCATGCAGTTGAGGACGATCTCGCCCGCGCCGCGCTCCTGCACCTCGCGCACCCAGGCGAGCACGTCGCGACCGGACTTGCGGCTGCGTGCAGGATCACCGGCGAGCTGATAGGCGCGGTGACCTTCGGCCGTGAGCTGGCTGTCGATGCCGACCACCACGCACTGCGAGCCGAAGCGGCTGCTCAGCGCCCCGATGAGCGCCGGTTCAGCGAGCGCCGGCGAGTTGATCGACACCTTTTCTGCACCGGCGTTGAGGACTTCCTCCGCATCGGCCACCGAGCGGATGCCGCCCGCCACGCAGAAGGGCACATCCAACACCCGCGCCACCCGCCGGACCCAGCCGCGATCCACCGAGCGCCGCTCCGGGCTCGCCGTGATGTCATAGAAGACGAGCTCGTCCGCGCCCTCATCGCGATAGCGGGAGGCGAGCTCGATGATATCGCCCACGACCCGGTGGTCGCGGAAGCGGACACCCTTTACGACCCGACCGTCGCGGACGTCGAGGCAGGGAATGATGCGTCGGGCAAGTATGTTCGCAGCTCCTCGGGTCTGATCCGCTCTTCGAGCAGGGCTTTGCCGCTCACCGCGGCGGCAACACCGATCCGTGCGAGCGCCTCGAGATCGGCGCTGTCCCGCACGCCGCCGGAGGCCTGCCATGCGAGGCGGGGAAAGCGCTCGACGGCCTCGCGATAGAGTCCGAGATTGGGACCTGACAGCGCGCCATCGCGCTCGATGTCGGTACAGAGGACGTGTCGCACCCCCGCCGCCGGGTAAGGCTGCAGCGCCTCCCAGAGGGACATCGCGGTCCCGGCCTGCCAGCCACGCGTGCGTACCTGCGGCTGCCCGTGCCAATCGCATTTCACATCGAGCGCCAGACAAACCCGCTCGGCGCCAAAGCGGCGCATCCAGCCGATGACCTCATCCGGCCGTTCGACGGCCGCACTGCCGATCACCACCCGCTCGATGCCGCTTCCGATCAGCTCCCTGATCGCCTCGGTCGAGCGGATGCCGCCGCCCACCTGCAGTCTCAGCCCCGGTTGCCTCGCAAGCTCGAGGATGACTTCGCGGTTGGCCAGCACGCCAGCGCGCGCCCCCTCGAGGTCGACCACGTGAACCCACGAGGCCCCGAGCGCGCGATACTTCTCGAGGAGCTCCGGCGGCGAATACGCGTACCGCGTTTCCGACCCGAAATCCCCCTGATACAGGCGGACACAGCATCCGGCGCGCAGGTCGATGGCAGGAATCAACAGCATCGACCCGTCAACTCAACTCGAGGAAGTTGGCGAGCAGCCGTGCGCCCGCCGCAGAAGACCGTTCCGGGTGAAACTGAGTCCCCCAGAAGTTCTCCCGCCTGACGATTGCGGACAGCACTTCCCCGTACTCCACCTGCGCCACGGTGGCCTCCGCCACCGGCGCCGCGTAGCTGTGCACGAAGTAGAAGTACTCGCCCGGCTTGATCCCCTCGAGCAGCGGGTCCTGCCGCAAGGGCGCCAGCCGATTCCAACCCATGTGCGGCACCGGTCGGCCGCGCGCCGACTCGAGCCGCCGCACCGTCCCCGGAATGACGCCCAGGCACTGCGTCGCGCCCTCCCCGGAGCGCTCGAAGAGCAGCTGCATCCCGAGACAGATGCCGAGCACCGGCTGTCGCAGGCTCGGCAACATTTCCGCCATGCCCGATCTGCGCAACCGCCGCATCGCATCCGCGGCCGATCCCACGCCGGGCAACACGACTCTCGCCGCCGCGGCGAGCTCCCGCGCATCGGAGCTCACCCGAGCACGCGCTCCCAGCCGCTCGAATGCGAACTGGAGGGATGCGAGGTTGGCGCCGCCGTTGTCGATGATCAGCGCTTCCATCAGGGCGAACACGGACGTGAGCGACCCCGCCGGTTCAAGCCATTGGGGCGCCGCTCGATCCGAGGCGTTGCGCGCCGGCATCGGATGTAATGTTTCACGCTGCGGCCCGAAGTGTTAGTATTGGAGACGGTGGCAGGGGCGACACGAAGCTACCGTCTGCGCGCCTACCCCAACGGCGCGCAACGAAGAATGATTGACCGCTGGCTGGGCGCGGTCCGCTGGCTGTGGAACACCTCCCTCGGCATCCGCTCTGAAGCCTACCGAGAATGCCATCTCTCTCTCACGGGCATCGACATCTCACGCTGGCTGACGCAGTGGAAGCGGACGCCGGATCACATCTGGTTGGCAGAGATCCCCGCGACCTGTCTTACTCAGTGCCTGCGGGATCAGGATCGGGCGTTCGCCAACTTCTTTGCCCACCGGGGGCGGTATCCGAAGTTCAAGCGCAGGTGCGCAGGCGGGACTCTCAGGTTCCAGGATGTCGGTGCGAGCTGGTCTGCCGGGATCTTGAGCCTGCCGAAGCTCGAGAAGCTCAAGCTCGCCGAAGAGCTGCCCGGCATTGAGAAACCCGATATGGTCATCCTCTCGAGGGATGCCGCCGGACGGTACTTCGTGAGCTTCACGAGCGAAATCGAAGCCTCCTCGCTCTCGCTTTCCATCGTGAACCGCTCGGTGGGTGTGGATCTTGGGCTCACGCACCTCGCCACTCTCTCGACGGGGGAGAAGGTCGTAAACCCCAAGCGCCTGAAGGCGCATTTGCGCTACCTGCGCCAGCAGCAGCGGTGTCTCGCCAGGCGCCAGAAGGGGAGCAAACGGCGGGAAAAGCAGCGCCTGAGGGTAGCGAAGATCCAAGCGAAGATACGCCAAGAGCGCCAGGCGGCCATTCACGGGCTCACCACTCGCCTGGTGCGCGAATTCGATTTGATAGCGATTGAACACCTGAACGTGAAGGCACTGGCGCGCGGGATGCATGCCCGCGCGATCCACGATGCCGCGTTCGGCGAGATCCGCCGGCAGCTCCTTTACAAGGGGGACGCTGCGGGTCGGGTCATTCTTGAAGTCTCTCCGTGGTTCCCATCGAGCAAGACCTGCTCGCACTGCCGGCACGTGCTCGATGAGCTCAAGCTCGATGAGCGGCAGTGGCGCTGTCCCCGGTGCGGCACGCACCACGATCGCGACATCAATGCAGCCCGCAGTATCCTGCATGAAGGGATGAGAGAGATTGCCGGTTGTGACGACCGGGTCCTGCGCGTGAATGCGAGAGATGCATGCTTCGATGATTTCGACTTCATCGAGCAGGTGCTCGCAGCGGAAGCGCGAAACGGGCACCCTGAGCGAGCCTGTGCGGAACAGGCGAGCTCGCGGTAGCAGCGTGGTCAAGAGAGCACTCCCTTGGTGCTCGGCAGCTCGGCGCTCTCGCGCCGCAGCGCCTGCCGCAGTGCGCGCCCGACGCCTTTGAAGCAGCCCTCGATCATGTGATGAGTGTTCTCCCCGGTGACGCTCACGTGCACGGCCGCGCCCAGGGACTCGGCCAGGGAGCGGAAAAAGTGCGGCACCAGCTCCGTGGGCAGGCCGCCGATCGACTCGCGCGGGAAACGGCCGGAGAACTGCGCGAACGGGCGCCCGGACAAATCGATGGCGACCTGCGCCTGCGCCTCATCCATGGGGAGCAGGAAGCCGTAGCGGGCAATGCCGACCTTGGATCCCAGCGCCCGCCGTAGCGCCTCGCCGAGCACGAGCGCGCAATCCTCCACCGTATGGTGCTCATCGACTCCCAAGTCGCCTTTGCACGTGAGCTCGAGCGCAAAGCCGCCGTGTCGGGCGAGTTGCTCGAGCATGTGGTCGAAGAACCCGATGCCGGTGCTGATGCCGATGGGCGCGGCACCGTCGAGATTCACGCGCGCCACGATGTCGGTCTCGCGGGTACGCCGCCCGATCTGCGCGCGGCGCGCGGTCAGCGTCTGCGCGACCGCGGACCAGGTCTCATCGATGGTTCCGTGACGGCGCACCCTAAGACCCCGCACGCCGAGGTTGGCCGCGAACTGAAGGTCGGTATCGCGATCGCCCACGACCGCGCTCGAGGCGAGATCGACGCCCGTGCCGTGAACGTAATCCCGTACCAGCCCCGTCTGCGGCTTGCGGCAGCCGCAAGCCTCCGTCCTCAGGTGCGGACAGACGAAGATCGCCTCGAACTCGATGCCCTGGGAGCTGAATGCCTCGAGGATGAACTGCTGCGGCCGCTCGAATGCGGCCCGCGGGAAGGCCCCGGTGTCGAGCCCGTCCTGGTTGGTGACCATGACGAGCCGATAGCCGTGGCGGCCGAGATCCGCGAGCGCGGCGAACACGCCCGGCATGAATTGGACTTTCTCGAGCGAATCGACCTGCTCGTCCGCCGGCTCCTCCACCAGAGTGCCGTCGCGATCGATGAAGAGGGTCGCTGCCGGAGGGTTACTCGGCTCATGCTGAGCCTCGCCCCTACCGGGCCGCGGCTTCGCCGCATTCAAAATCGCTCCCGGCGATTTTGTCACGCCCACGCCTCCAGCAAGCGCCCGTTCTGCTCGGCTGTGCCGACCGTCACCCGCAGCGCGCGCGCAAGTCCGGGATAGCCGCTCGCATCGCGAACGAGGAGACGCGCCGCGCGCGCGCGCAGCAGCGCTGCGCCCGCATCCTCGAATTGCGCGAGCACGAAGTTGGCCTCGCTCGGCCACGCCTGGGTGACACGGCTCAGCCGCGGCAGCGCGCTCAGCAGGCGCTTGCGCTCGGCCAGCAGCGCCTCGAGGCGGGTGCGCGATCCTGCAAGCGCCTCGGGTGTCAGCCGGTCGAGCACCGCTTCCAGCGTCAGCTGCGGGATGGCGTAAGGCGGAACGATCTTGCGCAGCAGGGAGATGACGCTCGGATCGGCGATGAGCGCGCCGCAGCGCGCTCCCGCAAGGGCATAGGCCTTGGACAGGGTGCGCAGGACCGCGAGGTTGGGTAGCTCGGGGATGAGCCGTACCAGGCTCGGCCGGTCCGCAAACTCAATGTAGGCTTCATCCACCACCACCATGGCGCGCCCGAGGAGGCGGCACGCGATGCGCAGGATCGCCTCTTCGGCGAGCAGGTTGCCGGTGGGATTGTTGGGAGAGCAGAGGAAGACCAGCTTCACGGCCATCGTGCATCGATCGAGCACCGCCTCGCTCGCGAGCGCGAAGCCACTCGCCGCAAGGAGCGGCGCCTGGATGACTTCAGCACCCTGGATGCGCGCGCAGACCGAATACATGCCGAAGGTCGGCGGGCAAACCAGTACCGCATCGCGCCCGGCGCGGCAGAATGCCCGAGTCAGAAGATCGATCGCCTCATCGCTTCCACGCCCGATGAGAATCGAAGCGGGCGCAGCCGAATAGAGATCCGCCAGGCGCGCAATGAGCTCGCGCGGCTGCGGTTCCGGGTAGCGGTTGAGTCCGGCGCGCGAGGCATCCTCGGCGGCACGCCAGGGCAGCTCGTTGGCATGCAGTCGCTCGAGGCTCGGCTCCCAGGAGGCGTGCTCGTAGGGCTCGAGCGCCACGATGTCAGGTCGGGCGAGCTCGTGAACCCAGCTCATGAGCCCGTCCCGGGCACGGCAAGCATGCCATCGGCGAGCGCCGCGAGGCGCCGCGTCACGGCGTTGGCGTGCGCATCGAGCCCTTCGAGGCGCGCCAGGCACACGGCGGTGGGTCCGAGTGAGCGCAGGCCCGCGGCCGAGAGTTCCTGCACCGTGATCCGCTTGACGAAATCGAGCACCGAGAGGCCGCTGTAGGCGCGCGCGTAGCCGTAGGTCGGCAACACGTGGTTGGTTCCCGAGCAGTAATCGCCCATCGGCTCCGGCGACCAGGTGCCGAGAAACACCGAGCCGGCACTTTCCACGCGCTCGAGCCAGCGACGCGGCTCGCGGACCTCGAGTATCAGGTGCTCGGCCGCGTACGCGTTGGCCACATCGAGCGCGGTATCGAGATCGCTCACGACGATACAGCGGCTGCTCGCGAGTGATTGTTCGAGGATCGCGCCGCGGGAGAGGCTGCGCGCTTCGGTTTCGACCGCGTCGCGGACCGCCTCGGCGAGCGCGCGGCTCGTCGTGACGAGAATCGCCTGGGCCTGCCGGTCGTGCTCGGCCTGAGCGAGGAGGTCCGCCGCGACGAAATCCGCGCGCGCGGTCTCATCCGCGACCACCAGCACCTCGGAGGGACCCGCGGGCAGATCGCACGCCGCACCGCCGGGATCGCTCGCCACCGCCTGCTTGGCCGCGGTCACCCAGGCGTTGCCGGGTCCGAAGATCTTGTCCATCTTGGGGATGGTCTCGGTGCCGTACGCCATCGCGGCGATGGCCTGCACGCCGCCCACCTTGAATACAATGTCGATGCCGCAGAGGCGCGCGGCGGCGAGCACCGCCGGAGCGGCCCGGCCGTCGCGGCCCGGGGGCGTGCAGAGCACTCGTCGCGGACAGCCGGCGATGCGGGCGGGTACCCCCAACATCACGACCGCCGAGGGCAGCGGTGCCGAGCCCGCGGGCACGTAAAGGCCCACGGCCGAGATCGGCCGGATGATCCGCTCGCAGCGCACCCCGGGCATCGTTTCCAGCGTCAGACTGTCGGGTCGTTGCGCGCGATGGAATCCTTCGACGTTCTCGATCGCCCGCTCGAGCGCCGAGCGCTGCTCGGGTGTCAGCGCACGCTCGGCCTGCGAGAATTCCTCCGAGCTCACCGCGAGACTCCCGGGCTCAGCCGCATCGAAGCGCCGGGTGTAGGCGCGCACGGCCTCATCACCGCCCGCGCGCACATGGGCGATCACCTCGCGCGCGAGCGCCTCGATTTCGGCGCGCGAGTCCTGCGCGGGGCGCGCGAGCGCCGCGAGCCGTTCGCTGGCTGACAAGGATTGCCAGGTGAGAATGCGCATGGCTCAGGCGAGCATCTTCTCGACCGGCAGCACGAGGAGCGCGCTGGCGCCCGCCTTCTTCAGGCTCTCGAGCGTCTCCCAGAACACGTTCTCGCGGCAGACGGCGTGGATCGCCACCTTGTCGGGAAAGCCCTCGAGGGGAATGATCGTCGGGGACTCGCTGCCCGGCAGGAGTTGGCGGATCTCGGTGAGCGCGGCGCGCGGCGCGTGCAACATGATGTACTTGCTCTCGCGGACCTGTTGCACCCCATCGATGCGCATGAGCAGCCGCTGCACCCATTCGTCCTTGAGCGGCGGCAGCGCAAGCGGGGTGCGGATGAGCACCGCGTGACTTTCGAGCACCGTTTCCACCTCGCGCAGATGGTTGGCCTGCAGCGTCGAGCCGGTCGAAACGAGGTCGCAAATGAGATCGGCGCGACCTAAGCGCGGGGCGATCTCGACGGCGCCGGAGAGCGTGACGATGTCGGCGCAGACGTCGCGCTCGCGCAGATACTGCTCGAGCAGATACGGATAGGTGGTGGCGATGCGCTTGCCGCACAGCGTGCGCGCGCCATCGAAAGTCGTGCCCTCGGGCACGGCGAGCGCGAGCCGGCAACGGCCGAAATCAAGCGTACGCACCTGCTCGAAGCGCGCCCGATGGCCGCGCGCGGCGAGCTCGAGGCGCTTTTCCTCGAGCACGTTGCGGCCGACCAGCCCGAGGTCGCAGACATCCTCCTGCACGAGATCCGGGATGTCATCGTCGCGCACGAACAGCACATCGAGCGGCATGTTCTCGCCGTACGCCATCAGCTGGTCCTTGCCGCGCGAGACCTTGAGGCCGCAGCGCACGAGCAGGTCCAGCGAGGGCTCGGTCAACCGCCCCGACTTCTGGATGGCGAGCTTCAATCGCGGCTCATCCATGGCGGGGCGGCTCGGTCTGCGGCCGGGACTTATCCAACCGGGAAGCGGCGAGCGCGTAGCCGCCGTTGCCAGCGGCGAGAAAGCGCGCGACGCGCCCGATGGTCGTGACACTGACGCCGGTCAGGCGGTGGATCTCGCGGTAGGGGAGCCCTCGCGCGAGGTAGTCGACGACCGCCCAGCGATCGGCCATGGCCTGCAGCTCCGCCGGCGTACAAAGGTCGCGAAGGAAGGCCCGGACTTCTTCCGCGCTGCGCAGGCTCGCGATGGCGGCGTAGAGGTTGCGCTCGGCGAGCGCCTCCTGGCGGGGCGTGAGGCTGCGGTGGGTCTTCATCGTGCTGTCCCAATGTAATAGCGCGATATCACGTTAGCACAAAAACGGGCGCTGGCGCCAAGATGTGACACTGGCGAAGCTCCGGCCGACCCGGCGACTTGACGCGTTGCATATCCGCACCCTAGACTGCCCGCACTCATCGAGACCGGCTGAGGGATAAGGCCCTTAGACGCCGGGGCAACCGCCAGGACTAACCATCCTGGAAAGGTGCCAACTCCTGCGATCGAGCTGAGCCGCGCGCTGGCGCCCGCAGCCCGATCGACAGATGAGCGGTCCGCGTAGCCTCGTCGCGCCAGCTTGGCGCGACCGGGATGGACGCGACGAACCCGCCAGTACCTGGTGGGCGCTCCGCAGGAGGGCCGGTGAGACCGAGCCAGCACCGTGCGGAGCTTCTGATGAACGCCACTGCCGAGCCTCTCCCGTTTCCCAGGGCGACTTCCGTCGTCGTGGATGCGGGTCTCAGTGGGATTGTTGCGCCTCTCGAGCCCGCCGCCGAGCCGGCGGTGCGGGACGGGGTGCTCGAGATCCCGGGGGAGATGGCGCTTTACCACGGCGGCCGCTTGAGCGGTGTACGGGTCGCCTGGCGATGGGCCGGGCCCGCGAACGCGCCGGTGATCTGTGCGCTTGGCGGCATGGCGGCGAACCGGCGCGTTTGTGAAACCGAGCGCAGCGGTTGGTGGTCGGATATCGCCGGACCCAACCAAGCGCTCGATACCCACCGTTACCGCATCCTCAGCTTCGACTACCTGGGCGCCTGCGACGATACGACCGGGCCGCTGCCGTCGCAGTCCTTCCCGAGCGTCTCGAGCTACGATCAGGCGGAGCTGCTGCTACGGCTTCTCGACCACCTCGGTATCAAGACCCTGCGGGCGATCGCGGGCGGCTCCTACGGTGGCATGGTGGCGCTTGCCTTCGGCGAGCGCCATCCCGAGCGGGTGACACGGCTGATCGTGCTCTGCGCGGCGGATCGGCCGCATCCGCTCGCCACCGCCTGGCGCAGCGTGCAACGCGCCATCGTGCGGCTTGCGGCCGAGAGCGGCCGCCCGCTCGAGGGACTCAAGCTCGCGCGCGCGTTGGCCATGTCGACTTGTTGCAGCGGTGAGGAGTTTGCCGCGCGCTTCGCCGGTCCACCGACCCTCGAGTCGAACCGCTTTCTCTTTCCGGTGGAACGTCATCTCCTGGCCCGCGGCGGTGAGTTTGCCACCCGCCATCGGCCGGAGTCATTTGTCTGCCTGTCCGAGTCGATCGACCTGCATCGGGTCGATGCGAGCCGCATCTTCGTGCCGACGCTCGCGATCGGCGTGCGCGAAGACCAGCTCGTGCCGTCGGGCGACGTGCGCGCCATGGTGGCGCGCCTCGGCGCCGGCCGCTTTCACGAAATCTCCTCCCTCTACGGGCATGACGCCTTCGTCAAGGAATCACAGCAGCTGCGCGGCCTCTTCGCCGCAGCCTTGGAGTAGCCGAGCCATGACCAAACTCACACGCGCTCACGCGACCGACCAGGTCACCCGGACGGTGCGCGCGGGCATCGAGTCCGACGACAGCACCGGGGCCGTGGTGCCCCCCATCCACCTGACTTCGACCTTCGCGTTCCGCGGCTTCGGCGATAAGCGCCGTTACGACTACACCCGCTCGGGCAACCCTACCCGCGATCTGCTCGGCGAAGCGATCGCGGAGCTCGAGTTGGGCGCTGGCGCCGTGGTGACCGCCACCGGCATGGCCGCGGTCACCCTGGTGGGTTATCTCGTGCCGGCGGGCGCGCGCATCGTCGCGCCTCATGATTGCTACGGCGGCACGTACCGGCTGTTCGATGCCTGGCGGCGCCGCGGCGAGCGGGACGTGGAGTTCGTCGATTTCGGCGATCCGGCGGCGGTCAAGGCCGCTCTCGCAAGGCCCGCCGCGCTTCTTTGGATCGAGACCCCGAGCAATCCGCTGCTGCGGATCACGGATATCGAGCAGTTCGCGGCGCTCGGGCACGCGGCGGGGGCGCTCGTCGTCGTTGACAACACCTTTCTCTCTCCCGCCTGGCAACAGCCGCTCACTCTGGGAGCCGACCTGGTCGTGCACTCGACGACGAAGTATCTGAACGGGCACAGCGATGTGGTCGGGGGCGCCGTGGTGGCCCGAGGCAAGGAGATGCACGATCAGCTCATCTGGTGGGCCAACTGCCTGGGCATCACCGGTGCTCCCTTCGACAGTTATCTGACACTGCGCGGTCTTCGCACCCTGCATGCGCGCCTCGAGCATCATGGACGCAACGCCACCGAGCTGGCTCACTGGCTCGTGGCGCAACCGGGTGTCCGGCGGGTCTACTACCCGGGCCTGCCAGGGCATCCGGGCCACGAGGTCGCCTGCCGCCAGCAGCGCGGCTTCGGCGCCATCGTGACCCTCGAGCTCGAAGGAGGGCACGAGGCGGTGAGGGCATTCTGCGCCGACCTCGCCTGCTTCTCGCTGGCGGAATCCCTCGGCGGTGTCGAGAGTCTGGTGGCCCATCCTGCCACCATGACCCATGCCGCGATGGATCCGGCGGCGCGCCTGAAGGCGGGACTCGCGGACGGGCTGATCCGCCTCTCCATCGGCATCGAGGGGCTCGAGGACCTGCGCGCCGACCTCGCCGCAGGGCTCCAGCGCGCGGCCCGCGCACGCCCGCATCGGACCGAAGCGCTGGCGGTAGCCTGTTAGTGTTAGACCTCGCGATCATATCGAATCGCCCTGAGAACGGCATCCCCGACCTGTTGGGTCGATGCGGTCCTTTGGCGGTCGATCGCGATGTCCGGCGTGCGCGTGCCCTGCTCGATGGCCTGCGACACGGCCTGCTCGAGCGCGGCCGCTTCGGCCGCGAGCCCGAGCGAATGTCTGAGAAGCAACGCGACGCTCAGGATCGTGCCATACGGATTGGCGATGCCCTGACCGGCAATGTCGGGGGCGGAGCCGTGAATCGGCTCGTACAGCCCGCGCGTACCTTCGCCGAGCGAGGCTGAGGGCAGGAGGCCGAGCGATCCGGCCAGCATCGAGGCCTCGTCGGTGAGGATGTCGCCGAACATGTTCTCCGTCACCAGCACGTCGAAATCGCGCGGCCGCCGGATGAGGTGCATCGCCGCCGCATCGACCAGCATGTGCTCGAGGGCGACATCGGGGAATTCCGAGCGCACCACCCGCGTCGTCACCTCTCGCCAGAGCCGCGAAGTCTCGAGCACGTTCGATTTGTCGATCGACACGAGCCGCCGCCGCCGCTTGAGCGCCAACCGCGCCGCCGAGCGGACGATGCGCTCGACTTCCTCGACGCTGTAAGTGCAGAAATCCGTGGCGCCTCGCGCATCACGGCGCTTCTCGCCGAAGTAAATGCCTCCGGTCAACTCGCGTACGAACACGAGGTCCACCCCCGCGATCACCTCCGGCTTCAACGTAGAAGAGGAGAGCAGGGCAGGGTGCACTTTCACCGGCCGCAGATTGGCGTACACGCCGAGCGCCTTGCGCAGACCGAGCAGGCCCTGCTCCGGGCGCACCTGGGCATCGGGAGCCGACCACTTCGGCCCCCCGATTGCGCCGAGCAGCACGGCATTGGCTCCGAGACAGGCCTCGAGGGTGCGCTCCGGCAGCGGAGTGCCGGAGTGCTCGATCGCCGCTCCGCCAAAGGGCAGCTCGGTGAGCGTGAGCTCGTGCCCGAAGCCCTCGGCGATGGCGCGCAGACACCGCAATCCCTGCGCAATGACTTCCGGCCCGATTCCATCGCCCGGCAGGACGGCAATTCTCGCTTTCATGCGGTTGCGGCACGCCGCCGTTCGTAAGCCTCGATCTCATTTGCCCGAGCGAGCAGAAAGCCGAGCTCATCGACGCCGTTGATCAGACAGTAACGCGCGAAGGGCTCGAGCGGAAATCGCACCGCCTCTCCCGTAGGCAGCCCGAGGGTCGTGCTCTCGAGATCGATGCTGACCTCGGCGCCGGCATGCTCGAGAAGCCAAGCATGGGTGCCGCGGTCGACGATCACCGGCAGCAGGCCGTTCTTGAGCGCGTTGTTGCAGAAGATATCCGCGAACTGCGTGCTCACCACCGCGCGAAAGCCATGGTCCGTGAGCGCCCAGGGCGCGTGCTCGCGCGATGAGCCGCAGCCGAAGTTGTTGCCCGCGACCAGTATGGTGCAGCCCTTCGCCTCCGGACGGTTCAGCACGAAGTCCGTCTTCGGCGCACCCTCGCTATCGTAGCGCCAGTCGGCGAAGAGACTCGCGCCCAAGCCCGCCCGTGTCGTGGTCGTCAGGAAACGCGCGGGGATGATCTGGTCGGTGTCGACATCGCTCACCGGCAGCACCACGGTCCGCGAGCGCAGCGTCTTGATCGGATCCATAGCGCCCAACTCCTAGAGCAGCTCGCGCGGGTCAGTGACGCGCCCGCGCACGGCGGAGGCCGCGGCCGTCAGCGGACTTGCGAGCAGCGTGCGCGCGCCCACGCCCTGGCGGCCTTCGAAATTGCGATTGCTGGTGCTGATCGCGTACTGACCTTTCGGCACCAGGTCCCCGTTCATGCCGAGGCACATGGAGCAGCCGGACTCGCGCCACTCGGCGCCGGCCTCGAGAAATACCCTATGGAGTCCTTCCGCTTCGGCCTCGCGCTTCACCTCCTGCGAGCCCGGAACGATGAGCATCTGCACGCCCGGAGCCACCTTGCGCCCACGCATGAGCGATGCCGCAGCGCGCAGGTCCGAAAGCCGCCCGTTCGTGCAGCTGCCGACGAACACCACGTTCACCGGCTGCCCGGCGACGGCGCGCCCAGGCTCGAAGCCCATGTAGGCGAGCGATTTCGCAAACGCCGCATCCCCCGGTCGTTGCGGAATCGTCCCCGAGATCGGGATGACCATTCCCGGGTTGGTGCCGTAGGTGACCATGGGCGCGAGGGTCGCAGCGTCGATGTCGACCTCCCGGTCGAAGCGCGCACCCGGGTCGCTGGGCAGCCGCCGCCACCGCTCGAGGGCTCGCTCCCAGGCCTCGCCCTGCGGCGCGCGCGGCCGGCCGGCAAGATAGGCGAATGTGCTCTCATCCGGCGCGATCATGCCGGCGCGGGCGCCCGCCTCGATCGACATGTTGCAGACGGTCATGCGCTCGTCCATGTCGAGAGCGGCGATGGTTTCACCGCGATACTCGATCACGTAGCCGGTGCCGCCGGCGACGCCGAGCTGGCCGATGATCGCAAGGATCAGGTCCTTGGCGCTGACGCCGGCCGCCAGTTTGCCGCCGACGTTGATCGCGAGCGTGCGCGGCTTTCTCTGCAGCAGGCATTGGGTGGCGAGCACGTGACCCACCTCGGTCGTGCCGATGCCGAAGGCCAGTGCGCCGAGGGCGCCGTGCGTGCTCGTGTGGCTGTCGCCACAGACGACCGTTTTCCCGGGCTGGGTGAGCCCGAGCTCGGGTCCGATGACGTGCACGATGCCGCGGCGCGCGTGGCGCAGACCCAGGAGCTCGACGCCGAAGGCCGCACAGTTGACCTCGAGCTCACGCACCTGGCGAGCGGCGGCCTCGATGGTGATCGGCGCGCCGCCGAAGACCTGTTCCGTGCGGGTCGGGGTCGAATGATCCATCGTCGCGAAGGTCAGCTCGGGCCGGCGCACCGGCAGTCCCCGCCCGCGCAGCACCGTGAAGGCCTGGGGCGAGGTCACCTCGTGAACGAGATGCAGGTCGATGTAGAGCACGGCCGGCGTGTCGGGCGTCTCCGTCACCACCTCGTGCCGCCGCCAGACCTTCTCGAAGAGTGTCTGCGCTGAGGCGCTCATTCCCTCTCTCTCCTAGACGGCTGCTTGAGCGGCGCGCGCGGCGCCCGTGCGCTCCTCGCGCGAGCGGGTTCCCGCGAGCGAGAGCTCGATGCGGTTGATGACCTCGAGGAAGGCCTTCGTGCTCGACTCGACGATGTTGGTGCTCACACTCGAGCCGCGGTAGGTGCGTTGGTGGTACTCCACGTACACCAGCGCTTCGCCCTGCGCGTCCTCGCCCTCGGTGACGCCACGGATCTCGAATTTGCGCAACATCACGCTGATCCCGGTCGCGGCCTCGATCGCCTTGAACGCGGCATCGACCGGACCGTCGCCGGAGGCCTTGCGCTCGATGATCCGGCCGTCCGCATGGCGCAACTGCACCATCGCGGTGGCAGGCGCGTTGCTCGCCGCCATGGTGTCGAGGCTGGTGAGGCTCCAGGGTCCGGCCGCGCTGCCTTCCGCGCGCAGCACCAGCGCCTCGATGTCGCCATCGAAGAGCTCCTTCTTCTTGTCGGCGAGCGCCTTGAATTCATCGAATACCCGGTTGAGCTCCGCCTCCTCGAGCTCGAAACCCAGGGCCTTCACCCGATCGCGGAACGCGTGCCGGCCGCTGTGCTTGCCGAGGACGAGATGGCTGCGCGAAAGCCCGACATCCTCCGGGCGGAGGATCTCGTAGGTCGAGTGGTGACGCAGCACGCCATGCTGGTGTATGCCGGCCTCGTGGGCGAAGGCGTTCTCACCGACGATCGCCTTGTTGCGTGGCACCGGCATTCCGGTGATGCTCGAGACCAGGCGCGAGGTCGGGTAGAGGCGGTTCGTCTGGATGCCGGTCTTCACGTTGAAGAACGCTGCGCGTGTCTTCAGGGCCATCACCACTTCCTCGAGCGAGCAGTTGCCGGCGCGCTCGCCGATGCCGTTGATGGTGCACTCCACCTGCCGCGCGCCCGCCACCACCGCCGTCAGGCTGTTGGCAACGGCCATTCCGAGGTCGTCATGGCAGTGGACGGAGAGACGTACGCCCTCGATGCCGCGCACGTTCTTGCGCAGATAGCGGAAGAGCTCCGCGAACTCATCCGGCACCGTGTACCCCACGGTATCGGGAATGTTCACCGTGGTCGCGCCGGCCTCGATGGCCGCCTCGACCACCTGCGCGAGGAACTCGAGCTCCGTGCGCGAGGCGTCCTCGGGAGAGAACTCCACGTCCTCGCACAGTCCTCGCGCCAACTTCACCCCTTCGATGGCGGTGCGCAGGATCTCCTCCTGCGCCATGTTGAGCTTGTACTGCCGGTGGATGGCGCTGGTGGCGAGAAACACGTGGAGCCGCCGCCGCGGCGCATCCGCGAGCGCGCGCGCGGCGAGCTCGATGTCCTCGCGGTTACAGCGCGCGAGACCACAGATGATCGGTCCCGCGATCTCGCGCGCGACCGCCTCCACGCTCTCCCAGTCCCCTTTGGAGGCGGCCGGAAAACCGGCCTCGATGACATCCACGCCGAGCTCCGCCAGCGCGCGCGCCACGCGCAGCTTCTCCGGGCGGGTCATGCTGCAGCCGGGGGACTGCTCGCCGTCGCGCAACGTCGTGTCGAAGATCAGCACTCGGTCAGGATGGGGATCCATGAACGTCTCCTGTTTGCCGCGCGCGCCTCTCCGGCGCGCTTCTCGTTGAGCCAGGGCATCCGGGCGCGCAACGCCTCGCCGACTTTCTCGATCTGATGCTTCATGTCGTTCTCGAGGAGCCTCTGATAGCTCTTGCGGCCGGTGGCGTTCTCCGCAATCCACTGCCGGGCGAACTTGCCCGATTGCACTTCCTTCAGCACCTTGCGCATCTCGTTCTTCACCCGGTCGTTGACGATGCGTGGACCGCGCGTGAGGTCGCCGTACTTGGCGGTCTCGCTGATGAACTCATGCATCTTGCGCAGCCCGCCCTCATGCAGCAGATCGACGATGAGCTTCAGCTCATGCAGGCACTCGTAGTAGGCGACTTCCGGCTGATAGCCGGCTTCGACCAGAGTCTCGAACCCCTTGACGACGAGCTCCGTGGCCCCACCGCAGAGCACCGCCTGCTCGCCGAAAAGATCGGTCTCGGTCTCCTCGGCGAAGGTCGTCTCGAGCACGCCACCGCGCGTGCCGCCGATGCCGTGCGCATAGGCGAGCGCCTTGGCGTGCGCCTTGGCCGTTGCATCCTGGGCGACGGCGATGAGGCAGGGCACGCCCCGTCCCTGCTGGTATTGCCGGCGCACCAGATCGCCCGGGCCCTTAGGGGCGATCAGCACCACATCGAGGTCCTTGCGCGGCTCGATCTGTTTGAAATGAATGTTGAATCCGTGAGCAAAGAGCAGCGTCGCGCCGGGCTTGAGCGCCCCCTCGATGCTCCGGTAGAGCGATTTCTGGGCAAGATCCGGCACCAACATGGCGATGAGGTCCGCGCCGCTCGTGGCGGCGGTCGGCTCCGCGACCTCCAGGCCGTCCTTCCTCGCCTTCTTCCGGCCCGCTCCCCCCTTGCGTACGCCGACGACGACATCGAAGCCGCTGTCCTGCAGATTGAGCGCATGCGCGCGGCCCTGGCTGCCGTAGCCGAGCACGGCGATGCGCGCGCCGCGCAGGGCTTTCCTGTCGACATCTTTCTGCGAATACAGCTTCATCGCGATGCTCCGAATGACGAAAGGGACCTACCACAACAAAAGACCCCGCATCGGCTGTTGCCGGTGCGGGGTCTGGTGTCTTCTCTCACCCTGCCCGAGCTGGCCTCAGGCGTGCGCGAGTTCCCCGCACCGGCTGCCCGCAAGGAGCAGCTTTCCAATGGACAGTGCCAGCAGAGGACGCAGCGCGCCGCGCCGCGTCTTTGACGCTGCGCCGCTCACATCGATCTCTGCTTGGAGTGCCACGGCCTGGTGCCCAGGGATTGAAGGGTGAATGCCAAAACGGCGAATGATGCTCAGGATGTGAGCACATCCGCCGCGACTTTGTCAATTGTGTCCGCTATCCTCGTGGCGTGTCCCAAGAGATGTTGCTGAGCGAAGATCCGGCCGACAGTCGTCCACTGTGGATCGTGACCGAAGCGGAGTTGCCGAGCTGGCTCGCGAGCCAACCCACCGCCGTGGTCGCGTGGGTGAGGGCGCACGGCTTTCAGGCGGAGCGGCATCGCGTGCTGAGCTTCCCTTCCTCGGAGGGGGAGATCGGCGGCGCGGTGCTCGGCCTCGGTTCGTTGCGTTCGGCGCACGAGCTTACTCTCTGGCACGCGGCGGGCTTGCCCGACAGGCTCCCCGCGCAGTCCTGGCATCTGGCCACACCACTGCCGCCCCGGGCAGCGACGCACTTCCTGCTGGGATGGATCATGGGCGGTTACCGGCTGATGCGGTATCGGCTCGAAGGCAGCGAGCCCCCGAGGGCCGGGCTGGTACCGCCGCCCGGAGCCGATCTCGGCTACGCCGGCGCGGCAGCACGAGCCACCGCGCTGGCCCGGGATCTCATCAACACTCCCGCCAACGACATGGGGCCGGAAGAGCTGGCCGAGGCCGCGTTGGATCTGGCAAGAAGCCACGGGGCACGCTGTCAGGTGCTTGCGGGCGGAGAGCTCGCCGGCTATCCGATGTTGCGCGCCGTCGGCGGTGCGAGCTGTCGCCCGCCGCGGCTCATTGACCTGCGCTGGGGCGAGCGAGAGGCGCCACGGGTGACTCTGGTCGGCAAGGGTGTGTGCTTCGATAGCGGCGGCCTCGACCTCAAGACTGCGGCCGCGATGCTTCTCATGAAGAAAGATATGGGCGGGGCGGCGTGCGCGCTCGGGCTCGCCGACCTCATCATGCGGCTCGAGGTGCCCGTACAGCTTCGGGTGCTGATTCCGGCCGTCGAGAACAGCGTCGGAGGAGCCGCCTACCGGCCAGGCGACGTGCTGCGCTCGCGCAAGGGACTCACTGTGGAGGTGGGCAATACCGACGCCGAAGGGCGTCTCGTTCTCGCCGACGCTTTGGCCGAGGCCGATATCGAGCGGCCGGACCTTCTCATCGATCTGGCGACCCTGACCGGCGCTGCGCGCACGGCGCTCGGTCCGGAGCTACCGGCCGCGTATTCCCCGAGCGAGGGGCTGCTCGAGGCGCTGCGCCGGCACGGAGAAGAAGAGAGCGATCCGGTCTGGCCACTGCCGCTCTGGCCCGGATACGAGGAGGATCTTGCGAGCAAGGTCGCCGATCTCGGCAACGTTTCCTCGACGCCGTTCGCCGGCTCGATCATCGCTGCTCTTTTTCTCAAGCGCTTCGTGACCGAGACGCCGAACTGGCTGCACCTCGATCTTTATGCATGGAATGGCAAGGAGCGTCCGGGCCGACCCGTCGGTGCCGAGGCGCAGTGCGTGCGCGGCCTCTTCGAGCTGATACGCTCGCGCTACCGGTGCTAGACTAAAACCTCTCACACCTTCAGCGGTTGATGCATGGCCAAATCTCGAGGAGCCGATCCGCGGGAATTCTCGCGACAGGTGGTCGATGGCATCAAGCAGGCGCCCTCCCGCTCGATGCTGCGGGCCGTCGGCTTCGAGGACGAGGATTTTTCCAAGCCGCAGATCGGTATCGCCTCGACGTGGGCGAATGTAACGCCCTGTAACATGCACATCGGCGAGCTCGCGCGCGAGGCCGTGGCCGGCGCCGATGCGGCCGGTGGCAAGGCCGTCCTCTTCAACACCATCACCGTCTCTGACGGCATTGCCATGGGCTCCCCGGGGATGCGGTACTCGCTGGTCTCGAGGGAGGTAATCGCGGACTCCGTCGAGACGGTGGTCGCAGCCGAGGGCTTTGACGGCTTCGTCGCGATTGGCGGCTGCGACAAAAACATGCCGGGATGCGCCATGGCCATGGCGCGACTCAACCGTCCGGCCGTGTTCGTCTACGGCGGCACGATCCGTCCGGGGGCCAAAGGGCGCGACATCGTCTCGGTATTCGAGGCGGTCGGGGCCCGGGCCGCGGGCAAGATCAGTGACGAGCAACTCGCGGAAGTGGAGCGGACCGCCATTCCAGGACCGGGAAGCTGCGGCGGCATGTATACGGCCAACACCATGGCCTCGGCCATCGAGGCGCTCGGGCTCTCGCTTCCCGGCAGCTCCGCTCAGGAGGCGGTGAGCACCGAAAAGCGCACCGACTGCCGCCGCGCGGGCGAGGCCGTCGTCTCCTTGGTGAAGCAGGGCATCCGACCGCGCGACATCCTGACTCGCAAGGCCTTCGAGAACGCGATTACGATGGTGATCGCCCTCGGCGGCTCAACCAACGCCGTGCTGCATCTGCTCGCGATCGCGCACGAGAGCCAGGTGAAACTTCGGCTCGATGATTTCACTCGAATAGGCAGGAGAGTCCCGGTGCTCGCGGACCTCAGGCCGAGCGGGCGGTACCTCATGGCCGAGCTCGTCGCGATAGGGGGTATCACACCCCTGATGAAGATGCTCTTAGAAGGGGGGCTCCTGCATGGCGAGTGCCTGACGGTGACAGGCCGGACCCTGGCGGAAAACCTTTCTGAAACAGGTACGTATATTGCTGGACAGGACATCGTGCGGCCGCTGTCGCGGCCGCTCAGGAAGGAGAGCCATCTCGTTGTTCTATACGGGAATCTGGCTCCAGAAGGAGCGGTCGCCAAGATCTCGGGTCAAGAGGGCGAGGCCTTCAGTGGCAGCGCCAGGGTGTTCGATGGTGAGGAGCGGGCGACCGCGGCCATTCTAGCCGGGCGTGTGCGGGCGGGCGATGTCGTCGTCATCCGCAACGAGGGTCCGGTCGGCGGACCGGGCATGCGCGAGATGCTGAGTCCCACAGGTGCGATCGTCGGCCGCGGCCTCGCGGACAAGGTCGCATTGATCACCGATGGGCGCTTCTCCGGCGGCAGCCACGGGTTCGTGGTGGGACATATTGCGCCGGAGGCGGCGGTGGGCGGGCCCATCGGGCTGCTGCGTAACGGCGATCGCATCGCGATCGATGCGGTGCGGCGGCAGATCCGGGTGGAGCTTTCCGCGGCGGAGCTGCGCCGGCGCCGTGCGGCGTGGCGGCCGCGCAAGCCCTTCGCCACGACCGGCGTACTCGCCAAGTACGCGCGGCTGGTCGGCAGCGCCTCCACCGGTGCGGTGACCGGACAGGCCCCTGCGGCGGGCCGACGGAGGAGCGCCCTAACCTGAACGCCCTTTGGTATCGAAGCGTCATGCAGTTGTCAGTGCGCGGAGCAGCGGTTAGAGTTCGCGCTCGCATCCACCGATGCAGGCGGCGAGCGGTTGCGGCTTCGCGCCCTAAGGGCGCCGCGATAGTGAATTACTCAGGGGGATTGAGCCATAGGTGCGCGGTAGCCCGGGGAAGGTTGCATGCGCGTAAGGCCAGGTATACACCACCCGGCGGACCGCACCGCCGGCGAGGTCGGGTCCGGATGGGACCGCTTGCGGGCAGATAGAAAGTTGGTTACTTTGAAACGCTTGCCTCTCGATCCGGCAATTGCGCATTAACAGCGACGCCTCACCAGTCAGTCATGAGCGTTTACGTACAAGATACTCAGTACCTCACCCGGCGCACGGCCGTCCTCGGAATCATCGTCGCGCTGCACATCGGCATCATCTGGGCGCTGGCGTCGGGCCTGGCGCAACGAGCCATCCAGCTGGTCGCACCACCCATTCAGACGCAGATCATCAAGCAGCCCAAGCAGCAGCTGAAGCCGCCGCCGCCGCCGCCGCCGCAGTTGCAGCAGCAGCAGGTGCAGGTGCCGCCGCCGGTGATTCAGATCAATGTCCCGGCGGCCGAGCAGACCCACACCATCACCATCGTGAGAAGAGTGGTGCGGGCGGCGCCGGCGCCGCCGGCACGCGTAACGCCGCTGCAGGTCATCGCGAGGGATTTCCCCCCGACCGACAGCTACTATCCGGACGCCTCGCGGCGCCTCGGTGAGCAGGGCACGGTGCTGGTGCACATGTGCATCGGTGCCGGCGGACGGGTATCGGACCCGAAGGTCGCGAGAAGCTCCGGCAGCTCGCGGCTCGATCGGGCGGCCCTCCGCTATGCCCAGGCTACTTCCGGGCACTTCCGGCCGGAAACCCGCAACGGCGTGCCGGTGACGGTATGCACCAACCTGCCGGTCAAGTTCCAGCTGACCGACTCGTTCTGAAGTTTTCTGTGGCTCTCATTTATGTGTCTCTCTCTTTTCGCAGCCGCACCGTCCATCGCGGTACTTTCGTGATTCGAGGAATATATGGGTAATAGCGCACTTACATCAGTCAACAACCCGTACGGCCTGGCCGGTATGTGGAACACGGGTGACATCGTTACCCGTGCCGTCATCATCCTGCTGCTCATCCTGTCGCTGGTGTCCTGGTACACCATCCTGATCAAACTGTGGGATCAGCGCCGGCTCAAGCAGGCGGCGCGCGCCGCGGAGAAGCAGTTCTGGTCCGCCCCGTCCGTCAAGGATGGCGTCGAGCGCCTGAAGAAGGGCGATTACTTCCGCGCCATCGCCGAGGACGGCCTGCGTGCCGTGTCGCACCACGAGGGGCGACTCACCGACCGCATCGACATGCACGAGTGGATTACCATGTCGCTGCAGCGCTCGGTCGATCAGGTCAACAGCAACATGCAGAAAGGTCTGGCGGCACTCGCCACCATCGGCTCCACCGCTCCGTTCGTCGGCCTCTTCGGCACGGTGTGGGGCGTCATGAACGCCCTCATCGCGATCGGCCTCGCCGGCCAGGCGAGCATCGACAAGGTCGCTGGCCCGGTCGGTGGCGCGCTCATCATGACGGCGCTCGGCCTCTTTGCCGCGGTGCCCGCGGTGTGGGGCTACAACTGGCTGATCGGCCGCAACAAGATGCTGCAGGATGCGCTGCGCAATTTCGCCGGCGATCTGCACGCCTATCTCGTCAGTGGCGCGCGCGTCGGCGGTCCGGCGGAAGTCGGTGGCGCCCGTCCGGCGACCGCTCCGGCGGCCGCGGTCCGCAAGTGAGAGACGAGTCGGGATCACGACAGTGCCGCAAGGCCGGCTCCGCGCGTGGTGCGCAGCCGGCGGCTGAGTTGCTGACCGGCACGCGGGCGCTGCGCGCGCGGCGCGTGAGGAGCTTTGCAATATGGCGATGAATGTCCAAGGCTCGGGCGACGAGCCGAGCGTGATGGCAACCATCAATACGACGCCGCTCGTCGACGTCATGCTGGTGCTGCTCATCATCTTCCTCATCACGATCCCCGTGATCACCAAGACGGTGAGCGTCCAGCTGCCGCATGCGAACAACATTCCGCAGGTGACCAAGCCGCACGACATCACCATCGCGGTGGACGCGGCGGGCAACATCTACTGGGACGACAAGCTGGTCGCCGACGACAACCAGCTGCTGACCATGATCGAGCAGCAGGCGGTGAGGGTCCCGCAGCCGGAGATGCACATCCGCGGCGACAAGAACGCCGCCTACAAGGCGATCGGCCACGTTCTCTACCTGCTGCAGCGCGGCGGTATCGTCAAGGTGGCCTTCATCACCCAGCCCAACCTGAGTGCGGTCGGCGTGCAATAAGGAGTTGTGAAAGATGTCCATGAATGTCGGGGGCTCGAGCTCGGGCCCCATGTGCGACATCAACACGACGCCGCTCATCGACGTCCTGCTGGTGTTGATTGTGACGCTCATCATTACGCTGCCCGTCATGATGCATTCGACGAAGCTCGATCTGCCGCAGCAGAATCAGCCGCCGCCGCCGAACGTGCAGCCGGAGGTGATCGACCTCGACATCGACTTCGACGGCACGATCGTCTGGAACGGCACGCCGGTCACGCTGCAGCAGCTCGATGGCTATTTCAACACCGAGGCGGCCAAGGACCCGCAGCCGGAAATCCATCTGGGCCCGGACGGTATGGCCAAGTACGGGGTCGTGGCCAAGGTGCTCGCCTCGGCGCAGCGGAACCACATGACCAAGATCGGCTTTGTCAATACATCCCAATTCTCCCAGTAACAGTCAGCAGTGAATGATCCCATGCGAGACGATGTCATGAAGGTCGAAGGCAATTTGTGTGCGGCAATCGCTTTGGGCGCCGCGTTGACGTGCGCCGCGGTTCTCGCCGGGGTCACGCCGGCGCTCGCCGCCAGCAAACCGCCTCCGCTCACCCGCGATGAGGCCAAGCCGCTCAAGGCGGCGCAGGATGATCTGCAGAAGGGCAGTTACGATGCGGCGTTGCAGGAGCTCGACAAGGCCGACGCGCTGCCGAAGAAGAGCGGCTACGCGCAGTACCTCATCGACGAAATGAGGGGCTTCGCGTACGTGCGCACCAAGCAGTACCCGAAAGCGGCCAAGGCCATGGGGGCGGAGCTGACGAGCGGGTTCGCGCCCGCCGATCAGGTCCGCACGCTCACGGTCGCGCTCGCGCAGCTGAGCTATCAGATCAAGAACTACGACAAGGCGATTCAGTACGGCGAGCAGGCGATCGACAAGGGCTGGGCGGATGCGCAGATGCCGACCCTCGTCGGCCAGGCGTACTACCTCAAGGGCGACTGGAACGGCGTGATTCGCTTCGAGAAGTCGCAGATCGCGGCCGACGAGCAAAGGGGCGTTCCCCCCCCGGATCAGCCGCTGCAACTGCTTCTGAGCGCGTGCCTCAAGCTGCACAGTCAGGACTGCGAGAACAACGCGCTGCAGCAGCTCGTCGTCTACCATCCGAAACCGGCGTACTGGCAGCAGCTGCTCTACTCGATGTTCAAGTCGGTCAAGAGCGACAGCAACCTCCTGCAGACCTATCGCCTCGCCTCCGAGGTCGACGTGCTGAAGCGCCCCGAGGACTTCACCGATTTCGCGCAGCTTGCGATCGAGGCCGGCTCGCCGGGTGAGGCCGAGCAGATCATCGACAAGGGGATGCAGCAGAACATCTTCCCCGATGCGCGCACCAAGGGTAAGGCGGCGCGTCTGCTCGCGGATGCCAAGCGCGCGTCGGCGCGCGACCATGCGACTCTCGGCAAGAACGCCGAGGAAGCCGCCCGCTCGAGTAACGGCAACCAGGATGTGGGCCTCGGGCTCGCGTACTACGGCTATCAGCAGTACGACAAGGCAATCCAGGCCCTGACACAGGGCATTGCCAAGGGCGGGCTGAAAGATTCGCCCTCGGCGCATCTGCTGCTCGGTATCGCGCAATTCAAGGCGGGCGACAAGAGCGCTGCGATCCAGTCGTTCAAGTCGGTCAAGGGTGACCCGACGCTGCAGCGGCTGGCGACTCTCTGGAGCCTGCGCGCGCGCGGGGGACAGGCCTGATTCGCGACAGTGACGTTTAGGAGAACCTCATGACCATCAAGGTAGGCGAGCGCATGCCTGCGGGCACCCTCAAGTTAATGACCAAAGACGGACCGAAGGACGTCGCGACCGAAGATCTCTTCAAAGGCAAGAAGGTCGTGCTGTTCTCCGTCCCGGGGGCGTTCACACCCACTTGCGACGCCAAGCACCTGCCGGGCTTCGTGCAGTTGGCCGATCAGATCCGCGCGAAGGGCGTCGACACCATCGCCTGCATGGCCGTCAACGACGTGTTCGTCATGAACGCCTGGGGCAAGGCCTCGAGTGCCGGCGACAAGGTCATGATGCTGGCCGACGGCAACGGCGAGTATGCGAAGGCGCTGGGCCTGGAGCTCGATGCGCGCAAGTTCGGCATGGGCACACGCGGTCAGCGGTTCGCGCTGGTGGTCGACAATGGCGTGCTGAAGGGCGTGAACGTCGAGGAGCCGGGGCAGTTCAAAGTCTCGGCGGCCGAACACATCCTGGGACAATTGTAGATTGGCTACGCGGTCCAAGGGCGGCCTTGGACCGCTCATTCACTTGCTTTCGGACGGCGCTAGCCGAGAAGCTTCTCGAGCTCCGGGACGATCTGAAAGAGGTCGCCGACCAAACCGATGTCGGCGACTTCGAAGATCGGCGCCTCGGGATCCTTGTTGATGGCGACGATGGTGCGGGCGTCCTTGATGCCCGTCAGGTGCTGGATCGCGCCCGAGATTCCGATCGCGACGTAGAGCTGCGGGGCGATGATCTTGCCCGTCTGGCCGACTTGCAGCTCATTCGGGGCGTAGCCGGCATCGACCGCGGCGCGCGAGGCGCCTACCGCGGCTCCCAACTTGTCAGCCAGCTTATAGAGCGTCTTGAACGCCTCGGCGCTGCCGAGCGCCCGCCCGCCGGAGACCACCCGCGCGGCGGTCTGCAAGTCGGGTCGGTCGCTCTTGGCGGCGGAAGCCGATACGAAGCGGGTGTGCGAGGGAATCTGCGCCTCCACCGTGGGCTTCTCGATGCTCGCCGAGCCGCCGGGCGCCGCGGCCTGAAACGAGGCAGTCCGCACCGTACCCACGACCTTGGCAGCCGCCTCGACCTCCACGGTCACGATGGCATTGGCCGCGTAGATCGGCCGGCGAAAGCGCATCGCGCTCTCGACCGCCATGATGTCGCTGATCTGTGCCGTATCGAGCAGGGCTGCGATGCGCGGCATCACGTCCTTGCCGAAGGTCGTCGAGGGACCCAACACGTGGCTGAAGGGAGCGGCCAGCGCCGCGATCTGCGGCGCCAGCACCGCGGCCAAAAGGTGCGCATTCGCGGGATGCTCGAGCGCGAGCACGCGCGTTACCCCTTGGAGCGATGCGGCCTGAGAGGCGATGGCGCCGGCATCGGCAGCACAGACCGCCACGGTGATTTCGCCATCGGGAATGGCGGCGGCGCAGGTGATGCACTTGGCGGTGCTCGGATTCAAGCGCTCGCCGTCGTGCTCGGCGACGATGAGAATGCGGTGGCTCATGAGAGAAGTCCCTTGCTCTTCAGTGCCGCGACCAACTCCGCGGCGTCTTTCACCTTGACGCCTTTCTGGCGCTGCGGCGGCGGCTCGAAGCGCGTGAGCTTCAGGCGCTGTCGCTGCTCCACACCGAGCGCGGCGAGCGTGAGGGTCTCGAGCGGCTTCTTTTTCGCCTTCATGATGTCCGGCAGTTTCACGTAGCGGGGCTCGTTCAGTCGCAGGTCCGTGGTGATCACCGCCGGCAGATCCACCTCGAGGGTCTCGAGACCCGCATCGACCTCACGGGTGACGCGCGCCTTTTCGCCATCGAGCTCCACCTTTGATGCGAAGGTCGCCTGCGGTCGCTGCCACAGCGACGCGAGCATCTGCCCGGTCTGGCTGTTGTCATCGTCGATCGCCTGCTTGCCCAGGATGACGAGGAAGGGCTGTTCGCGCTCGGTCAGCTTCAGCAGCGCGCGGGCCGCGACCAGCGGCTCGATGACGCCGTCCGCCTGCACATGCAGCGCGCGGTCGGCGCCCATCGCGAGACAGGTTCGCAGCTGCTGCTGGCATTCGGCGGGCCCGATGCTCGCGACCACGACTTCTTCGGCCGCGCCGCGCTCCTTGATCCGCAGCGCCTCCTCGAGTGCGATCTCATCGAAGGGGTTGACGCTCATCTTCACCCCTTCGGTGACCACGCCGCTCCCATCCGGTTTGACGCGGATGCGCACGTTGTAGTCCACGACGCGCTTGATACCGACCAGGATGCGTTTCATATCACAAACTATAGCAGACGTTCGCGCTAGAATTGCCTACGGACACTGCGCAGGTTCAACGGGAGTTCGCATCAAAGATGCTTGGGTACGCGCTCCGCCGCATTGCCGGAACCGTCCCGATCTTGCTGATTCTCGTCACGCTTTCTTTCTTCGTCATTCGCCTGGCCCCCGGCGGTCCTTTCGACGAGGAGCGTGCCCTGACGCCCGAGGTACGCGCGAATCTCGATCATCTCTACGGCCTGGACCGGCCGCTCGGGGTGCAGTATCTGCATTACCTCGATGGCCTCGCTCACGGCGACTTCGGCCTCTCGTACAAGCTGCGCGATGACAGCGTCGCCGGACTCATCGCGCAGGGCCTGCCCATCAGCGCGACGGTCGGCTTCGCCGCGCTCGTGCTCGCGATAATCGCCGGTGTGCCGCTCGGGATCGCGGCCGCGCTACGCCGTGGAGGGGCCGTTGACTACGCCGTCACGGCGCTCGCGACCTTCGCCATTGCGCTTCCCACCTTCGTCACCGGGCCGCTGCTCGCGCTGCTCTTCGGGCTCGTGCTGCGCTGGCTGCCGGTGGCGGGCTGGCAGCAGGGCGATCCCCTTTATCTCATCCTGCCCGCCATCACGCTCGCGCTGCCGGTGTGCGCCTCGATCGCCCGCATGACCCGCGGTAGTCTCCTCGAGACGCTGAGCGCACCTTTCGTGCGGACCGCGCGCGCGCGCGGTCTCGGGCCGTGGCGCGTGCTCTTGCGGCATGCCTTGCGGCCGGCGTTGCTGCCGGTCGTGAGTTATCTCGGACCGGCGGCTACGTATGTGTTCACCGGGTCGCTGGTGGTGGAGACGGTGTTTGCGCTCCCCGGTACCGGGCGGTATCTGGTGCAAGGGGCGCTCGATCGCGATTACACGCTCGTCATGGGCATGATCATTCTCTACGGCGCGCTCACGCTCCTTCTCAACCTCGCCGCCGATCTCCTCTACGGTTGGCTCGATCCGCGGGTGTGGCATGACTAGGACGAAGCGCTGGCTCCGGGCATCCCGCCCGGCCGAGCGCGCCCCGGGCAAAAAGCGTGGTTTTTGCTCGAGGCTCCGCCGCCTGCGGCGGCGGGGCACAGTCCCTGTGCTTGCTCCACGGGGCGATCGGGTGGCGGTGGGCGCCGCGATCGTGATCGCCGCGCTGGCGCTGCTCGCGCTCTTTGGCCCGTGGCTGAGTCCCTACTCATACGCTGCACTCGACTGGCAACACCTCGCCGTTCCCCCGGGGCTCAGCGCCTCGCACTGGTTCGGCACCGATCCGCTCGGACGCGACCTTTACGTGCGCACGCTCCATGGGCTGCGGTTATCGCTCCTCATCGGCGTGCTCGCGAGCGCCGTGAGCGTCGGGATCGGCGTGACCTGGGGCGCGGTTGCAGGTTATGTCGGTGGCCGCACCGACGCTTGGATGATGCGGGCGGTCGATGTCCTGTACGCGCTGCCTTACCTCTTCGTCGTCATCATCCTGGCGACGGTATTCGGGCGCGGCAGCATTCTCATGCTGCTCATCGCGATCGGCGCGGTGGGCTGGCTCACCATGGCGCGCGTCGTGCGCGGGCAGACACTGTCGCTCAAGCGTCGTGAATTCATCGAGGCGGCGCGCGCAATGGGCCTCGGGACACCGGCGATCCTCCTGCGGCACATCGTGCCCAATCTCGCCGGCACGGTGGCCGTGTACGCGACGCTCACCATCCCGGAGCTCATCACCTACGAGAGCTTCCTCAGCTTTCTCGGTCTCGGCGTTCAGGAGCCGCGCGCGAGCCTGGGGAGCCTCATCAACGACGGTGCGCGGCAGATGCTGACGGCGCCGTGGATGCTGCTCGTGCCCGCGGCATTCCTGGTGACGCTGCTTCTTTGCTTCAATCTCCTGGGCGATGGCCTGCGCGATGCGCTCGATCCCGCCGGGCGCTGAGGAGAGTGCCGGCGCGGTGCTGCGCATCGCGCAGCTCAGCGTCACTTTCGACACCCCGCAAGGTGATGTAGCCGCGGTCCGGGCGGTCTCGCTCACGGTGCATCGCGGCGAGTGCGTCGGCGTCGTCGGCGAGTCCGGCGCCGGCAAGAGTCAGCTCTTCCTTGCCACCCTGGGGCTCCTGCCGGCGAGCGCTCGCGTCTCGGGCAGCGCCAGCCTCGGGCGCGAGCCGCTCATCGGCCGCCCCGAAAAGGAGCTCGACCGGATCCGAGGCGCGCGGATCGGCCTTATTTTCCAGGATCCCATGACCTCGCTCACGCCGCACCTGCGCATCGGGGAGCAGATCGCCGAGCCGATCGTCAGACATTGCGGCGCCAGCTGGCGCGACGCCCGGCGCAAGTCACTCGCATTGCTCGAACGCACCCATGTGCCGGATGCGGCGCAGCGCCTGCGTCAGTATCCGCACGAGCTTTCCGGCGGCATGCGCCAGCGGGTGATGATCGCGATTGCGCTCGCGTGCGAGCCGGAGTTGCTGATCGCCGATGAGCCGACGACCGCGCTCGATGTCACGATCCAGGCGCAGATCCTGGCGCTCCTCGCGGAGTTGAAGCGCGAGTGCGGGTTGGCGATGGTTCTGATCACGCACGATTTCGGCGCCGTGGCGGGGGTCGCGGACCGGGTGGCCGTCATGCACGCCGGACGCATCGTCGAATCGGGCACCACCGCCGCCGTGCTCAAGGCGCCCCGCGATGAGCACACGAGAAGTCTGCTCGCGAAGGTACCGGTGCTCGATCTTGCGGGCGCACCTCGAGCGTCAGATTCGGGGCCGGCGCCGGTGAGCCGCGCGGACGCGGCGCTCGCTGTCTCGGCACTTGCCGTGAAGTATCCCGGCCGAGGCGCCTGGCGGGGCGGCGGCCGGGCGCTGCGCGCGCTCGAGGATGTCAGCTTCGAGCTCTATCCGGGCGAGGCGCTCGGTGTGGTTGGGGAGTCCGGGTCCGGCAAGTCGACGCTCGTGCGGGCGGCACTGGAGCTCATCCGGCCGAGCGCCGGAAGCGTGAGCTGGATGGGGCGGACCCTCTCGACGCTGCCGGCGCGCGAGCTCAAGCGTCTGCGCCGGAATCTGCAGCTGGTGTTCCAGGATCCGTTGGCGAGCCTCGATCCGCGCATGACGGTCGAAAGGATCATCGCCGAGCCGCTCGAGGTCCACGAGCGCGGACTCGATGCCTCATCGAGAGAGCAGCGAGTGAAGGAGATGCTGGTCCGCGTGGGCCTCGGTGCCGAGATGCTCGATCGCTACCCGCATGAGCTCTCCGGCGGCCAATGCCAGCGCGTCGGCATCGCCCGGGCGATGGTCCTGAAGCCGCGCCTCCTCGTGTGCGATGAGCCGGTGAGCGCGCTCGATGTCTCGGTCCAGGCGCAGATCCTCGAGCTGCTCGCGAGCCTCAAAGCCGAGCACGGCATGTCGATTCTCCTCGTGAGCCACAATCTCGCGGTGGTGAGACAGCTCTGCGATCGGGTTCTCGTCCTCTACCGCGGGCGCATGATGGAGCTGGCCGACTCGCGCACGCTCTTTTCCCGCCCGCTCCATCCCTACACCCGTGAGCTTTTGGATGCCGTGCCGATGCTCGATCCGGACGTGCAGCCCGGCAGGCTGGCACGGGCGCGGCTCGCAAAGACCTCGGAGGCGGACGAGGCGCCCGAGCCGCTGTCCGCGGGCTGCGTGTTTCGCATCCGATGCCCGCACGCCACCGCGGAATGCGCGGCGCGCACGCCCGTCTGGGAAGCGGCGCCCGGCGGGAGCCGGGTGGCGTGTCACCGCTTCCGGGAATGGGCCGATGGTATCCTTCCTTCACCATGAAGCCTGACACCCGCATCCGTCCGAGCGAGAGCCTGCGCAACGTCCGCTATGAGATCCGTGGCCGACTGGCGCGGCGCGCGCACGAGCTCGAGCGGCAGGGGTACGAGATCGTCTCGCTCAACATCGGCAACCCGAAGGCGTTCGGGTTCCGCACGCCGGAGACCATGCGTCTCGCCATGATTGAGAACCTCTCCGAAGCCGAAGGCTACTGCCATCAGAAAGGCATCTTTCCGGCCCGCGAGGCGGTAGTGATGCAGCAGCAGGCGAGGGGGGTCACGGGAGTGACCGCCGAGGAGGTCTTCATCGGCAATGGCGTGAGCGAGCTCATCGACCTCGTGCTGCGGGCGCTTCTTAACCGCGGCGACGAAGTGCTGGTGCCGAGTCCCGACTATCCGCTCTGGACGGCGGCCGTCACCCTCAACGGCGGGCACGTCGTGCATTATCCTTGCCGGCCGGAGAACGGCTTCGTGCCCGACCCCGAGGAGCTCGCGCGCCTCGTGACGCCGCGCACGTGCGCCATCGTCATCATCAATCCCAACAACCCCACCGGCGCCGTCTACCCACGCCCCGTGCTCGAGGCGCTGGCACGGCTCGCCGAGCGCGCCGGTCTCGTCGTCTTCAGCGACGAGATCTACGATCAGATGGTGTATGACGATGCCGAGTTCGTGCCCATGGCGATGCTCGTGCGCGACACGCTGTGCGCCACGCTCTCGGGGCTCTCGAAGGTCTACCGGGCCTGCGGCTATCGGGTCGGTTGGGCGGTCTTCTCCGGGCGCACCCGCGGCGCGGCGGATTATCTCAACGCGCTCGAGCTGCTGAGCTCGCTGCGGCTCTGCAGCAACGTGCTCTCGCAATGGGCCGTGCAGACGGCGCTCGGCGGCTATCAGAGCGTCAAGGATCTCGTCAGCCCCGGTGGCCGGCTGTACGAGTCGCGCCGGACCATTCTGGCTGCGACCGGAAGCAGCCGCTTTCTCGAGCCCGCCGCCCCCCGCGGCGCCATGTACGCCTTCGTGGGCGTCGACACTCACGATCTTCCGCAGTTTGACGATCAGAAGTTCGCGCTCGATCTGCTCGAGCAGAAACACGTGCTCATCGCGCCCGGGGTGAGCTTCAATGTGCCCTACCGCAATCACTTCCGGGTGACGACTCTCCCTGACCCGGCGACGCTGCGCGAAGTGTTTGCGCGCATCGAGGAGCTGCTCGAGAGTCATGCGGGCGCAACGGCCGGCGGCGCAAAGGCTGGCAGCGAGGAACGGTCGGGCAGCCACGTGGTCGAAGCCACCTCCAGGTTCAAGTAAAAGCGCATGAATGTGCGCTAACGACCTGTATTGCTAGAGATTAAAAACTATATCAGCTCGATTCTGAAGCGCGGCGGCACGGTGGTCGTGCCCTCGCGTCAGCGAAGCTACGCCCTGGGGTTGGCCTACGCCGCGGCGCAACTCGCGCGCGGCAGTCGGGTCTGGCCGAGCCCGGACGTGCTGCCGCTGGAAGGGTGGCTCACGCGCGAGATCGAGCGCTACGCGGCCGAAAGCGACGGCAGCGTGAGCAGCGGCATGCCGCGACTGCTCTCACCGGCGGAGGAGTGGCTCCTCTTTCGGCAATGCACGGCCGAGGCCACCGAGGGTCTCGATCTGGTCAATCGTGCCACGCTTGCGGAGTCGCTGCGGCGCGCGAGCGGCCTCGCCGCGGAGCTTCGCATCGACCCGCAAGCGATTCATGAGCCCGGCGGGAGCGAGGCGGATCTGCTGGCCGCGGTGCACCGCGCCGTGATGCGACGCTGCGGCACCTTGAGCGCAATGCCGGTGTCGGCGGCTCTCTCCCGGTTGCCCAAGGTGGGTGATGAACGTCCGGTGATTTTCGCCGGCTTTGGAACGCCTTCGCCGCGCCTGCAGGCGATAGTCGCCGCTCGCTCGCAGTACGGTTTCGAGACCTCGTACCCACCGGCGCTGGACGCCACACGGTTGGTCGCCCCGCGCATCGAGATCCCGGCGGACGAGCGTGAAGAGCTCGAGCGGATTGCGGAGTGGTGCCAACGACGACTGACTGCGCAAGCGGACGCCCGCCTGCTCATCCTGCTGCCAGGCTCCGCCGGCCGGCGCGAGCGGCTGGCGGGGCTCATACGACAAGCGGTCGACCCGCGCAGAGAGAGCCCCTCGCTCCTCGCTCTCGAAGGGGGCCAACCGCTGGCGCGTCTACCCATCATCGCTCATGCGCTTGCGAGTCTGACGCTGCTCGCGGGAGAGGCCGTGGGAATGGAGAGCCTCCTCGAGTGGCTGCGGGCACCCTGGTGGGCCGAGCCTCGAGCGGCTGAGCGCGCCGGCCTCGATCTCTGGCTGCGCGAGCGGGGCCGGCTGCGGTTTGATTTCGCATCCCTGCTGGCCGCGCTGCATCAAGCGCCGGCCGCGCACGCCGGGCCGGCGAGAGCGCTCGCCGCGCGCCTCGAGCAGGCGGCCGGTTCCCTTCGCGCGAGCTCGGCCAACCCGCGGGAGTGGTCGGAGAGGTTCGAGAAGGCACTGACAGTATTGGGCTGGCCTGGAGCCGCGACGCGTGGCAGCGCCGAGCAACAGACACTGGCGCGCTTTCACGAGCTGCTCGAGGAGCTGGGTCAGCTCTTTGCGACTGCTCGAATGGTGCCGTTGGAGATGGCCGTGCAGTGGCTGACGGAAAGAGCGTCCGTGACGGCGTACCGACCCACGGATGACGATGCCGCCGTGACCCTCTCGCCCGCCTACAGGGATCCGGTGGTGCAGTATGACGGGGTGTGGATTGCCGGCCTCGATGCGGACAGTTTTCCGCAGCCGGTCGCGCCCGATCCGTTTCTGCCGCTCGCGGCGCAGATCGCGGCGCGCTGGCCGGCGGCCACCGCCGCGGGCCGGTTGGCGGAAGCGAAGGCGCTCATCGCGGCCTGGCGCGCGGTTGGCGCCGAGCTGGTGTTGAGCGCCCCGGCCCGCGCAGACGACATCGAGCTGCTGCCGAGCCCGCTGCTCGAGGAGTGGCGGAGCGCCGCGCCAGCGTTCGCGAAGCCCCGCACCGCGGTATGGCTTGCCTCGCGACTGCATCGCCCGGGGTTGCAGGAGGAATGGAAGGATGATGTCGGCATCGCGTGGAACCCGCAGCTGCCGCTGCCCTCCGGCACGCGTAGCCTCGAGCTGCAGAATCAGTGTCCGTTTCGGGCTTACGCGGAGCTGCGCCTGGGAACCCAGGAGCTCGGTGTAGCCGAGCCGGGCGTTGCGCCCGATGCGCGCGGCAAGCTCCTGCACGCGGCCTTGCAGCAGCTCTGGGATCGGCTCGGCGATTCGCGGGCGCTGATCGCGCTCTCCGCGCCTGCGCTCGATGAGTTGATCGACACGTGCATGGCGGACGCGACCGCCGTGTTGGATGCCGCCGGCGAGGACTCGATTCCCCGTCCGGCGTTGGCTCGGGAATGCCGCCGCACCGCGCGGCTCATCCGTAAGCTCCTCGAAATCGAGCGCGGACGCGCGCCGTTTCGCGTGCAGCACACCGAGTATTCCTCGCGCCTGCAGCTCGCGGGTCAGGAGCTCAGGCTGCGCATCGATCGCCTCGATGCGCTCGCAAGCGGCGGCCTCGCGATTCTCGACTACAAGAGCGGCCGTCGAGTCAGTCCCGATTGGTATGGCGATCGGCCCTCGCACCCGCAGCTCCTCGCTTACCTCGCGGCAGTTGGGGATGGCGTCGTCGCGATGGCGACCGTCAACGTTACGGCGAGAGAGGTGAGATTCGACGGGATCGCGGTGAGTGACGAGCTGCTCCCCAGGCTGGCAGGGGTGCAGGCCGCCGGACAGTCGCCGGGTGCGTGGCAGTCGCGCGTTCAGCAGTGGCGCGGCCTGGTGGAGCGGTTGGCCGGCGCTTTTGCCGCCGGGCAAGCGAGGGTGGACCCGAAGCCGGGAGCCTGCGACTTCTGCCACGTGGCCAGTGTATGCCGCGTCGGTGACAGCCTCGTCGCTGTCGATGATGGGGCGCCCGAGGAGCGCTCACGAGGGTTCGATGACGAGTAGCGCGTCGGGCCCCGGAGTCATCGAGGCTGATGCTCAGGTCGATGATGTGGCACGCGAGCGGGCAATCGACCCCGGCTGGTCAGTGATCCTGCAGGCGCCGGCGGGATCGGGCAAGACCACCGTCCTCACGCAACGGCTGTTGCGCCTGCTCGCCGTAGTGGACGAGCCGGAGGAGATCCTCGCGATCACCTTCACCCGCCGCGCCGCGGCGGAGATGCGCGCCCGGGTTCTGCGGGCACTGCGTGGCGAGATCCCTGACGGCCAACAGAGTGACCGCCTGCGCCAGCTGGCGGCGGCGGCGCTTGAGCGCTCGCAGGCGCGAGGTTGGCGGCTGGCGCAGGATCCGGGTCGGCTGCGCATCCAGACCATCGATTCCTTCAATTTCCGGCTTGCGAGCCAGCTTCCGGTCACGGCCCGCGCCGGCAGCGGGCTCGTGGTCAGTGCCCGCCCCGGCGAGCTCTACCGGTTGGCGGCGCGCGAGACGCTGCTTGCGGCGGAAGAGGACGCGGCGCTTTCCGTCGACCTCGAGCTGCTTTTCGAGCGGCTCGACAACCGGTGGGGACACGTCGAGCGTCTGCTTGCCGAGATGCTGCGCGAGCGCGCTCATTGGCTGCCGCACGTGTTGGGTCACGAGCCTGCCGTGCTCTGCGGGCGCGTGGCGGAGAGTCTCACGCGCATCGTGGAGGACCGCCTGCGGGTCGCCCGGGAGTCGCTGGGTGCGGTGACTTGCGCCGAAGCGGCGCGCTTGCCGGGAGTGGGCCCGCTCGAGCCGCAGGCGCGCCGCCTCGCATCCTGGAAAACACTGGCGCGACTCACTCTCACTCACAGCGGCGAGTGGCGCCGAGCCATCAACCGCAAGCTGGGAGCGGGCTTCGAGAATGGCGCCGGCAAGGAGGCATTGCGAGCCTGCATCGAGCGCCTGAGCACGCTGCCCTCGGGTCGCGAGACGCTCCTCGAGCTCGCCTCGCTGCCCAGCCCGGATCTCGGCGCCGAGGACGCCGCGGCTCTCGCGGCCCTGTCGCGAGTGTTGCGCGCAGCCGCAACACAACTACAGGCGCTGTTTGCGCTCGAGGGCCGTGTGGATCACACCTACATCGCCGGCGCGGCGCGGGCGGCGCTGGCGGAGGCCGGACTGCCGACCGATCTCGCCCTGAGAACCGGACTCGCCCTGCGCCACATTCTGGTCGATGAGTTCCAGGACACCTCGGTCGCGCAACTCGCGCTGCTGGAGGCGTTGACCGCGGGCTGGGAGCCGGGCGATGGCCGTACGCTTTTCGTCGTCGGCGATCCGATGCAGTCGATCTATCAGTTTCGCGAGGCGGAGGTCGGTTGTTTCCTGCGCGCGCGGGATCTCGGCATCGGCGCGGTGCGGCTGATGCCGCTGCGGCTGTCGCGCAACTTCCGCTCGGCGCCCGCGCTCATCGACTGGACCAACAGGACCTTCGGCCGGCTCTTCCCGCAGACCGATGATCTGCGCGCGAGCGCGGTGGCGTTCACGCCGAGTCTCCCCGGAAGGTCTGACGAAGGAGCAGCATCCGATGAAGGAGCAGGAGATGCGCATCCGGTCGAGTTGCGTCTCCTCTCCGGAGACGGCCGCGCAGCCGAGACGGATGCGATCGTGGCCAGGGTCGCGGAGCTGAAAGCGTCCGCTCCGCAGGCGAGCATCGCGATCCTGGTGGCGGCGCGCTCGCACGCACCGGCCATTGTCGCCGCGCTCACCGAATCCGGCATCGACGCGATTGGTGTCGAGCTGGTGCCGCTCGCCGAAGTGCCGGTGGTGCGCGACCTCGTGGCCTTGACGCGCGCGCTCTGCCATCTGGGCGATCGCACCGCGTGGCTCGCAGTGCTCAGGGCGCCCTGGTGCGGGGTATCGCTCGCGACGCTGACGCGGCTCTCGACTCGCGCCGATGCGCAGCTCATCTGCGCGGCGTTGCACGAGCCGGGCCGGCTCGAGGAATGTCCGGCGCAAGAGCGCGCGCGGCTCGCGCGCATTGCGCGCGTGCTCGAAGAGGGTCTGTCGCGACGCGATCAGGCACCGCTCGCCGATTGGCTGGAGGACGTATGGATGGCCCTCGGCGCCGCGGACGCGTACCCGGTGGATGAGTTGCGGCACGCGCGCGCGTTCTTCGATGCGCTGAGCGAGCGCACGGCCTCGGGCGAGTGGGGCGGGATCGGCACCCTCGATTCGCTGTTGGCGAATCTCTACGCGCAGCCACAGGCACACACGGCCGCGCCGGTGCAGATTCTGACGATCCATGGCGCCAAGGGCCTCGAGTTCGACCATGTGCTGGTGCCGGGGCTCGATCGCGAGCGCAATCGCGGACGGGAGCCCTTGCTGCGTTGGCTCGATCTGCCGCGCGCGCCGGGTGAAGGCTCTGAGATCCGCAATCGCGAGTACCCGGTTTACCCGGAAACGGATCTCGTCATGGCCCCGGCACCGGTGATCGGCGAGGAGGAACCGGGCGAGGTCAACGCCTTTTTGAAGCGGCTGACGGCGCTTCGCGCCGCCAACGAGCAGGTGAGGCTCCTTTACGTGGCGGCGACGCGCGCCAAGCGCTCGCTGCACCTGTACGCCGCTCCCGCGCCCCGTGCCGACGGGCTGGTGATTCCCCGCGCGAGGACGCTGCTCGCCTCCTTCTGGCCGGCGCTCGCGGCAGCCTTTCAGGCGCCCGCGGCGGGTAGCGCTTCTTCCGCCGCCGCTGACATCCAACTCGAGCTCTTCGCCGGCTCGCAGATGCGCCGCGTGCTGCGCCGGCTGACGCCGGAGTGGGCTCCGCCCGAGCTTCCTGCCGGCGCGCCGCTGTCGCCCCTTCCTCTCGCGCAGCGCTCGCTCGAGGCGCTGGAATTCAGCTGGGCGGGCGAGACCCGGCGTCACATCGGCACCGTGGTCCATGCGGCGCTCGAGAGCTTTGCCGCCGCTGTCGAGCTGCCGTCACGCCAATGGCTCGAGTCCCGGGCCGAGCTCTATGGCGAGCAACTCCGCCGTCAGGGGGTACCGGAGCGCGATCTCGGCGAGGCGGCGGCCGATGTCGTCGCAGCGCTGACCCGCACCGTTGCGGACGAAAGAGGACGTTGGATCCTCGCGGGTACGCACAGCCAGGCGCGCAGCGAGCTCGCGCTCACCGGAATGGCGAGCGGCAGACTGACGAGCGTGGTGATCGATCGCTCGTTCGTCGATGAGGCCGGCACGCGCTGGGTCATCGATTTCAAGACCAGCCGCCACGAAGGCGGCAGGCTCGAGGAGTTCATCGGGCAGGAGCTCGAGCGCTATCACGCACAATTGCAAACGTACACGGCCCTCGCCCGGGGATTGGGCCCGGAGCCGGTGCGGGCGGCGCTCTACTTCCCGCTCCTCGGCGTGTTTCGCGAACTTCAGTAGGTGCCCGACAGGGCAAACTGTCGCCGCCCCTGCGCATCCGGCGAGCCGAGAAACTCGATGGCATTGAGGAGAGGTTGGGAGGCGCTCGCCCGCGGGGTCACATAGCCCGTCAGGGTGTATCCCGGCTGCGCCGTGAGGACGAGCGTCCCCTGCACCGCGAGCGGTCCGCCGAGGTCGCGCACCTCACCGGTCGGCTGCGCACTCCCCGGTGGGAAGGTCACGGCGAAACTGCCGAGCGGAGTGACATAGCCGCTGCTGTCGATGAGGTTCATCGCCTCGATGCGGCCTTGGAGGGAGCGGACGATGCCCTGTTTCGTAACCTCAAGGAGCGCGAGGTCGAGGTGCAGCGTACCGGTCAACGTCGGCGGCACACCCGGTAGCAGTGTCGGATCGAGAGGCAGGGAGGCTGTTATGTTGCGCGCCACGACGCTGCCGGTGAGCCCCATCTCGAGGTCGGCCTGCGCCGCGGTTTGCGGCGGCCGCTCGATGTCGACGTGCGCCGCAAGCTTGCCGAGGAGCAGCCGCGCCGGCCGCAGCTGCCAGGTGAGATCGCCGAGCGATGCGCCCTGCACCTCGAGGCCGCCGCAGTAGCCGCTCCAGATGGATCCCTCGACGCTCGCGCAGCGGAAGCTCGCGCCGGACGTCGGCAACAGCCAGCTCGCCGGCAGACGCGCGAGCACGATGGCCGCGAAGGCCACGACACCCAGGACGATGATGGTCAGGGTCCGCTTCACGCGATGAGCCGGGCGGCTAGGGACTCTTGAGAATCAGCGAGGCGTTGACCGTGCCGGGTTGGCCGGCGCTGTCGATGGTGGCGCTCTCGATCTGCACGCCGTCCTGCTGGCTCAAGCGCGCCAGCCAGCCGACCAACGCATCGAACGGCGCCTTTTCCAACTGAACGCTCAAGCTCCCGCGGCCGCTCGGCTGGCTTCCGGCGAGCGATCCACCGAGCCCGGACTCGCGGGCCGATTGATCGACGATCACGATCAGCGACTCGCCCGAATGGCTTCTCACCGGCCCGGCGGCGGCGATCTCGGGCGCCGCGCTGCGCATCCAGACGAGATCCGCCTGCTTCTTCGCGACCTCGCCGTGCAGATTCGAGACGCTGCGGTCGAGCGGCAGGATGACCACGAACACGAAGAGAATCGTGGCAATGATCCCGCCGATGAGGAGCGTGCGGCGGTCGCGGCCCGAGAGCGATCGCAACGAGGAGGACAGGCTCAGCGGCAGCGCCATGTCAGCTTCCCGGACGCATCTGGATGCGGCCCTCGTAGGCGGAGCCCTCCGGGGTGCCCGCCACCAGATGCGCCTGCCAGCCCTGCTGCTGCAGCTGGCGACTCAGGCGATCCAGCGTCTCGACCGTCGGCGCCGAGGCTTTGAGCTCGAGCGCGCCGTCGCTGAAGGTGAGCGCCTCGAGTACCGCTTCGGGCGCGGCACGATGCGCCTGCACGAGCGCCTGCAGCGCCTGCATGAATCCGCCCGAAGCCTGACTCGCGCGCACTGCGGCGAGACGCTGCTCCATCTGCCGGCGTGCCTCGTAAGGGTCGGGTTGACCCGGCATCGCAGTCTGAAAGACCTGCTCGATCGCGCCATCGAGACGATGACTGGCGTGCTTGAGCACCGTGAGCTCGGCCGCCTTGCCGGCGATATGCAGGCCGATGAGACCCGCAAGCAGCATGGCCGCCACCCGCCAGGCGCTCCAGCCGACCGGATGCGACGTAGCCGGGGTATAGGGGCCCTGTAGAAGGTTGGTGGCGGCGGTGCCGGGAAGCTGCTGCGCGAAGAGCCCGAGCGGGCCGCTCGTGAGCAGCTGGATCTGGATACCCTCGAAGCGCTCGCGCGCGGCCTCCACTCGGGTGGCATGCCGGTGCCACTCGGCGGCGCCGGTGTAGAGGATGAGACCCCGGCCGCCCGTGCCAGGCTCGAGGCCGGCGAGGGCGATGTCGAGTGCCTCTTCCAGAGCGTCGGCAGGCAGCGTCACGACGGTCCCGGAGGGAGGGCGCACGACGACCGCGTCCTCCTCGAGGAGCGCCACGGCCTGCCCTGGGTTCTGCGGCAGCAGCTCGCTGTCGGCGTAGAGCGCCTCGGCTTCGAGGCCGCTCGATTTGAGGAGCGTCGTCCACCCGTCCATCCGCGTGCGCGCCACCACGGCGACCGGCACCCGCGCCGAGTCACCCTCGCGGCGGCCGATCGCGAAATGCAGCTCCTCGATGTCTTCGGCGAGCTGCTCCTCGAGCGCATACGGCACGAGCTGCTGCAGCCGGGTGCCCGCTTTGGCGGGGGGCAGCTCCGGTTGGGCCAACAGGACTTCCGCCCCTGGCACCAGCACGATGACGTGCCGCCCCGCCGCGCGTGGCGCGGCGAGCGAGAGCGGGCCGCCCTGGGGAGGGCCGGCCGCGGCGCCGCGCCCATCCACGACGAGCCAGGTGGCCTGCTGTTGTGGCGTGCGCGGGAGCCTGAGGAGGAGCCAGTCAGCCATGGTGGTTCATACTAGCAGCGGCAGGCTCAGTCGGGCGTGAAGCTGCGCATGACGGGCCGGACCATGCCGGTCGAGTCCTGGTAGAGAAGGGTGTACACCGCGAACTCGGTGGCCCCGACGTTCACGAAGCTCGTCAGGCGGAACCAGTTCGATTTCTGAACGACCAGGCTCGCGAGAGTCTGCGGCGGGGTTTGGTTGGGGAGGCTGCTCAACCCCGCGCCTGCGCCACCGCCAATGTCACTGCCGCCCTGCACGTTCTGAGCCGCGCTCAGGAACTGCGCCTGGGTCGGAAAGCAAGGTCCTTCGGCCTGGCGATCCTTATAGAAGCCTTGCGGATCGCTGCTGTACTGCACGATCCCGGCGAGCGCATCGAGTACCCATGGATCGGCTGAGCAGACATTGATCTGGATCCCGATGGGAAGCGCGACGATGTGCGGCGCGAGCCGGTCGAACTGCGCGCGCGTCATGCCCGGCAGCGCGAGTAGCTCACTCGTGCTCGTGATCGGCAGTTTGGGCGTGCGGTAGGGCGGATCCATCTCGAGGTAGACGCTGTCCTCCGCGCCGTTCGCAACCATCGCCGTCGGGCTCTTGTCGATCCAATCGACGAGGTTGTCGGCGAGGTTTGGATTTACGTTCAGCATGTTGAGCAGCCGCTCGAAGGCCTGGATCGCGACCGTGTTGGGAGTCACGCCATCCTGCTCGACCAGGTCGTTGATGTTGAACCGGCCCTGCAGATCCTGCAGCGAGGCCTCGAGTGTCACCCCGGGCAGAACCTCCGTGGGAGGCAGGGGCTGGGCCCAGCTCTGACTCGGGGCGGTGTAGGGGGAGTTCTGTTGGGCCTGCTGCTGCAAGCCGTAGGCCGCGAGCGCCTCGGCGCCTTGCGCGACGAGCAGCGCCTGATCGAAGTCGAAGGTCGCCGCGGCACGACGGGCGGTCATGGCGTTGTTGTACGCCATCGCGGCCGCGATGATGGTGCCGAGCGCAACCAGCATGATGGCGACGAGGAGCGCCACACCGCGCTGGCCGTGGCGCGAGGCGAGGCCGCCGTCGCGTCGACGGTGCAGTGCGCTTCTTGGCTCGCAGCGCGTCACGGTCATTGGGCAGTCTCGAAAATGCGTACGATCTTGCCCCACTGCTGGGTGTCCAGAGTCACCTCGACCGCGAGCGGTCGCAGGCGATAGTAGGAGTCCGCCGCTCCGCCCACGCCGAGCGGCGCCGGCGGCCAGGTATCGACCCAGGCGCGCTGCACCGACATGTAGCGAAAGGTGACGCTGCGCAGGTGCTTGAGGACGTTGCGCTTGACGGGCGTGCTCGAGAGCGTGGCGTCGAGCACGTTCCAGTGCTCGCGCACCAGGGTGCCGTTGTCGAAAACGTACGCCACCCGCTCGAGCTCTGGGCGCGGGAGACCCGTGGGGTTGCTCCAGCCGTTGCGCGTCAGAACGACGAGCGGAGCGGCGCTATCCGACTCATCGGAGGTATCATCGCTCGCGGCTGCGGCGGAGGTATCGGACATCGGACCGCCCTGCAGGCAGGGCAGGTAGCTTTCGCCCAGCGGATCGCGTACCGGCCGCGGCGCAAGCTGCACGAAATCCTGCTCCATCACGCTCATGGCGGTCTCGAGATCGACCAGATTCTTCTGGTGCTCGCGGATCGAGCCGCGGTTGCGCAGCGCCTGATCGATGGCGCCATAGCCCATCGCAAACATGATGGCCGCGATGAACAGCGCCACCAGCAGCTCGATGAGCGTGAACCCGACGGGTCTGAGAGAGGATCTCGCGCGCATCGCCATCAGGGTGTGGGGGAGCCGACGCCGACTCCGGTCGGGTTGCCGTTCGACGGCAGCCCGACCATCGGATTGTTGGACCAGGAGGGCGGCACCGAGGTCGGCGAGGACTGCAAGGCGCTGCCCATGAACCCGATCGCACTCGCGTACCAGCCGCGGTCATCGCCCGCATTGCTGTCGGCGGGGCGCACGTCGACCTCGATTTGCACCACGCCTCGAACGCGGGCGTTGGTGACCTTCTGCTGCCATTGCCAGTTTCGCCCGGCGTATTCGATGTTGTCATTACTGGTGCCGGCGGTCGGAACGGTACCTGAGAGCCTCACCGTCTCGATGCGGTTCAGCGCCACCCATTCGGCGAAGGTCTTGCTCTGAAGGTAGATCGCCGTGTTGGCGGAGGAGGTCATCGCCTCGAGCACGGCGGCCATGCCGATCGCGACCACGGCAAGCGCCACCAGGACCTCGATCAGGGTGAAGCCGCGGGTCCTCCTCATGTGCCGCCCTCGAGCATGGGTTTCTTGACGATGTTCCCGTCCTGGTTCTCATCGAGCGTGATGCTGCGCCCGGCGCTCGCGCGATCGACGGTGATGCTGAAGGAGGACAGATCGCCGCTCGAGAAGATCATCACCTGCGGCGCGAAGGAGCGTGCGCCCGAATCGGAGTCGGAGTCGGAATCCGAGTCCGAGTCGGAGTCGGAGTCGGAGTCGGAACCGGAGTTGGAATCCGAGCGCGTCGGCGGCACCGGACTCGAATACGGCTTCGAGCTCGAGTCGGACTCGGCCACCGAGCCTGAGGGCACATTCAGGCTCTCGCCCAGCACGATCGGCCGCGCGTCGACCACGAGCTTGAAACCGAGGCCGCTCGGCAGCGTGCGCTCGCGCAGCACGTCATCCTCGACCACCGGCCGCCACAGGCCCTGGCGTACGTCGTAGACGACGAACTCGTAGCTGTTGCGGCTGAAAGCGATGCCGTAATTGCGCGTCTGCAGCTCCGCCTGATCGCGGGCATACTGCATGAGCGAGAGCAGCCGCTGGCTCTCGGTCTCGAGCGCCGTGTCCTTGCCGGCGAAGTTGATCGAGAGCAGCATCCCGGCGGTCACGACGCCGATGATCAGCACCACGACCATGATCTCGAGCAGCGTGAAGCCGGCGACTCGAGCCGCGCTCGGCCGGGCCGGAGCCCGCAGCCCGCGTCTCAAACCGCCGTCAATCGGTGAGATTCCAGTTGCCGATATCAGCGTTGTCACCATCGCCACCCGGCTGGCCGTCGGCACCCAGCGTGTAGAGGTCATAGGGCTGTCCGTGCGTGCCGGGATACGCGTACTGATACGGGCGGCCCCACGGGTCCTTGGAGATCTGCTGTATGTACGGGCCGTGCCAGTGCGTGATGGAGGGGTCGTTCGGCTGCTTGAGGAGAGCCTCGAGACCATCGTCGGTGGAGGGATACTCGGAGTTGTCGAGGCGGTACTCGGTGATCGCGGTCTCGAGAGACTGGATGTCTTCCTTCGCTTTCGCGACCCGGGCCTCGTCGACCTTGCCGATAACCTCGGGCACGATGGCGGCGGCAAGCAGGCCGATGATGATCACGACGACCATGATCTCGATCAGGGTGAAGCCGCGCGCATTACCGCGACGGGCGGCTCGAGCGCGGGCGCTCGCGACGACGGATCTCAGGGAATTTCGTCGATGGGTCATGATGAGGTGAGGTTGTCCTTACGCGGATGTACCTGAAGGTGCGAGGCGGAATGATAACCGCGGACGCCCGCGCCTGTGTTTGCGCAGTTCGACAGTCCCGCGCGACGCCGGTTCCTGGATCGCGCGGCTATAATCGCCGGAATTTTTTGAGCGCGCGAGGATTCGATGACATTCGGCTTCGTATTTCCGGGGCAAGGCTCGCAGTCGGTCGGCATGCTGGCCGCACTCGCACCTGCGGCGGGCGCCGGGTCGGTGATCCGCGACACCTTCGCCGAGGCTTCGGCGGTGCTGGGCTACGATCTCGGGCAGCTGGTGGCGCAAGGCCCGGTGGAGCGCCTGAACAGCACCGAGTGCACCCAGCCGGCGATGCTCGCCGCCTCGATCGCCACCTGGCGACTCTGGCACGCCCGCGGTGGGGCCGAGCCCGCGGTGCTCTGTGGTCACAGCCTCGGCGAGTTCTCGGCGCTCGTGGCAGCCGGTGCGCTCGATTTCGCTCCCGCCCTGGAGCTGGTGCGGTTCAGGGGCAGGGCGATGCAGGAGGCGGTGCCCGCGGGGACGGGCGCCATGGCGGCGATCCTCGGACTCGAGGATGCGCAGCTGATCGAGGCCTGCCGCGAGGCGGCACAGGGTGGGGTCGTCGAGGCGGTCAATTTCAATGCTCCCGGTCAGGTGGTCATCGCCGGCTCGCGCGAGCCGGTGGAACGGGCCATCGAAGTGGCAAAACGCCTGGGAGCCAAGCGCGCGGTCGCCCTGCCGGTCAGCGTTGCCGCCCATAGCAGCCTGATGCGCGCGGCCGCGGAGCGTCTCGGCGAACGGTTGGCCACGATCGATTTTCGTGCGCCGCGCATCCGCTTCGTGAGCGCGGTGGATGCCTCGGTCCACGAAGATCCCGCGGATCTGCGGCAACTTCTCGTCCGTCAGCTCTCGAGCCCGGTACGCTGGTCCGACACGGTCCGCGCGCTCACGGCGAGCGGCGTCGGCATGCTCATCGAGTGTGGTCCCGGCAAGGTGCTGACGGCGCTCAACCGCCGCATTGATCGCTCGCTCGAGTCCTTGGCGCTCGAGGATGCCGCGTCGCTGGAAACCGCTCTCGGCAGGGCGAAAGCCAGTGAATGAGCCCATTGGGCCGACTGGGCCGTGCTCGCGCAAAGCGCAGGATGGGGCTTGCGCCCATTGAAGTAGGAGGACGAACTCATGCTCCAGAATGACGTTGCGCTCGTGACGGGCGCATCCCGTGGAATCGGACGCGAGATCGCGCTCGCCCTCGCCGGGGCCGGCGCCCGGGTGATTGGCACCTCGACCACCGTCGAGGGCGCGGCCGCGTTCACGGCGGCACTGTCGTCGCATGGATACAACGGCCGGGGCGCGGCTCTGGATGTCTCCGAGGCGGCCTCGATCGATGCCTTGGTGAGCGAGCTCGAGGCGGCCGGGGAGATGCCGACCATCCTGATCAACAACGCCGCGATCACCCGCGACACGCTTCTGCTGCGCATGAAGCCGGAGGACTGGGACCGCGTCATCACGACGAACCTGACCTCCGTGTTCCGTCTCTCCAAAGCGTGCCTGCGCCGCATGATGAAGGAGCGGCGCGGGCGGATCATCAACCTGACCTCCGTGGTCGGTGTGACCGGAAACCCCGGGCAGACCAACTACGCCGCAGCGAAAGCAGGCGTTCTGGGCTTCACCAAGTCCCTGGCGCGGGAAGTCGCCTCGCGCGGCATCACCGTCAACGCAGTTGCTCCGGGGTTCATCGATACCGACATGACTCGATCCTTGACCGAGGAGCAGCGCGCAGGGCTTCTCACGCAGATCCCGGCGGGGCGGCTCGGTCAGGCCGTGGACGTGGCCGCCGCGGTGCTCTTCCTCGCCTCGCCGCAGGCGAGCTACATCACGGGCGAGACCGTGCACGTCAACGGCGGAATGTACATGTCCTGAGGACGCCCTGCGAAGCGCAGGCTCAAAGGCCGTTGGATCTGCGCAACAACGGGGCGCCGCCCGCGCGGACGCCAGCCTTGCATTGGAGGCGGTGGCCCTCTGATTCTCAAGGAAAAACAATCACTCAGGGCCGGCGCACGGCGAGTGGCAGCCCCAGGGGTGTTCCCCTACAATACCGCGCCCCGAGCTGCCGGCCCCGGCCATGGCGGCAGGGGAACGTATTCCGCTATCCATTTTTAAAACATAAGGACCATCCGCTAATGAGCACAGTTGAGCAGCAGGTCAAAGCCATCGTGGCCGAGCAGCTTGGCGTCAAGCAGGAGCAGGTGACCAATGACGCCTCCTTCGTGGACGATCTGGGAGCCGACTCGCTCGACACGGTCGAGCTGGTGATGGCTCTGGAGGAGGAGTTCGAGATCGAGATCCCGGACGAGGATGCCGAGAAGATCACCACGGTCCATCAGGCCATCGAGTACATCAACGAGCGCCGCAACAAGTCTTGATCGCCAGCAGGTCGCCGGATGCGCCTGCTTCGCCGGGAGCGACTGCTTCGTCAGGGAACGAATTGCAACGGCGGAAGCCGGCCCCCAGGGGCGAGGCGCAGGAGGCGCCGAGTAATTGCAACGCGAAGCGTCACGAGCTTGGCGGCCCCGCGGGGGTGAGGCCCAGGCCAGGCCGAGTCGCCGTGTCGAAGCATTCCCCAGCACATTCCTAAGAGCGGGTAGCGTGTGAGCAAGCGTCGTATAGTCGTGACGGGCTTGGGACTGATCTCGCCGATGGGCTGCGAGGTCGAAACCGCGTGGCAGGCCGTTCTGGCCGGTGAGAGTGGGATAGGACCCCTCACGCGCTTCGACGTGAGTCACTTTCCGGTCCGCTTCGGCGGGCAGGTGAAGGGTTTCGAGCCGAGCCGCTACTTCAACACCAAGGAGCTGCGGCGCATGGATGAGTTCATGCATTACGGCGTCGCCGCGGGCATCGAGGCGGTCGAGAATGCGGGAATAGACTTCTCCAAAGCGGACGCCACGCGCTGCGGCGCCGTTTGCGGCGCCGGCATCGGGGGTCTCGGCACGATCGAGAGCGAGTACGCCGAGTACGTAAAGACCAACAACCCGCGCAAGATCTCCCCGTTTTTCGTGCCGGCGACGATCATCAACATGATCGCCGGCCATCTCTCGATCAAGTTTGGCCTCAGAGGCCCCAACCTCGGCGTCGTGACGGCCTGCACGACCTCGACACACGCGATCGGCATCGCGATGCGCACCATCCAGTACGGCGATGCCGATCTGATCATCGCGGGCGGCGGCGAGATGGCGACCACGGTCTGTGGCCTTGCGAGCTTCGCACAGGCGAAGGCGCTCTCCACCCGTAATGACGCGCCCACCGAGGCGAGCAGGCCCTGGGATCGCGATCGCGACGGCTTCGTGCTGAGCGATGGCGGCGGCGCCGTCATTCTCGAGGAGCTCGAGCACGCGCGCCGGCGCGGCGCGCGCATCTACGCCGAGCTCGTCGGCTTTGGCATGAGCGGTGATGCCTACCACATCACGCTGCCTCCGGAGGATGGCGAGGGTGCGCGCCTCGCCATGGTGAATGCGCTGCGGGATGCCTCGCTCAATGCCTCCGACGTGCAGTATGTCAACGCGCACGCGACCTCCACATCGGCCGGCGACAAGGCCGAGACGCTCGCCCTCAAGCGCGCCTTCGGTGAGCACAGCGGCCGGCTCGCGGTCAGCTCGACCAAATCGATGACGGGGCACCTGCTGGGGGCCGCCGGCGTGGTGGAGGCCATCTTCTCGATCCTCGCGATCCGTGACCAGGTGGCGCCGCCGACCATCAACTATCGCACGCCGGATCCCGAGTGCGATCTCGACTACGTGCCCAACACCGCTCGGCCCATGAAGATCGATGTCGCCCTGTCGAATTCCTTCGGCTTCGGCGGCACCAACGGCTCGGTCATCTTCAGGCGCTTCTGAGTCTACGGGCCCAAAGCCGCCTGCGGCGCTTCAGGCGACAAAATCGCCGGGAGCGATTTTGGACGCGCGGCGGCCCCGAAGGGGCGAGGCCCAGGATGGGCCGAGCAACGCGGCCACGTGACCGCCTTTCACCTTAATCGTTTGCTTTCGATCTGGGGACACGACTTGATCGTCCGCGAGCTCGACATTCCGCCTCGCGTCCTGCGCGATCTCGCGGTGAGACATCCGCAGCGCTATCCCGTGCTCTTCGACGGTGCCGCCGAGGGGGTTTCCTCGAGCCCTGTCGCGAGAGGAGATCGAGCGCCTGGCCGGCTCACAGGAGCGCTCGATCGTGAAGCTGATCGTGACGCGGGGTCCGGCGACCGTGCGCGGTTATGCGGTGAGCGGGAGTGAGCAGGCAACCCGCCTGTCGATTCGTTATCCTTGGCCCGTGGAAGACCCCGTCCCGTGGCAGCAGGGGGTGAGTGTGCGCATCGCGGCCGTGCGCCTCGGCGAGAACCGCGCGCTCGCCGGCCTGAAGCATTGCAACCGCCTGGAGCAGACACCGGGTCCGCTGACGCGCCGCTTGCCGGAGCTGCTGCAGCCGCTGCTCGAGGAGCCCGCCGATGGCTGATCGGGATGCTCGCCGCGGCTGGGCGGCGATCGTGGTGTTCCTCGCACTGGCGGTCGTGCTGGCCGCCGTGGGCTACCTGCTGCTCGATCAGGAGTTTCAGGCACCGGGTCCCGCCGGTGCGGCCCTGCGGGTCAAGGTAACAGCGGGAGACAGCATACGCGGCGTGCTCGGCCGGCTTGCGGCACTCGGCGCGCTGGATAACCCCCGCGAGGTTGAGTTGTATCTGCGGCTGCATCATAGCGTTCCGCGCATCGAGATCGGCACTTACGAGGTGCCGCCCCATGCGAGCCCCGCGGACATCATCCGGATGTTCGCGCAGGGCAGGGTGATGTTGGATCAGATGACGGTGATCGAGGGCGCGACGTTCGCCGACTTCCGCCGCGAGCTCGACGCCCAGCCCGACATCGCTCACACGCTGCGCGGCAGGAGTGACGCGCAGGTCATGGCCGCGCTCGGCCATCCGGGTGAGAACCCGGAGGGCCGCTTCTTCCCGGATACCTACCGCTTCGCCCCCGGCACCAGCGACCTGACGATCCTCTCGATGGCCTACGACCGCATGGCCGCGGTGCTGGCGCAGGCCTGGCAGCAAAGGAGTCCCGATCTGCCCTTCGACACGCCGTATCAGGCGCTGATTCTCGCCTCGATCATCGAGAAGGAGACGGGCGTCGCCGATGAGCGCGCGCGCATCGCGGGCGTTTTCGTCAATCGCTTGCGCCGCGGCATGCGGCTGCAGTCGGACCCCACGGTGATCTATGGGCTCGGCAAGCAGTATGACGGCACGATCCACGCGCGGGATCTCACTACCGATACGCCCTATAACTCATACACGCGCTCCGGCCTGCCCCCGACACCGATTTCACTCCCCGGCCTGGAATCGCTGCTCGCGGCCGTGCAGCCCGATCAGACGGATGATCTTTATTTCGTCGCCACGGGTCAGGGCGGTCATCATTTTTCAAAGACGCTCGCGCAGCACGACGCGGAGCTGCGGGCCTACCTGACACGGCTGCGCGAGCAGCAGCAGGCCGCGCTGCGCCGCAAGACGGCAGGCAAGCCTTGAGCGGATCGTTCATCACTCTCGAGGGCATCGAGGGCGCCGGCAAGTCGACCGTCGCGCACTGGGTGTGCGAGTGGCTGCGCCGGCATGCGGTGCGCGCCACGCTCACCCGGGAGCCGGGCGGCACGCCGCTCGCCGAGCGGGTGCGGCAGGTCGTCCTCGAGCGCGGCGAGGAGCGCCTGTCCGCCGTGACGGAGACGCTTCTCATGTTCGCCGCCCGCGGCATTCACCTCGAAAACCTCATCCGGCCGGCGCTGGCCCGAGGCGAATGGATCGTTTGCGACCGCTTCACCGATGCCACGCGCGCCTACCAGGGCGGTGGTCGAGGGGTCGATTCGGCGTGGATCGAGTCCTTGGCCACCCAGGTGCACGGCGATCTACAACCGGACTGCACGCTGCTGCTCGATCTGCCGGTGCCGATCGGTCTTGCGCGCGCCAAGAGCCGCCGGAGCGGTGCGGTGGATCGCTTCGAGGCGGAGACACAGGCGTTCTTTGAGCGGGTACGGTCCGCGTATCTCGAGCTTGCGCGTCGCGATCCCAAGCGCATTCACGTCATCGACGCTGCCGCTTCCCTCGAAGCGGTGCAGCGGCAGGTGGCGACGGTGCTCGAGCGGCTGCCGATGCCGTCTCCTTCAGGCGAGGCACCATGACCCCTGGGTGGCTCGCGACCGAGGCCGCCAAGCTCCGAGGCGCCTACGCCGCGGGCAGGCTGCCGCACGCCCTCCTCGTTCACGAGGCTCCCGGCTCGGGCGGTGAGTGGCTTGCACGCTGGATCGCGCGGATGGTCCTCTGCTCAAACCGTTTCCCGGGGCACGCGCCCACGCCGGAGCGGGTCTCAGAGCCTGACGCCCCTTGTGAGCGCTGTGCCTCCTGCCAGCGCGCCGCGCAGGGGCAACATCCGGACCTCAGGATCGTGCGCCCGCTCGAGTCCTCGACGCAGATCCGCATCGAGCAGGTGCGGGAGCTTGGCGAAGAGCTCTCGCTGACGGCTCACCAAGGGGGCTACAAAGTCGCGATCCTCTCGCCGGCGGATACCATGAATCGCTTTGCAGCCAATGCCTTACTGAAAACTCTTGAGGAGCCACCTCAAGGAACTTTACTCATTCTGGTCGCGACCCAGCCGTCGCGATTGCCGCCGACCATTCTCAGCCGCTGCCAACGGGTGCGCGTGCGTGCCCCGCAGCAGGCTGAAGCCATCGCCTGGCTCGAGGCAGGCCGCGGTCCGGGCGAGTGGGGACAGGTGCTCTCGGTTCTTGGGATCGCACCCATGCTGGCCATAGCGGCCGATCCGGCGCGGGTGACCGAGGTCGCGGCTGAAGTTCGCCGGGAGCTCGGGCAGGCAGCCGCGGGCGAGGGCGATCCCGTAGCGACCGCCGAGCGCTGGGCCCGCTCGGAGCTGCCGCTGCGCCTGATTTGCCTTGAGAATTGGCTCACGGATCGGATTCGGGGCCGCTTCGGAGCGGGTGCCCTTTTTACAGAAGTGCGGGCTGGCGCGCACCCGCGCGGGCACGGGGACAGCTTAGACTTGCGCCAGCTTTTCGAGCTCCTCGATGCAGTTCGGGAGCTCAAGTCGTCGTTTGATGCGCCGATCAACCGGGGACTTGCGCTCGAGAGCCTGCTGCGCTCTCTCGATGCGCGACGTTTAACCTGAGAGGGCTGAGGATAGGATAGACATTTGAGAGCAGGTGGGAACAAGCCGGGCCTGTTGACGCTCACCATCAAGGACAAGAGCGCGCTGTATCTCGCCTACATGCCGTTCGTGAAGAACGGGGGTCTCTTCATCCCCACCAACAGCAACTACCGCTTGGGGGATGAGGTATTCATGCTGCTCAATCTCATGGGTGAGGATGAGAAGCTGCCGGTCGCCGGCCGGGTGATCTGGGTGACCCCCAAGGGCGCGCAAGGCAAGCGCACCGCCGGCATCGGCGTGCAGTTCAGCGAGCAGGACCACGGGCAGACGCAGAAGAAGATCGAGACCTACCTGGCCGGCGCGCTGGCGGGCGATAAGCCCACCCATACCATGTGAACTAAGCACTCCGGCGGAGATTGATGCCGCTGTGGGTCAGGCCGCCCGTCAGGACGTACGCCTCGAAGCCGCGCTCCACCAGGATGTAGGCGGCCGCGGAGCTGCGCCGGCCGGTGTCGCAATAGACCACGTACGGTACCTTGGGATCGAGCGTATTCAGCTTGAGGCGGATGAAATAGAGCGGAATGTTGAGCGAGCCTTCGATGGCGAGGTTCTGATGCTCGCTCGGTAGGCGCACGTCGAGCCAACGGCCGCCGCGCGCGATGATCTCCCGCGCCCGCTCGTAGCTCACCCATTGCAGCAGCGGCTCGTTCATGAGCTCGCGGAAATCCTGTTTGTTGAGGCGCATCAGCACGCCGTCGGCGAGCATCGTGATGGTGGCGTTGCGCTTGGCTTCCGCGATCAGCGCTTCCTCGCCGAAGGTGTCGCCGACGCCGAGCTCGGCGAGCTTGATGCCTTCCTTGTTGAGCGGCGTCTCACGGGTCACGAGGCACCTGCCGCTCACGATCACATAGAAGAAGTCGCCCTCATCGCCCTGCTTGATGATGATATCGCCCGCCCGGTACGGCACGCGCTGCAGGCGCATGAAGATCGCCTGGATGTTGGCCGGGGGAATGCGGTGAAAGGCTTTGGTGGAAAGGAGGGTCGTCATCCAGTCATCGCTGCCGCTGCCCTCGAGCGCCTGCAGCTCCGCGACCTCGTAGGTGCCCGTCTGGTCCCACGTGATCATGACATCGAGCAGTTCGCTGTCGATCGAGAGATAGCTGACCTCATCGACCGCGCGGGCGGTGGCCGTGCGCGGCACCCCCGGGTAAAGCGGGGTGCGCGCCTCGGGCGTGCCGCCACGGATCATCGCGATGGTGCGCTCGCCTTCCCTGACCTCCACCATGCCGCCCACCAGCCACACGGTGCGCCTGTCGGTGTCACCTTCCTTAAAGAGCGTGCGCCCCGCGGGCATGGTGCGCACGACGACTTTCTTGGCGAGCGCGGCGAGGTTGTCGCGCTTCAGGCCGTCGAGCGGCGCGAAGGTCTTGAGCAGTTGAACGCTGGCTTCGCGTTCTTCGGGCATCGTGAGTCCGGTCTGATCGTTGTGTCGGTCCGAAAGCGCCCCCCGGCGCGATTCGTGCCATGAGAATTATGTTCGATGGTAGCACAGGGTGTCCGGGCCACCGGGGAACCGTTCACGTTTTGGGGGCGCGGGGGCGGGTCAGGCCCGCTCACCGCCGCCTGCCGTGACCAGCGCCCAGCCGGAGTCGGGCTGGAAACGGGCTCCGTAGCGGGCGGCGAGCTCCTGCAGGCGCTCCACCACCGCTGCAACGCCGCGACTGCGCGCATAGGCGAGGGGGCCGCCGCGAAAGGGCGCAAACCCGGTACCGAAAACCACGGCAGCATCGAGGAGGTCCGTATCCTCCGCGATCCGCTCACGCAGGCATGCGGCGCATTCGTTGACGAGTACGAGGATCAGGCGATCGATCAGGTCGCGCGGCGGCGGCTCCGCGGGGGGGGTGCGCTTGACGGGCTTGCCGTCCTTCCAGAGATAGAATCCCGCGCCGCTTTTGCGACCGAGCTTGCCGAGGCTCACGAGCTCGCGCAGACGCGTGAGATTCGGGGCGGGACGGCCGAGGTCGGCGGCAATGATCTCGCCCACGTGCGCCGCGACATCGAGCCCGACGACATCGGCGAGCTCGATCGGCCCCATCGGCATACCGAAGCCTTCCGCCGCCTCGTCGATGGCGGTGATCGGCACGCCCTGTTGAGCGGCGTACATGGCCTCGTGCAAGTAGGGCATCAACACACGGTTGACGATGAAACCGGGGGCGCTGCGGCAGGGCACCGGCAGTTTGTCGAGTTTTCGCGTGAAGGCGATCGCGATCTGCACGACGGCGGGATCAGTCGCGGCGCAGTGAATGATCTCGACGAGCGGCATCTGCGGCACGGGATTGAAGAAGTGCAGCCCCGCCAGGCGCTCGGGTCTTGCCAGGCGCTCGGCCAGGGACTCGAGCACGATGCTCGAGGTGTTGGTGGCGAGAATCGCGCCGGGTTTCATGCGCGGCTCGAGCGCGGCGTAAAGCTCGCGTTTGGCATCCAGGCTCTCGAAGATCGCCTCGATCACCACATCCGCCTGCGCCGCGCCATCGCCCGCGACGTCGGCCGTGAGGCGGGCGGTTGCTGCTTCGACCTTGGCCGGATCGCGCAATCGCTTCTCGAAGAGCTCCCGGGCGCGCTGCAACGCCGGCTCGATGAACTTGAGCTCGCGATCCTGCAGCGTCACGGTAAAGCCACGAAGCGCCGACCAGGCGGCGATATCGCCTCCCATGACACCGGCGCCGACCACGTGCACTCGCTCGAGCGGCGAGGTGGACTTGCCGCCCAGAGCTTTCAGACGATCCTGCAGGAGGAACACGCGGATCAGGTTGCGCGCGGTCTCGGTGGTGAAGAGGTGCGCGATCGAGCGTGCCTCCGCCTCGAAAGCGACCGCGCCATGGGCGCCGTAACGCGTCCAGAGGTCGATCATGGCGTAGGGCGCGGGGTAGTGCTCGCGACGCACTTTGCGCGCCACCCGGCCGATCAGCGAGCGCTGCACGATGAAACGCACGAGCGGCCAACTCAAGGTGCGCTCGGTGAGAGCCGGCCGGTGCCGCTGCGGCGGATCGAGAACGAGCTGCCGCGCGGCCGAGCGCAGCTCGCTCTCGGGGACGAGTCTGTCCACCAGTCCCAGACGCAAGGTCTTCTCGCCGCGAACCGGCTTGCCCGTCAGCATCATCTCCATTGCGGCCCGCACGCCGATCAGGCGGACGCTGCGCACCGTGCCGCCGAAACCCGGATGAATGCCGAGCTGCACCTCCGGAAAGCCGAGCGACAGCCGCTCATCACCGACGGCCACCCGGTAGCGGCAGGCGAGGGCGAGCTCGAGTCCGCCGCCGAGCGCAAAGCCCTGGATAGCCGCCACGGTGGGGCAGGGCAGCGCCTCCAGCCGATCGAACACCTGCTGGCCGGCGTGGATCAGTCGGTAGCCGCTCTCGGCGCTCGTGATGCCAGTGAATTCTTTGATGTCGGCGCCGGCGATGAAGCCGCTCTTCTTGGCCGAGAGCACCACCACGCCGCGGGGCGGCGGGGTCGAGATCTGATCGAGGAGCCCATTGAGCTCGCGCAGCACGTGGCTCGAGAGCACATTGGTGGAGGTGCCGGCCTTATCGGCGATCAGCCAGACGATGCCGTCGGAGTCGCGCTCCATCTTCCAGGCGGAGGGACCGGAGTCGCTTTCTTTCATGCCGCGGCGGAGCGCTGCTCCGAGTTGTCAGCGCGCACGTGGAAGTCGCAGACGAGCGGGCGGTGATCCGAAAACCGTACGTCCGGCACGCGGAAGTCGGTCACTTCGATCCCCTCGCTGACCAGGATGAAGTCGAGCTCGATACGCGGCACACGCGCGGGAAACGACGGTAGCCCCGCGGAATTGGCGCTGCGCAGCCCCGCGGCGCGCATGAAGAGATAGATCTCGTGCGTGCCCCAGAAGGTATTGAAGTCGCCGGCGACGATCACGGGCTTGTGCGACTTGACGATGAGGTCGTGGAGCGAGCGCAGCTGGTACTGCCGCTGGCGGAACTTCAACGACAGGTGCACCAGGAACACACAAACATGCTCGAGCTCGAGCTCGATGATGAGTCGCTTGATGCCGGTGTCGAAGTAATGGAAGCGCTCGCCCTGCACGTGCGGCGCGGAAAGAAAGGCATTGCCCTGCTTGCGCACGATGGGCATCAGGTGATTGAGAGAGCTGGCGCCGTACTTGCACTGGAAGGTCGAGTAGTGCCCGAGCTCGGCGGCGATCGACTCCGCCTGGTTCACCATTCCGGTGCGGATCGAGCCGGTGTCGACCTCGACCAGGCCGACGACATCCGCATGCTCGGCACGCAGGAACTCGGTGATACCCGCCAGCACCTTGCGGTTGCTGCGCAGGTAGCCGGCACCGGGCAGCGGCAGATGGAATGTCGGGCCCGTGCCGGTGGCGTAGCGGATGTTGTAAACGACCAGACGCAACGTGAGGTGGCCCTGCGCTCGGCGGCAAGCCTGAGAAGGCGATTGTATTGCATATTCACCGGCAGCGCGGGCTTACGCCCGCGACGCTTCGTTCGCGGCAGGACGCTCTCTGAGACCCGCCGACGCTAGCGGAGGCGCCCCGGGAAACGGCTTCGCGCCGCACGGTTCTTGTGCGAAACTTGGCCTTATGTCCCAGGCCAACCCGATCCGCCTTTTCGTGACGCACGCCTGGGAACCGGCCGATGACTACCTGCGGGTGTTCGAGTACCTCGAGAGCTCGCGGACTTTCTTCTATCGGAATTTAAGCGCGCCCGACAAGCGCCCGAGCGGGGACAAGGAGGCCGCCAAGGACGAGCTGCGCCGGCAGATCGTCCCCGTCGAAGCGGTCATCGGACTCTCGAGCCTCTTCGAGGGCAACCAGGACCTCGTGACCTTCCAGCTCCTCTATGCCCAGGCAAGTCAGAAGCCGGTGGTGCTCCTGAAACCCTTCGGCTCGCAGAAGCCGGTGCCCAAGGCGCTGGCCGAGCTCGCCGACGAGATCGTCGATTGGGACGAGCGCGCGCTGGTCGATGCCGTCCGCCGCCAGGCGCGCCACGAGGATACGACGCGCTGGGATACCATCGAGTTCAAGCTCGACTGATCACGGGTACCAGCTGATCACTGACCCCAGCAGGTCGACGCCGAGCCGGTGCCGGTCGAGGTCTCCGCTCCCGTGGAGGTCACGGTGAGCGAGGCGCAGGCCGTGTCCGCGGCCTGCGCGGAACCGGCGACCGGCGACGCCGTGATCGAATACGACGGCGCGGTAATCCCGGCGGCGGGAACGGCGGGTGCGGCGACCTGGTAGTAGCCGCTGCCGACCGTCTGCGGCCAGGTGTTGCCGGCCGTGGTGTAGCCGAGGTTCGTGGAGTCGCCGGTGTAGGCATTGTTGGTGGCGAAATAGCGCTCCTCGCGGCCGGCGAGATCGAGCAGCGCGCTGCGCGCATCGGTGCGTCGCGACTCGCGGACCTGATTGAGATACAGCGGTACCGCAATCGCGGTCAGGATCGCGGCGACCACCAGCACGATCATGAGCTCGATCAGGGTGAAGCCGCGCGGGCGGCCGTGGCGGCGCGGGCGGACGGCGAAGATTCGAAGCTCGGGGTTCATGGTCGCTCTCGCTCCTTAACGCAACTGGATCCAGGTTTCGCGGGCGCCGGTGATGTTGTTGGCAGGCTGAATCTGCGTCGGCGTGCCGGCACCGCCCGTGGTGCTCTGGTAGATCAGATAATAGTTCGTAGCACCGCTGCCGGTCGTGGTGGTGACCTCCGAGGAACTGCCGCTGGCGTTCGTCTCCAGCGCGATCGTGTGGGTGTTGCCGTTGTTCACGAAGAACCCGGTCACCGGGGTGCCGTTCTGTACGTTGAGCGCGTAGCTCCAGCCCTGGTCCTGAAGCGGGCTGCAGATGAGCGGCGAGTCGATCGCCGGCAGGATGGAGTTGAACTGGATCGCGGTGCTCACCAGGGTCGGGTTGTAGATCTCCTGCTCATACGTGGTCGTCCCGTACCCCGAGTTCACGCCCGGGAAGTTCATGTACCAGCCGTACTGGCTGTTGGCGCTCGTGCTGCTGGTGCCGGCGGTGACGGTGGCGGCGCTGCAGGTGCTGCTTCCCTGCCAGCAGACCAGATACGGCGTCTCGATCGAAGGCAAGCCGGTCGAGGAGTCGTAGGTGACGATCTGTTGCTGCAGGTTCGAGGGTCCCAGGGTCCCGGCGGTACCCGCCGGCAGGCTGGCGAACTGGGTGCTGTTGAGCGCATTCCAGCCGCTCATGTTCCAGTCCCATATGCCGTAGAAGGACTGCTGACCGCTCGCGTAGCTCGCCGCGCTCGTCTCGGTCAGCGGGAATTTCTGCCCGGTACCGAAGAAGAGCATCAGTTGCGTGCCGCTGGATCCGGCGACGAACACCGGGTACACATCGCTCGTGATCGGCTGGCCGGAGGCGGTCGTGAAAAGCGGTCCCGGAGTCACCGCCCAGTTCTGCGGAGTGCTGCTCGTCAGATCGAAGCGCCAGACGTGCCCGAGCGCATCCCCCGCGTAGACGTAATCCACCACGTGATCCTGGTCCATGTCGACCGGATGGGCGTAGGCGATACCATCGCCGTTGCCGCTCTCGCCGGTGCTCAGGTAATACATGGTCTGGGCGCCGGTCGTCGGGTTGATGGTGAGGATGAATATGCCGGCATCGCCGGTCGAGCTGTTGAGACCATTGCCGAAGATCACGCCCCAATCCCCGTTGTGGAATCGGCGGACGGTCGGTGTGCCGTACGTGTCGCCGAGGTTGAGCGCGCAGTTGGTGACGTACTGGCAGGTGAAGCTGCCGGGGTTGGTGCTGGCGTCGGTGCCACCCTGCCAATCGCCGATCACGAGGCTCGAGGCGGCCCCCTCGGAGAAATTGGACGGCGCCGTGATGTCGAGCCCGTAGATTTCCGAGCCGCCGGGGCCAAGGCCGCCGACGAGCCAGGTGTGCCAGTCGCCCTGGTAGTAAAGGTCGCCCGTCCCGGGCGTGGCATCGACGTAGAAGTTGTGCCCGTACTGCGGATTGGCGTAGTCGATCGCGGGGGTCGTGGCGTTATGGATCGTCTCGAGCACGCCCTGAGGCATGTACGCGAGCACCTCCTGGCCGGTATTGGTGGTGCTGTCGTAGACCGTTCCGGTCGAGTCGTAGGAGCCGGCGGCGAAACCGTGGAGCATGCCGTCGTTCGCGCCGACGTAGACTACGTTCTGCCGCGTGGCCTCCGTCGTGGCGTAAGTCGGATACGACTGACCGGAATTCTCCGCCATGGTCGCGCTCGGGTAGAGCTTGTCCTTCCAGGTATTCGGGATCTCATAGGCGGAGTAGATGGACTTCGAGGGCGGTCCCACCCAGGCCGAGCTCGAGTCGATGATGTCGCCGAGCACGGAATCGAGGTTGCGATAGACGCCGCCGTTCTCGATCTCCTCGGCGGGATCGCCGCGCAGGAACTGCAGCCGGTCGTCCGTCTGCGAGCTGTCGCCGGCATCGAGAGCGCTCTGCTCGGCGCTGGTGAGATTGGTCCATTCGAATGGAATGCCGGCGGTACCGTTCCAGGTGAGCATCACGCGGCCGCCGGAGCCCGTCTGCCACGGCTCCGCCGTGACATTGCTCTGACCGGTGTTCGCGCAGCTCGCCGCGCCGGTGAGCGTGCAGGATGCGTCCCAATTGGCCGGGGTTTGAATGCTAAGCACGCCGGCGGTGTTGACCAGCTCGTTGGCCGTGAGCGTGCCGGTCCAATTCTGCGGGTCGTAGTAGCCGAAGTAGGCCTGTGAGCCCTCCTCGACCCTGGATGACTGCTGCTGGTTCACCGTGGTCGAGCTCGCCGCGGCGGTGGCGGGGGCCACCTTGAAGCACAGGATCTCGTGGATGTTGGTACTGCCACCGGTCGAGCCCGCGAAGCCGAAGCGGACCGCCGAGGGCAGGGCCTCGCTCGAGCTGACGATGTTCTGGTTCTTGATGACGCTGGTCCAGGCGCCGCCGTTGTAGCTGTACGAGAGGCTCAGCAGCCCGTTGGCCGTGATCTTCAGGTCATAGGTGATCGGGTTGGATCCGGTGCCGTACTGGCTCGATGACACCGGCGGCGTCTGACGGGAATAGCCGCCGGCCGAGTACTCTTTGGCGATCTGCACGCTTGCGGGCAGCACCGTGTAGCCGCCCGGGATTGCCGGATAATCGTACAGCGTGGCGCCGCTGTTGGGTGAGGTCGCATTGGAGGTGGCACTGGTGTTCGTCGGCGCCGAGGGGTTGGAGTAGTTCCACAGCGTGCCGGTCTGGCAGGTCGCTTTCACGGCATCCTGGGAGTAAGGATTGCCGTTGCTGTCATTGGTGGTTGCGAGGGAGCTGGGGTAGTACGTGGGGTAGTTGGCGTTGAGCCAATACCAGGAGACGTTGCCCGGGCCGCGCAGGCCGATGCGGTTGGCCTGCTGGCCGCCGCCCGAGGCGGTGTTGTCACCGAGATTCTGCGCGTTCGCGACACCGAGGGTGTTCACGGTGCCGTTGAGGAAGTTGCCGTATTCGTCGATGCCGAGGCCAATGTACGCGCCCACCAGGCCGTTGTAGGGGGAGTTGGCGTTCGAGCAGGTGTAACCCAGACTGCCTCCCCAGGAGCCATAGTTGCCGGTGCCATCACTGAAGGTGATCGGCGTCGCCGAGCTGCCGTCCATCAGGAAGAAGCTCATGCCGTCGGCACCGTCGCTCTGATTCGGGGCCGTTGTCTCGACGACCGTGGTCTCGGTGCACGTCATGCCCGCCCCGGAGCCCGATGAGGTGTAGCCGCTCGGGCAGATGTAGGTCTCGGACGGTGAGGTCGTCACGGTCTCGCTGCAGGTCGTGCCCGCTCCGGAGCCCGATGGGGTGTAGCCGCTCGGGCAGCTGTAGACCGCCGACGGGGTAGTCGTCACCGTCTTTTGGCACAGGTGGGTCGAGCTGTTGTAGGTGTAGCCGCTCGAGCAGCTGTGATGCGAGCCCGGCGTCGCGGTCAGGGTTTCCGAGCAGACTTGGGTCTGCGGGACCGACCCCGTCGGGGTATATCCGCTCGGGCAGTTGTAGGTCAGCGTCGGAGAGGCCGTCGAGAGTTCGCTGCACGAGGTACCCGATCCCGAGCCCGACTGGGTATAGCCGCCGGGACACGAATAGCTCGCGTTGGGCGATACCGTGGACGTGCTGATGCACTCGCCGTTGCTCGACGAGGAGCCGGACGGACAGCCGGCGCCGTTGCCCCCCGAGTCTCCATCATAGGTCACGGTTTTGAAGGTGATATCCAGTCCCTGGTCGGTGTCGTAGGTGTTTCCGGAGATGATGAGCCCGTTCTCGTGATACCCGCCGCTGGTGCAACCGCCCGAGTAGATACATCCGTTCGTGAAGCGCAGCGCGCCGTACCCTGTCGGATCGAGGGCCGCCCCGGAGCCCCAGGCGGTCAAGCTGCTCGCCGTGCCATCGTAGCCGCCGACCAGTCCCGCATCGTTTCTGCTGTCCCCCACACAGCTCGATGATGCGGCGCAGTCGTAGTAAGTCTTGAGCGTGGTGCAGCCCGGCGGTATTCCGGCAACGGAGCCGGATGTGCCCGTGCCCGCACCGGTGCTGGCGGTCAGACAGGCGCCGTTGAAGTAATACCAGGGGTTGCTGGTGCCGACGCCGGTGAAGTCCTCGGATACGAGGGCTTGCGCGAAGCTCGGACCGCAGTAGAGCGCGGCACTCGTGAGCGCGAGCGCGATGAGCCAGATTCTGTTGCTACGCATGATGCTGCGCATGATGCTTCTCCGAATCGTTACGGACCGCCACCGCCTGTGGCGATGTAGCGGATCTGATAAACGCTCTCGACGACGGCGACCGTGCCGGTGCTGCCACCGTACGACCACGCATCGAGCTGATAATCGACGGCGTTGGCGTAGGTGGCGTCGGTGCCGAGGTCGGCGACGTAGATGGTGGGCGCCTGGTAGTAGTTGTCCGGGCCGCCGGTGGTGCTGACGGGAAAGAGAGGGGTAGTGCCGGTAGTGAGCGGGTTGTAGCCGTAGCCGACCGCACTGCCGCTCATGCTCCACGGCACGACCAGGGCCGATGCGGCATCGGTCGATGTGGCGAGTTGATTGGAGCAGACGGTCGGCGTGGTGGTGGTCGTCGTGAACGTGGCGCCCGAGCAGACGGTCGCCGTGGCAATGGCCGAGTTGTCGAGCAGCCATTGCTCGGCGTAGTCCTCGCTGCTGGCGGCCGCCTGCAGGGCGCGCTGCTTGTCCATGACGTTGCCCGCGATGCGGTTCTCGAGGCCGACGCCGCGGAACATGGCGAGCGCGAGAATGGTGACCACGAGCAGCAGCAGGAGCGAGATGATGAGCACCATGCCGCGATCGCGCCGCGCGTGTCGGTGAAGATTCGTGATCATCCTGATGCTCCCACCCGACCCATGACGCTGATCACGCGAGTGAAGGTGACCGTGGCCGGTTGGCCGGCGACGGCCTGGCCGCTCTGGGTGGCCAAAGGATTGACGAACGTGAGTGTCACCTGGACCGAGGTGACATTCGACCAGTTGCCGACCTGCGCCGCGGTCTGATATTCGGTCACGTTGTTGTCGGTCCCCGTGGCGATGCCGTAAAGAACCGTCATACCCGTCGCCACTCCGCTGAGCCCGTTGACGAGGGCCATGGGCGTGCCGCCATTGAGCTGGCAGTAAAGATCGTACCCACTGTGCGCATCGGCGGCGACGTAGAGATAGCTCGTGTAGACGGTGTTCGCGGCCGGGGTGCCGTCGCAGAGGTTGATACCATCGCCCGCGGCGGTCATGTATCGGACCTGGATCGAGTTGCCGTCAGCCGCGTAGATCGACTGTCCGGCCGCGAAACTGCCTATCGCCGGCAGGGCGGTGACCAGATTGTTGATGGTCGGATTCGGGTAGTAGCCCGCGGTCCCAACGACGCTCGCCATGACCGACATCGCGAAGCGCTCCTCGTCCTGGAGCTGTGACAGGCCGTTCTGCTGGGTGTAGGACAGGTTCACGCCCTGCTCGACCACTATGACGCCGGCGATCAGAAAGAGGGCGATCAGGATTGCGACCAGCAGCTCGATGAGGGAAAGACCCTGCTGACGCCTAAACGCGCAGCCGAGCGAGAGCTTGCGACGGGCGGGGGCAGGCGCGCTCATGGCTCCACCACCAAGGTGTAGGTCTGCTGTTGGAAGGCGGTCGGCGCACCGACCGCGGCTTCCTGCGAGTTCGCCGCCACGGTGGTCTCGTTCCACTGGATCGTGATCGTGCAGCTCACCAGGCCGGTTCCGACATCGGAATTGCAGCCGACCGTCGAGGCGGAGTTCTGCAGAACGGTGTTCAGGTTGTTCCCCCAGTTAAAGAGGTCGTATTGGGCGAGCTGCTCGGAATTGCAGGCCGAGTTCGCGCACGAAGTGGGGCTGGCGCCGGGCGCATTGGTGCCGGCCCACGCAGTCGCGCCGGAAGTCTCGGTCGCCGTGAGCGCGAGTACGCCGTTCGCCGGGACCCAGTAGGTCGAGCTGCCGTCCCAGTAGTCGCGATTCGCGTGCATCATGTCCGCGAGACTCTCGGCCTGAAGGGCGATGAGGGCACGCAACCGCGAGGTGCCGGTGCTCGAGAGCATGAGCGCTTCGAGCTTCGCGATGCCGAGCAGGCCCACGCAGATGATGATGAGGGCGACCATCACCTCGACCAGGCTGAAGCCGTTGCGGGAAGGCAGGGTGGGGCGTCTCATGAGCAGCCCGCCGCGTCGCTTGTGGGGGTCTGGATCGACATCATCCCGGCCTGTGTGATCTCGAGGCAGCGGGAGTAGTAGTCGTTGTAGGGCGTGTTGTGCAGCGTGACGATGAGGCCGCCGGCGGCGGCACCAAGGTAGGCGAACCCCTCACGGGTGAAGGTGACCGCGTAGTCGGTGTTGCCCGACGTGAAGGTGTCGGTGCTGGAGAATGCCCGCTGCACGCGCAGCACGGCGTCGCCCGTGTCGACCGTCTGATCGTCGTTGAGGTCGGAGAAGATGATCCAGCCTCCCTGCCACGTGTTGCTCGCGGCATTACAAGCGGTGCTGGCTGTGTTCGCAATGCAGACCGTGACCGGCTCGCCCTCGCGCGCCGCTTCCGCGCGCGCGTATTGCAGATCCCCGAGCAGGGTATTGCTCTCCGCCGACATGCGACTCGAAGTGGTAATGGACCTGAAGGACGGGATGCCGATCGCCGCGAGGATTCCGACGAGAATCATCACGATGACGAGCTCGATGAGCGTGAAGCCGGACTGTCGGGTCGGGCGGGCACGCGGGGAGGGCCCCGACAGGGCGGTATCGCGGTAAGTTGTAGTCAGCTGTCGCACGAACATGTTGCCGCAGAGTCTCGTTGCGGCGGACTCTACTGGAACGGAAGCTCAGCTACCCGTGCGATACGACAGTATCGGGCCCCTTCCGACCGGCGGTGGTTCCAAGGGGACGGACGGAGCCGAAAATGTGAACCCCGCACGGTCCGAATCTGCGAGCCTCACGGCCCGGCGGACGCGCCCCTCAGCTCTCGATCGCACTCTCGACGGCTGGTGTGGAATCGACTCGGATGCACGCTGGAGTGATGCGTTATCGTGCCGCGATCATGGCGCGCCGGCCGAGCTGCCGGACGTGCTGATGCTATCGCCGGTTAGATGGGTCACGAGCGCCTTCTGCGCCAGCGTCGCATGGCGGTCGCGGTGACGCACCAGAGCGAATTCGCGTTGCGGCAATTCGAGCGGAATCTCAACGAGCGTCCCCGCCGCTATCGCCGATGCGACCACGTGGCGCGAGATGATCGTCGCGCCGGCGCCGAATTCCACCGCTTCGCGCACCGCCTCGTTGCCCGGCAGCACGAGAAAGATGTTGAGCTCATCGAGCGACAGTCCTTGCCGTGCCGCCAGGTCCTCGAGGCCGCGGCGGGTCCCGGAGCCTGGCTCGCGGATCACCCAGCTGAGCGCGCGCAGATCGACTCTTCCCGAGGGATCGATAGCGAGGAGGGCGCGACCTGCGGCGACGACCAGCACCATCTGGTCATGATCGAGGTGCGTGCGCAGAAGTGCCGGATGCTGTGTCGGTCCCTCGACCAGTCCGATGCTGACCTCGCCGTCGGCGACCGCGGTCTCGACCTCGCGGGTGTTGCGGATCATCACGTTGAGCCGCACCCGCGGGTTGGCGGCATGGAAGGCGGCGAGGCGGCGCGGTAACCAGTAGGTTGCAATGGTCTGGCTGGCTGCGAGGGCAATCGGGCTCGCGGGCCAGCCCGCGAGGTCCTGCAGCACGGAGCTCGCCATCGATGCGCGGTCGAGCACCGCGCGCGCCTCGCGCAGGAATATCCGGCCCGGCTCGGTCAGCTGGATGCCGCGGCCCACGCGATCGAAGAGCTTGATTTGATAGCGCTGCTCCAAAGCGCCAATGGCCGCCGAGGCAGCCGACTGGCTCATTCGCAGCGCCTCGGCAGCGCGCGTGACATGCCCCCGTTCGCCTACCTCGACGAAGATCCGCAGCTGGTCCAAGGTCATGATCAAACAGTTTATCAGATTGATTTGATAAATATTATTGATTGAAACGATTATTGCGGGCGGTCAGTCTGGAGGATAAAGTCCCTCAATCAGGGGGCTTGGCGGTCGCTACGCGGATTTTCAGGGCCGCGATGCACCGAGAACCACCACCTTTGGGGGATAGCCCGTGTTCATCCACAACCCGTTCGCCGCGCTCTCCGCATCCATACCGCCGGCCGCGATGCGCATCTACGTGGCGGTCATGTTTTTGCTGGTCGTCTGCGGCACGCTGATCGACCTGGCTCACAAAGGCAGCGCCCGCTACTTCTTCCAACATCGGCGAAAGGTGAGCTCGGGGGCCGCGCGCCGGGTGGGCGCCGGTGAAGCGGCAGCGCTCGCCGCGGAAACCCTCGTGGTTTCGGTGCTCGCTGCCGGTGAGTTCTGCAACTTCTGGCGCCGGGTCACCCATCTGCTGACGATGTACGGTTTCGTGCTTTACGTCATCACCACGGCCATCATGGTTTTTGCCTACCCGACGGCCGGCGCGCCGGGGCCGGCCCTCCTGCCCGAGCTTTGGTACCTGGGCGCCGCGTTGGTTTGTGTCGGCGGCGTCTGGTACTGGTTCCTGCAGCGGGTCGATGTCGTTGCGGAAGGCAACTCGCGCTTTCGTCTGGTGCGGGCCGATCTGTTCAGCCTGTCGCTGCTGGCGAGCGCGGCGTTCGCGCTGATCTGGGCGCGCTTCGAGGCGGCGGGGAATGGGCCGTGGGGGAATGTTTTCTTCGGCCTTTATCTCTTCTCGAACACGGTCCTCTTCGGCTCCGTGCCGTGGTCCAAGTTCGCTCATATGTTCTACAAGCCCGCCGCGGCGCTTCAAAGGCGGATCGAGGCGGCCAACGGCTTTCGCGCCAACCTGCCTGCCCCGGCCGACCGGCCCGCGACGTTCGGCAGCGCTCGCCGCCAGCCGCGCAACTACTGAAGGAGCCTCATCCATGCCCACGTTTGTCTACATGGCGAACTGCGACGGCTGCGGGTACTGCGTCGATATCTGCCCGTCCGACATCATGCACATCGATACCAAGTACCGTCGTGCGTACAACGTTGAGCCCAACATGTGCTGGGAATGCTACGCGTGCGTGAAGGCCTGTCCGCAGCAGGCGATCGACTGCCGCGGCTATGCCGATTTCGCCCCGCTCGGCCATAGCGTGCGGGTGCTGCGCGAGGAGGAGAAGGCGACGGTCTCCTGGCGAATCAAATTCCGCGACGGACGCGAGAAGAATTTCGTCTCGCCGATCAGAACCACGCCCTGGGGGTCGATCAAGGGCCCGACCGAGTACGCCCCGCCCACTGAAGCGGCGCTGCGTTCGCAAGAGCTCGCCCATGAGCCCGAGGCGCTCAACATCGCAGCTCTGCCGACGATGGCGCCCAGCCGCTTCAAGAAAGGGTTGGTCTGATGAGCCGCAAGACCGTATTCGTCGACTCGGACATTCTCGTTATCGGTGGCGGGATGGGCGGCTGCGGCGCCACTTACGAATCGCGCTACTGGGGACGCGACCTCAAGATTGTCTGCGTCGAGAAAGCGAACATCGAGCGCAGCGGCGCGGTCGCTCAGGGGCTCTACGCCATCAACTGCTACATGGGCATGCAATGGAACGAGAATCAGCCCGAGGATCACGTGCGCTACGCGCGCAACGACCTCATGGGACTGGTGAGGGAGGATCTCGGCTACGACATCGCCCGTCACGTCGATGCCACCGTGCACAAGTTCGAGGAGTGGGGATTGCCCATCATGCGGGACCCCCAGACCGGCCGCTACCAGCGCGAAGGCAAGTGGCAGATCATGATCCACGGCGAGAGCTACAAGCCGCTCGTCGCCGAGGCCGCGCGCAAGGCTGCGAGTGAGGTCTACAACCGCATCATGGTGACCCACCTGCTCATGGACAGCAAACGCCCCAACCGGGTCGCGGGCGCCGTGGGTTTCAACGTCCGCAACGGCCACTTCTACGTCTTTCGCGCCAAGGCGGTGATCGTCGCGGCGGGCGGCGCATCGCACATCTTCAAGCCGCGCGCGGTCGGCGAAGGCATGGGCCGCACGTGGTATGCGCCCTGGAGCAGCGCCTCCGCCTATGCCCTGCCGATCCTCGCGGGCGCAAAGATGACACAGATGGAAAACCGCATCGTCCTGACCCGATTCAAGGACGGCTATGGTCCGGTGGGTGCCTACTTCCTGCACCTGAAGACTTATACGCAAAACGCCTACGGGCAGGATTACGAGGCGTTCTGGCGCGACTCGATCGAGCAGATGGTCGGCGACTATGTCAATCACCACCCGGTTCCGACCTGCCTGCGCAATCATGCGCTGCTCGAGGAGGTCAAGGCGGGGCGGGGTCCCATCCGCATGGTGACCAAGGAGGCGTTCAAGGATCCGCACAAGGAGACCGTCGGCTGGGAGAACTTCCTCGGCATGACCGTCGGCCAGGCGGTGGTGTGGGCGTCTCAGAACATCGATCCCAAGGAGACCAACCCGGAGCTCACTACGTCCGAGCCGTACGTGATGGGCTCGCACGCGACTTGCTCCGGCGCCTGGGCGAGCGGACCGGAGGATTACGCCCCGGCGGAATACCAATGGGGCTACAACCGAATGATGACCGTCGAGGGACTGTTCGGCGCCGGTGACACCATCGGCGGCACCGCCCACAAATTCTCCTCGGGCTCCTTCACCGAGGGCCGGATTGCGGCCAAGGCGGCCGTCAGATACGTCATGGACCGGGGCCCGGACCGGCCCGAAGTCAGCGAGACCGAATACGCGCAGCTCAAGAAGATGATCTACCAGCCGCTCGAGAATTACCGGATCGGCAGTAACGAGGTCGTGGGTGGAACCGTATCGCCGAGCTATCTGCTGCCGCTCCACGGCCTGCAGCGCCTGGAGAAGATCATGGACGAGTATGTGGGCGGCATCGGTGCTCACTACACGACCAATGAGCCGCTGCTGACGCGGGGACTGGAGCTCCTCGCCATGCTGAAGGAAGACCTGGCTTACCTCGGCGCCCCGGACCTGCACCAGCTGCAGCGCGCGTGGGAGCTGCAGCACCGGGTTCTGGCCTCGGAGTGCGTGACACAACACACTCTTTTCCGGCAGGAAACACGCTGGCCGGGTTATTACTACCGGGCGGACCATCCGCGGCTCGATGACAAGGACTGGCACTGCTTCACCCTCTCGCGCTACGACCGCGACAGCGGCCGGTGGGAGATGGAGAAAGCGCCCGTTTACCACATCATCGACTGAGTGCGCGGCTTCGCGCGAGGCGCCGCATGTCACAACTCGTTCCACCGCACGGCTCAGCCTCGCTTAAACCGCTGTTGGCGCCGGAGCTCGAGCGGCCCAAGGCGCTCGAGCGGGCAGGTCAGCTCAGGAAGATTCCGCTCGACTCGCGCGCGGTCTCGGACGTGCTCATGTTGGCCATGGGAGCGTACACGCCCCTCGATGGCTTCATGGGGCACGAGGATTGGCGCCGGTGCTGTGTGGAGATGAAGTTGGCGAGCGGCCTGTTCTGGCCGATCCCGATCACGCTGCCCGTCGGCCGCGACGTTGCCGACTCCATACACCTCGAGGAGGAGGTGGCGCTCATCGAGAGTCGAAGCGGCGAGACACTCGCGATCATGGAAGTGGTCGAGAAATACGGCATCGATAAGCGTGTCGAGGCCGAGCACGTCTATCGCACCACCGATGCGAAGCATCCTGGCGTTGCCAAGCTCATGAAGCAAGGAGAGGTCAACCTCGCCGGTCGGGTGCTCGCCTTGAGCGAAGGCGAATACCCGAGGCGATACCCTGACCTCTATATCCGTCCCGCCGAATCGCGAGCCCTGTTTCTCAAAAAGGGGTGGGCGCGGGTGGCCGCCTTTCAGACACGCAATCCCATGCACCGCAGCCACGAGCATCTGGTGAAGATCGCGCTCGAGGTGCTCGATGGAGTCTTCATCCATCAAGTGCTCGGGAAGCTCAAGCCCGGAGATGTCCCCGCGGAGGTGCGCACTCGCGCCGTCCAGGCCATGGTCGACAGCTATTTCCGTCCGGAAACGGTGATCCAGGCGGGCTACCCCATCGAGATGCGCTACGCGGGTCCGCGCGAGGCGCTGTTGCATGCCCTGATCCGCCAGAACTTCGGCTGCTCACATCTGATCGTCGGGCGTGACCACGCCGGCGTGGCCGATTACTACGGCCCCTACGATTCGCATCACATCTTCGATCAATTGTGGGACGGCGCCCTGCGAACCGAGGCGCTCAAGCTCGATGTCACTTTTTACTGCAGGAAATGCGCCGAGATCGCGACCGCGCGGACCTGCCCGCACGAGCCGCGACAGCACATCTCCATCTCGGGCACCCGGCTGCGCGAAATGCTGTCGACCGGGGTCGAGATACCGCCCGAGTTCAGCCGACCCGAGGTGGTCCAGATTCTCAGGGAGTACTATCGAAGCCTGAGAACGGAGAGCTCATCCGCACCATGATCATCGCCCAGGTCACCGACACTCACATCGCCCGCGATGCGCCCGACGCCGAGCGCAGAGAGTCGGATCTCGAGCGCACGATTGCGGACATCAATGCGCTCGATCCCGCCCCCGATGCGGTCATTCATACGGGAGACATCGTTCACGGCGGGCGCGCTGAAGATTATGCGCGGGCGGCGTCCCTCCTCGGGAAGGTGCGTGCGCCGCTTTTCGTCGCGACCGGAAACCGGGATGACCGGGAAAATCTGCGCCAGGCCTTCTCGCGATGGGCGTGCCGCACCGAGAGCGCCGGCTACCTCGATTATGCGGTCGAGGACTTCCCGGTCAGGCTGATCGCGATGGACAGCGTGAGCTCAGGCAACAACAAGGGCGACTTCGGTCCCGAGCGTGCCCGCTGCTTGACCGAGCTGATCGAGGCCGAGCGCACGAAGCCGATCGCAGTCTTCGTGCACCATCCACCGTTCAGGGTTCCAGTGGGGCCCGATCCGCTCAACTTCGTCAACCCGGAGGCCATGGCCACTCTGCAGCGGACCCTCGAGCGTTCGGGGCGCGTGGTCGCGGTCTTCTGCGGACACGTGCACCGCTCGACCTGGGGCCGGATCGGCAACATTCCGGTCATGGTGGCGCCCTGCACGGCCACGACACTGCGCAAGGGCGACTTTCCGCCGCAGATGCAGGGCCGACCCGTTTATCATCTGCACCGGTTGGATTCCGCCCGCGGGCTCGTCACCGAGGTCAGGATCGTCGCCGCGGCGACAAGCGATGCGGTGGCCGCGAGGGCGGTTGCGCCAGGCTGACGGCCGGACCCGGCGTGCCCAACCGCCATCCGATCGCCGGCACCGCTGATGCAACTCCAGCGTATGCGGAGGATCGGCAATGATCTACGAGCTTTACTATTGGCCCAGCCTCCAAGGGCGGGGCGAATTCGTGCGCCTCGCCCTGGAGGAGGCGGCAGCGCCCTACACCGATATCGCCCTGGTACCTGAAGCCAAGGGAGGGGGCGTGCGTGCGGTGCAGCGATTGCTACACGATAGCGCGCTCGAGCACGCTCCGTTTGCACCTCCGTTTCTCAGGGCCGGCCGGGAATTGATCGGGCAGACCGCGAACATTCTCCTCTTTCTCGGGGACCGCCTGGGTCTTGCGCCCCGCAGCGCGGCCGGCAAGCGCTGGACGCATCAACTGCAGCTTACGATCGCCGACTTCGTTGCGGAGGTGCATGACACCCATCACCCCGTCGGCGGCGGTCTTTACTATAAGGAGCAGAGGCGCGAGGCAAAGCGTCGCTCGAAGGAATTCCGCGAGAGCCGCATGCCGAAGTACCTCGGCTATTTCGAGCGCGTCATGACGAGCAGCCGCAGGGGTGGCACCTGGATGGTGGGCGCGCGGATCTCGTACGTCGACTTGTCGATGGCGCAGGTGATAGCCGGGTTGCGCTATGCATTTCCGCTCGCGAGCCGCCGAGTGCTGCGAACCTGCCCCCGGCTGCGCGCGCTGCACGACGAGGTCTTCGGCCGCCCGTGCATCGAGCGCTACGTCGCTTCCGCTCGCCGCCTGGCCTTCACCAACGATGGCATCTTCCGCCGCTATCCGGAGCTGGACGGCTAGAGATCGCTCCCCTAACGCCTGCTCACGAGGATCCGTGGTGAAAATCCGCAAATGGTTTTCTATAATGTAAATTCTCCTAAAGCATTATAACTCATTATTGAAGATAGACTTATTGACGTCAATTGCTACGATGTATCACAAGTGCTACGAGGTGCTACGAGGTCATCGATGAAGCGGATCATCAGCCAGCGAGAACTTCGCAACGACTCTGCCGCCGTCCTGCGGGAAGTGGAGGCCGGTCGCACCGTCATCGTTACCCGAAACGGTACGCCGGTGGCGGAGCTCTGCCCGATTGGAAAGCACCGATTCGTACCTCGAATGGCGATCGCCGATACCCAAGCTGGCGCACCTCGGATCGATGCTCGCCGCTTCCGGCGGGATCTCGATGCCGCGATCGATCAGCGTGTCGATGGCTGAGCCGACGCGAGGCCTGTTAGATACCTCGGTCGTAATCGATCATGACGTGATCGATCCGGCGCGGCTGCCGGATGAGTCTGCAATCTCTGCGATCACCCTCGCGGAACTGTCCGCGGGCCCGCATGCGACGGCTGATGCCGATGAGCGTGCTCGCCGTCAAGATCGGCTGCAGTGGGCCACGGCAACCTGGGACCCGTTGCCATTCGATGCGCACGCGGCCCGCATATATGGGCGAACGTTCGCGGCGGCGCGTGCTGCCGGACCGTCGAGCCGCTCGCGGCTTGCGGATTTGCTCATCGCCTCCACGGCGATCGCGAACCGCTTGCCGCTATACACGCGGAATCCTTCCGATTTTGAAGCGCTCAAGACGATCGTAAAGATAGTCCAGGTCTGACGATCGGAGGCTGTCGCGACGAGGGCGTCGAGGTCCATGCCGGCGCAGGCGTTCGAAGCCGGCATGCACCTGATGGACGGTGAGCTCGCGGCTCTCAAGCGCTGCGCTGCGCCCTCGATAGCCTCGAGCCGATTGTCGGTCAGGGTAAGATCCAATGCCGGGTTCCATCTGCAGATGCGATATGCCAGGAACAAGGTCGTGGTGCTGCCGACCCCGGAGGAGTCTGCCGATCTCGACACCACCTGCGCACACAACTCGAGGAGAGAGAGATGTCTGTGAAGTCCATCAGGAGGGAGCTACGCTTCCTCCGCTGCTATGTGATTGCAACATCGGTAATCGCCGTCGTCGTGTTGCTCGGCGCCGCCGGTGTCGTGCCCGGAGCGAACAATGCTACGTTCAACACGGTCACCGCACATCGAATCATCATTCGCGACGACGAAGGCAAGCTGGCGATGGTGTTCACAAACCATGACGAGCCGATGCCGGGGATCTGGGCCGGCATCAAAACCTACCGTCACGGCGGCGGCGGCAACGAGATCATCTTCTACGACCAGATGGGCGATGAGCAGGGCGGTTACATCTGGACTGGCCTGGTGCATCGGAGCGGAACGTACGATTCGAGCCTCGTCAATTCGTACGACAGTGTGACGACGGACGAACTGCTGCAGGTGCACGACGGAAATTCCAACGGCAGGACGTTCTCGTATGTGACCGGCTGGAACGAGCCGAACCAGCGGACACCGTTGGCCTTGCGCGTGATGCGTGAGTACGAGGATGCGATTGATCGACACGAGAGCCGCGCGCAACTCGAGAAGATCCTCGCACAGGATCCGACCCTTGCCCGGGGCCAGGTCCGGCGTTATCTCGTCGGCTACACCCGGTCGAATACCGCGCAGGTCCTGCTCTCGGACGCGCAAGGCCGACCGCGCATCAAGATGTTCGTGAAGCCGGATGGCGCTTCCGCTCTGCAGTTCCTCGATGCTGCCGGCAAGGTGGTCGCGCAGTATCCAGGACCCAAGAGTGAGGGCAGCATCAAATGAGAAAACCAATCTTCACATCAACCTGCCACCGCAGAGCGCGGCGACCGCAGACACGAGCCCGGAGCGCTGCCAATGGTCGCGGGCTCATCTTTTTTGAGGGTCCCTGGACCGTCGGCGGTCATCGAATCAAATACGCATAATGTATATTATGTCACATTGTAGGTGGGGTGCTCCTGCGATGTCAACGGCAATGTCAGTCCAACGAGATTTCAGTAACCCCTGCCGAGATTTCGCTAACTGGGTACCCTGAACGCGTCTCTGCGCCTCAGTCCCTCGGGAAATTCAACTCCCGCAGCATCACCTGAAAGCGCGGTTCCTGGCGCAGAGGATCCATGAGTGGATCAGTCTTCAGTGCCTCCAAACCCGGGTCGCGCAGGCGCATCGCGGTGTCAAGCCACTCGAGCGCCTTCGCGCGATCACCCCACTGGGCGTAGATCTCGGCGTACTGGTAGGCGGCGGCATCGCCCAGCGACGCCTTCAGTTTCGCGAGCTCGGCTTGCGCATCGGCCTGCCGGCCGAGCTTCTCGTACACCAGAGCAAAACACAGCTGGCAGGACCAGTAGTCACGCTGGCTCTCGCACGCGGCGCGTGCCCCTTGGAGATCCCCGAGCTCGAGGAGCGCGAGTCCGCGCAATCCGTAGCTGTCCTTGAATTCGGGATTGAGACTGATAACGTCTGCGTAAGCACTTGCCGCCTCGCCATATCGCCGGGCCGAATAGAGTGCCAGGCCGAGGTCATAGCGGCTTGGGATAGCGAGCGGGTCCAGTATGACCGCACGGCGCTCCGCGGCAATGCCTGCATCGAAGTGCCCCATCATGGCGGCAAGTTGACCGCTATCGCTAAGTATCGCCGCGCTACCCGGCGCGAGCAGCATTGCCCGCTCGTATTCTTTGCTCGCTTGCGCAAAGTCCAGTGTTCCGATCTCAAGGACAGCCGCAAGCGCTACGTGCGCTTGAGCCAACTCAGGGGCGAGCGCGATGGCCTGCCGAGCGTCCGCTTCCGCCTTGTTAAAGTCGTCACGAATCCCAGTCCCAGCAGCGTAGTCCGTGAGAGTGGTCGATCGGCTGGCGAATGCGCGGGCGTACTTCGGGTCGAGTCGGATAGCCTTGGTGTACTCGGCGATCGCGGCGGGGAGATCTTTGACGGAGTCGCGTAACGATTTCGCCTTCGAGGCACGCAAATAGGCATCCAAGGCAGCGGCATTGCGCGTGCCGCCGAGATCGATCTTCACCGAGACATCGCCGAGGAGTGTGACCTGGAGAGCCTGGGCGACCGCGGTGGCGATATCCGTCTGCAGCTTCAGCATATCGCCCAAATCCCGGTCATAGCTCTTCGACCACACCTCAAATCCCGTGACCGCGTTGATGAGCCGGACAGTGATGCGCACCGTACGCCCCGAGCGGCGCACACTCCCTTCGAGGACAGCCTCGACGTCGAGCTTGCGGGCGATCGTGCCAAGGTCGGTGTCCTTGCCCTGGAAGGAAAAGGCAGACGTTCGGCCAGAGACCTGGAGTCCCTCGATGTCGGTCAGTGAGTTGAGGATCTCTTCAGTGAGTCCCTCGGAGAAGTACTCCTGATCCTTGTCGCCGCTTAGATTCACGAACGGCAGCACCGCGATCGAGTGCGGCGGCGGGGTGAATGCGGCGGGCGCAGCGTGGACGGCTGTCGTCGATGTTGGCGTCGAGGGCTTCGAGACCCAGCGCTTATCCACGCCGAGATACACCACGGCCCCCAAGAGCACGACGGCGGCCATGAGGGGTAGACCGCGCTTCGACCAGGATGCCGAGGCCACCACCTTTACCGCAGGCATTGTGGCCGGCAGAGGGTATGTCTCTGCGTGATGAGACACCGACGCATTATGGTCAGCCGACGCCAGTAGTCGCCGCACGCGCTCAACAACGGCGGGTGCCGTCTCGCCTCCCGGTAACCGTGTCCACTGGACCTCCCGGAAGCTATCGGGGACCTGTTCGTCGTCGTCGCGGGTCTCGTCGATCACCACCGGCAGCAGAAATGCCCTATTGGCCGACATCAGGTGCGATCGATCAATTGCAAGCTTCCACTCGAGACGAAAATACCCCTCGTCGCGATCATGGGTGTTCTTTGAAATGACCGGGATGAAAAGTGCGCAGCTTTTGATCTGCCGGCGGATGGAGTGGTCCCACGCGTCCCCGCCCCGCAGCTCGCTCTGGTCGAACCAGACTTCAATCCCGGCCGCCCGCAGCGCCTCGCAAATCCTTTGGGCCGCCTGCGCATCCTGCGAGGCGTAGCTCAAAAACACTGCGTGCGACGGCTCGGTCACCGAGCGGCCTTCCCCTGAGCTTGTACGTGCGGGGGGTCTTCACAGGCCCTCGCTGGCCGGCAGGATACCTGGAATCGTTCAATTTGCCCCGAGAGCCTGTGCGGCCCGATGGGCCGCAGTCCGCGGGAGGCTCATCGGTCGTTACCGGAATCTCAGGCGGCTAGATAACGTAACCATAAATAATCTAGAATAGTCAATAAGTTACAGAGTAATTGGAGATCTCTTAGAGGATCAGATAAGTCCTTGGTCTACTTGGCTGCGTGTTAGCGGAATCTGGTTGGAGCGACAGGCAACGCACAAGGCCGCGGCGCGTAACGGTAGTCCCGCGAAGACCCACCTGGTTCGATAACTTATTCGGTAAGGGCGGTGTAATTTTGGACCCTCAGGAGCTCCAAATTTTGGCGGCGCTCAAGGGGCATAGACCAAGGACGCAGGGCCCATTTGAGACAGCCGGCAAAGCGCCGGTTGCCCCGTGCCTCACACTGAAGGCAAAAGCACGTTGATGCCGGAGTAACGATGGGAGCGACCGAGACAGTCGCGCCGCCCTTGGCGGCCGTTTCTACGCGGTTCGCCGACCATCGTCGGTGGGATCGCAACTTCTTCCTGCTGATGGTGGCACTAATCTGGCTCGGAATCCTCATGGGATTCGTGCCGGATATCATCGGGCGCATTCACGCGCAGAAGCCGTTCCCGGCGGTGGTGTACTTTCACGGGGCCGTATTCGTCAGTTGGCTCTGCCTGTTGACAACCCAGGTTCTGCTCATCCGCTCCCGAAGGGTGGATCTGCATCGAGAGCTCGGGATGGCTGGCACGGCGTTGTATGGCGCGATGCTCGTGCTCGGCCTCGTGACCTCCATTGTCGTGGACCATGATCTGTTTGCCACGCCGCACAGCGATCCCTCCTTTTTCAGTATTCAGCTGGCGGACATGCTGGCGTTCGCGGTGCTGGGCGGCGCGGCCATCGCGCTGCGCAAGAGCTCCGATGCCCACAAGCGCCTGATGCTCCTCGCCACCATCTGCATCGCCGATGCGGGCTTTTCCCGCTGGTGGGCTCCTGGCCTGGAGAAATTACTCGGTGAGGGCTATTGGGGAATCTGGGCCCAGGCCTATCTCAGTGACTTCCTCCTTATTGTGATGCTGGGTGTCTACGATCTGCTCAGCCGACGCCGGCTATATTCCGCGTACGTATTTGGAGCGGCTTGGGGGCTAGGAGTCGAGTTCGTTGCCATCTGGATGTACGTGAGCCCGTGGTGGAAACCCGCGGCCACGGTGCTCATCGGCCGCTGAAGCGAACGCGATACCTCCAGCGGTTACCGAAATATCGACAGGTGGTGAAAGTCCCGGCTGCCGTCTCCTCCGGCCTACACGCCGGCTGACGGCCCCAGGTTCCTTGCCACACGGGAGTCACACCTCCCGGTAGCACTCATGTGTGCCCAGCTCCTCAGGCATCGTCGAGCGACCGGCTTGACTCACTCCCATAGATCATAGGGCTGGCCGGGGTATTCCGGTATTCCAACGTCCCGGATGAATTTCAGTAACCGGGCCGGTCGGCGGCAGATCCACGACCCTCTTCAGCGGCGCGTCCAAGTCCAGGAGGTGATGCGCCATTCGGCGCCCTCTTTGGCCGGCACGACGACGAAATCGGCTGCCTCGCCGCCCTTCTTGCCCTGTTGCATCCACGTGATGCGCATTGGGATCACGACGTAGCCGCGGTTCTGAGTCAGGGTCATATCGGGCTTGGCCGTCGTGGACGGAGACAGCGCCGCCTTCTTGTCGGCGACGTGTAGTCCGCCAGTCTGCGCGGCTGCGGCAGCCATGAGAATGGCGGTGGCGACGATCGCGCTGGACAATTCTGAGGTCATGGAATCCTGCCGGAAAAATGCGGAATGTCGGGCGTGTTGAGCTTGCGGCTTAGGGATTGCTGAATACAGTGCCATGCGGAATGGCGCTCCCCTGCCAGCCGTCGGGCCAGGCGCGCGTGAAATCGATCGTCGACGGCTCGAGGGTCAGCTTGCCGGTCCGGCGATCGATCGTCGCGAACCGGATCTTGGTGGCGAGCGCCCCATAGCCGGCGATGGCCAGTCGATCACCGCCCGGCTCGAGCGCCAGCCAATGCGGATATTCATTCGGCGGCAGAAGAATGCGGCTGACTTCGTGCGGATGTTCCGGATCGTGCAGGTCGAGGCTCACGATCGCATGGCCGCTTTGCATGGTTTCCACGAGAAAATCGCCGGCAACCACTGGCACTTCGCATAGGCGGTAGCCGAAGTCATAGATATGTTGCAGCGTCGGATTGCCGCTCGCCAGATTCCGAACCAGGAAGAGACCGCAGTTGAACGTCGGAACGACGACCGTTCGGCCGTCTGCCAGCACACGAGGCTCGGATGAATTGGCGGCCGTGTCGTAAAACCAGTCAGCTTGGGGCGGCAACCGCATCGTCTTGATCAGCTTCAGATCGGAGAGCCGCCAGACCTGGGCGACATGGCTGTCCTGCGCGCCCATCATATCCCCGCTGCCGGTGACGACACGGTTGAGCTTTTCAACGACGGCGAGGCTATAGGGGCGGATATTGGGATATCCGGGCGCAACCGCCGAGGCGGTTCTCACTACCCTACCCTGTGGGTCGAACTCCACCAGTCCACCGGCGGCGTGGTTGAATCCGCCGGAATACTGAAACGTCGCCAGCGTATTGCCGTTGGAAAGATAAACAAAGGAGTGCGGATAGCTGTAGGCGCCAATGCCGCCGAATTGCCGGGCGAGCCGCGGATGCCGCGGATCACGCAGGTCGAACACGTAGGTATGGTTCGCGATCCAGTCATTCGCGTACAGGACATCATTCGCAGGCTCCGCATAGTTCGTATGATGAGCCATCGCCGCCTCGCCGACGGGCAGCATCCTCACGAGTCTGCCGAACGACGCCCCCGGACGGATGTCGAAGACCGCCAGGAAGTCCCTGCCGGATCCTTCGGTCCTGTGCCACGCGGGCAGGTCGGGTGACATCAACTTCAGCGTAGAGGCGTAGGGATGCTGAGCTTCCATCGCCCATACGAAAAGGTAGTGGCTCGGGACCGCCGCGGCTGCCGCGATCAGCGGAAAGGCCAGACCGAGGAGCAACAAGCAGCGGGAAGTTGTCTTTTTCATTGCCGGATTTCTCTGGTGGATTGTGTAGTCGCTGTCACTTCGAGAGGATCTCTCGAGGGCCCTCGATCGGGACGGTCAGGACCTTACCGAGGTTGTAAGGCCCCTCGATCAGGCTCTCGGCATCCCACATACTGCGCCTCACTGCCAAGAAATCTCCATCGTAGACGTGGAGCGCCGCGCTCAATGCCGCCACCGGGTTGACTACGGAGTGGATGATGTCGGGGTCGAGGACGACGACATCTTCCGCACCCAGGGCCCGGCCGCCCGAGATTTCGATCTGCAGGGGTGTCCGTCCGGGAATCCGGCGCCAGAACACATTGTCCTCTCGGCCTCCGTACAGGCCGATCACGGCGCAGAGGCGATGTTCGTGCGGCGGTGCAAACTGATTCGGCGCCCAGATCGCATTGATCACTGTTAGATCGGATGCGCGGTGGAGAATCCGCACTCCCGCTTTGCCAGGCTCGCCTAACTCGCGAACGATCGAGCGAGGATCGGAAACCGCGCGGGCGACGATTTCCCGGGTCGCGATCCGCGTCGGGTCGGCGAGCGAGGCACGAAGATCGTCGACGAATCGGTTCAGATCAAACATGGTCCCCCATATACCTCGTTCAACCCGCGGCGCCGCGGATCCGCGAGAACTCGCGCAGCGTCACTTGACTGGAATGATCAGAATGGCGTGCTTGGTGCCACCGAACATGACGAACGGCCTGTGCGTATCCGGACCGGTCTGATGCAGGGGCAGGCCTGATTCGTTCGCAAGCTTCGCATCGAGGATCATGATGTGCGGCGGAATGCGAATGTAGTCGCTCCGCCCCGGAGGCAATCGCGAGGCACGCGGGTCGATATTGCTCCAGGCGGATCCGCCCTGCAGCATGTAGGAAAGGCCCGGTCTGGCTGGGTTCGGCGATCGTCCGGTATCGAATGTCCGGATGAAGGCCATCCCATTGGCGTCGAAGCACGCGGGAAGCGGGTCGGGATCGCCGTTGCTGCGGGGAATGCACGTCCAGCCGTTGTCACCTCGGCGAAGCACGAGCCAGCGCCCGCGTTGATCCCTCTCCTCGACGGTCGCCCGCGCGGCGATCGCGGGCGGCGCCGCCGACAGAGCCCGCCGGATGTCGGCCTCGCGACTTCGCGCAGGCACTGCGGCGTGAGTCACGACCGGCAGGACGGCGGTCAGGAGAAAGATAAAGCGCGCTGCCTTCAAGGATTGCTCGGGGACAGCGAGGCGAGATAGGCGGCGATGGCGATGCGGTCGCGCGCGGTCAGATGGGCGACCTCGGGCGCCATGGGTGCGACGGCCGCGCCAAGCCGATGGCCGTACTGGATGTCATAGAGCTGGCGGACGATGTAAGTCGGCGTTCGGCCGGCAAGGGGTGGCACCATGCCGACGCCCTGCAACTGGGGACCGTGGCAGGAGGCGCAGGGAAGCGCGCCGGCGCCGCTTTCGACGAGCGCCTTGCCGCGCGCCACGCTGCCGGGCGGAACGTAGGCCGTTATGGACGCCCGCCAGTCGCCATCGTCCTCGAGCGCTACGTTGTCCGGCATCTCGAGAATTCGCGCGCCGAGCGGCTCCTTGCCACCGCTTGCGAGCTTGACGGGGAAGAGACTGCCGTAGCGGTTCTTCGGCACCATCGCCGCCTCCACCACATGGACGCGTGGACGGTAGCGGAGCTTGGAGAAGTAGATCGCGGCCGCTCTCGCATCCGCCGCGCTCACCAGGCCGGCAATCCGCGGCATGGCCTCGCCGCAGGCGGTTTTCGCCACGGCGCACTGCCGTCGCCCCGCGCGAAACTCGGTCAATTGCTGCTCGATATAGGCGGCCGGGAGGCCGGCGAGCGCGGCGCTCGCCGGGTCACCAACCCCGGTTGGACCATGGCAGTAGCTGCATGCCCAAAGATGCGGCCGATGCCCCTTTGCCACGACTTCGGGCATCGCGGGGTGATCCTCGGCAAACCAGTCCGCGCCGGCAAAGGGATCATCGATCGCCTTCTCGGTCATGTGCAGCGCGGATCCCGGAACGGTGATTGGCTTACTCGCGGGCGTCGGGTCGCTCTCCTCATGCAGCAGCATGAACGCCCAGCGTGGTGGCGGATCGCTCTTCGGTGCGCCAAGTGCGGCGCAGGATACCGACAGAGCAGCCACGGCGACCGCGGTAGCGAAACCTGTCTTGCGCATGTCGAGACCCCCCGATCCGCCCATTGCCTGGCTTCCCGTCGGCGCGACAGGAGCGTCAGGTGAGGCATTTTGGAGAGAGTCTACCGGATGTTGAGCGACCCCAGGGGAACGGGAATGTGGCTTGATCAAAAATGTTCCTTGCTCGCGCAAGATCATGTGGCGTAAAGAGTGGCGACATGTCATCCAGCGCACCGCTCCTGCTCGCCCCGGCGCGTAATCCGAAGTCCATCGTCTGGACGGTAGTCTGGATCGCGATCGCCCTCGCCTTCGTATCGGTGCTCGTCTATACCGACCTGCCGCTGATCGCACACCCGAGCAGCTACCGTGCCAAGCTCATCCACGACCATCTGCTCCTCATTCCGCACGGGCTCGCCGGCCTGGCCGCGATGTTGATCGGCCCGCTTCAATTCGCGACGCGCCTGAGGCAGCGCCACGCCAAGCTTCACCGCATCATGGGTCGCACCTACGTGACGGCCGTGTGCATCGCCGCACCGGCCGCCTGTATTCTGGGTCTCCATGGTTTCGGCTCGCTCGAGCCGTATTCGAACGCGGTGTTGGCGACGCTTTGGCTCGGGTGCACCGTCTGCGCCTTCATCACGGCGCGCAACCGCCAGATCGCGGCGCACCGCAGGTGGATGATCCGCTCGTATGTGTTCACGCTCAATTTCATCCTCACGCGCGTGTTGAATCCCCTCCCGGCGTATGCGCACATGTCCGAGCAGGCATTTGCGCTGCTCCTCGCGATGCTCCCGCTCGGGTATCTGTTCTTTACCGAGCTTGCCTTCTCCTGGCATGACCTGACGCACCCGAGAGGTGGACGGCGGAGCGAGGCGGGCCCGTCAGCGAGCAGCGCGTGAAGCGGAGCGCTTGCGGCGCGCGCCGGCTTACTCTGATCGGCGCTTTGCCCATCGTCTCAGACGGTCTTACGGTGCGGGGGGCCCGTCGTGGTCAAAAATGTACGTTGATCTTCCGGCTTCTGCGCACTAGCCTCCCGTCGGTACCAAGAACCAACACGACTCGTTCGCAGAGGGTTGTGTCCGCCCTGCTGCGGGTGTGCAGAAGTGCAAACCATGGGTCTCAAGAGCCCCTCGTCGCGACTGCTCGACTCCCTGAAGCGCCTCGTGGAGCAGCACCTCGACTCTCCCGCCCTCTCGGCCGAATTCGTGTGCGCGCGCTCCGGCTGGTCCCGCGCCACGGTCTACCGGCTCTTCGAAGCGGAGGGAGGCCTCGCCCGATACATCCGCAAGCGCCACCTCCTGCGTGCTTTTCGGGACCTCACATCCGGACCACCATCGCGCCTTCGGATCGTCGATCTGGCGCTGGCCCATCAATTCGGGAGCGAGGCGAGCTTCAATCGCGCATTCCGCCGCGCCTTCGGAATCCCGCCGGGCAGGGCGCGTCATCTCGCGGCGGGCTCGGGTGGGGTGGCGCTCAGCGGACGCCCAGGCACGGGCAATGCGGGCCTCGAAAACCTGCCGAATCGGGAGGGGCCTCGGATCTGACCAGCACCTCGTGATAACCTTGGGCCGGTATGGCGATTGCGACCGGCCGGTTACAAGACCTACTAGCCTGGGATGGGCAGGTCGCGACGGCCGAAGATCGCTATACGCGCGTGCGCGCGAGCCCTCGCTATGCGGATGCCGCGCGCGTATTCGCTGGCGCCATGCTGGCACAGGCCGAGGCGGATCGGGCGCTCGATGCTCTCTTGAAGGACGCGGGCCGGAACGTGGCCGCCAAGTGCCTGGCCTATCTACATGTGACCGGCGGCCTGACCTTGCCACGGCTGAAGGCGTTGTGCGCGTCGACGGGCCTGGTCAGCCCCGGCCGGGCGCGCTTGCTGCTGATGTATCTTCAACATCTCGGTTACGCGACGCCTGCGCCTCGTTGCGAGGCCAAAGCGGCCAGACGCTATGACCCCACTCCGCGTTTCCTCGCGACCTGGCGTCGGCACATGCGAGCCACTTTGGAGAGCGCGGCCGTCGTCGAGCCGGCCGTCTCGAGGGTGCTCACCTCACTTGATACGCCGGGCGTGTTCGAAAGCTACGTGCGCTACATCAGCGATGCGTACCTCGAGGGCCTGAAGGACATCGACATCGAGGACCCATTCTTCCGGACCTTCATGCACAGCTACGCCGGGACGCAGATCGTGCACGGCCTGGTCGTGGCCGCAGGAGATGGCTTTCCGCCGCGCGATCCAATCGCTTTCCACCCTACCGAGACGGCGAAGCGCTTCTCGGTCTCGCGTCTACACGTGCGTCGCATGATGGATGCGGCCCAGGGCGGCGGACTCCTCCGCCTCGCCGAGGGCTCGCTGGTCCTGACGGCGGCCGGCGTTGCCGCGGTAGATCACGTGTACGCCACGCAGTTGATCGTATTCCTGGTAGCAGCCGCCAGGACGGCCAGAGACTGCCTCGAGCTCGTCGAGCCTGAGAGCCTTCACGCTTCATAGCGCAAAGCCCTGATCCAATCGATCGCCCGACCGGTTTCGCTGCCTGCTTGGACGACGGGCGCGCCGGCGGCGCGTAGCGCGCGTCGCGAACGCATCGCAAGCGCGCGTACTTCGCCCGGAGGGATGCCGAAAGTGCGGCGGAATGCCCGGTTGAACGTGGCCTCGCTCGCGAAGCGGTGCCGTAGGGCCAGCTCGAGGATCCGCCCCTGCGATACGCCGCCGGATATGAGCTCCTGGAACGCCCGCTGCATGCGCCGCTTTCGAATGTACCGGATGGGACCGCCTTTGGCCTCGAGCAGCCGGTACAGCGTTGCCCGCGAGCAGCCACAGTGCGCGCAGAGTAGCTCGAGAGAGAGCGCGGGTGAACCGAGGCGCCGCTCGATGAGGCGCTCGAGGGAATCGAGTGCCGGGCCGTGCGCGGCGCGGCGCAGCGCCGGCGGCCCGCGCCTGCTCCGGCCCAGGCGGCGGGCCAGCGCTCGGACCAGACTCTGCGTGGCGGCCTGAGCCTCGGCCCGCGATCCGGCATCGATCGCCCGCAGTATCTGCCACAGCTGCTTGTGTGCCGATCGTGCCAGCGGCTCCTCGTGGTTCAACAGCAGAAAATGTCCGCCACCTGCCTCACGCCGCAATGCCGCGAGCGCCGTGCGCGCGACGAACAGTGTGAGCGCATGCGCCGAGCCCTGATCCGGTGCATGCACGTACGCGTCCATCTCCTGCGCGCTATCGAGGATGATGATGTCCTCGGGGTCCACGAGTACCGACCGGCGCCCCGCTCGATAGTCGATCCGACCCGACAGATTGAAGACGATCTGATAGTGATCGTAAGCACCGCGCGCGACGTGGCGCGCGGAGCGACGGTAGCGCATCGAGCTGCCGCGCCATTCTGCAAGCACGGCGCAGCCCAGGTGGTAGACACGGCATCGAGCGTGGAAGCCGCGTGGATCATCGGGCACTGTAAGCGCGCATGTTTCGGCGCTCACCTTGCGGTAAGCGCGCAGTCCCGCCCGACCCTCGTAAGCGGCACTCGTCGCCATGACTCGGCCGGCACGGCGCGATCTCGCCGCGGCGCCGAATGCCGCGCGGCAGGAGCAGCCGGGGTCTGTTTCACTGCCGCACATGCTTTCAGCGCCCGAAGGGTCTGTCGGTAGCCATACTGCCACGCGCGCGCAGCGGCGTTTTGCCGGGTGTCTCAGCGAGGCGGCCACCGCTCAGGTGAGACGGGCGGCAAGGTCGCCGATCGCCTCCGCGACCCATTGAGACAAACGGCAAAGTGCGCCGCCAGCGGCGCGCCAGACTAGCCTCGCTGCACTCGGCTCGGCCGGTGAGGTATCGGGCGGCTCGATGGCAGCGCGACTCGAAAAACATCGTGCCACTCATTCGGGGAAAACATCATGCAATCCACCACACGAGGACTCCAGGCCCTCAATTCCGCGCTCCTGCTGGCGGCCGCGCTCGGGCTGGTTCAGGCGGTTACCGCCGGACCCGTTCAGGCTGCGGACCCGAATCCAACGAGCGTGACCTTGGATATCGAAGACACCGTGGCGCCGCCGCAGCAGGCTGCCTACGAGGCTGGCGTCAAAAACTACAATCAATGCCTGAGCCAACACGGCTTCAAGTTTGCCGTGCCGGCCCTGGAGCACGTGACCGGAAACACCTATGTGTATTCCTACGTCGTCATCGTGCCCGACTGGGCGGGCCTTGACGCCAATCACGCCATGAGCGCCGTCTGCGACTCGGCATTCGCCGCGGACGTCAACCCGTATTTGCTGAGCGAAACCGCCGCGGTGACGACCGTGATGCCGGGATTCAGCCACTATCCGAATGATGTGGCGCCCATGACGTCGCTTACCGAGGTCATTTCCTTCACGCTGAAGCCCGGCATGGCTGCGTATAACGCCTTCACGAACGGTGTCAAGGCGATCTATGCGGCCGAAGCCAAATCCAACTGGCCGTATTACTCCGAGCTCGATGAGATGAACTACGCTGGGCCGGGCGCGCCGGACTTCCAACTGATCATCCCGGCCAAGAGCTGGGCGGAGATCGGCGCGCCGGAATCCCCATCGGTGTGGAAAATGCTGGCGAACGTGTACGGCCAGCGGAAAGCCGACGCGATACGCAAGTCGATCGAGGACGCGATCGCAAGCTCGGAAGCGCACGTCGACCGCTCCGATCCGTCCCTGAGCTACACGCCTCCCCAGCAGTAAAGGCCACAACAAGCCGGGCGGTCCTCTGCGGAGGGCCGCCTGATTTGCCCGCGCCCCAATGACAGCTGTCTGTTCCCAGCGAGGCCGGACGGGCGGTCTCGAGGAACGGCATGACCTGCCGATGCGCCGCGACTCGCCGCGCATGGTCGCCGCCCGGTGTCGATGGTCGAGTTGAGACGTAGGGCAAAGTGCGGCGCTCGGGGCGGATCAGACTCGCGTCGATTCGCCTAGTAGTTCAGGGCTTCGGCGGGCCACTGCGGCGCCACAACAGACGATTCGGAGGGAATATGCAGAAGTTCAGCACTCGAAAGCTTCCTATCATCGGTTCCGCGCTGCTTGCGGCTGCGCTCGCGGTGGCGCAGGCGGCGGGCGCGGGACCGGTCACACGGGTCTTCGTTGTCGCGGTCTCGCCGGCACAGGACGGGGCCTTCAACCAGGGAATGAAGAGCTACGAGAAGTGCCTGGGCGAGCACGGCGACACGCGTGCCACGTATGCTTACGATGCGGAAACGGGAGATGTGGGGCGCTATCTTTTCCTCGAGCCCCAAGGCGCCTGGGGTGACATGGATGCTCATAGTCCTGCGGGCGAGGCCTGCCATGCCCTCTTCGAGGCCGCGGTGCTGCCGCACGTCAGCCAGGCATTCAGCGAGATCGCCGAGCCCGATGCGAAGGACACCTACATGCCCGGAGGCGATTCCGACCCCGCGCCCATCATGTGGGTCGACGCTTACCGAATCAAACCCGGGCAGTCGCAGAACTTTACCGGCGGTATCGCAAAGCTCGCCGCGGCCGCCGCCAAAGCCCATTGGGAGGGCCACTTCTCGGGCTGGGACATCGACGGCGCGGGCCAGGGAGGCGAAAACTTCGTGCTGGTATGGCCGCAAAAATCCTGGGCCGACGCCGGTACGATGGCGAGTCCGTCAATCACCGGCCTCATGGACAGCACCTATGGCAAGACTGCCGCCGAGGCCAACTACAGGAAGGTCATGGGTGCCATCGCGCAAGCCTGGTCTGATTTCTGGGGCTACGACAAGGGTCTGAGCTTCATTCCGGGCAAGTGAGAATCTCCCCCGGTGACCGCCGGGTCGCCGGGTTCTGACGCTCGCAGGGGAAGCCGGATGCCACGTGACGAGACGATTCGAGCGCCGCGCCGGCGCGAGCTGCTGCGCATGATCGGTTTGGCCGCCGGCGGCGCGGCGATGTATCAGGCAATGAGCGCGCTCGGCTTCGCGCAGGGCACGCGCGTCGGCGACGAACCGGAGCTCGGCGAGGCGCCACCGGGCGCCTCGGTGCTGATCCTCGGCGCGGGCCTCGCCGGCATGACGGCCGCGTATGAGCTACGCCGCGCCGGTTACGCCGTGCAGGTGCTCGAATACAACGACCGGCCCGGTGGGCGCAACTGGTCACTGCGCGGCGGTGATCGCTACACCGAGCTCGGCGGCGCGAGGCAGGAGTGCCGATTCGATCCGGGCCTGTACTTCAATCCGGGTCCCTGGCGCATCCCCTACCACCACAGCAATCTGCTCGGGTACTGCAAGCGCCTCGGCGTGCCGCTCGAGCCGTTCATTCAGATCAATTACAACAGCTATCTCCATAGTCTCACGGCTTTCGGCGGCCGGCCGCAGCGTTACCGGCAGATCGAAGCCGATTACCGCGGCATGGTCTCGGAGCTGCTGGCGAAGACCACCAACCAACAGGCACTCGATGCGCCGCTGAGTGCGGAAGACCGCGAGAAGCTGCTCGAGAGCCTGCGCAGTACGGGCGCGCTGGATGCCAGCTATCGGTACGTGCGCGGCGAGGCAAGCAGCGACGCGCGCGGGTATGCCAAGGATCCTGGCGGCGGCTTGAGCGGCAAGCCCGTACCCTCGCAGCCGATCGAGGCGCACCAGTTGCTCGAGTCCGGACTGTGGCAAACGCTAGGCTCGGCTTATGATCAGCAGTACCTCTTCCAGACCACGCTCTTTCAGCCCGTGGGTGGGATGGGGCGCATCGGTGAGGCGTTCGGGCGCTCTCTCGGGGGCCTGATTCGCTATCAGGCGCGCGTGACGCGCATCCATCAGGATGACCACGGGGTCACCGCTTACTACGAAGACCTGCATCAGCCGGGCACGACGCTCCAGGCGCGGGGGGATTGGTGCCTTTGCACCATTCCGCTGTCGGTGCTCCACCAGATCCCCATGAACGTCGGCCGGCCCATGGCCGAGGCGATCGCCGCCGTGCCGTACGCGCCCGCGATCAAGATCGGCCTGCAGTTCAAGCGCCGGTTCTGGGAGCAGGATGAGGCCATCTACGGCGGCACTACCTATACCGACCAGCCGATTTACGGCATCTCCTACCCCTGCTGCGACTACTTCAGCGACGGCAAGGGCGTGCTGCTTGGCGCCTACACCTACGGCGAGCCGGCGCTGGAGTTCACAGCGCTGAGTCCCGCGCAGCGCGTCCGCGAAGCGGTGCGCCAGGGCGCGCTCATCCATCCGCAGTATCCGAAGGAGTTCGACAATGGCATCGCCGTCGCCTGGAATCGCGTGCCGTTCGTGATGGGCTGCTATGGGATGTGGAGCGACGCCGTCCGCAAGCGCCATTACGACAACCTCTGCCACATCGATGGGCGCATCGCGCTCGCCGGCGAGCACGCGTCCTACCTTCCGGCCTGGCAGGAAGGCGCCATCACCTCGGCGCTCGATGCGATCACGCGGCTGGCACGCCGTGCGCGTGAGGAGGCTCACGCATGAAGGCCCCACTCCTCCGTCTGCTTACGCTCACTCTCACTCTCACTCTCACTCTCACCCTCGCCGTCGTGTCCACCGCCCGGGGTCAGTCCGCCGCCAAGAGGACGAGCGCTGCCGCCCACACGGGCGAGATTCTCGACGAAGCCCAGCTCGCGCATGCGAGCGGCGCCCGGATCTATCAACACATCTGCCAGGCGTGCCACATGCCTGATGCCGAGGGCGCTGTCGGCGCGGGGCACATTCCCGCGCTGGCCGGTGATGCGCGGCTGGCCTCCGCGCAGTACATGGCCGCGATCGTCATTAACGGCCGGGGCGACATGCCGGCATTCGGGCCGCGACCGGATTACACCGACCTGGAAGCCATAGATCATGTGACGCTCAGCGACGCGCAGATCGCCGCCGTGATCAACTTCGTGCGCGGACATTTCGGCAACCACTATCAGGATCGCATCACGGCCGCCGAAGTCAAGGCCGTGCGTGTGCGCACGAGTGGCTTGCCGCCCGCATGAACGCAGTCGAGCGCGATGCCGGCGCCTTCCTCGCCGATGCTCTGGTGAGCGGCACGGCGTGCATTCTGCTCGCCATCGTCCTTCGCCGGCAGCTCTTCGCATCAGCTGCAGCCGCGGAGCTTGCCTGATGGGTGCGAATCAGACGGTACGATCCCGTCGGCACGTACATCCTCAACTACATTGCGACTTACGCGCACAGTCGACTCTGCATTTATCGGCCCGGACGGGGTTCCTCGCGGCTCTCGCGGGCTTCGTGGCGGGTATCCCGGCCGTGCTGCTCTTGGGGCGCCTGTCCGATCGATATGGCCGCTGGCCGGTCAATGTTTGCTGCAACCTCGCCTTTTTCCTGACGATCTATCCGGTGTTCGCTTGGATTGCCGCGACGCGCTCGGCCACCGCGTTGGTCTGGGGAACGGTCCTGCTCTCGGCGCTTTCCTATTCGAACTTTGGGACCTTCTGCGCCGCAATGATCGAGGCGCTGCCGCGGTCCATCAGAAGTGGCCCGTTCGGCACCGCCTATGCCACCGCCATCGCGCTCTTCGGCGGCACGACCCAGCTGGTCGTGACCTGGCTCATTCACTTCACCGGCAACGCAATCGCGCCCGCCTGGTATCTCACCGGGGTAACGGCCATCGGTCAGATCGCCTACATGCTCTTTCCGGAGAGCGCCCCGGTACGTTTGCGAACCTTGGCTGCGAGCGGGCCCGCCGCTGCCTGACCGATCACGCCCCGTCATTCGCCACCAGCAAAGCGAGCTTGGCGGCGGCGATTGCTCGGACCGCGCAGGGTTTAAGGTTGGTCGCCTGACAGGCGGTGATGCTGCTGGAGAGATAGTGGCCCGATGGTGACGTGACGATCACGACCGTGCTCACCATGACACCGCCCGCGGTTTCGAAGCGAAGCAGGTTGCCGGGGACGTGAAGCTGCAGGTTGCAGGGACCAGGCATCGATCCCAAGCTGAAGGTGCCGGAGGCGGCGATCGTCTTCCGCAGGCGATCGGCAAACGCTTTGGTGAGATTGTCATTCGTCCGGACGTCGAGGCAGACCTTCGGTGGTCCCTGCGCTGCGGGCACCGCCGCCGTTCCCGCAGTCGTCTGTCCCTGCGCGGGAGAGGCCTGATCCGCCCATCCCGAAACCAACGGCGCGGCTGAGAAGGCGACAATAGCTGTCAGGAGTGAAAGTGTTCGCGTGGGTTTCATCGTTGAGGTACCTTTATTTCCCGGTGCCATCATTGCCGGCTTCGATTTGTAACAGGGCAAGGCCATGCTGCGGTACCTGCACCCGGATGCGGCCCTGATTCAGTCGGGTTCGCTCCGGCGCCGCCAGTGCACCGGCTTTGCGCAGGATCGCAATCTGTGTCGGTGTCGGCCATGCAGGCCGGCCCATCTCATCGTAGGCCTCGAGCACGTTGCTGTGCCGATCGTCCACTCTCCAGAGGAGTCCGGGCGCCGAGGGCGATATGCCATGAATCATGATGTCAAAAGTCCGTAACGGCCGCTGGGCTGGGGGCGGCGTGTAGCGCGGCCCCGTGCCATCCGGCGCCGCGTAGTTCCAGAGGGCGACCGCCAGATCGCCGTCCGCCGTCCGCGTGATCAGCGTCGAGTGCGCGGTGGTATCCAACCTGACATCACCCAGCTTGTGCAGCAGGGCGAAATCATTGAACGCCGCTTTGGGAATGTCATCTTCGGCGATCAGGCCGAAGCCCCCATAGAAAGGTGAGTGAATGACGCCTCCTTCCTCGAACACGTCGGAAAAAGTCCAGTAACTCATGGCCTGCACCAGCCCGTCGCACTGGGCGATGGTGGATGCCAGCCACGGCCCCATGTAAGGCGTGTCGGTCACATCCGGCTCATTGGCGTAGCTGGCGTTGAATTCGGACATGATGAGCGGCAGGTGGGGGTACGGAGACTCTCCGATCTCGCGGTGCACTTTGCCCACCGCGCGGCAGACCATCGTCCGTCGACTGATCGTCTCGTGCGTGCCAAAGACATTCTCCGCCCTGTCGTTGGCGTAGACGTGCGTGCTGACGAAATCGACGGGCACCCTGCTCTCGGCCACGTGAGTGAGGAACGCCCTCACCCACCCCGCCTGGGCCGTCGCCGGGCCACCCACCCGCAGGCGGGGACTGACGCTCTTCAGAGCGCGCGCCGTGTGATCGTAGAGCTTGAAGTAGGTCTGCTGCCTCGGCGCACCGCCCCAGAAATCGAGATTCGGCTCGTTCCAGACCTCGAAATACCACTGTGCAACCTCATCGATACCGTAGCGTGCGATGAGATGCCGCGCCAGGGCACGGATCAACTGATCCCACGCGGCGTAACTGCCGGGCGGCGAGACGTTCGGGCGGTACCAGAATGAATGTAGCAGATCCGGGTTGGCGGCGAGCGCCTTCGGCATGAAGTCGAGCTCTACGAATGGGCGCACGCCCTGAGCGAGCAGTGCATCGTAGATCTGATCGACATATGAAAAATTATAAGGTGAGTGCGCAGCGGATGGCTTGTCGTAAAACAAAGCCGTCTGGTTGCCAACCAACCCGACATCGTCGTCCAATATGCCGTGAAAGCGCACGTAGCCGATGGCGGTAGCCGATCGCATCATCGTCAGATCGTGCTGGTAGTTCGCGCGCAGCGCGAGCACCGCACGGCCGGAGCCGAACATCTCTTCCCAGAAGTGCGGGAACGGCTCACCGGCCGCTCGCGCATCAATGCTCACCCGGATAACGGGCGCTCCGCCGGCCACGCGGGTCAGTATCAGTCCGGCGGCAAGGACTGCCCAGCTCCAGCGATTCTTGCACCTCATCTCGCCCCCGCCACGTGTTGGTGTTAGGTCGCTCGCGCGGTCGCGCGATTGACGCTCGAAGACCGCGCCACCTATACTAGTCAACGTAGAGATTGACGTCCATGAAGGCCGGCGCGTGATCGATCGCAAGAGGGATTTTCCTTGAGAGGCAGGCGGCCACGCGCCTGGTGGCTCACCCGCGCGGCGCTCGGCGTCGCGGGCGCATTTCTCCTCTCGGCGCGGGTTTGTACCGCCGAGGCGGCCGGCTCGGCCGGGCTTGCCGGTCTCGAGCGGCCGATGTTCCAGTATTTCTGGGACAATGCCGATCCGCGCACCGGACTCATACCGGACCGCTTGCCGAGCTCCTCTTACGCCAGCATTGCCGGCTTGGGTTTCGGCCTCACCGCCTACGTCATCGGCGCTCAGCGTCACTACGTTCCGCGAGCCGCGGCGCTTGCGCGATCCCTGCAGATGCTGCGCACGTTGTCGCAGGCGCCGGCCGAGCATGGCATTTTCTATCACTTCATCGACCTAAAGACTTTGCGGCCCACGTGGGATAGCGATGTGTCGCCCGTCGACAGCTCATTGCTTTTCGGTGGCATCGTCACGGTGGAAAGCTATTTCGACGGTCCGTCAGCGTCGGAGCGGGATCTGCGCTCTCTCGCGCAGCGGCTGCTTGACCGGGCCGACTGGCGGTGGGCGGCGCCCCGAGCGCCGGCGATCGCGATGGACTGGTCGCGGACGCGGGGGTTCGCCCACTACGACTGGATCGGCTACAACGAGGCGATGCTGATGTACATCCTCGCGATCGGCTCGCGCCCCCATCCTTTGCCGGCCGCCGCCTGGAGCGCATACACCGCCGGCTATCAGCGCACTTGGGGGGAGCACCAGGGCTATCAGTACCTCGGCTTCGGTCCGCTCTTCGGGCACGAGTTTTCGGAGGTCTGGATCGACTTCCACGGCATCGCGGATCCCTTCATGCGTGCCCACGGCATCGACTATTTCATCAACAGCCGTCGCGCGGTGCTGGCGCAGCGCCGCTACGCCATCGCGGATCCGGATCATTGGCGCGACTACGGTGCGGATATCTGGGGCCTCTCGGCCAGCGATGGGCCGGGCGATGAGCGCATCGAGGTGAATGGCGCCGTCAGAAGATTCTGGGGCTACGAGGCGCGCGGCGATGACGGCGATGCGCCTGATGATGGCACATTGGCACCGCTTGCCGTCGTGGCGGCGCTGCCCTTCGCACCGCACCACGTCGAAGCGGCGATCGAGGCGCTCAGGGCTCGATTCGGCGCGCGCATCTACGGGCGTTACGGGTTCGTGGACGCCTTCAATCCGAGTTTCGGCCGGGGCGGCTGGTTCGATCACACCTACGTCGGCATCGATACCGGCGCGGCGCTCGCGATGCTGGAGAACTACCGCTCGGGTCTCATCTGGAGGCTCGTCCGGCGCAATTCGAATATCGTGCGGGGTCTGCGCCGCGCGGGCTTCGGCGGCGGCTGGCTGGCAACTGCCTCTGGCGCTTCGAAGACCCTCATCACCAGAGGGCCTGGCGTCGAGTCGCGCCCGCCGAGCGCACGACCGGCCGGCGATTGACGCGCCGCTGGAGTGCGGCTTCACCCCTGCCTTAGGCCGGATGATATGCGCGAGGCTGTCAGACCAATTCTGCGGAGCACGAGGGCATCGGGTTCCAGGGCCAGAGACAGATCGCCCGCGCGCAAGTGCACGATTTGCGGCGGCGGCAGGGCACTACCGCCGTTCAGCACATTGCCATGTTGGTCATCGACGCGCTCTATCGCCACCCGCGCGTCGGCCGGCATGCCGCGGATCTCGAGCCGCAATGTCTTGGGTTTCCCCTTCACGTCAGGATCGACCGCGGCCTCTAGTTTCGGGCGCGCAGCGCCTGCATTCGAACCACCGAGCCGCCTTCGAAAGTGGCCACAAATGCGGAGCCCTCCGCAACGGTGTTGGTGATCCTTTCAGGGCCTCGCTCTCTTGCCGCCTCGATAGCTCTCTGGGCGTAGGGGTAGGCAGTGAGAGAGCCGATGGGCTCGAAGACGAGCGGCGGACCGTAGCGCTTGATGAGCCGGAAGCTGTCGGTGCCTGGCATCGGGACGTGCTGCATCCAGAGGAGGTAGCGCTCTCCAGCCTCGATACGGATCCTGTCGTTGAGCACCGGGTACGGTCCCATGTAGCCGCTGCTGTTCCAGGCCCGCACGACCTGTGCCTGCCTACAAGCCGATCTCCTGCACTCTTGCAGCACGAGGTACTCATCCGGATTCAAACGCAAGGGCCGGACCGACAATAGATCCCCCGGCCGCAGGCACTTGGGCGGCGTGATGACATCGTGGCGCGCCGCAAAGGCGGTCGAAACCCGGTAGCCGCCCTGCACTGCCGAGAAACTCGGGCACGGGGGCTGCGGCGCCGACTGCGCGCGCGGCGCGAGGCTCGCCGAAAGGGCCAGCACGAGAGCGAGCGTACCTGCAACCCGCGTCATGTCGCCTTGCAGTGCCGGTCGATGAACACCTGGTGCGGGGGCATCGCGGCGACACAGCTCGCGATGACCTTCTCGATGTGATCCACGTACTGATAAAGATCCTCGTCCCGCACCCAGTCGACGGCCGGGTGGTAGCTCGAGGGCATGATTCGCTGTCCGAGCATCACCTGGACCCAGCTCGTCAGACCAAACATCTCGGTCCCGTTACGGAAGAAGCAGCCGCTCTCGCGGAAAAGATCGATGTAGTGCTGCAAGCTCTCCGGTATGGACATCGTCCGGCAGCAGTTCCAGAACGGCGAGTCATCGCGCTCCGTCGCGTGGAAGTGCAGGACCAGGAAATCGCGAATGCGCTCGAACTCGAACGCTTCCTGGGTGTTGTACTGATCGATGAGAGTCGGCTTGAAGTCCTTGCGCGGAAACAGGCTCATCAGGCGGTTGATGCCTGCCTGAATCAGGTAGATCGCCGTCGACTCGAGCGGTTCGAGGAAGCCACCCGCCAGCCCCAGGGCGACCACGTTCTTCTGCCACCCCTTGCGGCGCTTGCCCCCCGTAAAACGCAGCAGTCGCGGCTCACCCAGCGCCCGCCCATCGAGGTGTCGCATCAAGGTCGAGGCCGCCTCGTCATCACTCACGAAACGGCTCGAATAGACGTAGCCGTTGCCGACACGGTGCTGCAGTGGAATGCGCCATTGCCAACCCGCCGAGCGGGCGGTGCAGCGAACATAGGGCGTCGGTGGCCCGACGCTTTCGCATGCGACCGCCACTGCCCGATTGCACGGGAGCCAGTGCGTCCACTCCTCGTAACCGCTGTGAAACGCCTGCTCGATGAGCAGGCCACGAAATCCAGAGCAGTCGATGAAGAGGTCCGCATCGACCCGCGTTCCGTTGTCGAGAATCAACGACTCGACGAATCCATCGGCCGAACGTAACCGCGTCTCGATGACCTTGCCCTCGGTGCGCTTGACGCCGTGCGCCTCGGCATAGCGCCGCAGGTAGCGCGCGTAAAGACCGGCATCGAAGTGATAGGCGTAGGCGATTTCCGCGAGCGGCGTATCACGCGGTGCATCGACCGGCGAGACCATGAACTTGCCGGCGGGGCCGGCCCGCGTGTTTAGCGAGTAGACACCAATGTCGGCGTTGGCTTTCCCGGCCCGCACGGCCTTGAGCCAGTATTGATGAAAGGGCAAGAGCCCCAGATCGCGCCCGATGGTGCCGAACCCGTGAAAGTAGCAGTCACCGAGTCGTGCCCAGTCGACGAACTCGATGCCGAGCTTGAAAGTACCCTTGGTCTCGCGTACAAACTCCGCTTCGTCGATCCCGAGCAGCTTGTTGAATGCGCTCAGGTGCGGAACGGTGGCCTCCCCCACCCCTATCGTCCCGATCTCCTCGGATTCGATGAGATGGACCGAGACGGCGGGGCCAAAGGATTGCGCCAGCGCGGACGCTGTCATCCACCCGGCTGTTCCACCCCCGACGATGGCGACTTTTCTGATGTTCTCATCCATGGGGTCGCTACTTTACCCGCGCGCGCAGGTCTTTGCGCAATGCACGCGCGCCCTCGACTCCTCAATCCGTGCGGGGCCCGTTACGATTGACGCACGAGCGCAGCGACCCCGTTCTCTACCATTTCATGCCGCCGGTGATCTTGAGCGTCAGCGGCACGCCGAGAATCGGGCCGGCGGTGTTGTACATCGGGGGCGGGTATGACTTCCCCGGGGTCGGAGAGAAGATCGCCGCGCCCTGGTCGTAATATGGCGTGTTGAGCACATTGAGAATGTCGAGCCGGACGTAGGCGCTCAGATAATGCGTGATATCGAAGTTCTTGGTGGCCTGCACATCCAGCTCCCGCTGTTGCAGGGCGTCACGGAAGTAGCCGACGACGGGGTAGGCGTTGTAGCCGTGGCACTCCGAAGGATCGGGGCAGCCCTCGATTGCGGCATCGGGCGTGGGAGTGGATAAGGCAAGCTTCGCGCCATAGAGCATTCCCCAGGGTCCATCGACGCTGCCGGTAATGACCAGGCGATGCCTGGGGACCGCGCTCGAGGGCAGATAGGGATAGTCGCTCGGAAAAGGCAGGTCGAACTCGTAGCCGTTGTTGCTTTCATAGGTCAAAGGGTTGTTCTGGAACGCACGCGAGTAGGTGTAAGCGATCGAAGCGCCCCAGTGCGACTCCGGTGTGTAGGGCTTGTCGGCCGACACCAGCACCTCGGTGTCGCGGTCGTTCTCAGCGTTATCCCATAGGACCAGATTACCGACGAGGCCCGGTACACCCGCGGCGCCCCATTGGGTTCCGTTGTTGTAGTAGGCGCCGTTGGCGTAGCGGTTGCCGAGATGGCCGAGGATGCCATTGTAGCTGTTGATCTGCGCGACGGCGATGCTCGTGTCCCAGTCGCCCAGGCGGTTGCGGATACCCAGCGAGAATTGATCGGAATACGGATTCTTGAGGTGGTTGTTGGTGAGGTCGATCTCACCAAAGGCGCCCGGGGCCAGCGCTTGCAGATTCGCAAGCGTCAGGTACGCCGGATTCCAGGCGAGGCAGTTCTTACTCGCATTCGCCGCGGTCGTGCAGCCGCCATTGGTGTATGGAGTGCCGTAGAAATTGATCGTCGGCTCGGAGATTGCGAGCTTCGTCGTCTCGAGCGACATGACGTCGAACACGTTGCGATCGTAGCTGCGCGCGTAGCCGCCGAAGATCACATGCCGCTGGTCATCGTGGATGTCGTAGGAGAAGCCGAGGCGCGGCTGAAACTCGTTCGTCGGCGAAGAGCGGTCGTGACCGTTGCCGATGTAGTTGTTGATGTTGATGCCGCCCAGCGCCAGTGCCTGGGCGTAGGTCTCGCCGGGCGTCGGCTGCGGCTGGCCGGCCGCCGGAGTCGGATAGGGCGAGTTGAATGCTGCGACCAGGGAGGCCGGCAGCTGATAGTTCTGCCAGGACGGCACGGTCTCGTAATCCCAGCGGACGCCGAGGTTGAGGGTCAGCTTGGGAATCGGCACCCAGTCGTCCTCGAAGTACACCCCGTACTGCTTATCGGTCGAGGTCGCCGTGATGTCCTGCCCCGGATTCGTGACCGTGTACAGCGCCTGGTAAGGCGTGGAATAGGTTCCGGTCGAATCCACCGCGTAATAGTAATCGGCGCCCTGCGAGGCGTCGCGCGCCTGGAGGTCCATGCTCTGGAACTTGACGCCCATTTTGAGCGTGTGATCACCCGCGAAGTTCAGATCGCTCAGCGTGAAATCATCCTGGAATCCCGGGCCGCTTTGGTCGTAGCGGAAGTAGGAACGCGGATCCTGCCCGTTGACCTGAAGGACTTGGCTGCTGACTGTTGTTGACTGCCAGTAGACGTAGGAACTGGCGGGACTCTCCGAGGCCTGCTCAGGCGCATCGAGAGCGTTCTGGTAGGTGATGCGGGCCTCGTTGATCCAGCGGTCCGCGGCGTGCTGCCAGAGGAGCATGAATCGCTCATTGTCGTCCTTGAAATTATAGGCGGCCGAGACCGCGACCTGTCCGCCCGCGCCGACCTGCTGCTTCTCGATGCGCGTGAGATCGGTGAGCTCGAATCGGTCGTTGTCGCTCGGCTCCCAGTCGATCTTCGCAAACACCAGATCCTCCTTGAAGGGGTTGGAGGTCGGACCGAACTGTGAGTAGACGCTCGCGGGCAGCACCGGCTGCAGGTTGGCGAGAGTCGCGCCATTCTGCCCCGCGGGAAAAACGGAATTGGGGAGCGAGAGGTCCTTGTGCTCGTAATCGACGAAGAAATGCATCGCGTTCGGGATGATCGGGCCGCCCTCGTCGATGCCGTACTCATCCGTCGCCCCACCCTGCTTGGGATTGGTGGTCTGGGTCGAAGCCGCCTCGGCCGGCGTATCGGCCCGCAGGTTCTCGTTGGTGAAGTCCCCGAAGGTCTCGCCCTTGAAGTCGTTGCTTCCGGACTTGGTCACCGCGGTGATGGCTGCGCTCGCCACCTGGTCGTACGCCGCGCTGTAGTTGGAAGTGATGACTTTGTATTCGGAAATTGCTCCCTGGGGAAAAGGATTGCCGGGGTCGCCGGCCTTCTGCGCGCCCGACTGGCCGGAGACGCCGCCGCTGATGTAGTCCTTCATGCCGACGCCGTCGATGTAGACGTTGACGTTCTGATCGATCTCCGCGCCGCCTCGAATCGAAGTATCACCGTTGGAGCTGACGGTGAAGTTCATGCCGGGCACGGTGTCCGCGAACTCGAGGAAGTTGCGCGTGATCTGTGGCACGGTCTCGATCTCTCGCAGCGACACGATCGCGCCCACCTCGGAGGTGCGCACATCCTGCAGGCGTGTTCCACTGACGACCACCTGCTGCAGTTCGGCGGTGTGGGCGGCGTTCTGGGTAAAGTCGTAGGTCTCGGTCGAGGCAACCGATAGGGTCAGAACCTGCGCCGTGCCGGGCCCGGCATTGACGCGGTATGTACCGGGCGGCATGCCCGCCAGGGTATAGCTTCCGTCCAGAGCCGCCGTCGTGCGGCGGCTGGCGCCCGTTGCAATGTTGGTGGCGGTGATCGTAGCGCCGGGTGTCGCGTGACCGCGCAGGTTAGCTTCTGCGGTCTGCGCCCAAACGACACTGGGCGCGTAGGCTGCCGCAGCCAGCGTCGAGGCGACGAACGAAGCAACCAGACTTCTCTGCCGACGAGACGATCTCTTCATGACTCTCTCCCTATCTTTTTTGAACCCGGCTCTGTCGCTGCCAGACGACGGCGCCGAACGTCAACTGAAGCTCTTCTTCACGTCATTTGATTACGCGCTTGCAGCGTGGTCCCCCGGCGAGCCACACATGGTCGCCCCGGGCAGTGGACCTGGAGGAGCGCTGCCGACCTGGCATCGAGCGCGCATGCCACGAACTCGCGACGCCGTCGCGCCGATGGTGGGTGGGCTCGTCATCGTTCTCCCCTGAGCTGCATTGGCGCTAAAGCGCTTTTTTAGTGCACGTCTAAACTTTGCCGTAGGTCGCGCATAGTCAAGCCCAGCAAGATCTGAGCCTGAGACGAGGCTGGCATGAAAGCCTGAGGGTCGCGGCGCTATCAGGCCAGGCAGAGCGTCCAGTGGCCGTGCTGCTCGCGTCGCCAAACTCCAGAGCTGACCAATTCGCCCGACACGTCAAAGAAAGGAACCGGACGTGCAGCATCACGCGCTCAGGGCGATGGATGGACCACGGCGACGGACGGCCGATCATGAACCAGACGCAGCCCTCGTGGATCCATGCCCGCCATACCGCACCACTGCCGCATCCAGCCGCTTTGCGTTGCAGCCCCGAAGGCAGGTCAGCGAGTTCATCGATGAGTCGCGCCCGCGGCGGCAGGTAGCGCATTGCAACCGCGAACTGCTCGAGCAGCTGCTGGAGAGCAGACGGTTGTCGATTCGAGTGGGCGGCCGAGAACAGCACGGAAGGTGCCTCATGGTTGACTACACGCCGGGGCGGGTCCGCGCTATCATCCGCGGCCACCCAAAATAACGCTGATCCGCCGCGGCCACTCGCTCGGTATCAGCGGATGAGCTCCAAGGAGACCTCCGTCGTGCATCGGTTTCACCCCTCTCCCGCCCTCGCCGCCGCCCTCCTTCTCGCCGTACCCGCGCTGCTGTCGGCGCAGATGCCGAAGCAAGCGGGCGAGCATGGAATCGCAGTCCGGAACATGGAGCCGGGCGTAAAGCCGGGAAACAATTTCTTTCTGTATGCCAACGGGGCGTGGCTCGCGCGGACGAGGATCCCGGCGGACAAGGCCGGGGTCGGCGTGTTCACGAGCCTGCTCGACAAGAGCCGCAACAACGTCGCCGCTATCGTGAAGGAGGCGGCACAGTCGAACGCGCCGGCGGGCTCGAACGAACGCAAGATCGCCGATCTGTACGCGTCCTACATGAACGCGACGCTCATCGATTCGCGGGGACTCAAGCCGCTGGAGCCGGAGCTGTCGCAAGTGAGGGCGATCGGCAGCAAGCAGGCGCTGGCGAGGGTCATGGGAAGTTTCCTGCGCGCCGATGTGGACCCGCTCAACGACACCAACTTCCACACCGTGAACCTCTTTGGGCTGTGGACCTCACCTGGTTTCCGGAGCCCGGCGGACTATGCGGTCTATCTCCTGCAGGGAGGTCTCGTGCTGCCGAACCGCGAGTACTATCTGTCGAATTCTGCGCAGATGCGGCAGATCCGGACGAAATACCGGCAGCACATCGCGGCCATGCTGCGGCTGGCGGGCCACACGCACCCGGCGGCCAGAGCAGCACGAGTTCTGACGCTCGAGCAAGCCATCGCGAAGGTTCAGGAGAGCATCGCGGACAGCGAAGTGGTCGAGAACGCGAACCATGTATGGACGCTCGCCGACTTCGAGGCCAAGGCGCCGGGTCTGGATTGGCGTACGTACTTCGCGGCGGCGGGCCTGGCGCAGCAGCGGCAATTCTACGTGTGGCAGCCCGCGGCGTTTAGCGGAGAGGCGGCGCTCGTGGCTTCGACACCGCTCGCCACATGGAAGGACTGGCTGGTGTTTCATCTGCTGGAGCAATATGGGCCGTATCTGTCGCGGCCGTTCGCGCACGAGACCTTCGACTTCGAGGGCAAGGTCCTGCTGGGCGTTTCGCAACAGGAGCCTCGCTGGAAGCGCGCGGTCGACCTCGTCAACACCTATCTCGGCGATGCCGTGGGGCAGCTTTACGCGAGGCAGTATTTCCCGCCGTACGCCAAGGCGCGGGCACAGGATATGGTGGCGCATCTGCTCGGCGCTTGGCGCAAGCGGCTCGAGGCGCTGACGTGGCTGGCTCCTTCGACCAAAGCGCAAGCCCTGAGGAAGCTCGATTCGATATATGTCGGGATCGGATATCCTGAAAGCTGGAAGGATTACTCGACCTATCGGGTGAAGCGCGCTGACCTGTTCGGCAACATATGGCGCGCGCAGCTTTGGAAATACCGCTACAACATCGATCGCATCGGTAAGCCGGTCGACCGGCATGAATGGTGGATGGAGCCGCAAACGGTGAACGCCGTCAATCTGCCACTGCAGGATGCGCTGAATTTCCCGGCGGCGATTCTGCAGCCGCCATTCTTCGATCCCAACGCTCCGGCGGCCGACAATTACGGGGCGATCGGCACCATCATCGGGCATGAGATCAGCCATACCTTCGATGAGGAAGGCAGCGCCTTCGACGCGCAGGGACGACTGCGCAACTGGTGGACGGCGGCCGATCACCGGCACTTCGAGCAGGAGGCGAAGGCTCTGGAAGCGCAGTATGACAGCTACGAGGCTCTGCCGGGTCTGCATGTCAACGGGCGACAGACGATTGACGAGGATATTGCCGATCTGGGTGGCCTGATGGCAGCTCACGATGCCTATCGCGATTCGTTGAATGGCGAAACGGCGCCGAGGATCGACGGCTTCACCGGTGATCAGCAATTCTTCATCGCGTTCGGGCAGAACTGGGGTTCGAAGATGCGCCCCGCGGCGCTACGGCGTCAGGTGCTCAGTGATCCTCATGCTCCAGCGCAGTTCCGGGCGGACACGGTGCGCAATGCCGATGCCTGGTACGAAGCGTTCGATGTGAAACCGGGAGAGACGCTATATCTGCCGCCGGACCAACGCGTGCGAATCTGGTAGTTGAGCTTGGCAGTAGCTAACACGCCCCGCTCCCCGGCTCGGTCCAGTTGAGCCATAATGATCCGCGATAGCCACCCGGTCGGACTCGCAGGGCTGAGCACAAGTCCGGGCGGCGGCCGCGACCGGGTTGTGTAGGCTGCAAGTTTTCGCGGCCGCAGCGTCACGAGGTGATGATGTCTTCAACGACAGGTCGCGTTGCGGCCGGACGCCGGCCCAGGGCTGTCAGGATGGCCGATCTGGAGTTCCTGACCGGCGGCGGCGAGATGAGCGAGCTCATGCGCCGGCACGACTGGTCGTCGACTCCGCTCGGATCTCCATCGCGGTGGCCGCAGAGTCTGCGAACGGCCACGAGCATCATGCTGTGCTCGCGCTATCCGATGTTCGTGTGGTGGGGTTGCGATCTCATCAATCTGTACAACGACGCCTATCGCCCCTTCCTCGGCACGAAGCATCCGCACTCGCTCGGTCAGCCGGCCAGTCGGGTGTGGTCGGAGATCTGGGATCTGATCGGGCCGCGCACGCGCGCGGTGCTCGAGCGCGCCGAATCGACCTTCGACGAGGCGTTGCTGCTCATCATGGAGCGCTTCGGCTATCCGGAGGAAACCTACTTCACCTTCTCTTACAGCCCGATCCGGGGTGAGGATGGAGGAGTGGCGGGACTTTTCTGCGCGGTCACCGATGATACCCGGCGGGTGATCGGCGAGCGGCGCCTGCGGCTGCTCGGCGAGGTGGCCTCCACCGCACCGAAGACGCATTCGCCGGAGCAGGTGTGCGCTGCGGTCGCGGACTGCTTCACGCGCTCGGCGCGCGATCTACCGTTCGCGCTGCTCTATCTGATGGAGCCCGGTGGCAACTCGGCGCGACTGACGGCGCAAGCCAACATGCCGGCCGCGACGCCGGGCGTCGAAGCCGTCGCCAGGCTGGATACGGCGGAGACAGTCTGGCCCCTGCGCCAAGTCTTCCTCGAGGGCAATCCGGTCGTGGTCGAGAACCTCTGCGATCGACTCGCACTCCTGCCGACCGGCGTCTGGGATCGACCCCCCGAGCGGGCGGTGGTGGTGCCGCTTCGCGAGCAAGCGCAGAGTGCCGTGGCCGGTTTTCTGATCGCGGGACTCAATCCGTACCTGCCCTTCGATGAGGGCTATCGCGGATTCGTGGGGCTTCTCGCGGATCAAATAGCTGCGGGCATCGCCCGCGCTCGCGCCTACCAGGAGGAGCGCAAGCGCGCCGAAGCGCTCGCCGAGATCGACCTCGCGAAGACGGCGTTCTTCTCCAATGTCAGCCACGAGCTTCGCACCCCGCTCACTCTCATGCTCGGGCCGATCGATGAGGCCGCCGCTCATCCGGGAACACCCGCGGCCGTGCAATCCCATCTCGATCTCGCGCGCCGCAATGCGCTGCGACTCTTGAAGCTCGTCAACACGCTGCTGGATTTCGCGCGCATTGAAGCCGGTCGCGTGCAGGCGTCCTATGAGCCGACGGATCTTGCCGCCCTGACTCGCGATCTCGCGAGCGCGTTCCGCTCGGCGATGGAGCGCGCCGGACTCCTCCTGGTCGTCGAATGCGAGGAGCTCGGAGAGCCTGCGTACGTCGATCGGGAGATGTGGGAGAAGATCGTCCTCAACCTGCTCTCGAACGCGCTCAAGTTCACACTCGAGGGCAAGGTCACCATTCGACTTCGCAGGCAGGCTGAGAGTGCCGTGCTCGAAGTCGCGGATACCGGTATCGGCGTCCCGGAGCACGAGCTGCCGCGGCTCTTCGAGCGTTTCCATCGGGTGGAAGGCACGGCGGGGCGCACGCAGGAAGGCTCGGGCATCGGTCTCGCGCTGGTCCAGGAACTCGTGAAGCTCCACGGCGGCACGCTCGAGGCCTCGAGCGAGCTCGGTATCGGGACGACATTCCAGGTCGTGATGCCGCTCGGCACGGCACATCTGCCGCGCGAGCGGATCAAGGCGCACCGTTCCGGCGCCTCGACGGCGATCGGTTCGCAAGCGCTCGTGGAGGAGGCTCTGTGCTGGACCTCGGAAACGGGCGAGAACTATCCGAGTATGCGTCCGCTCGGTGAGAGTCTGGCGCCACCGCTCGATCCGCGTTTTCGCCGCACGGCGGGTTCCCGCATCCTGCTCGCCGATGACAATGCGGACATGCGCGCCTACGTCTGCGGTCTGCTCGCGCAGGCGTACTCCGTGGAGATGGTGGCTGATGGCGAGCGGGCCCTCGCGGCCGCGCGCCGCCTGCGCCCCGACCTCATCCTCGCCGACATCATGATGCCGCGGCTCGACGGTCTCGGATTGCTGAAAGCGGTGCGCGATGAGCAGGCGCTGCGCGACATTCCGGTGATCCTGCTCTCGGCGCGCGCCGGCGAGCAAGCCCGCCTCGAGGGGCTCGATGCAGGGGCCGATGACTACCTGGTCAAGCCCTTCGCCGCGCGCGAGCTGCTGGCCCGTGTCGGAGCGCTGCTCGAGCTCACGCGGATGCGCCGCGAGAGCGAGCAGCGCTTCCGCGCCTTCGTGGGCGCGACCTCCGAGATCATCTATTGGATGAGCCCCGACTGGAGCGAGATGCGCCACCTGGACGGCCGCAATTTCATTCCCGATACCGGCGATCCGAGCCGCACCTGGCTCGACAAGTACATCCACCCCGAGGATCAACCGTGGTTCATGGCGGCAGCCCGGGAGTCGATCCGTACCAAGAGCATATTCCAACTCGAGCATCGCATACGGCGCGTGGATGGGAGCTGGGGCTGGGTGTTCTCGCGCGCGATCCCGCTCGAGGATACTGCCGGCAACATCACCGAGTGGTTCGGCGCCGCAAGCGATGTGACCGAACGCAGGAGCACCAAGCATGCGCGCGGCTGGCTTGCCGCGATCATCGAATCCTCGAACGATGCCATCATCAGCAAGACCCTCGACGGCATCGTCACGTCCTGGAACCCGGCGGCGGTGCAACTCTTCGGGTATGAGCCGGCCGAGATCATCGGCAAGCCGATCACGAGCATCATCCCGCCGGAGCTGCACGGCGAAGAAGCCGAGTTTCTGGCCCGCCTGCGGCGCGGCGAGCGCATCGAGCACCGCGAGACGGTGCGGATTGCCAAGGACGGGCGATCAATCGAGGTCGCGCTCACCATCTCACCGATTCAGGATGAGAGCGGTGCCATCATCGGCGCCTCGAAGATCGCCCGCGACATTGCGGCGCAAAAGCGGGCCGAGCGGGCGCTACGCGAGGCGGACCGCCGCAAGGACGAGTTCCTCGCCCTCCTCGGTCATGAGTTGCGCAATCCACTCTCGCCGATCGGTACCGCGAGCGAGCTGCTGGCACGCACTTTGGCGCATGACGCACCGGCGCAGATCTCCGTCAACATGATCAAACGGCAGGCCGCGCACCTCACGCGCCTCGTCGATGACTTGCTCGACATAGGGCGGATCACCCAGGGCAGAATTCATCTCAAGCGCTGCTCGCTCGACCTCGCGAGTGTCATCGCCCAGGCGATCGAGACGGTCGAGCCGCTTTTCCGTGAAAAGCAGCACCAGGTCTCGATCGTGAGCAGCTACCAGCCGCTCTACGTCCATGGGGATTTCGCGCGCCTCGTGCAGTGCGTGGTCAACATTCTCACCAACGCGGCGAAGTACACCGAGCAGGAGGGGCAGATTCGCGTCGTGACCCGAGCGGAGGGCCTGCGCGCGGTCATCGAAGTGTCGGATACGGGCGCCGGCATCGCCCCGGACCTTCTGCCGCTTGTGTTCGATCTCTTCGTTCAAAGCGACCGTACCCTCGACCGTGCTCAGGGCGGCCTCGGCATCGGATTGTCCGTCGTCAAGCGCCTGATCGAGATGCACGCGGGCGAGGTCACGGCGGAAACCGGCGGTGTCGGGCATGGCTCGACTTTCGTGATCCGACTGCCCCGGATTGCCCGGCCCGAGGCAGCCGTTCAGCCGGAATCCCTTCGCTCATCGCCTCGTCGGATGCTGATCGTCGATGACAACATCGATGCGGCCGACTCTCTCGCGATGCTCTTGAGCCACGCCGGTCACGAGACGCAGGTCGCCTACAGCGGGCGGGAGGCTCTCGCACGAGTCGAATCCTTTGAGCCGCAGGTGGCGCTCCTCGACATCGGCCTGCCCGAGATGGACGGCTATGAGCTCGCGAGCCGGCTACGCGCCCTGCCCCGCTTGTGCGACACACGCTTCGTGGCCCTCACAGGCTATGGTCAGAGCGAGGATCGGAAGCGCTCGCAGGCAGCCGGCTTCGATGATCACCTCGTCAAGCCCGTGGACCTTCCCGCGCTCGAGCGCGTGCTCGCGGGCGTGGCGAGGAGCGCGACGGGAGCACGAGGTTGACGGCGCACCCGGCGCCGACAGCGACAGCAACTTCGCGTGGTCGAAGGCGCACAGCCGCTTCGTGTGGCAGAAGGCGGCAGATCGCGCGGCTGAAGCCGGTCCCCACTCGAGGAAACGAGGATTACCAGGACTGAAGGCGGTCGGCTCAGAAGCCCGCGTGATAGAGGTAGCCGAGGACGATGGCCGCGATCAGACAGTAGATGCCGAAGAAATGCCAGCGCCCCGTCTCGAGCCAGCGGCTGAGCCATTTGAGTGCCAGGAGACCGGCGAGAAACGCAAAGACCACGCCGAGCAGGCTCGGTACGGCCGCAGGCAGCAGACCTGCGAGCTGATGGTGTTGCGCCTGGTAAAGGCGCCAGATCTCGCGCGCATCGGCCGGCGGTGTAAGAACCACGGCGAGCGCGAAGCTGAAGTCCTCGGCGCTGCTGCGAGCGAGGCGCAACAGCAGACCGGTCGAGATGGTCGCACCGGAACGTGAAAAGCCGCGGAAGGGAACGGCGAGGCCCTGAATCGCGCCGATCGAGGAATATTGGGCGGGTGTCAGTGTTTGCGCCGCGGCGGACTGTGGTCTACGTCTTTCGTAAAGGCCCGCTATCAGAATGAACACACCGACGGCGGCCAGCGCGATGGCGATCAGGTCTAGCCGGCTGAAGAGCTGCTCGACCCACGCGTGCGCCCCGCGACGCATCAGCACCTTCTCGATAAACTCGATGATGCCGCCGCCGACGATGCCGGTCAGAATCGTCGCGATGACGAGCGCGACCACGAAGTTCTTGAACTCGGGTACGGAATTGAAGAAGACGCGCCGCCATCGCGGCCAGAAGTACACGATCACGGCGATCATCGTTCCGGTATGCAGCATGACGAGCAGCAGCGTCATTTCCGGCGCCGATGGATTCATGCCCATCAGCTTTTCCGCGACGATCACGTGCGCGGAGCTGGATACGGGAAGAAGCTCCGCCAGTCCTTGAACGACGGCCAGAATGATGATGTGGAGCAATGACATTATTTAAGTACTCTAATATCAGATAGTTACGATGTATTTAGAGAAACAATATCAGATCACGGCTGATGGGTGCCGAGAGGATAGGAAGATCAGCTCCGAGCTGAGCGGCTCTCGAAGCGCAACCCGCAGGCCCGAGGTCATCAGCTGCTCGCCCGAAACCGTGGCGTCCGGGGATGTTCCATCCTCGAAGTGCAGGTGATAAATCGCCCGCCCCTCCAAACCCGCGAGCACGAACCGGTGCTCGCGCTGCGCGGCGTCCGAACCGTGAAAGGCGAACACGACGCCCTGCGCGCGCACCGGATCCCAGTACTCCATCGCGTCCCAGTGCACCCCGTCCGGGCGCGCAGAGACATGGAAGAGCTGAGCGTCGCGAATCAGAGGCCGCAGCCGCCTTTTGTAGAGCGCAATGGCCTCTCGCGCCGCCGCATGCTGTTGCCGGGTCCATTCATTCGTATTCTGCATCACCGTGAGCCAACCCATCATCCCGCTGCGCAGCATGTAAAGGAAGCTCGCGATCGTCGGTGTCGGCCATTTGGCTTCGTACGCCTCGAGCATCGCCGGCGGCAACACGAAGCTCGCGTCGTAGAAGGCACGCCGGTTGGCCAGTGGGGTGTACGTATCGGTCATCGAAAAATAGTCGCCGTGCGCGGCGCTCCCAAAGTCGATCATTCTGCCGCCGTCGTTGCAGATCTCCAGCAGCAGATTCGGGTGCAGCCGGCGCAGTTGCTCGTAGATGTCGTAATAGGCATGCACGGCGTGATAGCTCACATCGGTCGAGTTGGAGCTCGTCACGATGTCCTCGCCGTCGTAGTGATCAACGCTTAGGTGTCGCGGATTGGGTGGCGCATGCGGATGATCGGCGCGGGTGCAGCCCTGCGCCACGAGATACCCGTCATGCTCCAGCATGTCGAGCTGATAGTCCCTGACGATGCGGTCGACCTCCCCTTGCGCATACGCCTTCGCGGCGGGAACGCCGAGGTCGATCGTCTGGCCCTTGAACTCCTGCGGTTTCCACTCTGATGGCACATCCGCCACCAGCCAGTCGCGAACCTTGGGGTTCCGCAGATTGAGCGCACCAGGTTCGGTATCAAGACCCGCCTGCGCCCAGTCCACCCATAGCCCGAATTTCATCCCATGCGCATGCGCATCGTGAGCGAGCGCCGCGAGTCCATGGGGAAATTTGCGCGGATCGGGATACCAGTCGCCCACACCGCGAAACCAGCCGGCATCGAGGTGGTACATCTCGAAGCCGAGCGCCGCCGCATCGGCGATCATTTTCTTCGCGACTGCTTCGTCGATGTCCATTCCGGCGCCCCAGCTGTTGTTCACGGTGAACGGGTAATGAGGATTGCTCCAGGTGTGTGCCGATCCGAGTACCCTTCGCACCCACGGCCGTAGCTCGTTTCCGGCTCCGTCCGGCCCTCCGGAGAAAGCCCCGAGAAACACCGTCGGTGTCTCGAATTCTCCTCCGGGTGGCAGCCGGGTCAGCACCGGACCCGGCTTTGGATCGAGCCCGAGTGTGCTGCTCAAGCGATCGGCCGCGCGGCGCAGCGTCAGGCGCGTACGGCCGCTGAACTCGATACCGGCGTACCATCCCCGTCCACCCTCCCGGGGCAGAAACGCCGCTTCATAAGGAATGATCTCCCGCGGCCTGCCGGGCACTGGATGCGCAAAGGTCGTCGACCACCCGGTCCAGACGTACCCTTGGGAGACCCTGACTTCATGCGTACCTTGCGCTGTTGGCTCGCCGCCGCCCTTCTCGACATAAAAATGCATGAGCGGCTTTCGAGCGGGTATCCGCCAGCTCAGGTGCAAGCTGTCCGGCGGCGGGAGCCAGTACTCGCGCCCGCTCAGGTTCTCCATGATGATCCGCTGCTCCAGCGGGCCGAATTTGGCTCGCGCCCGCCATTCCCACGTGAGCCGAAGATGAGGCCGTTGCGATTCATAGTCGAACGCGATTCTCCCGTGCCGCATCGATGAGCGCTGCCGCACCAGCCGCCAATCGAGTGGCATTCGCTTGCCCTCGCGCTCGATCCACCGCGGCAATTCCTCGACCCCCGTATTGATCCACTGCGATCCGTTCGCCGGCTGCAACCACAGCAGTTGCGGGGCTTTGGTTCCGGCCTCGAGCACGACGGTGACATCCGAGGTCGCGAGCGTGCCGCGCACCTGCGCATGCGCAAGAGGTATGCATAGGCCGATCGAGAGCAGGGAGACAAAGCGGCTGCTCACTCGTCGAGTCATGATCGTTCGGGGAACCTTCGGTGCCGGAATTCAGATTTGGATTTGAGGTAAGGTACACAATCCCATGGCAAGATTATCCTCGATCGCCTTTGCCGCGCTCGCCTTCTGGGCGGTACCCGCGTTCGCACGGCCCCCTGCAAGCGAACGCGCCGCCGCCGCCGTCATGGCGGTCGAGCATGAGTGGCTCGCGGCGCTGCAGCTCCACGACGTGCCGACGCTCGCGCGCATTCTCGGCCGGGAATTCATCGACAGCGACCTTCAAGGCGATGCCATCACGCGTGCGCAGTACCTGGGCTATTTCGCTCATCCGGTCGCGCTTCGCGCACCGGCCCTCCAGCAGAGCTTCGAGGACACGCGGGTACGTTTCATTGCCGGCGGCAACGTCGCGATCGTGACAGGGGTTGTGATCAGCCGGCTGATATCGAGCCCGCATGCGGTGCGCCACTCGCGCTTCACCGACGTATTCACCTGGCGCGATGCGCGCTGGCAGGCGGTTACGGGCCAGGAGACGCACTTCGCGCCGGGCAAAGGTTAGCTTGACGCCCATGTACGTCTGCCGGCATTGGAGGCTGATTGATCACTACCCTGGCGATCGCCAACTATCGCTCCATTCGCGACATGGTCCTTCCCCTGGGGCGCCTCAACGTCGTCACCGGCGCCAACGGCTCCGGCAAATCCAATCTCTATCGGGCCCTGCGACTGCTGTCGGATACCGCCAGGGGCGGGGCGATCGCGACGCTCGCCCGCGAGGGAGGATTCGAGTCGACGTTATGGGCGGGACCTGAAACGCTCTCTCGCCGGATGAAGTCCGGCGAGGTGCCGGTGCAGGGAGGCTCGCGCCGCAATACGGTGAGCTTACGCCTCGGGTTTTGTGACGAGCACATCGGGTACAGCATCGATATCGGATTGCCGCCGCCGACGCGCTCGCTTTTTGCGCGTGATCCGCAGATCAAGCGCGAATGTATCTTCGCGGCTCCGGTCTATCGCCCGAATCGAGTGCTCGTGGATCGACGAAATGCCTTCGTGCGGCTCAAGGACGACGCCGGCGAATGGTCGACGCTGACGAGCGCCTTGCAGAGCTTCGACAGCATGCTCTCGGAACTCAGCGATGCGCGACGCGCGCCCGAGATCACCGCGATTCGCGACACGGTCCGCGCGTGGCGTTTCTACGATCACTTTCGCGTCGACCTGGATGCCCCCGCCCGGCAGCCGGTCGTTGCGACGCGCACACCCGTCGTTGCACCGGATGGTCGCGATCTCGTGGCGGCGCTCGAGACGATTCGCGAGATTGGCGATGGCTCGGCACTCGATTGCGCGGTCGATGACGCCTTCCCCGGGGCGAGTGCCCGCAGCTCAGGCGGCGATGGCCGGCTGAAGCTCGAGTTCTCCCAGCCCGGGCTGCTGCGCGCGTTGTCGGCGACGGAGCTCTCGGATGGCACGCTGCGCTATCTGCTATGGGTCGCAGCGCTCCTCACACCCAGGCCGCCGCCGCTCATGGTCCTGAATGAGCCGGAGACCAGCCTGCATCCCGACCTTCTGCCGGCTCTCGGCCGTCTCATCTCGCGGGCCGCGCGCGACACTCAGATATGGGTCGTCTCGCACGCCTCGCGCCTGATCGCGACGCTCAGTGAGGATCCGGAGTGCAACGCCATGGAGCTCGATAAAGCGCTCGGCGAGTCGGTGATCAGGACGGCGGGTCCGCTCGAGGAGCCGCGTTGGAAATGGCCGGAGCGATAGCGCGAGCATCGGTCAACGTGTGGGAACCGTAGTCGATGACACCCTGCCAATAGGGTCTGGCGGGCGGCCCAACGGCCAGGGTTATCGTGACGGTCCGCGTGCGGCCCTCACCGCTGAAATCCCGACCGTCGATGGTCGTGAACGTCATCTGCGACTGCCCCTTGGAGGCCGGTACATCGAGCTCCCACACGGCGAGCTTGGCGGCGCTGTCCTTATAGCGAAGCGTGTAGTCGTAGGTGTGATGCCGCATCGAAATGCGCAAGTACGGCGTGCCATCGGCCTTTTGTCCGCTGATCAGAAGGCTCCTGGCGTTTTTGGCGGCGAGTCCGTCGAAGGTTGGATAACTCTCCGTCTGATGCCCGATGATGAATCTATCGCCGGTCTTGACGTTGCGTAAGCAGTCAGCCGCCGCGTAAGTTACGACCTCGTGATAGGGACGGTAGACGCTCTTTGTAGCGGTCGATCGACGCTGCACGTATGACCAGAACCGACCGGACCAGGTCCCGAGAAAGGAGCGATACCGCGCCTCGCAGGGGATCGGCTCGCAGGACGCGGCGGCACCCCCGTAGTCCTCGCTGCAGTTGATGATCGCGCGAGCATGTCGGGTCACGGACGTGGCGGCAGCGCGCCCAGCGGCTGTGGCGGTGCCGCCGCCGAGCGAAAGGAACGCGCACAGCGTAACCGCGCTGAGGGTTTGCGTGCTCATCGGAGTCTCCTTACCGTTCACGGCAGTGATGCCGGTGCACGCTATTCAAACGTGTCGATGCATGCTGCACACCTAGCGTCCATCATGAGATGGACGTGACATTTGTCAGAAGTCGTCGCTGATCCAACCACACCGAGTGGCATCCGAGGCTGGGAGGCGCAGAGCCGATGCGCCGGAAAGATGCGCATAATATGCGACGTTTTGTTAAAAAATCGTAACTGCTCACCCGGTTTCGGCGTAGAGCTGACCGGATAGGGCCATTTGGATCGCGACGAGAGGGTTGTAGCCTTGGTTGGCCATGGTCTGAAGGTAGCTCGAGATGCGACAGTAGGC
>JBOIAQ010000004.1:0-150140 GCA_050739115.1 Steroidobacteraceae bacterium | reverse complement strand
CCGCCCCCGAAAATCACCGCCGCACAGGTCGGTTCAGCCAGCCCCGTGTAGTGCCGACCTACGGGGGTGCCTCTCCGTAAAATCAAGACGTTACCCGCGCGCTACCCCCCAAATCCGCGAAGACGGGTTAGGCGCTGCTTTCGGGGCGTGATGTCCCGCCCTTCGATGATAGCCAACAGCGCATAAATGGAATGGGCGAGTCCGCGTACACCAGGCTGCACGATCCCGTGGGCAATCCGATCGAGTTACGGGAACCGGCGTGACTGCAGTCCGTCCCATGACCAACGCGGGATGCTGAGGCCGGTGGGGACGTCATCAGCGGATCGATGGTAGCGGGCCATCGTCGTCGTGGTCGCCCAGGCGAAGTAATCGTGGAGCACCTGTCTCAGCTCCGGGTCGTCGGCCAGTCCGACATCGACAAGAGCCTGATCGAAGCAAGCTATTGCACGGCGGTCCATTTCTTCGTGCTCGCCGTTGCCGCTATGCATCTTCACGACAGTGGTCTCATCGCCATAGCGCTCGGAATAGGTGGTTGATCCGCCGAGCGCCTCTGCCCAATAAGCCGCGAGCCGCTCGCCGTGGCTGAAGGCGTGACTGACCACGTCATCGGCCATGACTTGCTGGTGCCACGCCCGGGCGAGCCGGCGCAGCCCGGCATCGCCTCCGGCCGCCTCGAAAATACTATGGGTGGGTGCATGAATCAGTTGACCTGAATAGTCACCGGGGCCGAGGCGATGCCATTGGCCACGAGCACCAGCGAACTGGCGCCGGTCTCCGTGTTGGTCGGCACATCGAATGACGTCGAGACGATGCTGTTGCCGGTTGCGACACCCATGACGCTGTGGCCATGAGTTCGCGCGTAGACGACATGTCCCGAGGCCTGGTTGGTGATGCGCACCAGAGGATAATTCGTCGCGGCATCGAGCTCGTCACCGACATCGGCGGCTTGCGAAAGGCCGTTGAACTGAGTGCCTGAGATGACGTAGGTCGAGCCGCGCTGCACGGTCGCCGGTGCGGCGGTGATGGTGGGCGCCCACGCCGGATTTGAGTTCCCCGCGCCGTCGTAGACCCAAGTTACTCCCCCGGTAACCAGCACCTGGCCGTTGGGCAGGGGCAGGACGAAGTACTCGAGGCTGCCCCCATCGGTCGGCAGACTCCCGGTGACCGAGAGCGTCAAACCATCGAATTCGTAGAATTGGCCCGAACTCGTCGCGATGAGTGCATGACCCGAGGGGAGCAGCGCGGCGCTGCTGTCGCCTGGATCATCGCCCACCTCGAAGTCCGGACCCGCCGTGAAACTCCCCGGATCTGACGGCAGCACGCCGGGAGTGTAGATAGCCGTATGCGCAGGGTTCCCACTGATCTCAGCCCCCGTCAGGAACACCGAGCCATCAGGTAGCAGCAATGCCGGCCCGATTTCCCCGGGTGGGAAATAAGTCCCTGTTGGGCCCGGACCATAGGTTACGCCGCCCACGACTTCGACCGGCGCCGGGCCATAGGTCAGTGGCGAAGTTGCGGGCGAGCTCAGAAGATCGGGAGTGCTGCCATCGCTATACCACTGAGCGCTTGCGGGATCGTAGTGCTCCGCGTGCAGTGGGTTACCCACATCGACGGTGAGCAGATCGCCGTCCGGCAACAACGTCCAGCCCTCCTCGGCGAAATTGTCCGCCTTTCCGGTGGATGCGATTGATGTCCAGGTGAGTGTCGTCGGGTCGAGGTGCCACATATCCCGCCCGAGCTTGTCTCCAAATACGAAACTGCCGTCGGGCAGGACGGCCGATGGCACGTCCCCGATGTATGCGACCCCCGGAGGCGCAGCGATCATCTGCCAATGATCCGCGACGGGGTCATACACGGCCGACATGTTCGTAAGCCCGCTGGGCGCGAAGGGCAGGCTGTAATCGTTCTGGTTGTACTCCCCTCCGACCAACAGAACGCGTCCGTCGGCGAGCACGGCCTCCGCCCCCGCGTACGGTGCGTACCCCGCCGGCAAGCTCGAAATCGTACTCCAGGCCCCATTCACATAGCTGCCGTCCGAATCCGGTGACAATTTGTAGAAAACACCCGCGTCGTTGATCGACTGCATCAGCACGGTGCCGTCGGTGAGAAGCATCGTGAGATATCCGGGCTCGGGCGGCTGATTGGCGAGAGCGGTGAACGGCCCGGTTGCGCAGAGGACGGATATGTCCGTGATTGCCACGGTGCCCACCATCCCCGAGCCATTCATGACGGCGCAAGTCTGCGCGGGCGTCGATGGCTGAGCCGCCACGGTCACCGCGTACGAGTCCCCGCTGCTCAGGGCAACCGGAAACGTGAAGGACCCCGAGGTCGAGACCGGAAGGCTGTCGCCGTTACTGTTTCGCAGGACCAGGCCCTGGCCGGCAAGTCCCGTGACGGTGCCCCCGATCGTGTAGCTGGGCGCCGCTGCGTTATTGCCGCCACCGCCCCCACATCCTCCGAGGAGCAGCGCAGTCAGGACCGCAAAGACACGCCGCATTGTGCGTCTTATGTCTGGATGGCCGATCATTGCGACGTTGAGTGTGGCAACGCCCCGAGCACGATCATAGCGGAAAATCCAGTGGCACCGCGTCTCTGCGGTCGATTGAAGTCAGGAAGGCCGCCCTGTAGGATAGTTTCGCTGCTTATGCCGGGGAGAAGTCGCATGGCTACGGGATACTGGCAACGTGGCATCGGCCGGTGGCAGAAGATGATGCTGCTGTGCGGGGTGTGCTTGAGTCTGGTCGCGTGCGGCGGCTCGGGAGGGAGCGCGTCGGCACCGGCGGTGGCGATCGCGCCGCCCGCGATAGCCGCCCAGCCTGCCAACCAAAGCGTGCCGATGGGGCTCACCGCGACCTTCGCGGTCGTTGCCGGCGGCGCCTCGGTTCAGTACCAATGGTTCCGGGACGGTGCCGCGATTGCCGGAGCAAACTCGAGCAGTCTGACGACGCCCCCGACGACTTTCGCGGATGCGGGAGCGAGTTACTCGGTATCCGTCAGCAACTCCGCCGGCTCGGTCGAGAGCAGCGAGGCATCGCTTACAGTGACCGCGCGCGCGCCCGCGGCGGGCGATTGGCGCTTCCAGCAGGTCGACGCCCCGTACATCGTCAACGGCTGGGGAAATGCGGGCGTGGGTCTCGCTACCGCTGTGCCGGGCAGGAGTGCCTTTACCTACTCGCCGAGCGTGGGGACGCCGTTTTACGTGGGCTCGGAGGCCGACTGCTCCGTGCCTCCGGTGACGAATGGCATGGGATGCGATTGGTTTTATTCCGTATGGCCGGTCTTGTCGAGCGCAGCGCCTCTGGCGGGCTATGCGGCGGACTTCTACGAGGATTTTGCCGCGGATCTGCAATCCGGATCCCCGATCCTGGTGCCATCCGAAAATGGGGTTGGACCGAGCTCCTCCGATGCCGTCATCACTTCGCTGGATCTGGAGCCTGCGAGCGACCTCTTCGCAGTCTCATGGATTCAAACGCCGCCTGCGAATGGCGCAGCCGCTCAGGCAAACGGTTTCGTGATGGTCCAGAACACGGTCGCGAGCGCGCAGCTGCAAGCTGCGGCGACGGCAGAAGGGGCAGCCGGCCGGGTCATCACGGCCATATCCGCCAATGAGCCAGGAGAGGTCACGTATCTCGCCTACGCGTGGCAGGCGGATCCCACGACACTTTACGACCTGAAGGTCGTTACCGCCTCAACAGCCGGTGCGCCGGCGGCGGCGGGCACACTGGCGGCTCAAGGGTACATCATCACCGCGACCGGTCAGGCCGATGGAACCGGCGACCTCTTTCTGGTCGGCACGCGGGTACAGGGCGATACGACGCCGCGGCCGTTCGAGGCGGTGCAGGGAAGTTCGGAATTTCAGGCCATGCAGCAGCAGGGCTACGCCGTTGTCGGCGTTATTCAGGATCTCACTCAAGCTGATGAGTACATCTGGCTCGCTGAACGCTAGTCAGCGGGCAGGTCCCATATGTCCAGCACTCCCCGGGTGGCGCGACTATTCGCATCACCCTCCGGCAGAATGATCTTGCCATCGACCACGATGGGGCTGTTCCAATGCCCAGGCCCGCAGGGCAGCGTCGCGATGAGCTTGCCGGAAGACGCCTCATACACGGCGAGCCCGCCCGCCGGCGCGTAGACGAACAGCAGACCGTCGGCCTCGAACGGACTGGTGCCACCGGTGTCGTTGCGCCACTCTTGATGCAGCATCCCGCCTTGTACCCGCCAGGCCGACGTGCCGCCATTGTCGGCCGCGAACATCCAGGTTTGGCCCTCATGCCGCCACACCGCCGGTTGGGTGAATAGATCAGTGCCGCTCGGCGTCGAGACGATCTGCAGCTCGTGATCCTTGTGAGGCGCGCTGCCGGCGATCTCCTGCCGGCTGAGCAGCCGGATTGTGCCATCCTTGCCGCCTTGAGCCAGCAAGTTGCCGCCCAGCAGTACGGGTGACGTGGAGCCCAGATCCAGATCGCGATCGTTGAGCTCCGCGGTATCGCTCGGCGTGTAGTTGCCCAGAATTCGCGTGGCGCTCGAGTTGAGCTCGACCAGCGCATCGCCCCAATCAGTCGTGCCGTTCCAGTCGCCATTGCCGGTGGCGATGAAAATTCGGCCATCGCTCGGGTCGATGGTGGCGCCGGCACGGCCCCAGATGGCCGAGCGGCTTTGCGGGCACGAGCTTGGCTTCATCAGCCCGGGGCGATTGCTACAGAGCGAGTTCCATACATGAAGCAGCTTGCCGGAACCGCCGTCGAGTATGGCGACATGACCCTGATAGGGTGGCCGGTCGCCGATGTACCCCGCCGTAACGGCGATCACGTGCCCGCGAAAGACCTTCAGGGGCGAGTCCATCTTCTCGCGCAGCGGCAGCTCGGTGATCGCCGTGCGCCAAAGGCGCCGTCCGTCGCTGACGGCTAGCTTCTGGATGTAGCCGTCGGGCGATGCGGCGTAGATTGATTGCGCATCAGGGGCGGCTACGGGAGTCGAGTTGGTGAACTGGCGTGTACCCGCCAGCTCCTGATAGCTCGCCGGAGTGTATTCCCACAGTACCTTTCCGCTATCGGCATCGAGTGCCATGGTCCTGCCATAGCTGGTAGTCACGAAGATAGCGTCGTGCCGAGCCCCGCCGATCGTGGCGCCATGCAGATAAATCGCGCTGGCATCCACGAGCCCATCCAGCTCCACTCTGTGGCGCCTGAGCTCGCGAACGTTGGCTGCGGTGATCCCGGCCGGTTGCGGATTGGCACTGGTGCTCTGCACGTCGCCGCCGAAGGTCGGCCAGCTCTGTGCCGGCGCGCTTTGGGCGGTTGCGGTGATCGTGCAGCTGAGCCCCAGCAGCAGACGGATCGCAAACTGACCTCTCATGGCTTGATTATGCGCCACATCGATGCCCGAATTCCGAGCGCTCGGCCAGCGTTTGCAAATTTCGCGGGCAGTTTCCTGTGTCGCGCGGCCTGCTATTTCGTGTGTATCGTGCCACCCTTGTCGATATCGAAATTCACCTGCCGACCGTCGTTATTGATCGCCGAGCCGATCCAATCATTGCCGTTCTTGTGTAGCCCGGTAATATCCGTGTATCCCTGCTCGTTCATCAGCCGAGTGACCTGGTCCTGATTCAAGGAAGCAGGGCCAACATAGCCGGATTTGACATGCTCCCCACCAAACATTGCGCACGCGCTGAGTGTACCCAGGAGCGTGAGCGTCAGCACGATTACCTTGAACATATGCGCACCACCGTCGAGTTCAACCTGATCGGACTGGCGCGCATACAGCAATTGGTGTTCCCCGCGACGACTGCTGTGGTCGCGTTTCCCGGACCTAACGCAAGCGCCTGCCGGCGTTATGATCTGCGCCGCACGCAGTCAAGCTGAACCTGCCGCAATGGTTCGCTCGCGATAGGCCTCCACCGGCGGTGATCGATCTGGATATGGGCTTCGCGTTGGAGCCGATCGCTGCTAGCGGTGTAATCAACGGTCCGGTGGTGGCGGTGTGCGCAGAAATGCTGTATTCATAACAGGACATGAGCCGCTGGTCGCAGCATTGCTCGAGGATAGTCAGTGCGATGCATCGGACTGTCCTTAGGAGATTTGGAATGACGCGTATGTCCCGCGCTGTGACGCTTACCGTGGTGTTCGCTTCGCTGGCCGCTTGCGCGCAGCCGCCACGGCGCGCTTCTCACCACCTATTGTTTCGCGTCGCCGCCGGACCTGCCGTCCATAGCGCAATTTCCGGTCGTCTGCTCGTCTTCGTGGCCAAGGGAAGCGGCGCCAAACAGGTCTCTATCGATGAGTTCCACCCTACTGCGACATGGGTTGCGGCGCGTGAGGTCCACGACCTCGCGCCCGGTGCCGGTGTGGACCTCGATACGGACGGCATCGCGTATCCCGAACCGTTCTCCGGTCTCGCGAGCGGCGACTACGAGGTGCAGGCCGTCCTCGACGTCCATCACACCTACAACTACAGCGGCCTCACGCCCGGGGATCTCGTCAGTCCGGTCCTCGCGCTCAAAAAATGGACCCCCGGCCAGGGTGCCGAGCCGGAGCTCGTCCTCAGCACCATCGTTCCGCCGGGTGCGCGTTTCAAGCTCACTCCCGAGGATCGGCAAGCAGCCGCCCATCTGCGCCTCGCCGAGGAGCAGAGCGCGCTGCTCACCGAGTTCTGGGGCCGCCCGACCTTCATCCGCGCCTGGGTCGTGCTGCCTCCCGGCTACGATGAGCACTCCTCGCGCCGATATCCCACCGTCTACTGGACACATGGGTTCGGCGGCACGTTGCCGACCTGTAAATTCATGGGCACTCATATCTACGAGCGCATGGCCTCCGGCCGGATGCCACCCATGATCTGGGTCATGCTCGATGAGCATCTGCCCACCGGCACGCACGAGTTCGCCGACTCCGTCAACGATGGCCCCTGGGGGAGCGCGCTAACCCAGGAATACATCCCGTGGCTGGAGTCCCATTACCGCATGCTGGATCAAGCCAGAGATCGCTTCCTGCAAGGTCACTCCTCCGGTGGGTGGGCTACCCTGCAACTGGAGGTCAACTACCCGCGCGTCTTCGGCGGAACGTGGTCTACGTCACCGGATCCCAGCGATTTCCACGACTTCACTGGCATCGATCTGTACGCGACCGCCGCCAACGTCTACCACAGGCCGGACGGGACGCCGTACCCGCTCGTGCGCATGCACGGCAAGGTCATCGAGACATTCGAGCAGTTCGCAAGGCTCGAGCAGGTACTCGGTCCTTATGGCGGCCAGATGGCCTCGTTTGATTGGGTCTTTTCACCGCGCGGCTCCGGCGGCCGTCCCGAACCCATGTTCGACCGCGACACGGGTGAGGTAGACCCCAAAGTGGTCGCCTATTGGCGCACACATTACGATCTTGCCCACATCGCGAAGACCACATGGGCGCAGCGTGGCCCCTATCTCCAGGGCAGGATCCACATCTACGTCGGCACCGCGGACACCTTTTATCTCGACGGTGCGGCCCGCAAACTCGACGCCGTTCTGAAGGAGCTCGGCGCGCATGCCCACTTCACTTTTCGGCACGGTCGCACTCATTTTGATCTGTACGCCCGGAACGGCGATCGCATGGCTCTTATCGATACCATCGCGGCGCAAATGTATCTGGTGGCCTATCCTCGAGCTGCAGCCAGATGGAAGACTTTGGCCGCGGCGAAGTTTCCATGACAGGAACGGGCCCCGGGCGCCATTCGGCGCGCGCCCGGGGGCGAAGCTCCTGCTCGTGTCCCGATCGCCGATCGACAGCTGCTGCGCCATGTATCGGACGCTGTTGCAGCCGGCTATCCTTTCAGTTACGACCTGGTTGAGCTCGGTCGCTACTACGCGGGCTACGCGCGCCTGATGAAGCATTGGCGAGCGGCGCTCGGTTCTCACCTTCACGAGATCGTATACGAGGAGCTCGTTTCCGAGCCGCGTCGCGTCGGCGCCGAGCTTGCGCCGACCGATCTACGGTAGCTCCTCCGGACGCTGGCGGCATTACCGCGAGCCGCTCGAGCCGCTCGAGCCGCTCATCTCCACGCTGCGCTCATGCGATGAGGCGATCGGCCTATGAGTTTTTGCGATCGGGGCGGTGGCTGCGCGGGCAAAGCGCGGCCTGTATAGTTGAATCCGTGGGCGGTAAGGCAATTGTCCTCGATGGCAAGGCCGTGGCCGCGAAAGTGCGGGGCGCGGTCGGTGCGCGCGCAGCGGAGCTTGCCGCAAGGCTCGGCCGTCGGCCGGGGCTTGCCGTCGTGCAGGTCGGCGAGGATCCCGCCTCCCGGGTCTACGTGCGCAACAAGCGCCGGGCCGCCGCCGAAGTCGGCATTGAATCCTTTGCCTACGATCTCCCGGCCACCATGAGCGAGGCGGACCTGCTCGCCCTCGTCGGCCGGCTCAATCGCGATGAGCGAGTGGACGGCATCCTGGTGCAGTTGCCGCTGCCGAAGGACATCGTCGCGAACCACATCATGGATGCAGTCGACCCCGCGAAGGACGTCGACGGGTTCCACCCGGTCAACACCGGCCTGTTGGCGCAGAAGCGGCCGGCCCTGCGTCCCTGCACACCGTACGGGGTCATCCGGCTCGCGCAGGAATATGGTATCGCGCTGCGAGGCCTCAGGGCGACGGTGGTCGGTGCCTCGAACATCGTCGGCCGCCCGATGGCGCTCGAGCTCCTGCTCGCCGGGGCGACCGTCACGGTCTGCCATACCGGCACGCGCGATGTGCGAGCCGAGATCGAGCGGGCGGAGGTGGTCGTGGCCGCCGTGGGCAAGCCGCACTTCGTCCATGGCGAGTGGATCAGGCCGGGCGCCGCCGTGTTCGACGTCGGCATCAATCACGATGCAACCGGGAAGCTCGTGGGAGATGTCGAGTATGAGCCGGCTGTCGAGCGCGCCGGCTGGATCACTCCGGTGCCGGGGGGCCTCGGCCCCATGACGATCGCGATGCTGCTTTCGAACGCCGTCGAGGCCGCCTCGCGCAGGTTGGACTCTCGCAACCCAAACGACGGCAGCTGAGCGCAGGAGAGAAGCGTGCCTCACAAACTGAACAACGTGCTTGCGCAGGTCCCGAGCGATCTTGCGATCGCGCAGAACGCGCATCCGCTGCCCATTGTCGAGATCGCGGCGGAAGCGGGCATCCTGCCCGAGGAGCTGGAGCCGTACGGCCGGTACAAGGCGAAGGTGCAGCTGTCGGTGCGCGATCGGCTCAAAGACGCGCCGAACGGCAAGTATGTCGTCGTCACCGCGATCACGCCGACTCCGCTCGGCGAGGGGAAGACCACGACGACGGTGGGCCTCACTCAGGCGCTCGGAGCGCATCTCGGCAAGCGGGTGTTTACCTGCATCCGCCAGCCGAGTCAGGGACCGACTTTCGGCATCAAGGGCGGCGCCGCCGGCGGCGGCTACAGCCAGATCATTCCGATGGAGGACTTCAACCTGCATCTCACCGGCGACATCCACGCGATCACGGCGGCGAACAACCTGCTCGCGGCCGCGATCGATGCGCGAATGCTGCACGAGGCCGGACAGGACGACGACTCACTCTTCGATCGCCTGTGTCCGCCCGCGAAGGACGGCAGTCGGCGGTTCTCCCCGGTGATGTTGCGACGGTTGCGGAAGCTCGGCATTGCCAAGACCGACCCCAACGAGCTCACGCCGCTGGAGCGTGGCCGCTTCGCACGGCTCGACATCGATCCGGATACGGTCACCTGGCGGCGCGTTATCGACACGAACGACCGCATGCTGCGCCAGATCACCATAGGGCAGGGATCGAGCGAGAACGGATTCACACGCGTCACCGGCTTCGATATCACGGTCGCAAGCGAGGTCATGGCGATCCTCGCGCTAACGACGAGTCTCACCGACATGCGCGAGCGGCTGGGCCGCATGGTGATCGGCACCAACCGGGCCGGGGAGGCGGTGAGCGCGGATGATGTGGGCGTGGGCGGCGCGCTCGCGGTGCTGATGAAGGACACGATCATGCCGAATCTGATGCAGACGCTCGAGGGAACGCCGGCGTTCGTGCATGCGGGCCCGTTCGCCAACATCGCGCACGGCAATTCCTCGATCGTGGCGGATCAGATCGCGTTGAAGCTCGTCGGGCCGAAGGGCTACGTGGTCACCGAGTCGGGATTCGGCGCGGACATGGGCATGGAGAAGTTTTGCAACATCAAGTGCCGCGCGAGCGGGCTGGTACCCCACTGCGTGGTGCTGGTCGCGACGATTCGCGCGCTGAAGATGCACGGCGGCGGGCCGAAAGTCGTCGCCGGGCAGCCGCTGCACCACGACTATACCGCGGAGAACCTGGAGTTGGTCGAGAAGGGCTGCGCGAATCTCGTCAAAATGACGCGCAACGCGCGGCTCTTCGGGCTCCCCGTGGTGGTTGCGGTGAACCGCTTCAAGCACGACACGGCGGCGGAGATCGAGCTCGTACAGAGGATCGCGATGGAAGCCGGTGCGAGCGATGCGGTCACATCGAATCATTGGGCGGAAGGCGGTGCCGGCGCGGTGGAGCTCGGCCGGGCCGTCATCCGCGCCTGCGAGATGCCCGGTGAATTCAGATTTCTCTATCCGCTCGACATCCCCATCAAGCGCAAGATCGAGACCATCGTTCGCGAAATCTACGGCGGCGCCGGCGTCGAATACCTGCCCGAAGCCGAGAAGAAGATCGAGCGGTACACGCGCCTGGGATTCGACAAGGTGCCGATCTGCATGGCGAAGACGCACTTGAGCTTGAGCCACGATGCCAATCTCAAGGGCGCCCCCACGGGCTTCATCGTTCCGATACGGGACGTTCGGGCGAGCATCGGCGCGGGCTTCCTTTATCCACTGCTCGGAACGATGAGCACGATGCCCGGGCTGTCGACGCGCCCGGGCTACTACGACGTCGACCTCGACCCGCAGACTGGTCGGGTGATCGGCCTCTCATGAGCTGAGCCGCCCCGGCTCAGCTCTTTACCCGCGCGGCCTCGAGAGCCGCGGCGACACGATCGAGCACCTCCTCCGCCTGGCGCAACGCCTGCCGATGGGTGTCGCTTTCGTTGGCGAGCAACTCGCGGTCCGAGGAAGTCTCCGGGGCGAGCTGACTCACGTTCGATTCCGCGCACAGCAGAAACGCGCGCAGCGCGCCGGAAAGAAGGGTGACGGCCGTGCCGAGATCGGCCAGCACGACGAGGTGCGTCACGGAAACGGCCTCGGCACACAGCCGCAGGCCCGCCGCGGCTGAGCGCGCCCCGGCGAGCGGCAGATCGATTGCCTGGCGGAGTGCGCCATCCAGCGCCTTCTGCCGCTCGCGGCGCTCCCGATCCGTGGCGTGCCGCATTCGCGCCGCGGCAAGATATGCCTCGAACGCCGACATATCGTCGGTGGCGAGTTGCAACAAACGGCTCGACTCCGCGCGTGCAGTAGCCATTGCCGGCTCGAGCTGCCCGAGATCGACCGACTGCGCGCCTCTTCGAGCGCTGACCGCAAGCGCTTTTGCGAGCAGGCCGAAGGCGAAGCTGGCCGATACCGCCGCGACCGCAACCCCTGCCGGTGTCGGATTCGCGCTACCCGCGGCTTCGCGAAAGCGCTCGAGCGTCGCGTCGGATACCGGGGTCGTCGATGCATCTCGCACGGCTGGCACGATCTCCACGATACGGATCCGGCACGCCCGGTTCAAGTAAGCCGGGTGACCTCGGCGCCTAGCCGTAATTTGCCAGTGCGTATCACGACAATGTCATGCCGGTCGCCTCCGCGCACGCCTGTCGGCCTGGATCCGTCGCTTGCCCGTAACGTGGTGATGAAGGGCAAGACCGTTTCGCTCGAACTGCTGACGTTGTGAGCGCTTCCAGTACGTCATTCGAGCACGATCCGCGGAAAATAGAAGGAAACGGTCCAATTGGGAATGTCGACGATCTCGCTGATACGGAGATCGCCGCAGACGCTGCAGAGCAGATAGGCATCGATCGCCGGCATCCCGTTCTCGCGCGTCAGCCAGTCGAGCATCGAACGGACCGCAGCGCGCGCGGCGATCATGAGATCCGGACCAATGCCGGTGGTCGCCACATAGCCCCGTTCATCGAGATGCCGCGTGACCGGGCCGGGGGTTATCAGCCGTGGAAAAGCGAGCGGACTGCGCTTCAGGAGATCGAACCGAAGCGCCACGCGCATCGGGCTTTCGAGCGCCGTGCCGCAGACCTCGCCGTCGCCCTGCGCCGCGTGCGTATCACCCACCGAGAACAGCGCCCCCGCGACTTCGACGGGAAGATGCAACTCGCTGCCGCAGGCGATGTCGCGCAAGTCCATGTTGCCGCCGACGCGACGCGGGGGAACCACGCTATGGCACCCAGCCTGCGCGGGAGCGACTCCTATCGTGCCGGCAAACGGCTTCAACGGTACCTTGGCCCAGGAGCCGAACGCGCAGGGCGCAAGGGTCCGTTCGTCATAGCGCCACAGGCGCAAGGCGGGATCCTTGAAATCCTCGCAGAGTAAACCGAAGCCAGGAATGTTTGCGGTCCAACCCCATCCGGACGGCGCGAAGGACAGAACGGTCACTTTTAGGATGTCGCCGGGCTCTGCACCCTCCACGTACACCGGACCGGCAACCGGATTGATGCGTGCGAAATCGAGGCGGCCGACGTCCGCTACGACCGAGGCGCGTGAGAGCTGCCCGCCGGAGGCATCCTGCACTTCGAACTCGAGTGACTCGCCTGCAGCGATGCGAACCGCCGGCTCCAGGCTGTTGTCCCAGCCGAAGTGTTGCTGGTGGATCGTGTGGCGGTGGGCCATTGACCACACTTTAGCATGGACCGAACCACTGCCAGGCTCGAGCCGGCACGTGCTGTTGGTCGGCGCTTTCGCCCACGGCGGCGTGGGGCTGTAAAATGGCGGCCGCCGGTAGGAATCCGGAGCGCGATCATCATCCATGAGTGAGACGCTCGAGCCAAGACAGGTCGAAAAGCCCTTTCTCGGTCGTTGGGTAGGAACCACGCTCGCCCTGCTCGCGCGTTCACCCATTGCCTTTGGCGCAGCCGTGGCCCTGCTCGCAATCCTCGATCTGTTCTACACCGACGTGGTCCCTGAACGTCTTGTCTCAGCCGGCTTGACGCTCATCGTGGGTGCATTGCTGCTTCCCGCCTTCTGGATCGTCATGAGTGCGCTGTCACGACACTCTGACCGGGCTTTGGGCCGTTCCGAGCTGCTGCAGCTCGCCGCCTCCACCCGACTCTGGGGCGGCGGGCTCCTGCCGGGCTGCCTGCTCGCGGGTGTGAACTGTGTCCTCCACTGGGCATTCCCGGCCAACCCGGTCATTGCCGGCGTCATCGGCTCCTACACGTTGAATTGCCTGCTGTTGCTGGCTCCGCTCGGGGTGTGCTACTTCCCACTGCTGGCCCTCGCTCCGGGTCTCACGATGATCGATGCGTGCCGGCTTTCAAAAAAAGCCGTGCGCCTGAATGACGAATGGATCATCGTCATGTTCGTCGCGGCGCTATCTCTCGCTCCGGATGTGTTTGCGCGGGAGGTCCCTGCGGGGGTGATTGTCACCGCCGCGTTCCTTGTCTTCATCGGAGTCTTCAACTACGTCGCCTATCGCGACATCTTCGAGAGACGATTGGATTACGCCGCTCAGCGGGTATTCGCGGCCCGGCCGCGCAAAGCGCTGGCTCCGAAAAGACCTCGATCGCCGCCGCCTCCGGAGAGACCTCGACCCCCTACTGGGCCGTGGGTGGATCTGGAATATCGAGGCTCGTGGAGATGCCCGAGACGCCGCCCGGGGTCCACAGCGTCACCGTCGCCGGCCTGCAGGACAAGCCAGCAAGAGGGATTTTTACGATCTCTGTATAGCTCGTCGTCGCTGCATCGTCCCCTGATCATCGAGAATGCCGACCTCGATGACCCGGCGCGCCGGCTCATTAGCGTCATAGAGCACCGTAACGATGAGCTGATCGGTGCTCGGATCGTAGTGCACCGGCCCGAAGCCGAGCAACTCATGGCCCTGCGGTTTCGGTATCTCGGCCCCCAACACCATGCCATGCGGATTGATCCACAGTCCGATATAGGCGGGAAAGAATGGCTTGAGGACGGCACATAGAATGAGCGCGGCTCCCAGCGCATAGCCGACAAAGCCGGTTAAAAACGCCGCGAATCCAACCAGGGTCTTGCTCGCCCGGCGGAGATGCGGCTCCTTCCACCCGTTGCGATGCTTGAAGTGCGCTGCGCCGTTTCATGGCAGCGCGGTGTGCGCTCAGTTCATGGGGACGGTCGGCACAGCCCGCGCGGCTCGCCATCGGGCCAGGTCCGGAGGGTGGGTGTCGGGTCTTGTGCGGCTTTTCCCCCGACAACGCGCTCAAAGAGTCGACCGTTCGCTCCCGGGAGCTGCCCTACGACGCAGCCGAAAAATCCCAGCGAAACGATGCAGTGATCGCCCAGCCGAAGATACGGGAGCCAGTGGTCGATGAGGCCCACGCGCTTGGGCTCCGGATCCCAGGCGAATTGCGGCCGCGGCTCGCAGTCGCCGTAAGGCGAGGGCGGGTGCTCGCCGGAGCCCGGATGCACCTTGGTCCCGTGTCTGCTCGTCAGCGAGCGCGCCACCTCGTCGGCGGTTTCATGCCAGTCGAGCTTCGAACGATTGGAAACGGAGATGTTCGGAGCCTCCGGTGGCATCGCGACGGCAGGGGCGTGAGCCACGGTCGGTGTCAGCGATTTCCCGCGACGTCGGCGTGGCGCGGCGCGCGTTGGTGAACGCGCTTGCGGCCGTTGCCGAGACAGACTGAGAAGATAGAGGATTCCCGTGCGCACGATCTCCTGTGGCGGGTTGGCTTTGGTGCCACGGTCGGCGCGTAGGAAGAGCAGAATGAGCAGCCCGTGGACGATCAGCACCGCAGTCGCCGCGGCGAAGCGCCCGGACGGCCGATTTGATCGCATCCTTGCTCCGACAGGTCAATCCTCGCGGCGTTCCCTACACCTGCGTCCTCGCCGCATCGTCGCAGCGGCTGATCTTCATCGAGGCGTGGTGGATTCCGCTGCCGCGGCTGCCAACTGTCGTTGGTAGAGCTCCGCGGAGAGGCCGGCCTTGGCCAGCAGCTCACCGTGCGTCACACTCTCGACGATCTGACCGTCCTTTAGAACAAGAATCCGATCGGCCCTGATGACGGTAGACAGCCGGTGCGCTATTACGATCGACGTGCGGCCGATGAGTGCCTGCTCCAACGCCCGTTGGATCGCCGTTTCCGAGGCGGAATCAAGATGAGCGGTGGCTTCGTCCAGGATGACCAGATCCGGCGCCTTGAGCAGCAGCCGTGCGATCGCCAGACGCTGCTTCTCGCCGCCGGAGAGCCGGTAGTCGCGCAGCTCCTGCCGCGCCCTCAGCGATGCTGCAGACGCAGGTTCTGCCAGGAACCGTCGGCCGTCCAGCCGCCATCCACGGCGATCGCCTGGCCGTTGATGAAACCGCTCGCCGCGGGGTCCGCGAGAAAGGTCACCGCGTTGGCGATGTCCTCGGGCGAGGCGAAGCGGCCCATGGGGACCCGGTCCGTGACATCGGCATCCGTATAGCTGCCGCCCGCCTGGTCCGCTGCGTCCATCTCCGTTTTCACCCAACCGGGGCATACCGCATTGCAACGTACGCCGTGCCCGCCCCACTCGGCCGCCAGCGTACGAGTCAGGCCGATGAGTCCGTGCTTGGAGGCGTTGTAGGCGACCCGGTCAGCGATGCCGACCAGACCCGCGATGGAGGCGATATTGATGATGCTGCCGGAATGCTGCGCGAGCATGACCGAACCCGCCGCGCGCGCGACGATGAATGCTCCGACGAGGTTGATGTCGAGAACGCGGCGGAACTGCTCTACGGAGGTGTCCTGTGCCCGGACGATGCAGCTCACTCCCGCGTTGTTCACGAGCACGTCCAATCGCCCCCACCGCGAGACGGTATCCCGGACACCCGCCTCGATCGTGCGCTCGTCGGCGACGTCGCCGACGAGCGCGTGGGCTTCGCATCCCATGTCGCGCAGGGAGGTCAACGCCTCCGTCGGAGCGCGAACGTCGTTCAGGGCGAGCGCATAACCGTGCGCCCCCAGGGTCTGGGCAATGCTCCGTCCAATGCCTTGCGCCGCGCCGGTGACCAAAGCCACACGTCTGGATGCCACCATCCCCTCCGAATTCACGTGGATCGTCGTCGAGTATACAGCGAGCGGCAATCGCGCCGGGCGCAGCCCGCACGTGCTCGATCGCGCCGATCAAGCATCCCTGAGGGCCGCCGCGATCGGCATGCGCGCCGCCCTTAGGGCCGGATACAGTCCGCCGAGCAGTCCCATGCCGATCGCCCACAGGACCGCCTTCAGCATGATCAAGCCGGTTACCACGAAATGGAAGAAAACCTGCGGTGTGCTCGTCGACACCGCGAGCTGCGCCCCCACCCCGAGGGTGCTCGCCGCAAAGCCGTTCAGACTCACGTACACGACTGCGGTGCCGACGATACCCCCTGCCGCTCCCAGCAGCAGTCCCTCGAAAAGCGTGGCGACGAACACGATGCCATGGGGATATCCCAATGCGCGCAGCATCGCCACTTCGAAGCGGCGGCTTTCCACCATGACCAGCAGCGTACTCATGGCGCCGAACACCGCGGCGGCGGCCATCATCGCGGTGAAGAAGCCGCCGACTCGGGTCATGAGTTGGCTCATGGCGGAAGCCTGTTGCGCGTAATAGGTGCTCACCCGCGTCGGATGCAGTGCGAATCGCGCGTCTCGAGCGAGCGCTCCGGCGAATGGCGCGAACGCGCCGCGCGATGTCAGTTTCACGTAGAGCGAGGAGTAGGCCTTGCGATGATTCTCGGCTCCCTGAAGCGACCCGAGGCTGGTCCAAGCCTCGGAGGAGAAGAATTGCGAGCCGGCGGTGAATACCCCCACGACGGTCCATACCCTGCCCTCCGCCAACACGCTGTCGCCCGGCTCGAGGTCGCGGAAGTTGTGCTCCGCCGCCGAACCGACGACGATCTCATCGAGGCCCGGCCGAAACCAGCGCCCGCGCACGATCCGCAGGCCTTTCTCGATGGTGAACATCGTAGGCGCGATGCCTCGCAAAGTAATACGCGCCGCGAGATCGCGATGCAGGTATCGCACCGGCAGGCTGCCGAGAAGATCCGGTGCGATGAGCGGCACGCCGCTCGCGCGGTCCACCCCGGGCGCCTGGGTCGCGTCCGCAACCGCGCCGGTCGGAACGCTGCTCCCCCACTCGCTGTCGCTGCCCTCACTCAGCACGATCGCGGTCGTCTGCTGCGCCCCGACGGCGAAGATGTGGCGGTACCCGGCCGCCATGGCGAGCACGGCTGAGAGGATTCCGGCCACCGTGGCGAATCCCAGCACGGTGACCGAGGTATCGATCGGGCGCGCGGGCCACTCGCGGATCGCGGCGAGCGTCAAACGCAGGACGGCCCGCATGGTGTTGGCAACGCGCACCGCTCACCCCCTGCGCAGAATCCGGGCACAGTTCAGGCGCACGATCCGCAGTCCGGGCAGGAGCGAACAGAGAACCGCGAGACCCAGCGCGATGAGCGCGCTCTCGACGAACGCGGCGGCTGTCAACGTAATACCGGGAAGATGGAGTTTGGCCCCGGCAAGCGCCCGCACGAGAAGGAGGGCGGCGAGCATGCCGACGAGGGCGGCGGGGACGATTTCGAGCAGCGACTCGAGCAGCACGAGCCACAGAAGCCGCAGCGGAGCGAACCCGACCGCCTTGAGCAGCGCAAATTCTCCGAGCCGTTCCGACACGGAGTGAATCAGGGTGTTGAAACAGATGAGGAACAGACCGAACAAACTGGTCGCGATCACCACAAAGGTGAGCGCATTGACGTCGGCGAGTCGCTCGCCCATCCCCTGCAGCAGCGACTTGAAGCTCTGCGCGGTGACAGGCGTCGCGCTGTTCGCGAACTTCAGCTCGATGGCGTGGGCCACTCTATCGACCTGGCGTGCCTGCGTTGCCTGAGCGAAGATGACGCTGATGGAATCGCTCTGGGCCCAGCGGCGGAAATAACCGAGGTGCAGATTGACGTCGCTCGAGAAGCTATCCCCGTTGACCTTGGCGATCAGCCCATCGACGTGAAACGTGAGATCCTGTGACGGCCCGCCCGGCATGGGGTGCAGCGTGAGACTCTGTCCGACACGCCAGCCGTAGGTGCGCGCGGCAGCGGCGTTCAACAGCGCACCGGTGCGATCTGCGAGCCAGGCCTCGGCCTGTGCGCGGCGCACGGCTCCCGAGCGGATCAACCCAAAGACATCGAGAAAGGCGTGGGCGGAGGCCGCCTCCACCTCCACGGGATGGCGGTTCGCGCCGAAGAGCATGGCGGTGCCGGTCAATGCGACCGCCGAGCGCACCCCCGGGAACGTCCTCACCGTCGACAACACGCCGAGCGGCAGTTCGGACCTTCTGCCCAGGGGTTCGAGCAGCAGCAGGTCGGCACCTGACTGGATGGGCCCGACGGCGAAGCCGTGGCGAATCGCCAGGAAAAAGCCGAGGAGCATGAAGGCGATCAGCGTGGACAGCCCCGTGAGCAGGGTGCGCAACCACCGCCGGCGCAGAGTTCCGAAGACGATTCTATTCATTAGAATGGGACAGTGACGCCCCACGGAGAATACACGAGCCGACTTGCCGCGAGAGAGGCGATTCTGCGCCGACTCGAGGCGGCCCAGGAGCGCGTGGGCGAGGTGCGCCTGCTGCTCGCGGCGGTGGTGCTCGTGATGGCAGGGCTCGCATGGGGCGAGCACTGGTTTTCACCGCTCTGGATGCTCGTGCCTGCTGCAGGTTTCATCGGCGCAGTCGCCTACCACGCCGCGCTCCGTCCCCGCCAGGCGTGCGCCGGCCGCGCGGCGCAGTTCTATCGACACGGGTTGGCTCGCCTGGAAGACCGCTGGGCCGGCATCGGCAATCGCGGCGAGCGATTTGGCGATGTCCATCATGTCTACAGCGCCGATCTGGATCTCTTCGGAGAGGGAAGCCTCTTCGAGCTGCTCTGCGCCGCGCGCACCCGAATGGGCGAGGGAACCCTCGCCCAATGGCTGCTGGCACCGGCAGCTGCCGAGGAAATCCGCCAACGTCAGATCTGTGTCCTCGACCTGCGCGACCGCCTGGACCTGAGAGAGCGCATCGGTATCCTGGGTGGTGAGCGCGAATCGGCTCTCCACCCCGGCAGATTGCTCGCCTGGGCGGAGGCGCCTGCCACGCTCATCGGCGGCCGGGTCCGAGTGGCCGCATACCTCCTGCCGGCCTTTCTTGTCGCATCGTTGATCGCCGCAGACCTGAGCGGCATCTGGTCGCCGGTCGCCGTCGTTCTGCTGATAGAAGCGCTGGTGTTGTACCGACTGAAGAAGCGCGTGCAGCAGGTCCTCTTTCCCGCGGAGCGCGCCTTCGATTTCGATGGTCTGAAGACCTTCGCCGGATTGCTTCTCGAAATCGAGAACGGGAAATTCGATTCCCCGCCCATGCGTTCGCTGGCCGATGCGATGACTTCCAGCGGAGTCCGCGCGTCGGTCCGCGTCAGCCAGCTCGCCACGTTGGTGATGCTGTCGGAGCAGCGCAAGAACCTCATGGTGGGCTGGGTCCAACTACCGCTCCTGTACCTGGTACACGTCGCGCTGGCTGCGGAGCGTTGGCGCCGCGCGTACGGCAGGCGCATCCGAGGGTGGGCGGAGACGGTCGGGCGCTTCGAGGCGCTCTCATCGCTCGCCCGATACAGCTTCGAGCATCCGGACGATCCTTTCCCCCGATTGGTCGACGGTCGTGCATGTCTGCGGGCCGAGGCGATCGGCCATCCTTTGATCGCGCCGTCGCAGTGCGTTCGCAACACCGTGAATCTTTCGGATCGTACTCGGGTCTGGCTCGTGAGCGGCTCGAACATGTCCGGTAAGAGCACCCTGCTGCGGGGCCTCGGCCTCAACGTGGTTCTGGCGATGACGGGCGCGCCGGTGCGAGCGCGGGTGTTCGAGCTCGCGCCGTTGCAGGTCGGCGCAAGCATCCGCATCAACGACTCGCTGCGCGAGGGCAGCTCGCGCTTTTACGCCGAGATCACCCGACTGCGACAGCTCAAGGATCTCTCCGGGCTCGATCCACCGCTTCTCTTCCTCATCGACGAGATGTTGCAGGGCACGAACTCCAAGGACCGCTGCATCGGCGCGGAAGGGATCCTGGGAGCTCTCGTCGAGGCAGGCGCCATCGGACTCGCGACGACTCACGATCTGGCGCTCACCGAGATCGGCGGACTGGGCGCTGAAGTCATGCGCAACATGCACTTCGAGGATCACCTGGAGAACGGGCAGATGCGATTCGACTACAGACTGCGTGAGGGTGTCGTGACCAAGAGCAATGGGCTCGAGCTGATGCGCGCCATAGGGCTGCGCGTGTGAGCACGCCTCGATGAACTTCGTTCTTCCAGGGCTGCGGGCCGCCATCGCCGCAATCCTGGATTGGTTCTTTCCACGCCGCCGCGCATTGCGAGAGATACGCGAGGCTTGGGGAAAGCCAGGCAAGAAGGACGCCTGGCTCGCGGATCGGTACTTTCGTCTGACCAACTCCGGCGACGATCTCTCGCATGTCGATGATCGGACGTGGAATGATCTCGAATTCCCCCGCATCTTCAGTGTCCTCGACACGACGATTACCCGGCCGGGTAGCCAATGCCTCTTCCGCATGCTGCGCACGTACGCCACCGATGCGGATCATTCGGGGATCGTGCACGAGTCGCTCCAGGCACTGCGCTGCGACCGGGAGCTCCGGGAAAGGACTCAACTCCTCCTTACCGCGCTGAACGCGGATTCCGCGGCGAACGTCATCGACGCTCTGTTCGAGCCCCGGCTCGAGGCACTGAAGCATCCGCGCCTCACGGTCGTCTGGAGCCTCGTCTCTGTCGGGTTGCTTGCCGGCATCGCGGCATCGGCGATACCGCTGATGCTCGTCATACCGATCCTGGCCGTCAATGTGGCGGTCATCACTCGCACAGGCTTGAGGCGATACCGGCTCACCGAGACGCTCCGGGCCCTCCGCCGGATGTTGGCCGTCGCGGACAGACTGTCGCATCTATATAGCGATTCGCCCATCCCACAGCTCGCCGCCCTCGCGGCCGATCGCCCCGGGCGCGCCAGGGCGCGCCGCGCCTTTCGCCTGGTAGGGGCATTGGACCGGATGTCGCCGCTGGGCTTGGATACCTGGCTGAACCTTCTTTTCCTCGCCGAATGGCTCGTCTACCTGTACACCATCGATCGGGTGGCGGCCGTGCGCGCGGAGCTGCGCACGGCGTACGATCTGGTGGGCTCACTCGATGCGGCTATCGCGATGGCGTCCCTCCTCGAGCGTACCAGGACCTGGTGCCGACCCGTGATCGGTCCTGAACGCGTACTCGAGATCGAGAACGGCTGCCACCCGCTGGTCGCGGAGCCGGTCGCCAATTCGATGACGCTCCGCCAGCGTTCGGCGCTGATCAGCGGCTCGAACATGGCCGGTAAGACGACCTTCATCAAAATGATGGCGATCAACGTGATATTCGGCCGCACGGTGGGCATTTGCCTCGCTGCGAAGGCCACCATTCCGGCAGCCGCGGTGATGGCCTGTATCAGAAGCGATCAGTCGGTGGAGTCGGGTAAGAGTCGCTATTTCGCCGAAGCCGAGGCGATATTGTCCTTTCTCCGCAGCGGCACGCGCTCAACCCTCGTCGTGCTCGATGAGCCTTTCAGCGGAACCAACACCACCGAGAGAATCGCGGCCGCAAAATCGGTGCTCGACGTCTTGAGCGAGCATTCGTTGGTGCTCGCCACTACGCATGACGTGGAGCTGCAGGACCTGTTGCGGGACCGGTTCGATATGTACCACTTCACCGAGAATCCGGAGCTACGAAGCTTCTTCGACTATCACCTGCGCACCGGGCCCTGTACGGAACGAAACGCGCTTCGGCTGTTGGCCAGGCTCGGATTTCCGCCCCAGGTGATCAGTGAAGCGGATGCGTTCATTGCCGAGCGCAATCGGTCGAAGACTTGACATTTTCCATCCCGCTTTCGAGCGCTGTCACAGTTCCGCGCTGCCGTCGGTGCGAATCGTGAGGTGAAGCCCGGCTCCGCCACCGAGCGCGTGATGGCCGTCGTCCGAGCGCTGGTTCTCAAGTGCTACCGTGGCTCGCGCCATGATCTCCAAAACGCTACTGATCTCCACCGGTGCGTTGCTGCTGGGTGTTCACGTCTGGCACTCTCACCAGCACGCGGTGTTCAACCGGCAGCTCGAGGCCATGGCCGACGTCAATGGCTTCGTTCCCGTCGCGGCCCCCATAGGCGCGCGAGCCGACATGGTGGTGATCCTCGCTCCTCTCAACTGCCCGCGAGCCGGCGCGCAACGCGCGGCCGCCCTGGCGAAGTACCTGACCAGGCACGGCATCCCGAATGTCCGATCGGCGCAATACTCAGTTGCCGGAGCGGGCGCGGACGCAACGCTGATGAAGGCTACCGCCACCATAGCCACCGGCACATTGCCGGTCGTGCTCCTGAACGGCCGCGGGGAGGACAATCCCGCGCCCTGGCAGGTCGCTGCCGAATACCACAGCACTGAGCGATGAATCCGCTGCGCGTATCCCAAATCGGGCGACGGCGTGGACGCCTATCTTGACATCGCTTTCACTGGCTCCGGCTACGGGTATGTCGCCGCCGGCATGGGCAAAGCGACGCCGTTCCGGCCTTTCGTCTACGTGCAATGCCGACTTGTGCGGGCATCTGATGGCGCCACGTTGATGGAGGACACCGTGTTCGACAATGCGATCAATGCTCCCAAGAATGTCGTTACGGTATCGGCAAACCCTGCCTACGAGTTCACGAATTTCGACTCGCTTGACGCTGATCCGGAGCAGGCGGTGGCCGGCATCGACGATGCCTTCCAGGAGACGGCGGCAACGGTCGGCAATCTCTTGCACTAGGAGCGTGCCATGAGGGTCGCGCTCGGCGCGCGCAGTCTGGCCGCGCTCATTCTGATGGCGGGCGTTACCGGCTGCGCCACTCAGAAGGCAGACCCGCCGCCCCTGCTCGACCTGAGTGCCTTCAACTGTGGACAGGCGCCGGTTCTCGCCGGTGCTCCCACGCTGGTATATGACCCCCAGAGACACAAGAGCCAGACGACTGCCGATGTCACTGCAGCGTCGTCCTGCTTCAAAGACTCGGTCGGATCCAGCTTGTACTTGGCTTACGAACTCCCGTCCGTGCCCACGTCCTATCTCGTGCGGGTAGACAGCGAGCCTGAGGGCGCAACACTTATGGCGCTTCGCGTTCTGCTTTACGGCTCGGATGGATCGCTGAAGCGGGCGTTCTCGCGCAAGCAGATTGTCTTTCATGGCCACGCTGAGAGCGGTATCTGGTGGTTGCGTCAGATCCCGCGGCTGTCGGACACCAACTTTCCAAGGTGCGGGATGCGACGCAAGGCACCACGGTGGCGGCCTATCTCGGGGAAGTAGCTCTTCGACTTTCCCGCGAGGCGGGTCGCGCCGACCGTACCGTCAGTGGCAACCGCAGCGAGCCGCTTATCCACGGTCCCAAAGGGCGTTCGGTGCCGCCGAGCGCATGGGCCGCGACTCGGCCGCGCGGTTTTGACCCGCAACCACCCTTCCCAGGATCGAGGGGTTCTGCTATTAACCCGCTCCAATGAAGCCATCCACGACCCCGTCGCGCACCTTGGGGTTCGCCGTACTGTTCCTGATCGAGATGTGGGAGCGGTTCGGCTACTACGGCATGACGGCCGTCGTGGTGCTGTTCATGGTGCAGAAGCTCGGGTACAGCGACGACCGTGCCAATCTTACCTTCGGTGCCTTCAGCGCCATGGCTTATGCGGTGCCGGCGGTCGGCGGTTGGATTGGCGACCGGGTGCTCGGCAGCAGACGCACCGCGCTTCTGGGTGCGCTTATCCTCGCGGCGGGTTATGCCATGTTGGCGATTCCCTACTCCGCGATTCTATTTCTCGCCTTGAGCGTGGTGGCGGTCGGCGGCGGAATCTTCAAGGCGAATCCCGCGAATTTGATTTCCAAGCTCTATGAAGGGAACACCGCCAAAATAGACAGCGCGTTCACCATGTACTACATGGCGGTGAACGCCGGCTCGACCATGTCGCAGATCGCCACGCCGCTCATTGCCATCTGGATCGGTTGGCACGTGGCTTTCGCGGTGTGTGCCGCGGGTCTGGTGATCGGCATCCTGAATTTCCTCGCGATGCGTCGCTATCTGGCGCATGTGGGGTCCGAGCCCGATTTCGAGCCGTTTCCACTCAAGAGGCTGATCATCGTCGTCGTCGGCGCGGTGCTCGCGATTTTCGCGGTCTCCGCAATCCTGCAGAACCTCGGCGTGGCACGCGCCGTCGTCTGGCTGGCGTTCGTCGCGCTGCTCGGGATTTTCGCTTATCTCATCGTGAAGGGCAGTCCTCGGGAGCGCAGGGGATTGTGGGCGATAGTCATTCTCACCGCGGAAACGATGCTCTTTTTCATCTTCTATCAGCAGATGTCCACCTCGCTCACCCTGTTCGCGTTGCGCAACGTGGACCTCCATCTCGATATTCTCGGACTGCATTACACGGTGCCCGCCGGTCAGGTACAGGCTCTCAATCCCATCTGGATCTTCATCCTGAGCCCGTTTTTGGCCTGGTTGTACAACCGGTTGAGCCGCGGACCGGGGGATTTCCACATCGCCTCGAAATTCGCCTTCGGCTTTCTGATCCTGAGCCTGGGCTTTATCACCTATGGCGTCAGCGGGCGGTTCGCCATGGACGGCAAGGTGGGCTTCGGTTGGATGGTCGCCGGCTACGGCTTGCAGTCGTTCGGGGAACTGCTGATCAGCGGCCTCGGGCTCGCGATGGTGGCGCGCTACGTGGGACCGCGGCTACGCGGCTTCATCATGGGGTCATGGTTTCTCGCCATCGGCATATCGCAGTACATGGGCGGCTTTGTCGCTACCTATGCCGCCGTACCGCAACGCGTGACCGATCCGGTGAAAACCCTGCCGCTTTATACCCACCTCTTCTATGGACTCGGCGTCGTAGCGGTGATCGGTACACTGTTTGCGGCCGCGGTCGTGCCGCTCATGAAGCGCCTGTCCGCGCGTGAGACGGATGTCGTTTTCAACTCTCCGACGGACCCGATCCCCCCAGCGCCAGCTCAGTAAGCTCGGCATCAGTCGGCTGTTGCTGCTCGAGCACCCCCTGCGCGCGCGACAAATAGGCCTTCGGCACGAGTACTTCCGTACCCTGCTCGAGGCCCGGGAAGGCGGCCAGGTTGTGTGCGACCGCCGGGATCGACTCGGACCTCAGAAACCCGACCAGCACATCGGCAGCGATGTAGTCGGGGCAGATCCGAAGAACCACCATTCTCTTGTCGCGCATACGCCAGGCGAATTATATACCACGCGACTCACCCGATCTGCGGCGCGGAAGCCTCACGGCGCACACGAGCCGCAGAGCTCTCTGAACGGCGCCAGCCGCGCGGGGCTGGCAGTGGGTTCTGCGCGGTCTTCCAGCAGGTGGCGGTGCCCACCGCTCCCGCGCCGGCTGGATTCCGCGGACCGTTTCAGGGACAGCGCGATTTGCCGGGGACTCTCCTGGGTGAATACGCCTGGCTCCAGATCGAGCGCAGCGCTCGTCTGCAGCACGCGCTTTGACCAACGGGCGCCGCGCTTGGTGGACCTACGTTTGGATTTGCCACGGGAAGTAACCGGATCCGCCGGGTGATGGTTCCGCAGGAGCGCCGGCCGCCCGGATTGCGAGTGCCTCAGGAGGAGGAAAGCACGAACTGGTTGCCGTCCGGGTCCTTGAAGATCGCGAATTCCCCCCACGGCTGCTTCTGCGGCTCCTTCACGAACTCGACGCCGCGCTCCCTCAGCTGCCGGTAGGTGGCCGTCACCTCATCGCAGGCAAAGGATCCGTTGAAAAAGCTTCCAATGCGGTCCTCATGGCCCTCGGGTGTGAAGAGAACGACTCGCGTCGCCGAATTGCCGATTCGCAGCTCGATCCAGCGCTGCTTATCGTTGAAGGGCTGATCCGTCGCAACGGCGAACCCCATTTTCTCCGTATAGAAGCGAAGCGCCCGTTCCTGGTTCGCCGTCGGAATGCCGACGAATTTGAGCTGTGTGATCATGTTGCCTCCAGCGGTCGGGTCTGCGAGCCGATCATAGCGGCCCACGGCCGCGGCAGGTACCGATCGCTGCTATAGTCGTCACTGCCATGCAGAAGATCGCCCTCGACGCCTATGTGATCGACATACTGATGCCCGACCTCATCGGGCACGATCGGCGTCCGGCGGCCTTTCTGGTTTATCTTTTTCTGCTGCGCCAGGCGACGCGGACGCGTCGGGACCGGCTATCGGTCAGCCTGCAGACCATAGCCACCCATACCGGCCTCGCCAAGTCGACCGTGCAGTCGGCGATACGGCACCTGCGGCGCCGGCGGCTCCTCGATCCCGAGGTGGCCGCAAGCTCGGCGCTGCCCGTGCGGGTCATCCTCCGTCCCTGGATGCGTCAGCGCGCTTAGCAAAACGGCCGCAGGTCGGTTTTGCCAACAAATTAGCGCAGGTGCGCCGTCATTCAGCCGACCCACCGACGGAAGACGTCGCTGGTACGGACGATGTCGCCGGGAAAATGCGTGTCGGCGGGATAGGCGTAGAACTCGACCTCGACGCGGTTGTCACGCAGCGCGTGGTACCACTCGAAGCTGTTGACCAGCGGCACGTTGGGATCGCCCACGTCGCCCATGATGAGCGTCTCAGGGGCATCGCGAAGACCTGGTCGCATTTTTCGGCATCTGCCTCACCGCGAGGGCCATCGCCCTGGGCCGTGACAGGGCTCGCGGGTGTCGTATCCATCGCGATGAAGGCGAGTCGCGTTCCATCCGGTGACCAGCGGGGCGAGGAGACGTCGGTGCGGTAGCGCGTGAGCGCTCGCCGCGCGCCTGTTGCGACATCGATCAGGTCGATTTCGTGCCGCGCCTTGTCGGTTTTCCAGTCGGGAATCGACACGACCACGGCGATGTCGCGGCCGTCCGGCGACAACTGCGGTAGTCGCGCCCCGCCGCGCAGGCGCCGCTGCATACGACCAGGCCCATGAAGGCCGCGGTCCCTGTGGCGAAGAAGCTGCGGGTGCTCACGTTGTCACTCCAATCTCGTCCAGGTTGGGCGATCGCCCGGCATCTTACCGGTGGGGATCCGCCGGGTCGCGGCCCGCGTTCAGTACCGCGACGAACGGCGTAGAATCTGCGGCGGGCGAGGCCGACCATAACGACCCGGAGGCGTGGAGACGAGTGTCGCTGATCAAGAGGACATTCCGTGGACGGCGCCCTTTGGCGGCAGCGCTTCTTGCCATGCTCCTCATGCCGGGCGCGCCCCGCTCAGCGGGAGCGGCCGGTGCCCCGCTCAGGCCCGCTGTCGCGGCCGTAAAAGCGCCCGCAAACGCCCTGACCTCAATCCTAATCGTCGCTCAGAGTGTCGTGGAGGATCCGAATTTCGATGGCTCGATCGTGGTCGTGATGAACAACCTCGCGCCGGCGCCCATCGGCGTCATCATCAACAGGCCCACGACCATTCCCGTTTCGCGTCTCTTCCCGAAGCTCAAGCGTCTGGCGCAGCTGCAAGACGACAAGGTGTACTTCGGCGGCCCGGTCGAATTCCGCACCGTGTGGTTTCTCTTCCGCGCCCCGTCGGCGCCCAAGGGAGCGTTCCGGGTATGTGACGGCGTCTACGTAAGCTCGAGCCGGGATCTGCTGCTGAAGCTCCTCGACCGCAAGAAGCCGATGCACGGGCTACGGATCTTCCTCGGGCATGCAGGTTGGGCGCCGGGTCAGCTGCAGGCCGAGATCGAGGGCGGCGCCTGGGCCCCACGACGCGCCGATGCCGAATCGATTTTCAACGCTCGGCCGCTGCTCGTCTGGCCCTCGGGGCGGCCTCTCAAGCCGGGTATCTGAAGGCGGCCGATTTCTCGAGGCGCACGCAATCGCCGATCCCGTAGCCGGCACATAACCCGCTACCCAATCTCTGCGGTAGCGAGACCATATGGGTAGCGGGACCGACCTCATCGATTCGGCCAAGGAACGCGTCGCCAGCGTCGCCGGTGGCCCGGCGCGGCTGCAGATCGTCTCCGTGCTGGCCGCCATCCTCGCGCTCGAGTCCTCGGATCTCGGCACCGTCTCGGCGGTTTCGGGGCAGCTCAAGCAGGCCTTCCACCTGGGCAACACCGAAGTCGGGTTGCTGCTCGCCGTGGTGTCCTTCGTCGGCGCCGCGGCCACGCTGCCCATGGGTGCGCTGGCCGACCGCTTCAGCCGGCGCGTGCTGCTGATGATCGTGGTGGCCTCGTGGGTAATCGCCGAAGGCGTCAGCGGCGCTGCCACCTCCTTCACCTTTCTGCTGGTGACGCGCGCGCTCGTCGGTGCGGTGACGGCGGTCGCGTGGCCTTGCGTCGCCTCGCTCACCGGGGATTTCTTTCCCGCTCGCGACCGCGCGGCCATCTACGGTCTCATCATCGCTGGCGAGCTCGTCGGAATGGGTATCGGCTTCTTCATTTCCGGTGAAGCTTCGACCATTCTCAACTGGCATTGGTCGTTCTATGTCATGGCGCTGCCGGCCATCGCGCTCGTGTGGGTGATCTGGCGCTTTCTCCCGGAGCCCGAGCGCGGCGGCCAGCGCTGGATCTCGGAAGGAGAGGAGGATCCGAACGCCGCCTCTCGCCCGGCTTCCCAACAGCCGAAGCGCAAGCGCCAGGAGCAGGAGCGCAGATCCTCGAAATCCGGGACCGCATCACCGCAAGAGTCGGTGCGACGCGCGCACGTGCCTCCGAGGGAGGAGCTCATCGTTCGCGAGGATCCGACCCATTGGAGCTTGTGGCACGTGATGAGATATCTGCTGCGCCTCCCCACCTATGGCCTACTGATCCTCGCCTCGGCTCTGGCCTATTATTTCCTCTCCGGTGCGCGCGCGTTCGCGATGCTCTACATCACGCAGCATTATCACATCACCCGTGGTGTGGTCAGCTCGCTCGTGTTTGTCGTCGGCATCGGCACGCTCGCGGGCACCGTGGCCGGCGGACGCCTCTCGGAGCATCTGCTGCGAAAAGGCAAGGCGGATGCGCGCATCGTGGTGGCGGCGGTGGCGCTCGCTCTCTCGGTGCCGATCCTCGGCTTCGCGATTTGGACGAGCAACGCGTTCTTTGGCATCGGGCTCTTGACGATCGGCGCGGGTGTCTTGTCAGCGGCCGTCGCGCCCATTGACGCCGCACGGCTCGACATCGTGCTTCCCCGGATGTGGGGACGCGGCGAAGCCGGGCGCATGGCCTTGCGCTCGACCTTCGAAGGCGGTGCGCCGCTGCTGTTCGGTGCAATGTCGGGGTGGCTCGGGGGCGGTCAGAACGGTCTGATGTGGACGTTCATCATCATGCTCGCCCCCATGCTGGTCGCGAGCCTCCTCGGCCTCAGCGCCCGCAAGACTTACCTGCGCGACGTCGCCACCGCCGCGGCCTCCATCCGCGCATACAAGTCGTAGGTGTCGCTCGAGGTGATATCGACATCGGCCCAGTCACCCGGCCGAAGTCCCTGCGCACCGGCAATTCTCACCACCCCGTCGATCTCGGGTGCGTCTGCCTCGCTGCGCGCGACGGCGCCATCGTCCCCCACCGAATCCACCAACACGCGCATCCGGATGCCGACGCGGCGCGCGAGCCGTCGCGCGCTGATCGTGGCCGCGCGCTTCATGAAGCGCGCGTACCGCTCGTCCTGAACCTCGGCGGGCACATGCTGCCCGAGCGCATTCGCGGCGGCGCCTTCGACCGGCGAGTACTTGAAGCAGCCGACGCGGTCGAGCTGTGCCTGCTCGAGCCACCCGAGCAGCTCCTCGAACTCAGCATCGGTCTCGCCCGGGAATCCGACGATGAAAGTGCTGCGCAGCGTAAGATCCGGACACTGCTTCCGCCAGGCCGCGATGCGCCGCAGCACGTTCTCGGCGTGGGCCGGGCGGCGCATGCGCTTCAGCACCGAGGGGCTGCCGTGTTGGAAAGGGATGTCGAGGTACGGCAGCACGCGCCGCTCCGCCATGAGCGGAATGACCTCATCGACGTGCGGGTACGGGTAGACATAATGCAGCCTTACCCAGATACCGAGTGAGCCGAGACCGCGCGCAAGATCGATGAAGCGCGTGCGGTACTCCTCGCCGCGCCAGACCCCGGGTGCGTAACGAATATCCGCTCCGTAGGCGCTCGTGTCCTGGGAGATGACCAGAAGCTCCCTGACACCGGCGGCGGTGAGGCGCTCCGCCTCGCGCAGGACCTCCTCGATCCCGCGGCTCGCGAGTTTCCCGCGCAGCGCGGGAATGACGCAGAAGCTGCATTTATTGTTGCAGCCCTCGGCGATCTTGAGATAGGCGTAGTGGCGCGGCGTCAGCCGCACGCCCTGCGGCGGCACGAGATCGAGAAAGGGATCGTGTCGCGGCGGCAGGTGCTCGTGCACCGCGGCAACTACCTCGCCGTAAGTCTGAGGTCCCGTGACCTTGAGCACGCGCGGATGCCGCTCGAGGATGCGCCCCGGCCGGGCGCCGAGGCAGCCGGTTACGATTACCTTGCCGTTGCGCTCGAGCGCCTCGCCGATCGTCTGCAGGGACTCGTCGATCGCCGCGTCGATGAAGCCGCAGGTGTTGACGACCACGAGATCCGCCTGCTCGTAGGTCGGCGAGATCTCATACCCCTCCGCCCGCAGCGTCGTCAGGATGCGCTCGGAATCGACCAGCGCCTTGGGGCAGCCGAGGCTGACGAAGCCGACTTTCGGGATCTGCTGGCGCGAAGGCGCGCGGCGCTGCATGGCGGTACGCGGAGACATGTCGGAGCCAGGAGTACGTCGGAGGCGAGGCGAAAGGGCGCGAAGCCTACCCGGCGAGGCTCACCGGGGCAAGAGCGACCGGCTCACTGCGCGAATACCGCCACGATCTCGGCCTCCCCGAGAGCCTCGACGGTCACGCGGGAGTCCACCTGCTCCGGCATCGCGCTTGCGTCGAGCCCCAGCTTCGCCACCTTGAGCGCATAGAGCATGAAGTGATAGTGGTGGCGGCTGCCGGAGGGCGGGCAGGGTCCGCCATAGCCGAGGAAACCGAAATCGTTGCGCGTCTGCGTGGCGTCCCGCGGCAGCAGGTTCTTCGTCGGATCACCCGCGCCCGCGCGGAGCGAGCGCACCGTTGCCGGGATATTGAATACCACCCAGTGCCAGAAGCCGCCTTCGGGCACGTCGGAATCGAACACGAGGAGCGCGAAGCTACGGGTTCCGGCCGGCGGGTGGCTCCAGGAGAAGGCCGGCGAAACATTGTCGCCGGTGCAACCGGAGTGGTCATAGACGTAGCTCGACCCGATGGTCCCTCCCGGCGCGATATCGGGGCTGTGCAGCGTGAACGCGCGCTGCGCGCGGTTGGTGGCCGGCGCAGCGCCGGCTGGTGCGCCTGCGGCACCGGCCATCGCCGGCGCGAGCGCTGCCGCCAGCGCGGCCGCCGCCAGGCAAAGCCCCGTGATTCGCCGCTTGCTGCACATAAACACCGCCCTCAGTCGCCCAGAGCGCGAGTGTGCAGTGCCGGCCGCGCGCCGTAAACTGCCCTCCCCATGAGCTTCACAGCACGCCGAGTCGCCCTCGTGGCCAGGTCCGGGGACGGTCAGCGTCGTACGGTGCCGCGCTCCCTTGCGGCCCGGCACGACTCGCAAGCCCGGCTACGGCTCGGCGAACTGAGCGCGCGGCTCCCCAGGCTCGGGGAGGACCGCCATGGGACTCGATGAACCGGCGGTGTCCTTCGACCGCGAATACTACCAACGCTATTACTACGATCCGTGCACCGCCGTCACGACGCGGCGGGAGATGCAGGCGCGCGCGCGTCTGATCGCAGCATTCTCCGAGCACGTCGGCGTGCCGGTGCGCAGACTCCTCGATGCGGGCTGCGGCACCGGGCTGCTGCGCACTGCGCTCAAGCGTCTGTTGCCGAAGGCCCAGTATGTCTGCCTGGAGACGAGCGCCTACCTCTGCAGCCGCTACGGCTGGGAGCACGGCCGCATCGAGGAGTACCGCAGCGCCGCCGTTTTCGACCTCGTGATCTGCTACGACGTGCTGCAGTACCTCGACGACACCGCTGCCGCGCGCGCGCTGAGCAACTTCGGCCGGCTGTGCCGGGGGGTGCTCTATTTCAGTGCCCTGACGCGCCGCGACTGGGAATGGAACTGCGATCCCACGAGGACCGACTCCCACGTGCACCTGCGGCGCGCACAATGGTACCGGCGTCGGCTGCAGCGCAATTTCCGCGAGGTCGGCGCTGGTTTCTGGCTGCGTCGCGGCGCTCCCCTCACCGTCTGGGAGCTCGAGTCCCAATTTTGAGCCCGAGCCCCGACGTGATCGATGAACCTGTCTCCCGGCCGCTCGCCGCGTTTCGCGGATCCGTGAATTGCGGGCGCATGCTCAACGCGCTGACCCTGACCGGCCCCGCCGCCGGCTCGCAGGACGAGCGCCTGATCGTGACTTTCATCAGTCCGACTCTCGCCGCTACTCCCGATTGCCTCGCCGCCGCCGAAGTGCGTGCGCTCGATGAGCATCATTACCGCATCATCACGTCCGCTCGCAGTTGGGATATCGAGGCGGCATCGGTCCATGTCCATCGCGACATCGGCCGCGCGTTCTACCGCGCGATCCCGCCGCGTCCGGTGCCGCTGAAGAAGCGCCTCTTCTGGAGATTCGTGTTGGCACTCGCCAGCACCCGCGCCGGTAAGCGCCTGCTCTTGTCCCTTCGTGGGAGATGAGTCAACTCGTCTCCACGGCCTCCCGCCCCGGGACGCCGACGCGCTCTCCTCCCAGGAGTGCGGCGTAAGTCGCCATCTGTCCCTGAAATGCACGATGCCAGGTGAATCTTCGTAACACCCGCGCGCGCGCGTTCGCGCCCAGCTCCGCGATATCGCGCTCGTAAAGCGCGGTGACCGCTTCCGCCATCCCCGCCGCGCTACCAGGCTCGGCCAACATTCCCACGCGCTCGTCCACGAGCTCGGGAATCGCCCCCGCACGAGCCGCGACCACCGGGCGGCCGCAGGCCATCGCTTCCAGCGCCACCAGCCCGAAGGTCTCCTTCGTCCCGGCGTGCACCAGGGCATCCGCCGATGCCAGCCACCCGGCGAGCTCGATGCTGTCGCGCCGGTACGGCAGCATCGTCACGTTGGCGGTGGGCCGCTCCGTGCGGCCACCGCCGATGAGCAGCAGGTGATAGGGCGAGCCGAGTCGCGCGAACGCATCGAGCAGCACCGGCATGTTCTTCTCGCCCGCGAACCTTCCGGCGTAGACCAGCACCCGCGCCTCCGGCGCCAGCCCGAGACGCTGCCGCAGCCACTCGCCGCGGCGCTCCGGGCGGAACACCTCGGCATCGACCCCGAGTGGCTGGTACACCGCCTGTTGCACGCCGAGCCCGTTGAGCAGAGCGCACGTCAGTCGGCTCGGCGCAAACACCACGTCGAAGCGTCCGTACAGCCAGCTCACGTAGCGCCCAAGCGCCCGCTCGCTCAAGCGGCCCCCCACCCGTCCGCTGATGATCTGCGGCAGGTTCGAGTGATAGAACGCGGCGAGGGGAATGCTCCGGCGCTGGGCGATGCGCCACGCGGCCCATGCCGGATGGAAGGCGTCGCCTGCCTCGAGCAGGTCCGGCTCGAGCGCATCGAGCAACCGCAGCCAGCGGCGCGGATTGAGCGGCAAGCGATAATTGAAACTGCCGGGCACGGGGTAGCCCGCGAGCGTGCACACTCCCCCGGGCTCGGTGCGGTTCTCGGTGCCCGGAACGACCAGGGTGTGCCGCCAACGGCTGTGCGCCGCCAGCCACGCGTGTTTCGCGGTCAGGTAGCGTCTGACGCCGCCGCTCGTCGGCGAGAAAAAGAGGGTCGTATCGACGAGGTGCGGACAGTCGTTCAAGGCAGGAGTTGCGACTCTTTATCGGACCCTTGCTGCGGAGCTTGCCAGATTACGGCCAGCAATCCCCTTGCCCGCATTGCACCTTTCCAGGGCAGGCGTGTCAAGGCGTCCGGCCACCCGTGACAGGGTGGCGCGTATCTCAGGCTGCCGTCGGCTGGGGCTGCGGGAATGCGTCGTGGCGCAAGGTCGCGGCGGCCTCGATCACTTCATCGGCCGTGTTGAACCGCTCTTCCCGCCGCTTGGCGAGCAGACGGGAGAGGAACGGTGCATGGCGGGTGAGGGACAGCGGCAGGCGGGGGAGCGGGGAGTTCACGTGTTGTTGCAACACTTCCATCGCCGAGCCACCCGTGAACGGCTTCTTGCCGGTCAACATCTCGTAATACATGACACCGAGGCTGTAGAGGTCGGAGCGCGCGTCGAGCTCCTCTCCCAGCGCCTGCTCCGGGCTCATGTAGTAGGGCGAGCCGCGCAGCACGCCGGTGCGCGTGGTGTGGGAGCTGCCATCGAGCGTGCGCGCCAGCCCGAAATCGATCAACGCGATGTCATCGTTCTCGCGCAGCATGACGTTGGGAGGTTTGAGATCTCGATGCACCAGGCCGGCGCCGTGCACGACGCGCAGCGCCGCGGCGATCAGCTCGAGGTATTTCACCGACTCCGCCTCGGTCACGCCGAAGTACATGCGCGCCTTGAGGTCGCCGCGCGGGAAGTATTCCATCGCCAGATACTCGAGCCCGTTCTCGAGCCGGTAGTCATGGATCCGCACGACCGCGGGATCTCTGATGGCGAGGATGGCCTTGTACTCGCGCTCGAGCGCCTGGCGTTCCGCGGTACCCTCGTGCGAGGTCCTGCTGACTTTCAACGCCACGTCGGTTCCAAGTGCGGCGCTCGTCGCGAGATAGACGATCGCCTTCTCCGACTCGCCGATCTTCTTCGCGATGGTGTAGCCGGGGATGACGGGCAGCGGCGCGCTGTCGGCTTCCGATCCTTTATCCTCGGCGGCGGGATTGCTCGGCTGAGCTTCGCCGTCGCGTTGGGGCGAGGCGGCATCGAGGGCAGCGGATGCCGCCGCATTCGCCAGTTCCGCCAGCCGGCGGGCGACGCGCTGCTCGATCCGCCGCAGCGCCACGCGCACCGCGGTCTTCAGCCGCTCCGGCGTGAGCAGGCGCTTCGGCAGGTAATCCACGGCGCCGAGCTGCAGCGCCCGCACGGCCGTGAGCTCGTTGCCATCCTCGGCGAGGGCGATCACGGCCGAGGCGAGTTTCCTCGCCCTGAGCTGGCGAAGCAGCTTCAGACCGTGCGCCTCGGGATCCTCCGGGCTCGAGCCGAAGCCCGCCGACAGGATGAGGACGTCGCACTCGCGTCCGGTCATCATCGCGCTCCAGGGCTCGAATTCCGCCAGGTCGAGCGCGCCCACGGTCGCCTTCGGGCACAGGATGCCAAGATGCAGCCGCAGCCATTCGCGATAATTTGCATCGCGATCGATGACCAGCACGCGCGCCGCAGAGCCTGTCCGCCTGGATTCCACCCGCCCACCGTTTCCCGGGGCGCTTCCCTCCCGCGATAGCGGGCATCAGGGAAAACGCCGATTCTCTGAGCAGAAAACGATGGACCAGCCCAAGCTCGGTGTCGCTACCCGCCGGGCGATTTTGTGAAATCGGTCATCCGGCGTAGCCGGACTGTGACCGAGAGCAAGTTATCGGGGGCGGTGTCCTGGGCCACCTGGGTGGATCAGTTCCGAGGCAGCAGAAACCGGGTGCCGCGGTACGAGAGCACCACGCCATCGGGCCTGATCGCCTCCACCTGCACCCCGTTGGGCAGGGTATCCCCTTCCTGCAGCCGATGCATGTTGATCATCACGAAGCGATCCCGGGGGCGTTTCGCGAACACATGCAGATCGAGGTGCAGCGAGGGCAGATTGGCGCTCGCGATGATCTGCCGATAGAGCGGCAAGTCGTCTGTCGTGCCGCCCGGCGCCCCGGAGCCCTGTGCGGCGGGCTCGACTGCCGGTGCGTAGTCACTCGGGGTGATGACGCTCGATTGCGGCGCGGTGCTTTGATCGTTCGCGCTCGAAAGAGGAGTTGCCGGAGTCGCCGCAGGTGGTGGGGTCGAGCTTGCCGAGGTCGATGGCGGGGCAATTTGCCCGCCCGCAGCTCCGATCGAAGTCCTGCCACTGGCCGTCCCCGGCCCGGACACGACGTCCGGGCCGGGTGCCCTGCCGCCAGGGATGGCCAGTGGCACGGCCCTCACCGAAGCTGCCGAAACAGCCGTCCCGGGCGCAGTTCCCGCGGCGGCAGCATGGGCCGTTGCCGGCTCCTGCTCGCTCGGATGCCGCAGCAACATCCAGGAGACCACGATGACATTGATCCCAAGGAGCACGGCGATCGCCACCGCCCAGATCGGCAGCGTCCGCCGTGGCGGGGGAACCTTGACCTCGAAGAGCGACGGTCCGCTCTGCCGCTGCCGGTCGGTCTCGGATTTCTTCAGCGCATCGAGGATGAACGACATGATGGTTACTCGTGCGCCGCGGTCAGGAGAGGGGAGCCTGGAGTGGCCAGCGCGCCGGCCAGCGCTACCTGCGTTTTGACACCCGCGATGCCATCCACGGTGAGTCGGTGATTGCGCTGGAACTGGCGTACCAGGTTCGTGAGGCCGGCGTCGTAAAAATTGCTCATCGGTCCAGGATCGGAGATTCCCGCGACCTTCTCCAGACTGCGGCGCAACCAGAGGACGCTGGCGCCGCGCATGCCGGCGGAGAGCGTCTGCACCGGTGCGGCTTCGGGTCGCCACAACATCACATAGTCGCCCATCCAGGAATTCGACAGCTCGCCGTCACCAACCTGGTGAGCCGAGTCGCCGAGATCGATGCTGGCATGCTCGCCGTCGAGCCGCGTCAGGACCACCTCATGGCTGCCACCCGCGGAGTCGGTCAGCATCAGGATCGCGGGTCGGTTGTAGAGGCGCAGCTGACCGAGAGAGCCACGCTCGGTGAGGCACGCCAGGCCATGTTGGGTCGCCTGCGTGCACGGGTCCGTGCGGTCGACGGCGTAGTGAACGCCCCACAGGCCGAAGAGCGTCGTGAAGGCGGCATCAGTCGTGGTATCGCCGGAGTACTTGGCAAGTAGTGCGGACAGAGACTCCGGTGCCTGTGTGTCCGCCGCGGTGCCGGGGGCAGCGGGTTTGGCGGCTGTCGCAACGGACTGAGCGGCGTGCTCGCCGGGGGAGTGGGCGGGAGCGGCGACGGGCGATATCGTCCGTGCGAGCGTCGCTGCGGGTGCATGGACCCAGGTCCAGGGATGGATGCGCCAGAGCGTGAAGCTTCCAGCGCCGAGGGCTACCGCCACCGCGGCGGTGGCGGCCCAGGGCAGCCAGGGCGGCGAGAAGCGCTTGCCAAACACCTCCGCGGCCGCGCTGCGCACCAGCGGTCCGGTGATGCGGTGGCGATCCAGCGAGTACCCACCGAGGAGCGCCCGATCGCAGATCACGTTGATGACCCGCGGCACGCCGCCGGAGAGACGGTAGATCTCCTCGAGCGCGAAGCGATTGAAGATATCCGCCGTCGCGCCCGCGACCCGCAACCGGTGCCGCACGTAGGCCGTGGTCTCCTCGGCGCTCAACGGGTTCAGGTGATAGCGCCCCGTGATGCGCTGCGCGAGCTGGCGCAGCTCGTTGCGAGCGAGCAGCTCGCGCAGCTCCGGCTGGCCGATGAGGATGATCTGCAGCAGCTTCTGGGTGTTGGTTTCAAGGTTGGTGAGCAGGCGCACCTGTTCCAGCACTTCGGGCGCGAGATTCTGCGCCTCATCGACCACCAGCACCACCCGGCGACCGGCCGCGTGGGCTCGAAGCAGATACGGGTTGAGTATGTCGACGAGGTCCTTCAGGCTCTGGGTCGCCGAATCAGGCACACCGATGCCGAGCTCCTCGCAGATGGTCAGCAGGAACTCCGGCGCGGTCATCCTGGGGTTGAGGATGAGGGCGATCTCGGCATTCTTCGGCGCCTGCGCCAGGAGCGAGCGCACGATCGTCGTCTTGCCGGTGCCGACCTCGCCCGTGAGCTGCACGAAGCCGCCAGCCTCGTTGATGCCGTAGAGCAGGTGCGCCATCGCCTCGGCGTGCCGCTCGCTCAGATAGAGGTAGCGCGGGTCCGGGGTGATGGAGAACGGCTTTTCGTTGAGGCCGAAGAACGCGAGATACATGGGCGAATGAAGGCTACTCGATCGTGTTGCCGCGCCGCAGCGCGTCTTTGCCGAATCGCGCGCGCACCTCGTCGAGTGCGGAGTCGAGGCGCGGATCGCGGGTGCTCTCACCGCGCGGCTGCCGGCCGCCATCGAAAAGGCCAAGCTGCGAGGCCGGGCTCAGGTCTGTCAAGACCACCCCCAGGAGCCGAAGTTTCGCACCAGAGTGCTCCGCGAGCCAGCGGGAAAGCAGCTCCCGGGCGACGTTGCGCAGTGTACGTCCATCCTGGGTCGGCGGTGCAATCGCCCGTTGGCGCGTGAATGTCGCGAAATCGTGACGGCGGATCTTCACTCCGACCCGCCCTGCCATGAGTCCCCGAGCCCGGAGGCGCTCGCCGGCAAGCTCGGCCAGCCGACAAAGCTCTGCATCGAGCGTGCGCGGATCGGCGAGGTCCTGCGCAAAGGTGTCCTCGGCGCTCAGTGACTTCTCCTCGAGGTCGGGCTGCACGGGACGATCATCGATGCCGGCCGCCCGCTCGCGCATCCTCGGGGTATCACGGCCGAAAAGCGGCCAGAGGGTGGCATCCGATGCCGCCCGCAGCTCGCCCAAGGTGCGCAGGCCGGCGGCCTCGACCCGCTCGCCGAGCTTGCGTCCGAGGCCCGGAAGCCGGCGCACCGACAGGGGATCGAGCACCTCGCGGATACGGCTCTCCGGCACGACCGTGAGTCCGTCGGGCTTGTCGAGATCCGAGGCGATCTTCGCCACCAGCTTGTTGGTGGCGGCGCCCACCGACGCGGTGAGTCCCGTGCGCGCCCGGATGTCGTCCTTGATCCTGCGCGCGATGGCCGCAGGCGCCCCGAGCAATGCCTGGCTGTCGGTCACATCGAGGTACGCCTCATCGAGGGAGAGGCCCTGCACCAGCGGCGTGATCTGGTGAAAGACACCGAACACCATGCTGGACATCTCGCGATAGCGCTGCATCCGCGGCGGAATGCAGATGGCGTGCGGGCAGAGCCTGAGCGCCTGCCCCATCGGCATCGCCGAGCGCACGCCGAATTTGCGCACCTCGTAGCTGGCCGCCGCGACCACTCCGCGGCCGCCCGGCCAGCCCACGATGACCGGCTTACCGACGAGCTCCGGTTTGTCGCGCTGCTCCACCGAGGTATAGAAAGCATCCATGTCGACGTGCAGGATGGCGCGGGTCATGACCATGAAGCGGCGGCGCGGCCGGCGCTCATAACATCAGAAAGCTGTAGGAAACAGTCGCCATGAACATCAGCATGCCGAGCAAGAAGTACGCGACGGCGAGCGCCGCCAGCTTGCTCAGCGTGAGCCACCGGCCCTGGTCATACACCCGACGCATCGCCCGATAGAAATAGACCAGGATATAGATCGCGATGGCCCACTTGATGAGACCGAGCACCGCAGCCGACGAAGTGCTCATCTCGAGCACACTTTCCACTCCGAGCATGACGAACACGAACGCGTGGTTGTGCAGGAAGAAGAGCAGATGCTCGACATAGTGTCTCGGCGGCTTGAGATAGAGCGGCTTCATCGCGAGCGCGAGCAGCGGCAGGAACAGAAACATCGCGCGCTCGAGATTTTCCGTGATGGCCTCATTCAGGCGCTCCACACCGCCGCTCTGGGCCAGGACCGCCACGCAGTTCCGCGCGACGCGAGGGCCCAACGATGACAACCAGCCTGCATGCTGCTCGATGAACGTGCCGGATTGCTCGCAGATGTGCTGCCGTCCCGCCGCCGTCGCTGCGATTGCCGCGAGTCCGGTGGCGGCTCCGTCTCTCGAGCGGGCCGGCGCCTGACCGACCGCTGCGCGTGCCCTGGCCTTGTCGGCCGGGAGAACCTGGTATTTGAACCCCTTTCCGTTGGAGACGAGGATGATCTGAGGAGTTGAGATCCGTGACTGCAGGCCGGCGATGATGAAGAAGATCACGCTGACCACCAGATACAGCCGTACCGGGGGCAGATAGCGTGCGCGGTGACCCTCGAGGAACTCCCGTGTCAGGAATCCGGGCCGGAAGAGCAAGGCGATCAGCGTCTGCCAGAGGCGCGAGTCGGCATGAGTCAGGTCCTCGAACGCCTCGCCCACGAAATGCCAGAAGTGATGGACGGGGACGTCGTGATGGCGCTGGCCGCAGTCGCTGCAGTACTTGCCGGTGAGAGGCGTCCCGCAGTTGGCGCACCGGATCGTGCCGGCGGCAGGTGGCGCCGCCGCGGCCGACACGCCCGCCGCTTGGGCTGCCACGTCCATGGCCGCGGCGATCCCGGCTGCGGGGGCGGCTTCTGCTGGAGCGGCGGGGCTGCTCATTCCGCGCTCAAACGGCCTGTACGGTGGCCCTGGTTTCGGTTTCCGGTGCCGACTCCGGCTGCCGGGCATTCGATTCCGAACGCCCGGCGTCGTGCCCCTCCGTCTCGTCCTGCCTCCGGACCCCAAGCTCGTGGGGTGCGAAGTCGTCCACGTGCACGAGCGCCATCACCTTGCGGTCGTAGTCGCGCAGCGCCGTCGCCTCCGCCTCGGAGATGATTCCCGAGGCCAGCGCCTGATCGATCTGGCCCGGCAGGTCGAGCGCCGTCACGCGACCCGTTTTGACACCCTCCACCCGGATGCGCTTCTCGATGGGCTCCAGCTCCTCCGCGAGGCGCAGCGCCTCCTCGAGGAGCCCCAGCGGATTGCCCGCCTCGAGCGTCCAGTAGACGTACTGACAGAGCCGCTCGCGCGAGTCGCCGGAGCGGGTCACGAGCTCCGCCACCCGGCGCCCCAGGCGATCCGCCGGCGCGGAGTACGTGCGGCCGCGCGGGAACACGATGGCGCGCATTACGCCCGCGAGGAGCCGGTTCGGGAAATTGCGCAGGAAGCCATGGAGCTGTTCCTGGGCGTGATAGAGCAGGTTGCGACACGCCCACTCGACGATGGGCAGATCCGCCGCCGGCGCGCCCTGGTTTTCGTGGTGTTTCAGCACCATCGAGGCGAGATACATGGCCGACAGCACATCGCCCAGCCGCGCCGACAGGCTTTCCTTCTTCTTCAGGTAGCCGCCGAGGGTCAGCATCGCCACATCGACGGTGAAGGCGAACGAAGCGCTGAAACGCACGATGTGCTGGTAATAGCGGGCGATGGGACCCGACACCGGTGCGCGGGTGAAGCGCGCGTGGGTGAGCGCCATGACGAGCGAGCGCACGGCGTTGGAGATGGTGAAGCCGACATGGGCGAACAGCGCCCGGTCGAACTCATCGACACCGCGCGCGCGCTCCGGATCGCGCGCGGCCTTCATCTCCCGCAGCACGAACGGGTGGCAGCGCACCGCGCCCTGGCCGAAGATGATGAGGTTGCGGGTGAGGAGGTTGGCGCCCTCGACGGTGATGGTGATCGGCACCGACTCGTAGCCCCGGGCGAGATAATTGTTCGGACCCAGCATGATGCCTTTGCCGCCGTGCACGTCCATCGCATCGTTGGCGACCTGACGGCTCATCTCCGTGACGTGATACTTGAGCATCGCCGAAGGCACTGACGGCTTCTCCCCGCCGTCGATCGCGCCCGCCGTCACCGAGCGCGCCGCGTCCATGGTGTAAGTCAGACCTGCCATCCGCGCGAGCACCGCCTCGACACCTTCGAAACGGCCGACCGGCATGTTGAATTGGCGGCGGATGCGCGCGTAGGCGCCGGTCGCCCATACGGCACCCTTGGCGCCGCCGGTGGCATTCGAGGGCAGGGAGATGCAGCGGCCGACGGAGAGCTGCTCGACCAGCATGCGCCAACCGGCACCGGCCATGCGCGGTCCGCCGATGATGAAATCGAGCGGTACGAAGACATCGTGGCCTTCCACCGGCCCGTTCTGAAACGGGATGTTGATCGGGAAATGCCGTCGCCCGATGGTCAGGCCCGGCGTATTGCGCGGGATCAGCGCGCAGGTAACGCCGATGTCGGTGCGCTCGCCCAGGAGCTTCTCGGGGTCGAACATCCGGAAGGCGAGCCCGATCACCGTCGCAATCGGTGCCAGCGTGATGTAGCGCTTGGTGAAGTTGAGCCGGATGCCGAGCATCTCGCGGCCCTGCCACATGCCGCGGCCGACCACTCCCGTGTCCGGAATGGAGGCGGCATCGGAGCCGGCCCGGGGTCCGGTGAGCGCGAAGCAGGGGACTTCCTCGCCGCGCGCCAGACGCGGCAGGTAATGATTCTTCTGCTCCTCGGTGCCGTAGTGGTTGAGCAGCTCCGCAGGGCCCAGGGAATTGGGCACCGCAACCGTGGACGAGCAGGTGGCGCTGCGGCTCGCGAGCTTGGCGAGCACGCAGGAGTGCGCGTAGGCGGAGAACTCGAGGCCGCCGTAGCGCTTGGGGATGATCATCGCGAAGAAGCCGCGCGACTTGAGGAAATCCCACACCTGCGGCGGCATGTCGCCGCGCTCGTGGGTGATATTCCAGTCATCGAGCATCCGACAGAGCTCCTCGCAGGGTCCGTCGAGGAAAGACCGCTCTTCCGCCGTCAGCTGCGGCGCCCGCGCCGACATCAGCTTCGACCAATTCGGTGCGCCGGTGAAAAGCTCACCGTCCCACCACACCGTCCCGGCCTCCAGGGCCTCCCGCTCGGTCTGCGACATCGGCGGCAGGAGCTTCAGGTACGCCTTCATGAAGGGCCGGGCGATGATCGCCTTGCGCAGCGGCCGCAGGTTGAGCAGCCACAGCCCGGCGAGCAGCAACCAGAGAAACCCCTTCCAGGTGCTCGCAGGTGTGCCCGAGGCGCCGAGCAGGGTGTAGGCGATGAGAAGTACGGTGAAAGTCGCGGTGAACGCGAGCAGCGGCACGCGACGGTACGCCAAATACAGCACCGCCATCACCAGAACCCCGGTAATGATCCCGCCTACCACGCGCCGAGTTTACTCCAGGGCGGTTATACCCACGCACAGGATGTGCCCCGCCGCCATGGATGGACACCCCGGGCTTACGCGGCGCAGGGATTGCGCGGCGTAACGCCCCGAGCCAGCGCTTTCAAAGCAGAGACTTCACCCCTTCCCGTTCTTCCTGCAGCTCCGCCAGAGTTGCGTCCATGCGCTTGCGGCTGAACTCGTCGATGGCGAGTCCCGGCACGATCTGGTATTCGCCACCCTTCGTGGTCACGGGGTAGGAGTAGATCACCCCCTCCGGGATGCCGTAGCTGCCGTCGGCGGGGACCGCCATGCTCACCCAGTCCCCGTCGGCCGTGCCGTGCATCCAGGTGTGCACGTGATCGATGGCGGCGGAGGCGGCCGAGGCCGCGGACGATGCGCCGCGGGCCTTGATGACGGCCGCGCCGCGCTGCTGCACGGTCGGGATGAAGGTCTGCTCCACCCACGCGGTCTCGACCCCCTCGCGGGCCGGCTTGCCCCTGACCAGCGTATGGCTGATGTCAGGATACTGCGTGGCGGAGTGATTGCCCCAGACCGTCATGCGGCGGATGTCGGTGACGTGCGCGCCGGTCTTCTGCGCGAGCTGCGACAGCGCCCGGTTGTGATCCAGGCGCATCATGGCCGTGAAGTTGCGCGGGTCGAGATCCTTGGCGTTGGAGCGCGCGATCAGCGCATTGGTGTTGGCGGGATTACCGACCACCAGCACCTTGACGTTGCGATCGGCCGCCTCGTTGAGGGCCTTGCCCTGGGCGGAGAAGATCTGCGCGTTGGCGAGCAGCAGATCCTTGCGCTCCATGCCCGGTCCCCGCGGACGCGCCCCGACCAGCAGCGCCACATGACAATCGCGGAACGCCGCCTTGGCGTCGTCCATCGCCACCACCTTGTTGAGGCGCGGGAAGGCGCAATCGGCGAGCTCCATGACGACACCGTGCAGCGCCTGCAGCGCCGGGGTGATCTCGAGCAGATGCAGGTTGACCGGCTGGTCTGCCCCGAGCAGCTGTCCGGAGGCGACGCGGAAGGCGAGGGCATAGCCGATCTGTCCGGCGGCGCCGGTGATCGCGACGTTCAAGACTGGCTTCATGGTGGGTGTCGATTCGCGAGCGAAAAAAGTGCCGCCAATTCTACTCGCTCGTACGAAGTGACGCAGACGACTTCGAGCCGATCAACCGCGAGCTGCGGCGAGGCGCATCGGCGCTTATCATCCGCCCATGCTCGTTGAAGTCCGTACCACGGAGCGCGGCCTCGCCCTCGATCTGACAGGCGAGTGGCGGGCACTCGCCTATCGGCAAATCGACGCTGCGCTTTCGGCGGTGGATCTGTCCCGCGCGAGCCATATCGAGATTGCCACCGATCGCCTCGCTGCGCTCGATTTGACGGGCGCGTGGCGCCTGCGGGAATTCGTGCAGCGCGCGCGGCTTGGGGGCCTCGAGATCGCCTTCATCGGCACTCCGCCCGATCAACTGCGCCTGGTGGAGGAGACTTTGCGGCCGGAGCAGGCGACCGAGGGGCCGCCGCCGGTCAGCGAGGGATTTGCCCGTCGAATCGTCCGCCCGGACGAGGAGCTTGGCGAGCGGGCCTTCGAAGCCGAAGTCGCGACGCTCGCCTTCATCGGTCGCCGCGCGGTAACGCTCTGGAATGACATGATCGGCGCGCTCGCATTCCTCGGCAGGCTGACCGTCACGGCGCTTCGCGCGCTGGCGCATCCCAAGGGCCTGCGCCCGATCTCGGTTGCGCGGCATGTGTATGACACCGGCATCACCGCCATCCCGATCGTCGCGCTGATCGCCTTCCTCATCAGCGTCATCATCGCCTATATGAGCGCGCAGCAGCTGCGCAGCTTCGGTGCCGAGATCTTCGTGGTCGATCTGGTCACCATTGGCGTGCTGCGCGAGCTCGGGGTGCTGCTCACCGCGATCATCGTGGCGGGCCGCTCCGGCAGCGCGTTCGCGGCCGAGATCGGCGCCATGAAGCTCAACGAGGAGGTTGACGCGCTGCGGGCGACCGGGGTAAGTCCGTTCGAGGCGCTCGTGCTGCCGCGGGTGGTCGGGCTGGTCATTTCGCTGCCGCTGCTGACGGTCATAGCCGACCTGGTCGGCCTCCTCGGCGGCGCGGTGCTGTGCGCCTACCTTCTGCACATGCCGCTCGATCAATACATCAATCGGGCCAGCCAAGCGATCTCCCGCACCACCTTCTGGGTCGGCATCATCAAGGCGCCCGTGTTCGCCGTGCTCATTGCGATGGCCGGAACCCACCGCGGGATGCAGGTGCGCGGCTCCTCCCGAGAGCTCGGCCGGCTCACCACCCTGGCGGTGGTGCAGGCCATTTTTCTGGTGATCCTGGCCGATGCGCTCTTCGCGGTGCTCTTCATGGAGATCGGCGTTTGAGATATCCGGTGCTGGAGGTGCGGGGCCTCGTCAACCACTTCGGCCCCCAGGTGGTGCACGACGGGCTCGACATGGAGGTCCAGGAGGACGAGGTGTTCGGCATCGTCGGCGGCTCCGGGACCGGCAAATCGGTGCTGCTGCGGAGCATCCTCGGCCTGCAGCGGCCGCAGGCCGGCACCATCCGTATCGAGGGGCACGACATCACGCAGCTCTCCGGCGCCGCGCTGCGCGCGGTCAAGGCGCGCTACGGCGTCACCTTCCAGCAGGGAGCGTTGTATTCCTCGCTCAACGTGCTGCAGAACGTGCAGCTGCCGATGGTCGAGCATCTGGGAGCCATGTCGCCCGCGGTCCGCGACGAGCTCGCGCTGCTCAAAATCCGCCTGGTGGGTCTTCCCGCGGAAGCCGCGCGGAAATATCCTGCCGAGCTCTCGGGGGGCATGGTCAAACGGGCCGCCCTGGCGAGGGCGCTCGCCCTCGACCCGCGGCTGCTCTTCCTCGATGAGCCGACCTCCGGGCTGGATCCCATCGGCGCGGCGGAGTTCGACGAGCTGATGTTGTACCTGCAGAAGCAGTTGCGGTTGACCGTGGTGATGATCACGCACGATCTCGACTCCATCTTCCGCACCTGCAATCGCGTCGGCGTGATCGTCGACCGGCGGATGGAGGTGGACACCGTGGAGCGCATCGTCGATCATCCTCACCCCTGGATACAGGCGTATTTTCACGGACAGCGCGCCGGCATTCATCTCAAGGTGGCCCATGGAGCGTGACGCAAACTACGCCGCCGTCGGCGCATTCGTGCTGCTCGTGGCGCTGGGCGCGGCGCTCTTCGTGTATTGGTATTCCGGCACGCGCGTTCACCGCAGCTACGACCACTATGAGATCTATTTCAACGGCAGCGTCAGCGGCCTGGAGACGGGCGCGGCGGTCAGGTATCTGGGCGTGCGCGTCGGCCGGGTCGAGCAGATGCGCATCGATCCTCGCAATGCCGGCCGGGTGGAGGTGATCGCGGCCATCGATTCCACGACGCCGATCTCCCCGCGCACAATCGCGGAGCTCGATCTGCAGGGCCTCACGGGCCTGCTCTACATCGATTTGCAGCGATCCGCGCAGGGGGCCGCGCCGTCGGTGCCGAGTCTGCGCTATCCGGTAATCCGCGCCGCGCCATCGCAGTTCGACGTCTTCATGACGCAGCTTCCTCGGCTCGCCGCCGCGGCCGGGGGTGTGATCCAGCGCCTGGACCGCCTGCTCAGCGACCGCAACATCGATGACATTTCGCGCGGTCTCGATACCCTCTCGCAGGCGAGCAGCTCGCTTCCCGAGACGGTGCGCAACGTCAATGCGCTGCTGACGCAGCTTCGCGCCGCGACGGTGGAGCTGGCCGCTACCGCGAGAAGCGCGCGCAACATGATGGACACGGCGGGTCCGCAGGTCGTCACGACCGTGCGGCGTCTCGATACCGTGGCCGACAATCTGTCGCAGGCGACCGACCAGCTCGACAAGATGGTCGCGGAGAACCGCGCCGACGTGCGCTCCTTCACCCGCTCCAGCCTGCCGGAAATCGAGAGCTTCGTGCGCGAGGGCAGGGCGGCCGCCCAGGACATCCGCGAGCTTTCGGTGAGCCTGCGCCGGAATCCCTCGCAGCTCCTCTATCAACCGGCTCCGGCGGGTGTGGAGATACCGCGGTGACACTCCGGATGTACGCACGGCGCACCGCGCTGATCCTGACAGGCCTGGGCGTCGCCGGCTGCTCCGGTTTGCTGCACAGCGACGCCCCGCCCGTGCAGGTCTACACGCTGAGTGTCGGCTCGCCGTCGTCCGACAGCGACGCCGAGCCGCGGCCGACGGCGCATGCATCGCTGCGTGTGGCTCATCCGCTTGCCGGCCCTGGACTCGACAGCTCGCAGATCGTGCTGCTCGAGCCCGATCACCGCATGAATGTCTACGCGGCGAGCGCCTGGGCCGCGGATGCGCCCGCGCTCATCGAGTCGCTGGCGACCCAGACGCTGCGCGCGACGGGTGAGTGGAGCTCGGTGGAGGATGCCGAGAGCCCGTTTCCCTCGGACTATCTCCTGCAGATCTCCATCAGACGCTTCGATGCCGACTACTCCGCCAGCGGCGATGCGCCTCCCACGGTCCAGGTCACACTCGATTGCACGTTGGGTGCGGAGGGTGCGCGCACCATCGCCGCGAGCTTCGCGGCGGCGGGATCCGCGGCAGCGAGCGCCAACAAGTTGAGTGACGTTGTGGCCGCCTTCCAGCGGGCGACCGATCAGGCGCTGGCATCGATGTCACGACAGGTCGCAGCGGCGGCACGGCGGACCACCCTGCGGCCATCGGGTGCCGTGCCCTGAGCCCGTAGGCGCAGAAGGTGAAATACCGGCACGCCCACCACGCCGGCAACTTCGCGGACGTCCACAAGCATGTGACGCTGCTCACGTTGCTGGCGGCGTTGAAGCGCAAGGACAAGGGCTTTCTCTATCTCGAGACACACGCCGGGCGCGGCGCTTATGACTTGTCTCCCCCGGGGGAGTCGGGCGCCGGCATCGCGCGCCTCGAGGCCCGGCTCGCTGCGGATACCGTGGCTACGGCCGAGGAGCTGCGCAACTTTCGTGAACGGGTACTCCTGCTGCGCCGCGAGCGCGGCGAGCCGCGTCTTTATCCCGGCTCCCCGCTGCTGGCTGTCAGCGAGCTGCGCCCGCAGGATCGCGCGGTGCTGATCGAGCGTCTGCCGGCCGAGGCGCGCGCGCTCGAGAAGGCTCTGCCCCATTCCGGTGCACTCGCGCAGCACATCCGCATCGAGACCGGCGATGGCTTTGAGCGCCTGCGCGCGTGGTTGCCCCCCATCGAGCGGCGGGGCCTCACCTTCATCGACCCGCCGTACGAGGAGAGCCGCCAGGATTTCGAGCGGGTCCGGCACGCGGCGGCGAAGGCGCTGCGGCGCTTCCCGACGGGCGTGGTGGCGATCTGGTACCCGATCAAGGATGAGCGCGATACGGCGGCCTGGCGGTCGGGGCTGATCGGCGAGCTCGGCTGCGAGCTGCTCGCGGGGGAGCTCGCGCTTTACCCGAGCGACTCCCGCGTCGCCCTCAACGGCTCCGGGATGCTGATCCTCAATCCTCCCTACCAGCTGGCCCAGCGGATGGAACTGTGGCTGCCGCAGCTGTACGCATGTCTCGATCTCGGCCACGGCGGTGGTGCCACCGTTCGCAGTTTTGGAGGTTGAACACAACCGGGGCCGTGACGGGGGCGCGGCGCGGGAGCAGAATCCCCCTATGAGCGGCACGGTCGATCAGTACGGGGTCGTGGGCCACCCCGTGGCCCACAGCCTGTCGCCCTTCATCCACGCCATGTTCGCCCGCCAGACGGGGCAGGCGATGAGCTACCGCCTGTTCGATTTCGCGCCGGAGGCGCTCCAGGAGCGCGTCGGCGCATTCTTCTCCGAAAGCGGGCGCGGACTCAACATCACGCTGCCCTACAAGGTTGCGGCGGTGGCGCTCGCCGGCGAGCTGACCACCCGCGCCCAGCACGCCGGCGCCGTCAACACGCTGGCGGTGCGCAAGGACGGCTCGATCCTCGGCGACAACACCGACGGCGTCGGACTCACCCAGGATCTGTGCGTCAACCAGCGCATCGTCCTGACGCGCCGGCGTGTGTTGATCATCGGTGCCGGCGGCGCCACCCGCGGCGTGCTCGCGCCGCTCCTGGCGTTGGAACCCGAGGTCGTCGTGATCGCCAATCGGACCGCGGACCGTGCCAAAGCGCTGGCGGCGGTGTTCGCCCACATGGGCAACGTGCAAGGCGTCGGCTTCCGCTACGTCGCGGGCGGAGCGTTCGATCTCATCATCAACGCCACCTCCGCGAGCCTCACCGGCGAGATCCCGGATGTTCCCGTGGCGGTCATCGGTCCTGACACGTTCTGCTATGACATGGCGTACGGCAAGGGTGACACGCCCTTCGTGCGCTGGGCGATGGAGGTCGGCTGCCGCGCGGCCGTTTCGGGTTGGGGAATGCTCGTCGAGCAGGCGGCGGAGTCCTTTCGGCTGTGGCGCGGCGTGAGACCGCTCACCGGGCCGGTGCTGTCCGCGCTCACCGCATCGTGACCAACTCCTCGGCGCTAGTGGGATGTATGGCCACCGTGTCGTCGAAGTCCTCCTTGGTCGCTCCCATCCGCACGGCGACCGCGAAGCCCTGCATCATCTCGTCGGCGCCGGGACCGACGACGTGCACGCCGACCACGCGCCGCTTGGGCCCGACGGTCACGAGTTTCATGTCGCAGTGGGGCTTGGTCGTGGTGAGCGCGTGGTACAGCGGGATGAAGCTCGATCTGAAGACGGTGACCGCCTCGTCACCGTAGTCCTCGCGCGCGGCCTGCTCCGAGAGACCGACCGTGCCGATCGGAGGATGTCCGAATATGACCGTCGGTATGTTGTGATAGTCGAGATGCCGGTCGCCCTTGCCGCCGAAGAGGCGATCGGCGAGGCGGCGACCCGCGGCGATGGCCACCGGTGTGAGCGGCGCCCGCCCGGTCACATCGCCGATCGCATAGATGCCCGCGGCGCTCGTGGTCTGATATTTGTCGGTGACGATGAAGCCGTAGGCATCGAGCTTGATTCCTGCGCGTTGCAACCGCAGTTCCTCCACCGCCGGCGTGCGACCGATCGCCCACAGCACGCAATCGAACGGCTCGAGACGCCGGCCGTCGCGCAAGGAGAGCGCCATGCTGAGGCGAGCGTCGGGCTCCAGCGCCGAAGGCCACGCCTGCGTCATCACGCTCACGCCCTCGGCCCGGAGGATCTTCAGCGTCGACTCCCCGATCATGGAGTCGAAATGCTTCAGTACCGTCTCGCCCCGCAGGACGAGCGTCACCTTGGAGCCGAGCGCGGCGAAGATGCCGGTCAGCTCGATCGCGATGTAGCCGCTGCCGACGACCGCGATCCGCTGCGGTCGGCGCGCCAGCTCGAAGAATCCGTCCGAGGTGATGCCGAGCTCGGCTCCGGGGATGGCGGGCAGCAGCGGGCGTCCCCCGGTTGCGATGATGATGTGAGGAGCGCTGAGTCGGGCTCCAGCGACCGACACGCTCCGCGCGTCCTCGAACTCGCCCCGACCGCGGATCAGGCTCACGCCGCGCTTGGCGAGGTTGGCTTCGTAGATCCCGGTGAGACGCAGGATGTAGGCGTCGCGCTTGCCCTTGAGCAGCGACCAATCATGGGCCCCGGCTGCGGGCTCGAAGCCATAGTCGGGCGCATCCCGCAGTCCCTCGGCAAGCTCGGCTGCATTCCACATGACCTTCTTCGGCACGCAGCCGACGTTCACGCACGTGCCGCCCAAGCGATGCGACTCCACCAGGGCAACCCGGGCCCCATACTCCGCCGCGCGCTGGGCCGCGGCCAGCCCCCCGCTGCCGCCGCCGATGACGATCAGGTCAAATTCGCCCATGGAGCATTTTAGCTGGCACAATCTCGTTCCCAAAGCGATCGATTGGACCGGCAAAAATCGCGCTTTGCCGGCGAGGGCGAGCCGCGCTGAAGAATAGGTGCACGACATGACGGACAACCCCCTGCTGGCCGAGGAGCCGCTGCCGCCCTTTCCCCGCATCCGTCCCGAGCATGTCGAGCCGGGAGTGCGCGAGGTGCTCGCGCGCGCCCGGGAACGCATCAGCGAGATCACGGCACGGGGGAGCCCCAGCTTCGCCACCATCGTCGAGCCGCTGGAGGAGCTGCAGCACCGAGTGTCGCGCACCTGGTCGCCGGTGAGCCACCTGAACGCGGTGCTCAATTCCGAGCCGCTGCGCAGCGCCTACAACAGCTGCCTGCCGCTGCTCTCCGCCTATCAGACCGACCTCGCGCAGAGCGAGCCGCTTTACCAGGCCTATCGGGCCATCGAGGAGCACGAAAGCGCGGCTCTCGATCCGGTGCAGCGCCGCGTGCTCGAGCACGCGTTGCGGGACTTTCGCCTGGCGGGCGTGGGGCTCGGCACCGCCGACAAGCAACGATTCAAGGACGTGATGCTCGAGCTCACCGGGCTGCAGGCGAAGTTCGAGGAGAACGTACTCGATGCGACCAACGGCTGGAGCTACCGCATCACCGATGCGGCGCTCCTGCGTGGCCTCAACGAGATGCTGATCGAGCAGGGCCGCCGTCGCGCCCACGATCAACGGCTCGAGGGCTGGATCCTCACCCTCGATCAGCCGACCTACGTCGCGGTCGTGACCGATGCGGAGTCGGAAGTTCTGCGCCGCGCGTTCTACGAGGCCTGGACCACGCGTGCCTCGGATCAGGGGCCGAATGCCGGAAAATGGGACAACGCCGAGGTCATGGAGCAGATCCTGCGCCAACGCCACCAGGCCGCGCGGATTCTCGGTTTCGGCAACTACGCGGAGTACGCGCTCGCCACGCGCATGGCGCACAGCGCGGATGAGGTGATGCGATTCCTCGAGGAGCTGGCGCGCTCCGGGCGGCCCGCGGCGACGAGGGAATTCGCGGAACTCGAGGATTTTGCCAGCCGCAGGCTCGCGGCCTGGGATGTGGGGTTCTACGCCGAGCGGCTGCAGCGCGAGCGCTATGCCGTCTCGCAGGAGGGGCTGCGTCCGTATTTCCCGCTGCCGCGGGTGCTTTCGGGACTGTTCGAGGTGGCCGAGAGGCTGTTCGATGTCCGCATCCGCGAGCGCCGCAGCGCGCCGGTGTGGCACCCGGACGTGCGCTTCTTCGAGATCGAGGGCGCCGGGGGGCGGCCGGTCGGCAGCTTCTATCTCGATGCCTATGCCCGACCCAACAAGCGCAGCGGCGCCTGGATGGATGAGTGTATCGGACGCAAGCGTCTGACCTCGGGCTCGGCGCTGCCGGTGGCGTACCTGGTCTGCAACGTGTTGCCCCCCGGAGAGGGTCGGCCGGCTCTTCTGACACACGACGATGTGCTGACTCTCTTCCACGAGTTTGGCCACGGCCTGCATCACCTGCTCACCCGGGTGAACTATCCGAGCATCGCGGGGATCAACGGCGTGGCCTGGGACGCCGTCGAGCTGCCGAGCCAGTTCATGGAGAACTACGCCTGGGACGCCGGCGTGCTCAGCCGCATCTCGAGTCATTATCAGACCGGCGCACCGCTGCCGGCGGAGACGCAGGACCGGCTGCGCGCGACGCGCAGCTTCCATGCGGGCCTGCAGATGGTGCGCCAGCTCGAGTTCGCGCTGTTCGACTTCAGGTTGCACGCCGAGTACCTCCCCGAGCGCGGCGGCCGCGTCCGGGAGGTGCTGCAGGCCGCGCGCCGGGAGGTGGCGGTCGTGCCGTCGCCGGACTGGAACCGGTTCGCGAACAGCTTTGGACATATTTTCGCGGGCGGCTATGCCGCCGGCTATTACAGCTACAAATGGGCCGAGGTACTGGCCGCGGACGCCTTTTCAGCCTTCGAGGAGCGGGGCGTCTTCGACCGGGCTACGGCCCAGCGCTTTCTCGACTCGATTCTCTCGCGGGGCGGAAGCCGTGATGCCCTGGAAGCCTTCGTCGAGTTCCGGGGGCGGCGCCCGGAGATTCGGGCACTGCTGCTCCAGCACGGCATCATCGCCCCGGGTGAAGCAGCCTGATAAAACTGTGCGGCAAGTCGCAGTGACCGGGAGGGGACGGCTCCTAGACTGACACAAATTTCGCTCCCGGGAGCGGCACGCAGCCGTGCCACGAACCAATAGAATGAACAGCGCCCGGCGCAGTGACTTCGACGTCACGAATTCGGTGCAGGTGAGCTCGCCGGAGGCGGTCTTGCGCGCCATCGAGGCGCTTTACCGGCCGACCTGGCCGGATGCGCCGATCGAGCCGCTGCGTCGGTCCTTCGGGCATTTCGAGCGGCTCTTCGCCGGGGAAGTCGCCGGTTTCCACGGCGTGGACACGGTTTACCACGACCGCCAGCACACCCTCGACATCACCCTGGCGCTGGCGCGCCTGCTGGTCGGCTACGAGCGGCAGGCCGGCAATGGGGAGGGGCAGCCCCTTGGCGGGGAGCGGGCGGTCGCGGGCCTCATCACCGGACTCTTCCACGACGTCGGTTACCTTCGGCGCGCCGATGACCAGGACTCGCGCAACGGAGCGGAATTCACCCGGATCCATGTCTCCCGGGGCGCCCGCTTCCTCGAGGAGTTCCTCCCCGAGGTCGGCCTTGACGCCTGGGTACCGGTCGCGCGCGAGATCATCCACTTCACCGGTTACGAGTTGCCGTTCGCCGAGATCGAGGCACGAGTAACCGATCCGCGCGATGTCAAAGTGGGGCATCTGCTCGGTACCGCCGACATGATCGCGCAGATGGCGGACCGCTGTTACCTCGAGAAGTGCCGCGATCGGTTGTACGCGGAGTTCGTGCTGGGCGGGGTGGCACTGCCGATCGTCGCCAACGGCGGTCGTCAGGTGAAGTACGCCTCGGGGCTCGACCTTCTGCGCCAGACGCCGGAGTTCGTGGCGGAGGCGCGCGAGAAGCGCCTGGACCGGGAGTTTGGCTCGGCCTACCGGTATCTCGAGATCCTCTACGGCGGCAGAAACCCCTACCTGGAGGCGATCGAGCGCAATGTCGATTACCTTCGGCAGGTGCTGCGGAGCGAGAACTGGCGGCTGCTGCGGCGTAAGCCGCCGATTTTCGCGGCCGACGCCGACCCGATGTCCACCATGCGCGGCCTGATGGTCGGCTACATAAAGAAGGTGTGGTCGGGGTACTGAGGCGCGGTTACTATTATCGGGCTACTGGACGTCCGAGCCCGTGTGACTGCCGCAAACCTCAAGTTGAAGTACGCCAGCGCCGCGTTTGCGATCGTGCTGCTTGCGACCGCGGCCCTGATCGGCTTCTTCGTCTGGCGCCACCCCCCCGATGCGCTCACGGCTCAGGGAGCCGGGGCGCTCGCGGTGCTCGGCAGTCTCGCCGCGGCGGTGATCGGCTGGCGCGCGGCGCGGGGAATTCAGGCATCGACGGCGGCGCTCATCAGGAGCGCCGATCGGGTCGGGCAGGGCGATTACACCCGACCGGTCGAGGTACGCCGGAGCGACATCATCGGGGAGCTGGAGCAGGCTCTCGAGCGCATGCGCTCGCGGTTGCGCCAGTCGACCATCCACAAGAACTACCTGCACAACGTCCTCAACAGCATGACGGACGCCGTGTTCGTCACCTCCCCGGACGGGGTGGTGAAGGTGGTCAACTCGGCGGCCCGCAAGCTTCTCGCCTACAGCGAGGAGGAGATCCTCGGCCGCAGCATCCTGGCGATGCTCGATGAGCGCGAGCGCGAAGGCTTCGACCTGCTGCAGGCCGCGCAGGAAACGCGCGAGACCGTGGTGCGCACCCGCGCCGGCCAGACGATTCCCGTGTCGCTCACGGGCTCGCGGATCGAGAGCGCCGACCCGCAGTTCCAGGGCAACATCTTCGTGGCGCGCAACATCACCGAGCGCAAGCGCGCCGAGCGCCGCATCCGCTATCTCGCCCGCTACGATGCGCTCACCAAGATTCCCAACCGCATGCAGTTCCATCACGTCCTGCAGCAGACCATCGCGCGCGGACTGCGCAGCGGGCAGGCGGTGGCGCTGCTCTACCTCGACATGGATCATTTCAAGGAAGTCAACGACACTTTCGGACACGGCGCGGGCGACCGCGTGCTCGAGGTGCTGGCGGAGCGGCTGACGCGCGCGCTGCCGAAGGGCGCGCTCCTCGGGCGCCTCGCGGGCGATGAGTTCGCGCTCTGCATCGACGGTCTGCCCGCGGAAGCAGACAACCGCGGCCCGATCGCGCACCTGGCGCGCGCCGTGCTCACGGAGGTCAGCCGCGCCTTCCAGTTGAACCAGCATGAGGTTTTTCTCACCGCCAGCATCGGCGTCGCCTTCTGTCCGCGGGATGCGGAGAACGTCATCGATCTCATCCGCAATGCCGACGCGGCGATGTACTACTCGAAGCAGAACGGCGGCAACACTTTCGCGTTCTACTCGCCGGAGATGAACGCCGCGGCCGTCGAGCGCCTGATCATGAAGAGCAAGCTGCGCCGCGCGCTCGAGCGGGACGAGCTCGTGATCCGCTACCAGCCCAAGGTGGACGTGGCCAGCGGCCGGATCATCGGCGCCGAGGCGCTCCTTCGCTGGCGGCTGCCCGGGCACGGCGACATTCCGCCGTCGCAGTTCATCCCGCTCGCGGAGGAGACCAATCTCATCCTCGACATCGGCGAGTGGGTGTTGAATCGGGTGTGCATGGATTACCGGCAGATGCAGGCCGAGATCGGCGACCCCGGACGGATCTCGCTCAATCTCTCGCTGAAGCAGCTGCGCCAGGCGAGCTTCATCCTGCGCTGCCGCTCGGTGTTCCGCCGCCACGGCGTCTCGCCGACGGCCTTCGAGCTCGAGATCACCGAGACCACGCTGATGGCGGATGCCAAGCGCACCTTGCGCCTGCTCGATGAGCTCTACGCCATGGGGCTGCATCTGTCGATCGATGACTTCGGCACGGGCTACTCCTCGCTGTCCGCCCTGCAGCAGTTCCCGATCGACACGCTCAAGATCGATCAGTCCTTCGTCCGCGACGTCGGCGAGAACGCCGGCAACGCCACTCTGGTGCGCACCATCATCGAGATGGGCCGCAATCTCGAGATCGACGTCATCGCCGAGGGCGTCGAGTCGGTCAGCCAGCTCGAGTTCCTGCGTCGCAGTGGCTGCCACTACGCGCAGGGCAGGCTCTTCGGCGAGCCGTGCACGTCCGAGGACCTCCTCGCGCTCCTCAAGCGCCAGAGCACTTCCGGCCCGGCTTTCCTGCGCTACACGCAGCAGACCGCGGCGCTCGCCCACGGCGACTCCCGCGCCTGAAGCGGCGCTGGCTCTGCCATGCTCGCTCTCTCGGCGGTCCGGCTGCGGCGTGGACCTCGGGTTCTCATCGATGCGGCCAGCTGCAGCATCTTCCGCGGCGAGAAAGTCGGCATCGTCGGACGCAACGGCTGCGGCAAGTCGACCCTGCTTGCGCTGATCCGCGGGGAGCTCGCGCCCGATGCCGGCGAGTATCGCGCGCCGCCCGGCTTAGTCGTCGCCGCGGTCACGCAGGAGCTGCCGGAAACCGAGGCAACAGTCGTTGACTACATCCGCGGCGGCGACCTCGAGCTCGCATCGATCGAAGCGCAGCTGGCCCAGGCGCACAAAATCGCCGGCAGTGAGCGACATGCCGACGGCATGCGTCTCGGCGCACTGCACGCCGAATACGAGCGGCTGACCGGATATTCCGCAGCGAGCCGCGCCGCGCAACTCGCCGCCGGGCTCGGATTTGCGCCCGAGGACATCGTGCGGGCCGTAGGCGAGTTCTCCGGCGGCCTGCAGATGCGCGCCAACCTCGCACGCGCACTGATGCGCCGCTCGGACGTGCTGCTGCTCGATGAGCCCACCAACCACCTCGATCTCGATGCGGTGCTTTGGCTCGAGCGTTGGCTGAAGAGCTATCCCGGCACGCTGTTGCTCGTATCTCATGACCGTGAATTCCTCGACGGTGTTGTGGGGCGCATCCTGCACATCGAGGGCGAGCGCCTGAGCGCCTACACGGGCAACTACAGCGCGTTCGAGACACAGCGCGCCGCGGAGGCACAGCGCACGCAGGCGCTGCTCGCGGGACAGCAGCGTGAGCGAGCCCGAGTGGAGGGTTTCGTGACCCGTTTTCGGGCCAAGGCGAGCAAAGCGCGTCAGGTCCAGAGCCGGCTGAAGTGGCTCGCGCGGTTGCCCGAGATCGCATCGGTGCATCTGGAAGAGGGAGTCGAGTGGGAATTCGCGGCGCCGGCGAAACTGCCGCGGCCGCTCATGACTCTCGAGCGCGTCGGCGCAGGTTACGGCGAGCGGCAGGTGCTGCACGAGGTTTCGCTCGAGGTCAGCCCCGGCGATCGCATCGGCGTGCTCGGTCGCAACGGCGCCGGCAAATCGACTCTGATGCGAGTCCTGGCCGGGCAACTCGCAGCGTGTTCGGGACGCATCGAGAGTGCCCCGGATGTCGCGATCGGCTTTTTCGCGCAACTCGAGCTCGAGCACCTCGACGCCGACGCCACCGCACTGGCGGAGCTCGAGCGCCGCGGCGGTCCCGAGCAGACGCGCTGGACCGAGCTCGACCGGCGCAACCACCTCGGGCGCTTCGGGTTTCGCGGCGGGCGCGTGTTCGAGGCCACGCGCCAGTTCTCGGGCGGCGAGCGAGCGCGGCTCGCGCTCGCCATCCTCGTCGCCCGTCGGCCCAACCTTCTGCTCCTCGATGAGCCCACCAACCATCTCGATCTCGACACGCGCCATGCGCTGCTGCTCGCGCTCCAGGATTTTCAGGGAGCCGTGGTCACCATCTCGCATGATCGCGCTCTGTTGCGCGGCGCGTGCGATCGCTTTGTGCTCGTGGCCGACGGCCTCGTCAGCGCATTCGATGGCGATCTCGAGGACTACGCCTCGTGGCTCGCCCGGGCCGCCCCGGTTGAGCCCGGGGCGGCCGCGGAGCAGGGATCGCGCGGCGCAACGGCCAGCGGCACTTCGCGCCGCGAGCAACGCCGCCTCGAGGCCGAGGCCCGCAATCGCCTGACACCTCTGCGCGCCGAGCGGCGCCGGTTGGAAACGCTGCTCGAGCAGCTCACGGCCGAGCGGCAGGCGCTCGAATCGCGGCTCGCCGACTCTGACAGGTACGCGGCGGCGGGCGCCGATGAGCAACTGCGCCTCAGCGCGCGCCATGGCGAGCTGGCGCGGGAAATCTCGTTACTCGAGGAGCAGTGGCTGGAGGTGGCCTCGAGCCTGGAGACAGCCGGCTGACGCCGGCTGCATTTTTGCCTGTTTAGGCGCATTTCTCCCGGGACCCGGACCACACCGGCTCGTCTATTCTCTGCCCGCATGCAGATGGAGACCGTCCGCGCGAGGTTGGCACGCAGCCCCGGGCTCACCGGCGATCACGTTCAGGCGCTCGCGGCGGAGGCGAGAGGCGATCGCGAGCGCCTGTGCGAACCGGAAGTCATCGCGCGGGTGGATCTACCGCCGGAGGCTCGGGCATTTCTGCAGAGGCCTGACCACGGGGCGCTCGCGGCTGATCTCGAATGGATGCGCGCGAGCGGCGTCCGTCTGGTGTTGTGGGGAGAAGAGGAGTACCCGCCGCAGCTGGCGGCGACTCGCGGTTCCCCGGCGGCGCTTTACGTGTTGGGGTGTGTCGAAGCGCTGCAGACACCGCAGCTCGCGATGGTGGGAGCGCGAGCGGCCTCGCCGGTCGGGCGCGCGATCGCGAGGGAATTCGCCGGTGCATTGGCGCGCGCCGGACTCACCATCACGAGCGGGCTCGCGTCGGGCATCGATGCGGCAAGCCATGAAGGGGCGCTCGCGGTCGCGGGGCGCACGATTGCGGTGTTCGGCACGGGACTCGACCGGACGTACCCGCGCGAAAACGCCGCGCTGGCGAGGCGCATCGCGGGCGCCGGGGCGGTGATCTCGGAGTTTGCGCGTGGGACCGGGCCGCAGCGACAGAATTTCCCGCGCCGCAACCGGTTGATCAGCGGGCTTTCGCTCGGGACGCTGGTCGTCGAGGCGGCCGAGCGCAGTGGCTCATTGATTACCGCCAAGTTCGCGGGGGAGCAGGGCCGGGAGGTGTTCGCGGTCCCGGGCTCGATCCGCAGCCCCCTCTCGCGGGGGTGCCACCAGCTGATCCGGGAAGGCGCACACCTGGTCGAAGGGCCGGAGGACGTGCTGCGTGAGCTGCAATTTTCATTTTCATTTCAAAGGCTTGCGATATCGTCCGGGGGTGGTGCCGATGATGGCGGCAGGGGCACCCGATTGGACAAGGCATATGAAATGCTGTTAGATGCGCTCGGTTTCGAACCCACTACCATCGATACGCTCGTTGCCCGCTCAGGCTTGTCCGGCGAGTCGATCGCCTCGATGTTGCTGATTCTCGAGCTTGAAGGGCGCGTCGCGCCATTTCCTGGCGGCCTGTACGGCCGACTATCCACATGACCACCGGCAGTGTTCTTAAAGTCCTGATCTACGTTTACGACAATTACATGTTGGCGGACCCGGCCGAGATCCCGGAGCGGCGCCGCATGCTCGAGGATCTGCAGCGGCGCGGCTTCTCGGTGAGCGAGGTCGTGCACGCGATGGAGTGGCTGTCGGCACTGGTGAGTGATCAACGGGTATCGTCCGGAGCGGGCGACGCACGGCAGGATCGCGCCGGACTGCGCGTATTCGCCGAAGGCGAGCTTTCGCGTCTCGCGGCCGATTCCCGCGCCTTTCTCATGATACTCGATCGTCAGCGCGTCCTGACACCGCAACAGCGGGAGCTCGTGATCGAACGCGCGCTGGCACTCGATGTCCAGGAAGTCGACGTCGAGCAGCTCAAATGGGTGGTGCTGCTCGTCCTCTCGAGCCAGCCGGGCCAGGAGCTGGCATTCGCCCGTTTCGAGAGCGTCATGTCCGGCAGCGGCGGCCCCGTCCGGCATTGATCGAGCACAGGGATTCGTTGACGCATGGCTGAAAATCTAGTCGTGGTCGAATCGCCCGCCAAGGCGAAGACCATCAAGAAATACCTGGGTAAGGACTTCGAGGTGCTGGCCTCCTACGGCCACGTGCGCGATCTCGTGCCGAAGGAGGGCGCGGTCGATCCCGAGCACGGCTACGCAATGAAATATCAGGTGCTGGAGAAGAACGAGCGCCACATCGAGAGCATCGCCCGCGGGCTCGCGAAATCGAAGGCGCTGTATCTGGCCACCGACCCCGATCGTGAGGGCGAGGCGATCGCCTGGCACCTGAAGGAGATCCTGAAGTCCCGCGGAGATCTCGACGGCAAGGCGGTGCACCGGGTGGCGTTTTACGAGATAACCCGCAACGCCATCCGCCAGGCGGTTTCGCAGCCGCGCGACCTGTCGCTCGATCTGGTCAACGCGCAGCAGGCGCGCCGGGCGCTCGACTACCTGGTCGGCTTCAATCTCTCGCCCCTTCTGTGGAAGAAAGTGCGGCGCGGCCTGTCGGCGGGCCGGGTGCAGAGTCCGGCGCTGCGCATGATCTGCGAGCGCGCGGAGGAGATCGCGGCATTCGTCGCGCGAGAGTATTGGACGCTCGAAGGCTCGGGCGCCAAGCGAGCGACGGATGGCCAGCAGCCCGCGCTGTTCCCTCTGAAGCTCACCGAGTACGCCGGCCAGAAGGTCGAGCAGTTCTCCTTCACCAACGAAACGCGGGCGCTTGAGGTCGAGCGCGCGGTGCGCGAAGGTGCCCGGACGAGCGCGGCGCAGAGCGGTGCCGCGGCGGGGATTGGTCAGTTGCGTGTGGTCGCGGTGGATCGCAAGCAGCGGCGGCGCACGCCCGCCCCGCCCTTCACCACCTCGACCCTGCAGCAGGAAGCCGTGCGCAAGCTCGGATACAACGCCCGCCGGACGATGCGGCTCGCGCAGCAACTCTATGAGGGGCTCGACATCGGCGACGGCAATGTCGGCCTCATCACCTACATGCGTACCGACTCCGTGTCGCTCGCGGCGGAGGCGGTGCGGGAAATCCGCGAGGTCGCGGCGCGGCTCTACGGCCAAAGCGAGGTCGCCGAGGAGCCGCGCATCTACAAGACCAAGTCGAAGAACGCCCAGGAGGCGCACGAAGCCATCCGCCCGACCTCCGCCGCGATCACGCCGGCCGACGTGGAGGGCAAGATCGACGGCGATCTATATAGACTTTACGCGCTGATCTGGAAGCGCGCGGTTGCCTCGCAGATGGCGCAGGCGATTTTCGACACGGTCGCGGTCGACATGCTTGCGGGGCCCGACGGTCCCGAGCGCCACGTGCTGCGCGCCAACGGCTCCACCCTCGTGAAGCCGGGTTATATCTCCGTGTACCAGGAAGGCACCGATGACATGAAGGCGGACGAGGCAGATCACGCGCTGCCGCCCTTGCAGGAAGGCGATGCCGTCGATCTCCTCACGTTCAACGCCGATCAGCACTTCACCGAGCCGCCGCCGCTTTATACCGAGGCCTCGCTGGTGAAAGCGCTGGAGGAGCACGGTATCGGGCGTCCTTCGACCTACGCGAGCATCATCTCGACCCTGCAGGACCGCGAGTACGTCGAGATGGACAATCGCCGCTTCGTGCCGACCGACATCGGCAAGATCGTCAACCGCTTTCTGACGCATCACTTTCATCGTTACGTGGAGTACGGCTTCACGGCGGCGATGGAGGACGAGCTCGATGCGATCTCCCGCGGAGAGGAGGAGTGGACGCAGCCGCTCGACAAGTTCTGGAGGCCGTTCATCCGTCAGGTGGAGCGGATCGAGAAGACCGTCTCGCGCGAGCAGGTCGCGCAGGCGCGCGAGCTCGGCAAGGATGCCGCCACCGGCAAACCGGTCACCGTGCGGATGGGGCGGTATGGGCCGTTCGTGCAGATCGGCACCAAGGACGATGCCGAGAAACCGCGTTTCGCGGGCCTGCGGCCCGGACAGAAGATGGACGCCATTACGCTCGCCGATGCCATGGAGCTCTTCAAGTTGCCGCGCACGCTGGGCGAGACGGCGGCGGGCGAGACGGTCGTCGCCAACGTCGGCCGCTTCGGTCCGTACGTGAAATACGGCAGCAAGTACGTCTCGCTCAAGGAAGACGACCCCTACACGGTGAGCCTGGAGCGTGCGCTCGAGGTCATTCGCCTGAAGCAGGAGGCTGACGCCAACCGCATCATCGTCGACTTCGGCGTCGAGGACATCCAGGTGTTGAACGGCCGCTACGGCCCGTACATCACCGATCGCAAGAAGAACGCCAAGGTGCCGAAGGAGCGGGAACCCAGGTCGCTCACGCTCGAGGAATGCCGTGCACTGCTGGCGCAGGCGCCGGAGCGTGGCAAGGGGCGCTGGGGGCGAGGCGCAAAGCGCCGAGCGACCGCGCCGCAGAAAGGCGCAACCGCGGCAGGCGTGCCAGCGACGGCTCCTGCCCGCCGCCACCGCGCCGAGACCGCAAAACCTGCGCGCATTCCGCCGGCTCGGACGAGCGCCGCTCATCCGACCGCCGCTCGCCGTTCCAAGGCCTCCACGGAACTCAACAGGGCGGCTGCGGATGGCGGCGGCAGGCGGCGGGCGGCGGCAAAGAAACCGGCCAAGAGCAAGCGCCTCTCGCACAAGCCGACCCGCAAGGCCGCACCGGGGCGCGCGCGCGGCCTGAAGTAGCTCGGCGCTTCGGATCAGACGCATGCGCGTCTGCGCCGCGTTCCTAACCTCCTCTTGGCTCCTGTTAGCGGGCTGCGCCGGTCCGGGACCGAGGCTTGCTCGCGAGGGGAGCAATCCAGTGGAGGCACGGAAGAACATCAACAGTGCTCTTCCCGGTGCGATCAGCGATCGCGCCGGTTGGAGCGCCGATATCGCCGCGGCGTTCGCCACGCTCCGCCTTCCGCCCACCCGCGAGAACGTCTGCGCGGTCGTCGCCGTCATCGCGCAGGAGTCAGGCTTTCAGGCGGAGCCGGTCATCCCCAACCTCGGCAGGATCGCTCTGCGCGCGCTCGATGAGCGCGCAGCGCACGCGGGCGTGCCTCCGGTCCTGGTGCATGCGGCGCTCGAGCTGCAGTCATCCGACGGGCGCGCTTACCTGCAGCGAGTCCGGGCGGCGAGGACCGAGAAACAGCTGAGTGATATCTACGAGGACTTCATCGGCCGCGTGCCGCTCGGCCGCCGGCTGTTCGCGAGCTGGAATCCGATCCGTACGCGCGGCCCGATGCAGGTGAGCGTGGTGTTCGCCGGGCACTTCGAGAAGAAGAAGCCCTATCCCTATCACGACCCGCGACGCGACCTGCGCGATGAGCTCTTCGGTCGCCGTGCCAGCATCTACTTCGGCACCGCCCATCTGCTCGACTATCCGGCGCCGTATGATCGTTACCTCTTCCGCTTCGCCGATTACAACGCGGGTCAGTACGCGAGTCGCAACGCCGCCTTCCAGCGCGCCGCGAGCATCGCTGCCGGTCTGCCGTTGGTGGCCGATGGCGCGCTGCTGGCACGCAACCCGCATGCCAAGGGCGCCGGCAGCACGGAGCGGGTGCTGTTCGCGCTCGCGAAGCGGTTGCACCTGAGTGACCCCGAGATTCACGCGGCCCTCGAGCAGGCTGATTCGGAGAGCTTCGAGGAGACGCTGCTTTATCGGCGGGTTTTCGCGCTCGCGGACCGCAAGAGCGCCCGCCGTCTGCCTCGGGCCACGCTGCCGCGAATCCGCCTCGGAGGACCGAAGATCGAGAGACTCCTGACCACGAGCTGGTACGCCCGGCGTGTGAACGAGCGCTTCGAGCGCTGTCTGCGCTAACCCGGCTTCACGCAGGCACGAGGAGGCGCCCCGCCGCCGCAGGCTTCGATCAAGGATTGTGTACCACGTCTCCGACGGAGACGGTGTTGGAAGCACCCACGATCAGGCCGAAGCTCAGGTTCGGATAAGTCTTGAAGACGAGCAGTGTGCCCGCGCGCTCGTCCGGCAGCCGCACCTTTGGCGCAAACACGGAGTTCAGATCGCTCATCTCGCGGACCCCGCTGCTCGAGCCGTAGGTATCCCGCACCACCTGCCCGGCCTGATCCACCTCCAACACGTTACCCGCCTCGAGTCCATCGTCTGATCCGCGGTTGATGACGACGATGTCGTATTCGCCCGCAAGATCGCTGATGCCCGTGTCGCCCACGATCCAGGCAACCTTGCCGTTGACCTGTGTGCTCGGCGCCCGCGGCTCGAGATTGAGCGGCGCCAGCGTGTCGCTGGAGATCAGCTTGTCACCGCGCAGAGTTTCGCGCGCCGTGTCGATCAGCGTCGCCCGTGCCGGACGGGTCGGAGGCTGTGTAATCAGAGCCGTGGCCGTGTAGAGGCCGAGATAACCGAGCACGTGTCCGGTGTCGGGGTCGCGCAGTCGCTCGCTCACGTGTATCACGCTGTAGCGGCTGTGCGGATTGGATCCGAGTCCCCTGACATAGGCAATGACGTCGGAGCCTGCGATCTGGTGGTCGTCGCGGAAGGCGACGATATGCGGGGCCGCCTTGATCTGCTCGCGCGTGAGCACCGTCGGGCGGCCGAGAAACGCCGCGATCGCGCCGTACGGGATGGTCGGGATCGCAGAGGCGATGGGCGTGCTGCGCAATCGCGGCTCGAGCCGCAGCGCGCTTGCCTCGATCACCTGGACGTGTGGCCTGCCGTTCTGGTCATAGGCCAAAGCCAGCTTGTCGCCCGGATAAATGAGATGGGGGTTGCGGATGTGCGGATTGATGTACCAGACCTCGGGCCAGTCCCACGGGTCGCGCAGGTACATCGACGCGATGCCCCAGAGTGTATCGCCACGCTTGACCGTGTAGGTCATGGGCGCATTCGGGTTGACTTGCGGAACCGCGGCCGGCGAGGCCTGAGGCGAGGGCTCGGCGGCCGAAGCAGCGGCCTGGGTCGCGGTCTGGCTGTCATCGCCGACTTGGCTGTCGCCGCTGGCCTGTGGCGCCGAGGACTGTGCGGCGCTGTCCTCGGTAGCGGCAGGCGCCGTGTGGCGGGAGCCGTGCAGCGACGAGCACGCGGCGAGCGCGACCGACAGCGCGAGACCCGCAGTCAGGCGGATTCGAAAAGCTTGATTCGAGACCATCCTCCACCCCTTCACGTATCGGCCCAAAGCCGGCTACCAGCTTGAATGGCCGGGCTATAATCGCATGCCGTCACCGGGCGCAGGATGACTTAATGTCAAGTTGTGCGCTCGGTCACGGGCCGGACGACCTCGCCGACCGGCTTTTCGGACGCCACCAGCCCTTTGAAGGCCTGAGATCCACCCCCACCCAGGAAACCATGGCGATTAGAACGATTCTCGAATTCCCCGATCCGCGGCTCCGTACTCGTGCGCAGGACGTGACCCGGTTCGATCCCGAGTTTCAGCGGCTCGTCGATGACATGCTGGAGACCATGTATGCCGCGCCAGGCATCGGCCTCGCGGCCACTCAGGTCGATGTGCACCAGCGGCTGATCGTCATCGACTTCACAGCCGAACACAATGACCCCCTGGTGCTCGTGAATCCGGAGATCCTCTCGCGCGAGGGAGAGGTCGCCACCGAGGAGGGGTGCCTTTCGGTCCCCGGCTACTTCGAGGAGGTGAAGCGCGCCTCGAAGATCCGCTTGCGCGCCGAGGATCGGACCGGCAATGCTTTCGAGAGAGACTGCGAGGATATGCTCGCGGTCTGCGTCCAGCACGAGATAGATCACATCGACGGCAAGCTGTTTGTCGATTATCTCTCCAGCCTCAAGCGCGGGCGCATCCGCAAGAAGCTCGAGAAGGAGCGCAAAGAGCGAGCGGGCCGATCGCCCTCTGCCCCCGAGCGCCGCCGCGCCCTTTAGCGACGCGGTGGCAATGCACAGCGGGCGAAGGGCCGTTCCCTTTGCCCGCGGCAATCGTGTAGGGTCTCGCTGAAAGCGTCGCAGGCGACTTTCAGCTCATAAGCAAACATGCGAGTCGCATTCGCCGGCACCCCGGAATTCGCCGTTCCCACCCTGATCGCGCTGATGGGCTCTGCCCATCGGCTCGTGGGGGTCTTGACCCAGCCGGACCGCCCGCGAGGACGAGGGCAGCGCGTCACTCCCTCTGCCGTGAAGGTCGCCGCCGGAGCTTCGGTGCCTGTGGATCAGCCGGCCTCGCTCAAAACCGCGGCGGACCGCGCGCAACTTTCGGCTTGGCGTCCGGATGTGCTGGTCGTCGTCGCGTATGGCCTGCTCCTGCCGCCAGCCGCGCTCGAGATTCCACGACTCGGCTGTGTGAATGTCCATGCCTCGCTATTGCCACGCTGGCGCGGCGCGGCACCGATCGAGCGTGCTCTGCTCGCAGGCGATGAAGCCACCGGAGTCACGATCATGCTCATCGACGAGGGACTGGATACGGGCCCTCTGCTGCTGCAGCAGGCGATCCCCATCGAGGCCGACGACACCGCCGGCAGTCTGCGCGCGAAACTGGCGGGACCGGGCGCTGCCCTCCTGCTCGAGGCGCTGCAAGGCCTGGCCCAGGGCACCCTGCATGCGCGAGCGCAGCCGGCGGAGGGTGTCACCTACGCGCGCAAGCTGGACAAGCGCGAGGCGCCCATCGACTGGAACCGGCCGGCGGTTCAGATCGAGCGGCAGGTGCGAGCATTCGAGCCCTGGCCCGTCGCGGAAACGAACTGGCGGGGGGCGGCAAGCGGTACCTGCGAGCGCCTGCTCGTGCATGCGGCAAGAGTGGCGCCGCTGCCCGGGCCGGTGCCCGCGAGCGCTCCCGGCTGCATCGTCGAGGCCAATGGCGACCATCGTAACGGCTATATCCGCGTGCAATGCGGTATGGGCCTCCTGGATCTCCTGACTGTGCAGCGCCCAGGAGGGCCCCGCCTGGCAGCCTCGGTGCTCACCCGCAGACCGCTGGCGCTCAAGCCGCAAATGATCCTGGGTGGCGGGACTTGAGCGGCGAGCCGCCGAATCCCGGCGCTCAGGCTCTCGCCGAGGCCGCGCGCGCAGTCGCCGCGATCGTATCCGGGCGGTCCGCCGAGGAGGCGCTGTCCGCCGCCGAGACACACCCGCAGCGATCGGCCGTTCGCGCCATCGCGCTCGGAACGGTGCGCTGGTATCTGCGCCTGCTGCCGGCCGTGGAGGGGCTGCTCGAGCGGCCACGCGATCTCGCGGCCGAGATCCACGCTCTCCTCATCACCGCCGCTTTCCAGATCGAGTACTCGCGCAACGCGCCACCGCTGGTCGTCGACATGGCCGTCGATGCGGCCCGTGCCCTGCGCCAGCGGCGTGCCGGGGGGCTCGTCAACGCCGTTCTGCGCCGCTTCGTGAGGGAGCGGCAGCATCGTCTAGCGCAGGTAGACACCGATCCCGCCGCTCGCAGCGCCCATCCGGCCTGGCTGGTCAGCGCGCTCACGGCCGCATGGCCCGAGCATTGCGCTCGAATCCTCGCAGCCAACAACGAGCATCCACCGATGGTGCTGCGTCTGAATGCCGCCCGCCGGCGGCCCGCTGAATACCTCGGCGACCTGGCGGCGGCCGGCCTTGCCGGACGCCTCATCGACTGGATGACGGCCCGCGGCACAGCGGCGGCGGTGGTGCTCGATCGTGCGGTCCCGGTCACGGCCCTTCCGGGCTTCAAGGAGGGCTGGGTGTCGGTCCAGGATGCGGGAGCGCAACTCGCCGCATCGCTCCTCGAGGCCGCTCCGGGCATGCGTGTGCTCGATGCCTGCGCTGCGCCCGGGGGCAAGGCCGGCCAGCTGCTCGAGATCGTCCCGGGCCCGCTCGAGCTCACCGCCCTGGACATCGATGCCGGCCGGTTGCGCCGGGTGGAAGACAACTTTCGGCGACTGGGTCTCGCGGCGCGGCTGATCGCAGCGGACGTGCGCGAGCCCGGCTCGTTCTGGGAGGGCAGACCTTACGACCGCGTTCTGGTGGACGCCCCCTGCTCCGGCACCGGCGTGATCCGCCGCCACCCGGATATCAAGCTCCTGCGCCGTGCCGAGGACATCCAGGCATTTGCCCCGACTCAGCTCGAGATCCTCGCGGGGGCCTTCCGGGTGCTCGCGCCCGGCGGTCGGCTCGTGTATTCGACCTGCTCGGCCCTGCCGGCGGAGAACGAGGCCGTGGTGGGCCGCTTCCTCGAGCTGGAACCGCAGGCGAGGGCGGCGCCGATGCCTCAGGGGGATTCCCTGGCTCCCGGGGGGCTCGGGCGCGAGGTCGGCACCCAGCTCCTCTGCGGAGGAGCGGCAGGGACCGACGGGTTCTATTATGCTTGTCTCGAAAAGACAACGCGTGGGACCTGAGCGCGCCGCTTAGGTCCGGGAAACCTTACGGACCTGCTGTTGTATCCATGCCACGACGGTTCTCACTCCTGGGTTCCTCGCGCGCCGGTGGCCGAGCGGGCGGTCCCTTGCGGGCGCTGACGCTTCTCACGGGCGTCGTGCTGCTTGCCGTGACCGGAGCGCTGGCCTTCGCCAATGCGCTCGACGGGGTGCTCGAGGTCAGCACGGCCTATGTCAACCTGGATCACGGCGTGTACCAGCTGTACGCGCGCGTGCAGTACCCGCTGAATCCCGCGATCCGCGCGGCGCTGCAGGATGGAGTCACGCTCACCTTCGACCTCGAGACGCGCGTCGATCGCGTCCGCCGTCTCTGGTTCAACGCCAACGTCGTCGACCTCATGCTGCGGCGCGAGCTTGCCTATCACGTGGTCACCGATCGGTTCGTGGTTCGCGACATCAGCAGCGGTGACCAGAAAAGCTTCGAAACGCTCAAGGAGGCGCTCGCGTATCTCGGCAAGGTCGAGGGCTGGCCCATCCTCGTCGCGCCGCAGCTCGATGGGGGCCGCTATATCATCAGCGTGCGCGCGGGCGTGCGGCGCGGCAAGCTGCCCGCGTCCCTGCGCGCACTGCTTTTCTGGACGGATGACTGGCAACGCGTGAGCAAGTGGTACTCATGGTCCCTGCCGGTGTAAGCGACGATCGCGAGCCGGCGCAGCGGCTGCGGGCACGCCGCCGCGGCGCGTGGTCTCTGGCGTTCTGGGCCACGGTCGGCCTCGGGGCGTTGCTGCTGCTGCTCGCCAAGAGCGTGCAGAATTCCTCGGAATTCGGCCGCCTGCAGCCATGGATCGTGCTGCTCAACATCGCTGGCGTGCTGATCCTCGCCGGCATGTTGGTGAGAAAGCTCTGGCAACTCGTGCGGGACTACCGCAACCACGTGCCGGGCTCGCGCCTGACGGCGCGCACCGTCATCATCTTCGGCGCGCTGGTGTTGGCACCGCTCCTCATCGTCTATTTCTCATCGCTCGAGTTCATCAACCGGGGCATAGACAGCTGGTTTCGGGTCGAGGTACGCCAGGGCCTGAAGGACGCACTGGTGCTGTCGCGCGAGGCGCTCGACCTGCGGGTGGAGGAATGCTCGCGGCGCACGGAGCTGCTCGCGCACTCGCTCGTCGCCCGCTCGGGCGTGGAACTTCAGGCGCGGCTCGATGAGGCGCGACGCGAGATGGCCGCTTCCGAGCTCGTGCTCTTCGGCGATCACGAGCGCATTGTCGCGGCGAGTCTCGACAACCCGTTGGCGAACGTACCGCTCGCGCCGCCCGCCGACCTCGTCCGCCGCGTGAGCGAGCATCGTCCGTACGTGAGTCTCGAGCCGCAGTCCGACGGCCAGTACCTCATCCGCATCGGCGCGCCGCTCAGTGAGTCGCCGACGAGCCCCGATGAGCGTTATCTCATGGCGCTCTATCCGGTTCCGACGCAGCTCGCCGCGCTCGCCGACGCCGTGCAACGCTCCTACTCGCAGTATGGCAATCTCGCGGCGCTGCGCGAGCCGCTGAAGTACAGCTTCAGCCTGACGCTGACCCTGGTCCTGTTGCTTGCGATGTTGGCGGCCTTCTACGGGGCCATCTTCTCCGCGCAGCGGCTCGCGCGTCCGGTGCAGGATCTCATCGCGGGCACCCGAGCCGTCGGCAAGGGCAACCTCGATACGCGCCTGCCGCTACCCTCGCGGGACGAGATGGGATTCCTGGTGCACTCGTTCAACGACATGACCAAGCGCCTGCGGCGGGCGCACGAGGAGGCGACCCGCAGCCAACAGGCTGTCGAGCGCGAGCGCGAGCGCTTGGGAGTGATCCTGGCCCGGCTCTCGACCGGCGTGCTCGCGGTGGACCGCGCGCTCACCGTGCGCATGGCCAACGAGGCGGCGGGCGCCATCCTCGGCACGGATCTGTCGGCGGCGACCGGCCGAGCCCTGCCGGAGCTCTCGGCGAGCAACGAGCGGCTCGGGCAGTTCGTCGCGGCACTCGCCGTGCGCTTCGCCCGAGGCCGTGACGAGTGGCGCGAGCAGCTCGATCTCGACGGTGTCCCCTCACACGGCTCCCACGGGCGGCGCAATCTCATGTGCGCGTGTACGCCGCTGCCGGGAGAGGGCGGCGACCTGGGCTACGTCATCGTTTTCGATGACATCACGACGCTCCTGCAGGCGCAGCGGGATGCCGCATGGGGAGAGGTTGCGCGGCGCCTGGCCCACGAGATCAAGAACCCGCTCACCCCCATCCAACTCTCCGCCGAGCGTCTGCGCCGGCGGCTGCTCGCGAGCATGGCGCCGCGGGATGCGGAGATCCTCGAGCGGGCCACCCACACCATTGTGCAGCAGGTCGAGAGCATGCAGCAGATGGTGAACGCCTTCAGCGAGTATGCTCGCGCGCCCGAGATGAGCATCAGCCGCTTCAACCTCAATCAGCTCGTGACCGAAGTCGCGGAGCTCTATCGCTCGCAGGACCTGCGCGCGGCGATCCACCTCGACCTCGATGGGCGGCTCGAGACGCTCGAGGCCGACCGTGGCCGAGTGCGCCAGATTCTCAACAATCTCGTGACCAATGCGCTCGAGGCGCTCGAGGGTGCGCCGCAGCCTCGGCTCGAGATCACCACCCGCCTCGAGGGGACCGATGAGGCAGCGTGCGCGGCCGTCACGGTATGTGACAATGGCCCCGGGTTTCAGCGCGAGCTCCTCGGCCGGGTGTTCGACCCCTACGTCACGAGCAAGCCCAAGGGCACGGGCCTCGGTCTCGCGATCGTCAAGAAGATCGTCGAGGAGCATGGCGGGCGGATCGATGCGGACAATCGTCCGGAAGGCGGGGCTCGCGTGAGAGTGCTGCTGCCCCTGGTGGACAGCACGCGGACGGCGGCCGGTACGCGTGACCGAAGAGAACAATTGCGGAGAGAAAGGGCATGAGCGCTCCACACATCTTGGTCGTCGATGACGAGGCGGACATCCGCGGCCTGCTGAAGGAGATCCTTTCCGAGGAAGGCTACGAGGTCGACGTGGCGGCGAATGCGGCCCAGGCACGCGCCTCGCGCGCGCGTCAGACGCCGGATCTGGTGCTGCTCGACATCTGGATGCCCGACGTCGACGGCATCACGTTGCTGCGCGAGTGGTCCGCTTCCATCGTCGACGGTTGTCCCGTCGTCATGATGTCGGGCCACGGCACGGTGGAGACGGCCGTCGAGGCCACGCGTCTCGGCGCCTTCGATTTCGTCGAGAAGCCCCTTTCGCTCGCCAAGCTCCTGCGCACCGTCGAGCGAGCGCTCGATGCCGGCAGGCGCCGCCGCCACTCAGGGAGGCTGTTCGTACCGGCGCTGGCGGTCCCGGTGGGCAAGAGCAAGCTGATGCAGCAGCTGCGCACCGAGCTTCAGCAGATCGCCACTCACGCCTCCTCGGTGCTCCTCATCGGCGAGGCAGGCTCGGGCCGCGAGGCGTTCGCCAGGTATTTGCATGAGCGCGGTCCGCGCGCCGGCTCGCCCTTCGTCACACTGGTCGCGAGCGGGCTGCGTGAAGCGGACGCGGAGAGCCGGTTGTTCGGACGGGTGGAGGGCGCGAGCCGCTACCCGGGTCTCATCGAGCAGGCGGCGGAGGGGACGCTCTTCATCCAGGAGATCGAGGATCTGCCGCCGGGTGCGCAGCGCCTGTTGGTGGGCGCGCTGGGATCCGGGCGCTTCACACCGGTCGGCAGCGGTGAGCCGGTCGAGATGCGCGCGCGCGTGGTCTCCTCCGCACAGCCCGGCGTCGAGGGCCGCGCCGGCCCGGAGGGGCTGCGCCGGGATCTGCTCGCGCAGCTCAACACGCTCATCGTTCGTGTACCGCCGCTGCGGGATTACGCGGAGGATGTCCCGGAGCTGCTGCGCCAACAGGTCGACCGGATCGTCGACACCGAGGGCCTGCCGTTCCGGCGCTTCAGCGTCGCCGCGCAGAACCGATTGCGCAACTACCCCTGGCCCGATAACGTGCGCGAGCTGAAAAACCTGGTGCACCGACTGCTGATTCAGGGGGGAGGCGAGGAGATCAGTCTCGATGAGGTCGAGCGCGAGCTCGCCGTGCAGGCGCCTCCGGGCGAACCGCTGGTCAAGCAGGATCTGCTCGCACTGCCGCTGCGGGAGGCGCGCGAGCAGTTCGAGCGCGCCTACCTGCAGCAGCAGCTCCTGCTCTGCAACGGCAAGGTGGGCCAGCTCGCCAAGCGCGTCGGCATGGAGCGCACGCACCTGTACCGCAAGCTGCGCTCGCTCGGGCTGGACTTTCGCTCGATCGGGGAGGATTGAGCGGCGGACCTGTCAGCGCTTCGCGCGGCCTTTTCGCTTGCTGCGACCCGCCGGCTTCGGTTTCGCGACGCGCTTGAGGCGCTGGGTGCGTTTCGGCGCTGTGACTTTCGAGCGCGCAGCTTTGCGCTTGGCGGCGGGGCGTGCGGCGCGCTTTGTCGAGCGCCGTGCCGCTGTTCTGATCCCGGACTTGCGCGCCGTGGATTTCGAGGCCGCGCGCCGCCGCGGCGTCTTTTGGGCGGCGGGTGACTTCGCGGCGGCGGGCGCATCGACCCCGCGCAGCTGATCCAGGATCGCGGGATTCTCCAGCGTCGAGACGTCCTGCGAGATCTCCTCGCCACGCGCGATCGATCGCAGCAGCCGGCGCATGATCTTGCCGGAGCGGGTCTTCGGCAGGTTGTCGGCGAAGCGGATCTCGTCGGGTTTGGCGATTGCCCCCAGATGCTCCGACACCCAGTTGCGCAGCTCCGCGACGAGAGCCGTCGTGTCGCCACTCGGGCGCGAACCGCGACATACGACGTAGGCGAAGACCGCCTCTCCCTTGATCTCGTGCGGCCTGCCGACGACCGCCGCCTCGGCGACTCGCGCATGCGATACCAGGGCGGACTCGATCTCCATGGTGCCGAGCCTGTGGCCGGCGACGTTGAGCACATCGTCGATGCGGCCCATGATCCAGAAGTAGCCGTCCTTGTCGCGATGGGCGCTGTCGCCCGCTACGTAAAAGCGCTTGTTGAATTTTTCCCAATAAGCGGCGAGGTAGCGCGCGTTGTTGCCCCAGATGGTGCGTAGCATGGCCGGCCAGGGTCTCTTGATCACGAGGTAACCGCCGGCGTCCGGTCGTGTCACGGGCTCGCCGCGCTCATCGACGATATCGGCCTCGATCCCGGGCAGCGGCATCGTGCAGGAGCCAGGCTTCGTCGGCGTGACCCCGGGGAGGGGCGAGATGAGGATCATGCCGGTCTCGGTCTGCCACCAGGTGTCGACGATGGGGCAGCGATCGCGGCCGATCACCCGCTGATACCACATCCAGGCCTCGGGGTTGATCGGCTCGCCGACGCTGCCGAGCAGGCGCAGGCATGAGAGATCGTAGCGCGCCGGGATCTCATCGCCGAGCTTCATCAGCGCCCGGATCGCGGTCGGCGCGGTGTAGAAAACGCTGACGCCGTGATCCTGACACACCTTCCAGAAGCGCCCCGCGTCGGGCGTGGTCGGCGCGCCCTCGTACAGCATCACGGTCGCACCCGCCGCGAGCGGTCCGTACGCGACGTAACTGTGGCCCGTCACCCAACCGACATCCGCCGTGCACCAGAAGACATCATCATCGCGCAGGTCGAACACCCACTGGGTGGTCAACTTCGCGCCGAGCAGGTAGCCGCCGCTCGAGTGTTGGATGCCTTTGGGCTTTCCGGTCGAGCCCGAAGTATGGAGCAGGTAAAGCGGATGCTCTGACTCGACCCACTCCGGCTCGCAGACCGGCGACTGCCCATCGAGCACCTCGTGCCACCACAGATCGCGCCCGCGCTCCATCGATACCGGCCGGCCGGTGCGCTCCAGGACGATGACCTTTTCAATGGTGCGGCAACCGGCGGCGAGGGCCTTGTCCGCCGATGCCTTGAGCCCGATGGGATTGCCGGCGCGCCAGCCGCCGTCGGCGGTGATCAGCATCCTGGCGCCGGTGTCCTCGATCCGATCCTTGAGCGCGGGCGCGGAGAAGCCGCCGAATACCACCGAGTGGATGGCGCCGATCCGGTTGCAGGCGTGCATCGCGACGATGGTTTCGGGCAGCAGCGGCATGTAGATCGCCACCCGATCTCCCTTGCGCAGGCCCTGCGCCTTCAGCGCATTGGCGAAGCGGCAGACTTCCGCGTGCAGCTCCCGGTACGAGAGCCTGCGGGTATCGCCGGGCTCCCCTTCGAAGATGATCGCCGTCTTTTGTCCGCGATCCTGAAGATGCACGTCCAGGCAGTTGAACGAAACATTGAGGCGGCCATCGATGAACCAGCGGAAATTCGGCGCGGCCGAGTCATCGAGGGTCACCGTGAAGGGGGTCTGCCAGGTGATCTCTTCGCGCGCGAGCCGAGCCCAGAAGCCCACCGGGTCATCGGCTGCCTGTCGGCGCATGCGCTCGAGGTCCGCGGGCTTGATGCGGGCGCGCGCGGCGAAGTCGGCGGGAGGAGCGAACGTTCGCTCCTCCTGCAGGACGGACGTGATGTTGTTGCTGTTCTTGCTCGCCATGACTAAATCTCCTCGGAGACGGAACAACCGGCAAAAGTCGCGCCTTTTGCCGGCGGAAACGGAGCCGATGTCCGAAAAAGCGCCGCAGGCGCCTTTTTCCGATCGACTATAGCCGAATCGCGGCTGGCCCAGGGAGTCTCGCTGGCCTAACCCCTGACTTCCGCGAGCAGGCGATCGATGCTGACGCGCGCCTGGCGCGCGTACCCACCGCCAAACAGATTGGCGTGATTCAACACGTGATAGAGGTTATAGAGCTCGGTACGCACCGCATGCCCGGCGGGCAGAGACGTCTCGGTGAGGTAGGCGTCATAGAAGGCGCGGCCGAAGCCACCGAAGAGTCGGGTCATGGCGAGGTCCGCCTCGCGATCACCGAAGTACACCGCCGGGTCGAAGATCACCGGCTCCTGCTGCGGGTCCGCGAGCCAGTTGCCGGCCCAGAGGTCGCCGTGCAGGAGCGAAGGCTGGGGCCGGTGGTCCGCGAGCAGCGCACCGACCGACTCGAGGAGCCGCGCCCCGGGTTGCTCGAGGAGCTCGGCGAACCCGTTGTGAATCGCGAGTGCGAGCTGATGGCGCAGGCGCCGCTCGCGGAAGAACTCCGCCCAATCGGAAAGGCAGCCGTTCGGCTGCGGGGTCCGGCCGATGAAGTTGTCAGTGGTGAAGCCGAATGCCGCGGTGCTCACCCGGTGCTGGGCCGCGAGGCGCTCGCCGAGCCGGCGCTCCGCGAGTCGTCCCGCCGGGCGGGACTCGATCCACTCGAGAGCGAGAAAGGCGCTGCGCGCGATCGAGCCGCGGGCGATGATTCGCGGCACGCGGACAGCCCGCGCCTGCGCGAGCGCCTCGAGTCCGGCGGCTTCGGCCGAGAGCGCCGCGCCGCCGTCCGTCGGGTCGGCGAGCTTGACGAAGAGGAGCGACCCGCCGCAGCGCCAACGATAGCTGCGATGAATGCTGCCGCCCGCGACGGCACTCTGAGGCTCCGGCGCGCACTCGCTCCCGGTCTGCGCACTGAGCGCGCGCGCGATGGCCTCGAATCCGCCGTCCTCGTCCTCGGTCATACGCGGCTCCTCTCGATAATTGGCAAAACCGGCCTGCGGCCGTTTTTACTCGCGGCATCCTGCCGCTCGGGGCTTCGCCCCCGCCCGGCTGCGCCGTGCGTTCAAAGTCGCTGTACTGCGACTTTAGTGCGGACCGTGCCTTCGTTGCCGGCGGCCCAAGGCGCGACTTTGGCCGCCTGTGCGGCGACGAATGCTCAGCTCGCGATCGCCTCGGGAACGCCCGCGCATTGCGCGGCCAGCCGCTCGCCCTGGCGGCGAAGCAGCGGTCCGAACCCGAGCCGATCGTATAGCGACGCAAGAGCCGCAAGATCCGGCGCCTTCGGCCGCAGGTCCGAGGCCGACACACCGAGCGGCATGTCGCAGACGATGCGCGTCAGTCGGCGCGCCACGAACACCGATTCACGATGCGCCAGCAACCGCTCACCCAGGGCGCTGCCGCCGCGCAGCCCGAGGGCCGCGACGCGCCCGATGTTGTCATAGAGCTCATCGACCGAGGTGAATTTCCTCAGCAGCGTAGCCGCGATTTTGGGCCCGACGCCCGGCACACCCGGAATGTTGTCGGAGCTGTCACCGGCGAGCGCCAGAAAATCCGCGAAACGCTCGGGCGCGACGCCGAAGTGCCGCTCGATGTCCCGATAGCCGAGCTGCGTGCGGGCGCCGAAATCCCACAGCAGGTCACCGTCGCGCACGAGTTGCGCGAGATCCTTGTCGCGGGTGATGAACGCGGAGTGCACGCCCGCCGAGCGCATGAGGCAGGAGAGCGTGCCGATGATGTCGTCGGCCTCGAACTCCGGATCGACGAAGGTCTGCACGCCGAGATGGCGGCAGAGCTCGCGGCAGTACTCGAACTGCCGCGCGAGCCCGGCGGGCGTCGGCACGCGGTTGGCCTTGTAGGGGGGATAGATCCTGTTGCGGTACGAAGTCCTCAGCCGCTGATCGAAGGCGACACCCACGAAGCGCGGACGAATGCGCTCCATCAGGTCGCCGAGGAATCGGGCGAAGCCGAACACCGCGTGCACGGGGTTGCCGTCCGCGTCCACCATGGGCGGCAGCTGCGAGTGGTACGCCCGGAAGACGTAGACCGACGCGTCGATCAGGAAGATCAAGACCTGTCCCTTTCGAAAAGATGAAGCGGCACGAGTGAGCGATCAGGCACACGGATGTGCCCCGCCGCCGCTGGTGGCGGAGCTTCGAGCAAAAACCACGCTTTGGCCGCGCTGGGCCGGGCAGGAGCCCGGATCCAGCGCTTAATCAAGCGAGCCAGTGCTGGATGCGGTCGTGCAGCGGGCTCGAGCGCGGGAAATGCGCGAGCAGATACTGCATCTGATCCGCGAGCACCCGCCGGCCTTTGAGGAAAATGTATTCCGCGTAGGTCGGGGTGAACGGCACCGCTATCAGCTGCATCTTCGCCTGCTCCGGCGTGCGCGAGGCCTTCTGGTTGTTGCAGCGTCGGCATGCGGTCACGACGTTGGTCCAGATATCGAGGCCGCCCTGGCTGAACGGCCTGATGTGATCGCGCGACAGCTCGCGCGACGGAAAGCGCATTCCGCAGTACAGGCAAATATATGCATCGCGCCGGAAGAGCGTCTGATTGTTCAGCGGTGGTATGTAATCGTGGCGCGTATTGCCGGGGTTGCCGGTGTGCCCGACGGTGGCGACGATCGAATTGATCTCGAGCACCGTGCGCCGGCCGCTGCGCGCGTTCACACCGCCGTAGAGCTCGAAAAGCGGCGAGCCGCAGGTATAGGCCACCTGCTCCTGATGGTAGAGCCGCGCCGCTTCCTTGTAGTCGATCCACTCGAGCGGCATGCCGGCGATGTCCGTGCGCAGCACGAGTTGAGAGAGCCTGCGCGCCGCCCCGGCGGGAACGATCCGCAGATCGTCCGCCAAACCGCGGTCAGCACGTTCCAGGTCTATGCCTATCATCGCAAGGTGTAAGATACGGCAATTTTATGCGAATATTCAACAACCCACGCCCGGAACCCCCCGAAGAGGGCAGTAGATGCCAGTAATCATCGGCGCGCTCCGCGAGAGCGCACCCGGAGAGACTCGTGTCAGTTTGGTTCCCGAAGTCGCCGACAAGCTCACCCAGAGCGGCGCGCGAGTGCTGCTCGAGCGCGGTGCCGGCGCGAGCGCCCAGTTTCCGGACTCCCTCTACCGCGGGGTCGAGTGGGCCGACTCGGACGCCGCCGTGCTCGGGCAGTCACGGGTACTGCTGACCGTCCAACCCCTCTCGCTCGCGCAGATTCAGGCGCTTAATCCCGACGCCGTGGTCATCGGCTTCCTGCAGCCGTATGCGCGGCACGAGGAGGTGAAGGCGCTGAAGGAGCGGCGGATCACAAGCTTTGCGATGGAGCTGGTGCCGCGCATCTCGCGCGCGCAGTCGATGGACGCCTTGTCCTCGCAGGCCGCTATCGCAGGCTACAAAGCGGTTCTGATCGCAGCCAGTCACCTGCAGAAGTTCCTGCCGATGCTGACCACGGCGGCGGGAACCATTCGACCGGCGCAGGTGCTCGTCATCGGAGCGGGGGTCGCGGGACTGCAGGCGATCGCCACTGCGAGGCGCCTCGGTGCGGTGGTCGAGGCGTATGACGTGCGCGGCGCCACGCGCGAGCAGGTGAAATCGCTCGGCGCGAAATTCGTCGACACTGGCGTGAGCGCCGAAGGGGCCGGCGGCTATGCGCGCGAGCTCACCGATGAAGAAAGACGCAAGCAACAGGAGGTGCTCGATGCGCGCATCGCCGCCGCCGATGCCGTGGTGACGACGGCGGCAGTGCCCGGCCGTCCGGCCCCGAAGATCATCCAGCGCGGGGTTGTCGAGCGCATGCGTCCGGGATCCGTGATCGTCGACATCGCCGCCGAACAGGGCGGTAACTGCGAGCTCACCCGCGCCGGTGAGGTGGTGATGCACCAGGGCGTCAAGGTGATCGGCGCGATCGGGCTCGCGAGCGAGCTCGCCTACAACGCGAGCGAAATGTACTCGCGCAATCTGCTCAATTTCCTCAAGCCCGCCATCCAGAAGGGCGAGCTCGCCATCGACTGGAGCGACGAGGTGTTCGCGCAGGCCTGCCTCACGCACGCCGGTGAGATCAAGCACGAGCCCACGCGTCGAGCGATAGAACAGCCAACCTGACAAGGGTTCACCCCATGACCGGAATCGTTGCGCTCTATATCTTCATGCTCGCGGCTTTCACCGGCTACGAGGTCATAGCCCGGGTGCCGGTGATCCTCCACACCCCGCTCATGTCAGGATCAAACTTCGTGCACGGCATCGTGCTGGTCGGCGCCATGGTGGCGCTCGGCAACGCCCACACGCCCCTCGAGAAGACCATCGGCTTCATCGGTGTGCTGCTCGCGGCCGGCAACGCCATGGGCGGCTACGTGGTCACCGAGCGCATGCTCGAGATGTTCAAGACGAGCCGGGCGGGCGGTGCGCGCCCGGGGGCGCACTAGATGTCCGGCGCGCCGTACACGGCGGCTTTCTCGGCCGAGACCGGCATCCAGGTGAGCTACTTCGTCACCGCGGTGCTCTTCATCGTGGGCCTCAAGCGCATGAGCTCCCCGGTGACGGCGCGCAGCGGCATCCTCTGGGCCGGCGCCGGCATGCTGGTCGCGACGCTCGTCACCTTCGCCTACCCGGGGATGAGCAACTATCCGCTCATCGGCGCCGCCATCTTCGTCGGCGCGGTGCTTGCGTGGTGGAGCGGCAAGCGCGTCGCCATGACCAACATGCCGCAGATGATCGCGCTCTACAATGGCATGGGCGGCGGCGCCGCGGCCTCGATCGCCGCGGTCGAGCTCTACCGCGGTGGAATCGACAGCCACGGCGTCGCGGCGCTCGCCGTCGGCGGCGCCATCATCGGCGCGGTCTCCTTCAGCGGCAGCGCGATCGCCTTCGCCAAGCTCCAGGGGCTCATCAGACGCAGCATCCGCTTCCGCGGCCAGCAGATCGTCAATCTCCTCATTCTGGGCGGCGCGCTCGTGGTCGCCGGCGTGGTCGCGGCTCGCCTCGGTGCCTCGCCCGGCCTCGTGACCGCGATGTTCGCCCTCGCCCTCGTGCTCGGGCTCACCATGACACTGCCGATCGGCGGCGCCGACATGCCGGTGGTGATCTCGCTCTACAACGCGCTCACCGGCCTCGCGGTCGGCTTCGAAGGCTACGTGATGCGCAATGCCGCGATGATCATCGCCGGTATGGTGGTCGGGTCGGCCGGCACGCTGCTCACGCAGCTCATGGCGAAGGCGATGAACCGCTCGCTCGCGAACGTGCTCTTCTCCGGTTTTGGCGACTCCGGCGGCCCGGCGACCGGTGCGGTGACAGGGAGCCTGAAACCCATTGAGGCCTCCGACGTCGGCGTGATGCTCGCCTTCGCGCAGAAGGTGATCATCGTGCCGGGTTACGGCATGGCGGTCGCCCAGGCGCAGCACAAGATCTGGGAGCTCTGTCAGCTCCTCAGCGACCGCGGCGTGACGGTGAGGTTCGCGATCCACCCGGTGGCCGGCCGCATGCCGGGCCACATGAACGTGCTGCTGGCCGAGGCCGGCGTGCCGTACGATCTCATCGCCGATCTCGATGAGATCAATGCGGAGTTCGAGACCGCGGACGTCGCGCTGATCATCGGCGCCAACGACGTCGTCAATCCCGTCGCCCGCACCGACAAGTCGAGCCCGATCTACGGCATGCCGATACTGAACGCCGACCGCGCGAAGAATGTCATCGTCATCAAGCGGGGCACGGGCGCCGGGTTCTCGGGCATCGAGAATGCGCTCTTTTACCTCGACAATACCCGGATGCTCTACGGCGATGCACAGAAAGCCGGCGCGGGGCTGATCCAGGCGGTCAAGGCCGTGGGATGAGAAGGAGGTTCGGCGTGCGTACTGTGCTCGGAGTCGGCTTGACCCTGGCGGTTCTCGCGGCCTTTCCTTGTCACGCTCAGGATGCGGCCGACAGCACGCCGCCGTCGCTCCAGGCGTTGCACGCGCACCGGGCAGCGACCCCCGCGACGATGCTCGCGGACACGCCGGCCTCGGCGTGGCGGGCGCTCGACCCCGAGAATACCCTCTACATGAGCCTGCCGCAGGGCCGGGTGGTGATCGAGCTGGCGCCGCAATTCGCGCCGCGCTATGTCGCCAACATCGAGAAGCTGGTGCGCGAGGGGTTCTTCGACGGGCTGCCCATCTTCCGCGCGCAGGACAACGGGGTCGTGGAATGGGGCGACACCACCGGGCGCAAGTCCGTGGGCACGGCCCGCCGCATGGTGGCGGCGGAGTTCGAGCGGTCGGCGCGCAACCTGCCATTCACGCCGCTGCCCGATCCTGACACCTACGCCCCGCAGGTAGGTTTCTCGGACGGATTCCCGGCGGCGCGTGATCCTGTGTTTGGCCGCGCCTGGCTCGCCAGCTGCTACGGCATGGTCGGCGCGGCGCGCGGCAACAACGTCGATAGCGGCGGCGGCACGGCCCTGTACGCGATCATCGGCGGCCCGGAGAGGCAGCTGGATCGCAACACCACGATGGTGGGGCGGGTGGTGCAGGGAATGCCGCTCTTATCCTCTCTGCCACGAGGGCAGGGTGCGCTCGGTGTATACATGAATCGGCATCACTGGGTGCGTATCGAGTCGGTGCGGGTGGCCGCCGACGTTCCCGCCGCCAGGCGGATTCCGCTCGAGGTGCTGCGCACCGATACGCCGACCTTCTCGCAATACGTGGCGGCGCTGCGCAACCGCCGCGGCCCCTGGTTCAAGGTGCCGGCCGGCCACGTAGGCGTTTGCGAAGTGCCGATCCCGGTGAGGCGGAGACCCTAGGTCAATAACGCATCGGTCGGCGGGGCATGCGTCCGGGGGGCATGCGCCCGCGCGGCGTCATCGGGAAGCGGCGCATCCGCATCATCTGACGCTGGCGCCTCATCTGCCACGCGCGCTGCATCATCAGCTGCCGCTGTGCGGGCGTGGCCCGTTGCCATTGCTGGCGCAGCATCCGGCGGCGCCAGGGCGGCAGTCGCTGGAACTTGCGAAAGCTGCGACGGATGGCTTGCTGTTGCGGCGGCGGCAGGGATCTGAATCTTTGCCAGCGCTGGCGCAGCGTCTGACGCTGCTGCGGCGTGAGCCGCCGCCACTGTCCGAAGCGCTGGCGCGCCATGGAGCGCTGCGCGGGAGTCATGTCGAGCCAGCGCCGGCTGCCGCGCGTGAGCGCGGCCTGACGTGTCGTCGGAAGTGATGCCCACCGCTGCGCCAGCGGTGCGAGCAGCCGCTGCTGCTGCGGCGAGAGACTCGACCACGGCACCGGCCTGACCGCGCCGGCTGCTGCCGTACCCGGCGGCATCGAGGTGGCCGTCTCGATCGGCGGGTTTGGAGCGGGCGGCTGTTGCGCCAGGGCACAGGCCGGCATCGCCGCCAGCAGCAGCGCCAGTATCAGCGCCTTTCGCTCATGAATCATGTTCTTGCACCCTTACCCACCCGGCTTGTCGGTCCCGTTCGCGGAACTCGCGGGCTTTCGTTGCGTCGGCGCCTGCGATGCCTTGGCCACCTTGCCGATGTTGATTTGCGAGAGATACGCCAGCCAGCTGCCGTCATCGGATTGGGTCGACCCGGCCGGAGCATCGACGCTGCCCAGGAATTCCAACAGCTTCTCATCCACCGGAGGGTTCGCGCTCTGCTTCGGCGGATCGCCGCCCCACACGATGCCGGATCCGACCGCGAGCGAGGCCGTTACGACCGCGATTCCGATGCGGCGCGCGCGGTTCACGTCAGCCGCTGTTCTGGTCGGCAGCCGGGTCCGGGCTCGGCGGGGCGTGACTCTGACCCGGCGGCGCAGCGCCCGAGGCTTGTCCGGACGGGTCGGCCTCGGTCTGCGCCATCGCCCACTCGTAGAACCGCCCGTCGCCGCCCTGCATCAACTCCATCCCGTCATGATCGGCGAGGAGATCCAGGTCGCCCACCGTGGCGTGGCTCGCCTCGACCGCCGGATAACTCGCCTGCGGCGGGTGCGGCCAGAGAACGAACGCAACCAGTACCGCGGCGGTGACCGCGCCCGCGGCCGGCATCCACAACAGACGCGGCCCGGCCCACGCCGCCGACCGCAGCGGCAGATGCCACAGACGGCGGGGCCGAGCCGTCTCGGCGAGCGCCGCGTGTCGGGCCTGATTCAACCGCGAGCGCGCACGGCCGCCGACGCGCCGCACGCCTTCTTCCAGGAGCTCGCGTGCTTGCCGCTCGAATTCGACGCCGCCGTTCAGGTCCCGGCTCATGTGTGGAGCTCCCCGAGCTGCGCGCGCAGACTCTGCAACGCACGAAAATAGTGTGTCTTGACGCTGCCCTCCGAGCAGCCCATCGCCTTTGCCGTCTGCGCGACATCGAGTCCTTCCAGCGTACGCAGGAGAAACGCCTGCTGCTGCCGGCGTGGCAGCGCCGCAAGCGCCTTCTCGAGCGCGGACATCGCCTCCTCGAGCTCCAGCCGGCGCACCGGCAGTGGCTCGTTGCTCGCGGCCTCCGCAATGGGATCCGGCTCGTCCTCGTCGGCTTCCGCGCGGAACGGCAACCAGGACATTACCCGGTTGCGTACCGTACGCCGTCGCTGCATGTCCCGGATACGGTTCTCCAGGATCCGATAGAAGAGCGGCTTCCATTCCTCGGCGGGGCGTTGCGAGTAGGCTCGCGCCAGCTGGAGCATCGCGTCCTGCACTGCATCCAAAGCGTCGTCCTCGTGCCGCAGCGCCGCCTGGGCGATCTTGAAAGCCCGGACCTCGATGCCCGCCAGGAAGTGGCTGAGCGCTCGAGACCGCGCATTGTTGGACGAATCCGTCAGATCCACGTCGCCGTAAGAGGCAGCAGGCATGCTATAAGGCGGCGCGAGCGTAGCAAACTCTGGCATTAACAGGTACAACGCGGCTGCGGCAGGTACGGTTGACGGAGGCCGCCGCATGCCTAAGTCTCTGATTTTTCTCTATCCATGAGCTCCGTCCCCGTCGTTCGCGTGGCCCTGCCCACGCCGCTGAGGCGCCTGTTCGATTACCGCGCGGGCCCATGCGGTGCGATGGCCGGCGCCATCGAGCCCGGCATGCGCTTACGGGTGCCGTTCGGCCGGCGACGCCTCATCGGCGTTGCCTTGGAAATGGCCACCGGATCGGAACTGCCCGAGGAGCGGCTGAAATCCGTGCTGGAGCTCCTCGACCCGCAGCCGATCTTCGATCCTGCCACGCTCGACCTGCTCGCCTGGGCCGCAGACTATTATCACCATCCCATAGGCGAGGTGCTCACGGCGGCCTTGCCCAAGGCGCTGCGCCACGGAGCCGCCATCGATGCCGCCGAGGAGCGGTGGCTTCTGACGCCTGAAGGCCGTGCCGCCTGGGCGCGGGGCGAACCGCGCCGCGGGCCGCGCCAGCGGCAGGTGCTGGCCGTGCTTGCCGGCGCCGAAGGCGACGAGGGAGGCAGGCCCGGCCTCGCTGCCGCAAATCTGGACCAACAGCTCGACTCGTGGCGGGATGCGGCTCGTGCCCTCATCGGGCGAGGCTGGCTGGTTGCGATCCAGTCGACCGCGGCCGCCTTGCCGGCGGCGAGCCATGCCGGGCGGCGGCCGGTACCCGTGACGGTGGGAGCGGGCCCCGAGCCGAACGAGGAGCAGCGGCACGCGATCGAGAGCGTCAGTGGGGCGCTTGGCGCCTTCGGCGGCTTCGTGTTGCACGGCGTGACCGGCAGCGGTAAGACGGAGGTCTATCTGCGGGTCATCGAGCGTGTTCTGCGGCTCGGCCGCAGCGCTCTCGTGTTGGTGCCGGAGATCGGACTGACACCGCAGCTCGTCGGCCGGTTTCGCCAGCGGTTCGAGTTGCCGATGGCCGTGCTGCATTCGGGTCTCACGGATCACGAGCGGCTGCTCGCGTGGCGCGACGCCTTCAGCGGACGCGCGCGGATCGTTCTCGGCACCCGTTCCGCGGTGTTTGCGCCCGCCCGGGACCTGGGCGTCATCGTCGTCGACGAAGAGCACGATGCATCTTTCAAACAGCACGAAGGCGGCTTTCGCTATTCCGCACGCGATCTGGCGGTCGTGCGCGCGCAGCGCGCGGGCGTGCCTGTCGTGTTGGGATCCGCAACGCCAGCGCTCGAGACGCTGCACAACGTCACGGTCGGCCGCTACACCCGCCTCGTGTTGACTCGCAGGGCAGCCGAGGCGGCGCCGCCGCGGATATCACTCCTCGATCTGCGATCGACGGTAATGCGCGCCGGCATCTCCACTCCCGCGGTACAGGCGATGGAGCGGCACCTCGAAGCCGGTGGCCAGGTGCTGGTGTTTCTCAACCGCCGTGGCTATGCGCCGACGCTGCTTTGCACGGCGTGCGGCTGGATCGCGTCCTGCCGCGAGTGCGATGCCCGCCTCACAGTGCACCTTTCCGCCGCGCGGATGCGCTGCCATCACTGCGGAGCCGACACGGCGCTCCCCACGCGCTGTCCACAGTGCGGGTTCGCGGTCAAGCCGGTCGGCCAGGGGACCGAGAGGATCGAGGAGACTCTCGCGACGCTCTTTCCCGGCATTCCCTGCATCCGACTGGATCGCGACGTGGTCAGGCGTCGCGGCGACATGGAGGAGGCCATGAGACGGATGGCTTCAGGCGAGGCGCGCATCCTGGTCGGTACCCAGATGGTGACCAAGGGGCACCACTTTCCCAACGTAACACTGGTCGTCGTGCTGAATGCGGATCAGGGCTTCTTCAGCACCGACTTTCGCGCGCCCGAGCGACTCGCGCAGACGGTCGTGCAGGTTGCCGGCCGGGCCGGCCGCGGCGAGAAGCCCGGCGAGGTGCTCATTCAGACGGAATTTCCCGACCATCCGCTGCTGCTCAGCCTGCTCGACGGCGGTTATGACGGCTTTGCGCGCACGGCGCTGGCGGAACGGCACCAGGCCTCCTGGCCGCCCTTCAGCCGGCTTGCCGCCGTGCGCGATTCCGCGAAGACCGCGGAGGCAGCGCTGGCGTTTCTGACGCAGGCGCGCGAGGCAGCCGAGAATCTTCGCACCGATCGCAACCCGTGGACGCGCACCGTCCGGCTTCTCGGCCCGGCTCCCGCCGCGATGGCCAAGCGCGCCGGGCGGTATCACGCGCAGTTGCTGGTCGAAAGTACCGACCGCGCGGCGCTTCATCGCTTTCTCGATGCATGGCTGCCGGTCCTGGAGTCGCTGGCGAGCGGGCGGCGCGTCCGTTGGGGGCTCGATGTCGATCCCATCGACATTTTTTGATGCCGGCGCGCTCACTTGCTTTTGGACGGCGCTTCGACGGCGTGATTCCGGTAAGATTTCGGGTTCAATCTTCTCTGGATCGTCGTCGACCTCTTGAAACAGGAAATCGAGCAGCTCCTCGCGCGCGCCGTCACGTCGCTCGTCGGCGGCGTGCTGCCGGAGCCGCCGCCCGTCGGGGCGCTCACCATCGAGCGTACGCGCGATCCGCAGCACGGTGATTTCGCGACCAACGCCGCGATGCGTCTCGCGAAGCCGGCGGGCTGCAAGCCGCGCGAGCTCGCGCAGAGGATCATCGCCGCGTTGCCGGCCAGCCCGCTGATTGCCCGCACGGAGATCGCCGCCGCCGGCTTCATCAACTTCTTTCTGACGCCCGAGGCCCATGGCCGCGAGCTGATCGCGATCCATGAGCGTGGGGAGCGCTATGGGCAAAGCAGCCTCGGCAACGGAGAGACGGTGCTGCTCGAGTTCGTCTCGGCCAACCCGACCGGGCCCCTGCACGTCGGGCACGGGCGTCAGGCCGCGTACGGCGCCACGCTGGCCAACATCCTGGCGGCCGCCGGATTCGAGGTCTCGCGCGAGTACTACATCAATGATGCGGGACGGCAGGTCGACATCCTCGCGGCCAGCACGTGGGTGCGGTACCTGGAAGCCTGCGGCGAAACGCTGCCCTTTCCGGAGAACGGTTACCGCGGAGAGTATGTGCGCGCACTCGCGCGGAAGGTGCTCGCGGCCGAAGGAGAGGCGCTCAGGCGCCCGGCGGCAACCGTGCTCGCCGGCCTGCCGCCGGATGCGCCGGAGGGAGATAAGGAGGTCTACATCGACGCGCTCATTGCGCGCGCCCGTAATCTCATCGGGACAGAAGACTTTGGCCGGGTGCTCGAGCACTCGCTGACGGAAATGCTTGCGGACATCCGCGATGATCTCGGTCAGTTCGGCGTGACTTTCGATCGCTGGTGTTCCGAGCACGCGCTCGAGCAGAGCGGCGCAATCGAGCGCGCGCTCGCGCGGCTCGAGCGCGAGTCGCGCCTGTACCGCAAGGACGGCGCCACCTGGTTCCGCGCGACCGAATTCGGCGATGAGAAGGATCGCGTGGTGGTGCGCGAGAACGGGCAGAAGACCTACTTCGCTTCCGACATCGCCTATCATCTGGAGAAGCGCGAGCGCGGCTTCGAGCGTCTGATCGACGTGCTCGGCGCCGACCACCACGGCTACGTGGCCCGCGTACGGGCGGGACTCGCCGCGATGGGAGAACCCGGGGATTGCCTCGAAGTCAACCTGATTCAGTTCGTGAACCTGTTCCGTGGTGGCGAGAAGGTGCCGATGGGCAAGCGCGAGGCGCAGTTCGTGACGCTCCGCCAGCTGCGCGAGGAAGTCGGCAACGATGCCTGTCGGCTCTTCTATCTGACGCGCAGCCACGAGCAGCCGCTCGATTTCGATCTGGAGCTCGCCAAGTCCCGCACCAACGAGAACCCCGTCTACTACATCCAGTATGCGCACGCGCGGGTTGCAAGCGTCATGAAGCAGCTTGCGTCGCGCGATCTCCTCTTCCATCGCGCCGAAGGACTGTCGAGCGTCGGGCTCTTGACCGGCGCGCACGAGCAGGCGGTCCTCGGCGCCCTGGTGCGTTACCCCGAGGTGCTGGAGCAGGCGGCGCTGAATCGCGCCCCCCACGCCATCGTGCATTACCTGCGCGAGCTCGCCAACACCTTCCATACGTACTACAACGCCGAGCAGTTCATCGTCGGCGACCCGACGCTGCGCAACGCTCGCATCGCGCTCGTGCTCGGAGTTCAACAGGTGATTCGCAACGGCCTGACCCTGCTCGGCGTCTCGGCGCCCGAGAGCATGTAAGTCCAGCAGCATGCCCCGACTGACGACGCGCGATTACAAACGTCCCTCCCGCAGCGGCAGTGCCGCTCGATTGAAGGAATTCGGCCTCGGCGTGCTGGTCGGCGTTGTGCTCACAAGCGCCGCGTTCCTCGTCTCGGGGGCGCATGCGCGCCACCGCGGCGCCGCGATCTCCCGCGGTCACACAGCCGGCGAGGCATCCGGCGGCGCGCCGCACGCGCCGGCTCCCGACGACGGCTCATCGAACGCTTCCAGGGCCGGCGACGCTTCCAGTTCCGACGGATCACCGCAATCCGCCCCGGCGCATGCGGGAGTACCCGCTCCGCAGTACGACTTCTACCGGATGCTGCCGCGTTTCAAAGTCCCCGTTCCTCACGACGAGGATCATCCTTCCCAGGCCCCACCGCCCATGGCGGTCGAGCCGGCCCCGCGCCCTGAGGCATCAGGGCCCACGTATTTGCTGCAGGTCGGCTCGTATCGTAGCAGTGACGAGGCCGACCAGGTCCGCGCCCGTCTGGCTCGCGTGGGCATCTCCACGCAGGTGCAGCGCATCGTCGAAGGGGAAACGACCTGGAATCGCGTGCGCATCGGACCGCTCGACGACGCCGAGCTCGCGAAAGTCCGCGAACAGCTGCGGACAGCCAACATCCACGCGCTGCTGATTCGCGCCGACCGGTAGCGGACCGCCTCAGTCGTCGTCGTGACGTGGCACGTGCGCGCTCACTTGCGTGGCGATGCCGGCGGGATCGGCGCCCGCCAACGGATACGATTTCGACCACGACACCGAGCCGTCGTCCACCGTTATGATCTTGATCGTGAGTTGCTGATCGGGCGCGCTGCCGGCTACCACGCCGTAGACGATGTAGTTCGATGCATGAGCATGCCCCTGCACCATCGCAGTCGATGCATCGAGCGCGGGCAGCGGCTGGTCCGCCAGTGCCACCTGTCCATGACGGGCGATTGCGAGTCGTCCATAGACTTGAGTAAACACCGCGGCCGCGAGCTTCTGCGCCGCGGCATCGCCCGCGGGCGCCGCGAAGGGAATGGCGAGCACCGGAGCAAAGGCGGACGAGTCGTCCTTGGCCGCGGCGGGGATCTCCTTCGCGATCTGCGTGAGGAGTTGCGTCGTATCGGCCGCCGTCCAGTTGCCGGGATGAGTCGCGCCGATTTGCCGGAGCTTCTCGGCCTGCGAGGAGGAAATCTCCGGAGCGCGATCGTGATGCGACGCGGTACAGCCGCGCGCCATGAGAAGGATGGCGAGCCAGCAGTAGATGCCGATCCTTACCCACCGCGGAAAGCGCATGAAAGCGGCCCACGCGGTCTGGAAGGCCCATCCCGCGATCTGAAACCAGAAGCGCACCCGCTGTCCGGGCTCCTCGCGCGGGAACGGCGGAAATTGCCGCGCCATCGTGCCACTGGTCTTCGCCGCCGGCAGCGCCTGTTGCCCGGCACGCCAGGCATCCTCGTCGGGACGGCTGGCAGAGGGTGCGCGCGTCGCGTGCGGGCGCTCGCCGCTTGATTGTGACCCGCTCCCGCCGGCAACGAGACGCCGGCAAACCGCCTCGAGCGCCGCCGTCGTCTGCCCATCCGGGAGCCGCAGCCACTGCACCGCGCGAAACTTCTCCGGGACGCGCGCACCCGCCTCGACGGTCGAATCGATGACGACGGGCAGCAGAAACACGTGATCGTCCGCCATGTCGAGCGTCCGCTCGACCGCGAGCCGCCATTCGCGGCGGAAATACCCCTCGTGACGAGCCTCGGTGTGGGCCGAGATGACCGGCATGAAGTAGGTGCATTCACGGATCTGCCGCCGGATCTTCTGGTCCCACGCATCGCCGCCGATCAGCTCGCTCTCGTCGTACCACACCTCGAGTCCGAACGCCGGTAGAGCGTCGCGGATCAGTTGCGCGGCACGGCGATCCTCCGAGGCATAGCTCAGAAAGACCGTGGGTCGCGGAGGAACCGAAGATTCGGGGTCTGACATTGGAGCCAACTGTTAGGACTACTTCCCCGCCGCACTCGCGCCCTCGCGCAGGTAGCGTCTCTCACCGCTCGCGGGGTCGTAATAAACCTCCATGGTATCGCCGCTCGTCGGGTCCACGAAGCGCTCCCCGGTGCGCTCCCAGCGCGCTCCGGGCGGTGGTGGGGAGTTGCGATAGCGCCAACGCTCGAAGGCGGTGCCGAGAACGATCACCGTCCCAATGCAGACCAGGTTGATGCCCGGTCCTCGCGCGCCCGCCCCGATGAGGAGCGCGCCTGCCGCGACGGCGATGCCTCCCATCCCGAGGACGATGGCACGCAGCATCATCCGCTCGTCTTCTCCAGCACGACCGCCGTGCCGTACGCGACGATCTCGCTCATCGTCTGGCCGATCTCCGCGGAGTCGAAGCGCATCATGACGATGGCGTTGGCCTGCATGAGGGTCGCGTTCTTCACCATGCGGTCGACCGCATGCCGGCGCGCCTCCTCGAGCAATTGCGTGTATTCGGTGATCTCGCCGCCGGCGAGCGAACGCAGTCCCGCCATGATGTTCCCTCCGAGACCGCGGCTGCGCACTACGACTCCGAACACCTGACCTTTGACGTCTTTGACGTGATACCCCGGGACGTTCTCAGTCGTGACGACCAGCATGACTTTCCCCTCGATGGCAGCTGCGGTGATGTAGTGACGGCCGGCGGGGTCGCCGGGCCGGAAGTATAGCCCAGGGCCTTCAGCGCAGCCCGCCGCGCCGCGCAACGGACATTCCCGCGTCGGGCCCGAGCCCCGATCGCAGCAAATTGAGCCGAATCTGCGCGAACGGGTGTCGAAGATCCCCTGGCACTGCCGTGCGGCGGGAGGCTAGGCTGCCGCACGTCGATATCCGCAGGAGTGGCTCGGATGGCTCGCAGGAAAAACCGTTCGACGGCGGCGATGTCGTCACAGGCCCGCTATCGGCTCGCCGTAGCCTATCTTAACTCCCTGCTCGAAGACGCCGGCGCGGAGGAGTTGGCGGCCGCACTCGGTCGCATCGCGCATTTTTGCGGCGGGCCCAGGTTGGCCGATAAGGTGGAGCTCAGCGCCGACTCGCTTTACCGCACGTTATGTCGCCGCGGTAATCCGGAGCTGCGCAGCGCGACCGCTTTGCTGAAGGCCATGGGCATGCGGCTCGTGCTCGAGCCGTTTCCCGCCGCATATCCGGCTTCGCGCCGACGGGTCTCTGAGACGCCACGGCACGGAACTTGCGTCGACTCGCCTGCCGGAAGACTTCAGAGAGACAGTCATGGGTGAGGTCATACATGTGGCCTTCGGCACGGAGCGCGAGTGGGAGCAGACTCGGGCGAAAACGGTCGACGGTCTGGTCGCGATCGGTTCGCTGTTTGGCGACGATGAATCGCTGATGCGCGCGAAGGCCGACTGTGTTTACCAGATACTGCGTCAGATCGTGGAGGAAGTTCCGACCGTACAGATCACCACGAAGCTGCCCGAGAATCTGTCGACCGAGCAGCTCAATCTGCTGACCGGCGCGATCAAGGAGGCGGCGTTGAAGGGCATCGAGATCGCGATGACCCACTCCGTGCAGGTGCTGATGGCCTCGATCTACGACCTCTGCACCTCGAAGCTGCACGCACGACCTTCGTGATCCGGCCGGCGGCTCTTCTTCATTTGCCTGCGGTCGGCGCGAGAACCAACTCGTAACGGACGGGGAGCTCGTTGCCGAGGCACTCGGTGAACCGCCACTGTTTCTGGCCGACGCCGAAATCGAGCCGTGAGATTGGACGGTAGCGGCGGCGTCGGATTGAGCCAATGCCACAGGAGGCGCAGGGTGGCGAGTCCGAGAATCGTGATGCCGATCGACTGGTACCGGGCCAACACGGCGAGCTTCTCCATGCCGATCGGCAGCATCAGTCCGGTGAGGCCGAGGGGGCCCTGAATGGCAATCAGCGCGATTTAAGGGGGCGGGGAAGCGCTGCAAAGCAGCAGCAACGCCGTGCCCTCGGGTGCGAAGAGCAGGGCATTTGCTCTCGTGTCGAGCCCTCCTGGCGGCGGCTCGATCCGCCCGATACCGAGCTCACGCAGGCGAGCGATGCGCGCGGGCATCCCGCCGTCGCCGAAGACGAGCAAGGGCTCCGCGAAGAATCGCGGCCGATGCAGGGCTAGCTTGATCGCTTCACTTCCCAGGCGCAGATGCGGATAGGGTTGGGCCTCCTCCTGGTCGGCGACGAATCCGAGCGTTTCCCAGAGCTCTCGAACGCGGCCAAAATCCGCTGCCGGCATGCTCAACGCCCGGAATTCGCCGCAACTCGATGTCTCGAGCGCCGAGCGCGCCGCCGGCGAAAACGTCCGCGCCTCGAGCAGTCTCACCGCCTGGCCCGCGGGATCGCGAAAACCGACTTCGTGAAAGACTTCGCCGCCGATGCTGACCGTCGAGAGCTCGACGCCCAGCTGCTCGAGCGCCAGCACCCGCTCGGCAACTCCCGGATGCACGAAGGTCAGCACGGGAGATGCGAGGCGAGTCTGGTGAAGCCCGATGCATACCCGCCCGTCGGTGAGCACGCCGTAGGGATGCGGCCAGATATCGCCCGTGTGCGCCTGGCTGAATCCCAGCCGCTCGTAGAACTCCACTGACGCGCGGATGTCCGCCGTCGCGATCCCGATCTCGAGGAAGCGCCCGAGCATGGTCAGAGGGGATCTCGCGGAGCCGCTCAGTCATTTGCCTTCGGGCGGCAGGCGGCCTGGGTGTCGTAGGCGACGTCGGGCCAATCCAACGACGCCCATCCCTGGCAGTGCCGCGCGATTTGGTGCGCGAGAAAGCGAGCGTGCTCCGGACGCGCATTGAGCGCCGGCACGTACTCGAGACGCTCGCCGCCGGCGCGCAGGAAATGGTCGCGGTTCTCGATGCCGATTTCCTCGAGCGTCTCGAGGCAATCGACCGCGAATCCCGGACATACGACCGTCACGTCGCGCACTCCCTGGCCCGGAAGCCGCGCCAGCACTTCGCTCGTGTAAGGTTTGAGCCATCCGGCCGGACCGAAGCGCGATTGGAAGCTGACGCTCCATTCGCCATCGCGCAGCATCAGCTCTTCGGCGAGCAGGCGCGCGGTCTTCTGGCACTTGCAGAAGTAGGGATCCCCCTGATGAAAGTAGCGTTCCGGGATGCCGTGAAACGAAATCAACAGATGCCGCGTCCGGCCGTGGGTCTGCCAGTGCTCGAGCACACTCGCGCGCAGCGCATCGATGTACTCCGGCTGATCGTGGTACTCCGCGACCAGGCGCAGCTCCGGGAGCCAGCGCCAACGGCCGAGCTCCCGGGCCACCTGGTCGTAAACGGCTCCGGTCGTCACGCCGCAATACTGCGGGAAAAGCGGCAACACCAGCATGCGCTGCGCGCCCGATTCACGCAGGCGGGAGAGCGCGAGGGGTACGGTGGGATCGCCGTAGAGCATGCCGAGCTCCACCGAAAACGGCGCTAACATCCGCTGCGCCAGCGTGGCCGTCAGGCCGGCGCGCAGCTGCTCGGAGAGACTGAGCAGCGGGGAGCCCGACTGCGACCAGATCCTGCGGTACTTGCGCGCAACGCGCGCCGGTCGCAATGGCAGGATGAAGCCATAGAGGATCGGCAGCCATAGCGCCCTGGGTAGCTCCACCACCCTCGGGTCGCCCAGCATCCGCGCGAGAAACCGGCGCACGGCCCAGGGCTCCGCCGCCTGCGGCGTGCCGGAGTTGACGAGCAGAATGCCGATACGCTCGGCGCTGTCACGATGAAAGTCGGGGGAGCTGATGTAATGCATGTCGGTCGGGAAGCCTTGTCAAGAGTGTACAGGCACAGGGAGGTGCTGGGCCGGGCACGATGCCCGGATCCAGCGCTTTATGAGAGCCCGGTGCACAGGTATTTGAGCTCGGTGTAATCGAGAATGCCGTACTTGGAGCCCTCGCGGCCCATCCCGGATTCCTTGACGCCACCGAACGGAGCCACCTCGGTGGAGATGATCCCCGTGTTGAGACCCACGATGCCGTACTCCAGCGCCTCCGCCACGCGCCAGGAGCGGGCGAGATCGCGCGTGTAGAAGTACGCGGCGAGGCCGAATTCGGTGGCGTTGGCCATGCGGATCGCGTCCGCTTCGGTCGCGAAGCGGAACAGCGGCGCAACCGGCCCGAAGGTCTCCTCGCGCGCCACCAACATCTCGGGCGTGACATCCGTGATGACCGTCGGCTGGAAGAAGGTTCCGCCGAGCGCGTGGCGCTTGCCGCCGTGCACCACGCGTGCGCCCTTCTGCACGGCATCGGCAATGTGCTGCTCGACTTTGGCGAGCGCAGCGCGGTCGATCAGCGGCCCCTGCTCAGTGGCGCCTTCGAGCCCGTTGCCGATGCGCAGCGCGGCGACGGCGTCCACCAGCTTGCGGGTGAACGCATCGTAGACCCCGGCCTGCACCAGCAATCGGTTGGCGCACACGCAGGTCTGGCCCGTGTTGCGGTACTTGCTCGCCAGGGCGCCCGCGACCGCGGCATCGAGATCGGCATCGTCGAACACGATGAAGGGCGCGTTGCCTCCGAGCTCGAGCGAGAGCTTCTTCAGCGTGCCGGCGCACTGCGCCATCAGCCGCTTGCCGACCGCCGTGGAGCCGGTGAAGGTGAGCTTGCGCACGATCGGGTTGGAAGTCATCTCCCCGCCGATCGCGGAGGCCTCGCGGCCAGTCACGATGTTGAGAACGCCGGCGGGAACGCCCGCGCGCGCGGCGAGCTCCGCCATCGCGAGCGCCGAGTAGGGCGTCTGCAGCGCGGGCTTGCAGACGAAAGTGCAGCCGGCCGCGAGCGCGGGGCCGGCCTTGCGGGTGATCATGGCGGCGGGAAAATTCCACGGTGTGATCGCCGCCACGACCCCCACCGGCTGACGCAGCACGAGGATGCGCTTGTCGCTCTGGTGGCCCGGAATCACATCGCCGTAGAGCCGCTTGCCTTCTTCCCCAAACCACTCGATGAAAGCCGCCGCATAGGCAATCTCGCCCTTCGACTCGGCGAGAGGCTTTCCCTGCTCCGCGGTCATGAGGATCGCGAGATCCTCCTGATTCGTCATCATGAGCTCATACCAGCGCCGCAGTACCGTCGCGCGCTCCTTGGCGGTCTTCGCAGCCCAGGCGGGGAAGGCTTGCTTCGCCGCCTCGATCGCGCGCCGAGTCTCGGCCACGCCCATGTCGGGGACCGTGCCGATGCGTTCGCCCGTGGCCGGGTTGAGGACCTCGCAGGAGCTACCGCGGTCGGCGCCCGTCCATTCGCCACCGACATAGGCCCGCTCGCGCAGCAGCGTGGAGTCCTTGAGTTGCAACATCAGGCGCTCTCGCCGCCGTTCTCCTCGCGCACCCGAGGCCCACCCTGAAGCCGGCTGGCGAGGAATTCGAGCGTGCGCCGGCGCGCGAGCGCCGCGGCGGTGGCGTCATAGCTCGCCCGCTGCTCGCAGTTGAAGCCGTGTCCCGCACCGTCGTAAATGTGGAAGATCCCTTCCGGATGCGCGGCCTCGAGGCGCTCGACGTCGCTCAGCGGAATGCTCTTGTCCTCGCTGCCAAAGTGATACATCACCGGACATTTGGGTTTCTGGCTGGTGTCCTGCGGCTTGCCGTAGTACACGACGGCGCAGGCGATGGGCAGCTCGCATGCCGCGCGGTAGGAGAGCGCGCCTCCCCAGCAGTAGCCGACCGTGGCGACGCGTCCGGAATGCCTGATGACCGCGACCGCGGCCGCCAGATCCTTCAGCGTCTGCTCGGGTTTGAGCTGCTGCGCGTAGCCGCGCCCCTGGTCGATGTCGGCGGGGCCATAGCCGAGCTCTATGCCCCGGCGGATCCGATCGAAGAATGCCGGCGCGATCGCGGTATAGCCTTCACCTGCGAAGCTGTCGGTCACCGAGCGGATGTGGCCGTTGATCCCGAAGATCTCCTGGATCACGACGACCGCGCCACACGGGCGGCCCGGCGGAGCGGCGAGGTAGGCCTGGAACTCATGGCCGTCGCGGGCCATGAGGGTCGTGAATTCGCCCATGGTGGGAGGGTCCTTCGCGCGCAGATGGGGTCAAAAAGCATACCGCTTACGGCCCCCGCGCGAAACGCCAGCGGTGAAAGAGCCGCTGCCTTGGCCTCAACCGCTCCACAAGTGATAGCGTAGCCTCATGGGCTGGCCGCTCTCGAGCCTCGAGAGCCGCGCGCGCCCACGGGAGGTCTCAATGCTCGTCGGTACAGCGGTGCGGCGCGTCGCCATCGTCGGCGGCGTGCGTATTCCGTTCGCCAGGGCGCACACGGCTTACGCGACGGTCGGCAACCAGGACATGCTCACGGCGGTTTTCCGCGCGTTGGTCGAGCGCTTCAGCCTGACGGGGGTGCGCCTGGGTGATGTCGCCGCGGGCGCGGTCATCAAGCATTCCCGCGATTACAACCTGACACGGGAGTGTGTGCTGTCTTCCGGACTCAGCCCGCAGACACCCGGCCTCGATCTGCAGCGCGCCTGCGGCACCAGCCTCGAGGCGGCGATTGCCATTGCCAACAAGATCGCGCTCGGCCAGATCGACTGCGGCATCGCGGGCGGTGTCGACACCATCAGCGACCCGCCGGTGGCCTACCCGCGCTCGTATCAGCAGCTGCTGCTCGCGAGCGCGCGCGGCAAGAGCTTCGGTCAACGCCTGACTCCGTGGCTGCATCTGCGGCCGCGTCATTTCAAACCCGTCCTGCCTGCGGTCGTCGAGCCGCGCACCGGGCTTTCCATGGGGCAGAGCGCCGAGCTCATGGCGCACCGCTGGCACATCGGCCGCGAGGAGCAGGACCGGCTCGCGTACGAGAGCCATATGAAGGCCGCGGCCGCCTGGCGCGAAGGATTCTACGACGACCTCATCGTGTCCCACCTCGGCCTCGCGACCGACAACAATGTCCGCGCCGACACCTCGCTCGAGAAACTCTCGCGACTGCGCGCAAGCTTTGATCCGCGCGAAGGTACTCTCACCGCCGGCAACAGCACGCCGCTCACGGATGGCGCGAGCGGGGTGCTGTTGGCTTCGGAGGAATGGGCGGCACGGAGGAAACTACCGGTGCTCGCCTGGCTGCGCTACGGCAAGGTATGGGCGGTCGATTTCGCGAGCGGCAAGGAGGGGCTGCTCATGGCGCCCGCCTATGCCGTACCGGCGATGCTGCGCGATGCGGGACTCGCCCTGCAGGACTTCGATTACTACGAGATCCACGAGGCGTTCGCGGCGCAGGTGCTGTGCACCCTAGCCGCCTGGCAGTCGCCGGAATTCTGCCGCGAGGCGCTGGGTCTCGAGGCGCCATTGGGTGCGATCGATCGCAGCCGCCTCAACGCCAAGGGTGGCAGCGTCGCCATCGGCCACCCCTTTGCCGCCACCGGCACACGCATCATCGCCACCCTGGCGAAGCTCCTGGCGGGCGACGCCGGTGCCAAGCGGGGCTTGATCTCGGTGTGCACCGCGGGCGGCATGGGGGTCACGGCGATCCTGGAACGCTGAGCACGACCCGCGCCGGAGCGGGGATATATACTCGAGCGAGGCCGCGGCCGCTGCACTGGCGACGTGCGAAAAACCAAAGACGTGCGCAAGCATGCATCGAGGGAGGTCGGTCCATGGTCAGAGTGGCGGTTCGCGCCGGGCTCATTCTGGCGGCGCTGTTGGGAGGCTTCGCACGGGCGGCGGCACCCGAGGTGCCCGCCGCGGCGTTTGCCACCCTGCCTCAGATCAGCGACGTCGAGCTGAGCCCCAGTGGGAAGTTGCTCGCCTGGCGGGATCAGAGCGGTCCTGTCAGCAAGGTCGTGATCTACGACATCGACGCCAAGAGCTATCGGCGGTCGGTCACCATCGACCATCCGCTGGTGGTCCGGTCCGTCCTCTGGGCGGATGACGACACGCTCCTCGTGACCATGAGCCAGATGCAGCAGCTTCCATTCCAGGAGCAACGGCGTCGCTACACGTACTACCGAACGATGTCACTCGACGTCAACACCGGAAAAACCTGCTTTTTGCTGATGGGCGGCGGCTACAGAGCGTTGGTAACGGGCGCCGAACTCGTCGCCTGGCATGCGACTCGGCCACATACGGTCATCATGTCTACGTGGGATTACTCACCGACGGACGCGCGCGAGGAAACCGGCACGCATATCTTCGATCAGCGGGCCGACTCCGGCTGGATCGGCGAGCTCTTCCGCGTGGACACGCGTACCGGCAAGGGCACGGTAATCGACGAGGGCGGTCAGTACGCGGATGACTGGGTGGTGAATGTCGACGGCGATCCGGTCGCCCGCAGCGAGTGGCGGCCCGCTCGACATCAATATCTCATCGAGGCCAAGTCGGGCCTTGGATGGCGGCAGATTTTCGCGCGTCAAGACGGTCTGGCGTGGACTCTGTACGGGCTGAGCTCCGATGGCAAGAGTCTCATCGCCACCGGTCCTGGCCAGGATGGTTGGCTGAGGCTGTGGGCCATCGCGCTCGATGGCTCCGGGGCGAAGCAAATATCACCGGACGTTTCCGCGGACGTGGTGGACGTCATTTACGACCACTTCTCAGGTGTACCGACGGGAGTCAAGCTGGGGGGGGTCGACCCCCAGGTCCACTGGCTCGACCCGGCGACACAGGCGAGAGACGAGTCCGTCGCCCGCGCTTTTCCTGGACGGATCGTTTCGGTATATGACCACTCGCAGGATGGCAGCCGCGTGGTGGCCGAGGTCGAGGACCGTTCCCATCCGCCCATCTACTATCTAATTGATTTCAAGACTCACGGCGCGACCCTCATCGGCGAGGCATACCCGGCGCTCGACAACGTGACCCTCGGCCCTGTCCGCACCTTCACGTACCCGGCACGTGACGGCACCGCCATTCCAGCGTATCTGACGCTGCCACCAGGTCTGGCGCCAAAGAATCTACCGATGGTCGTGCTGCCGCACGGCGGCCCCGAAGCGCGCGACACCCCGTCTTTCGACTGGCTCGCACAGTTCCTCGCCATGCGTGGTTATGCGGTCCTGCAACCCGAGTTTCGGGGCTCGATCGGCTTCGGAGTGGCGTTCCGCCGTGCCGGGCGGGGGCAGTGGGGTGGGCTCATGCAGGATGATGTGACCGATGGCGTAAAGGCCATGATTCGTCAGGGTGTGGCCGATCCTCATCGCATCTGCATCGTCGGCGGCAGCTATGGAGGATACGCGGCGCTGGCCGGTGCGGCGTTCACGCCTAAGCTATATGCCTGCGTCGTGAGTATCAACGGTGTGTCCGATCTTCCGGCGATGCTCGGTTACGAGAAGGGCCAAAACGGCACCGAATCCGACGCGGTGGCCTACTGGGAGGGGGATATCGGCTCCCAGTTCGACAGCAAGGTGATCGACCACTCACCGGTCAATTCCGCAGCCGACGTCGAGGCGCCGGTGCTCCTGTTGCATGCCATCAATGATACCGTCGTGCCGTTCGCGCAGTCGGAGGAGATGGCGAGGGCGCTTGCCGCCCTGGGCAAGCCGGTCACGTTCATCAAGCTCGATGGCGAGGACCACTGGCTGTCCAATGCGCCGACTCGCCTCGAAGTGTTGGAGGACACCGATCGCTTCCTACGGCAGTACCTGAAGTAGCCGGCCGCACGAGGCACAGAGATCCATCGAATGGACGGCAATCCTTTCGACGAGACCGCAACTCTCCGTTCGGATGTCGGCGGGCTGCTCGCGGAGATGCCGCTCTTCAGCGGCCTCGATGCCGGCTTGCTGCGCGAGATCGCCGCGGTGGTCGAGTGGCTGTCCCTTCCCGGCGGCGCCAAACTCTTCTCGACCGGCGATCCGCCCGATGCGCTCTACCTGGTCCTGAGCGGCTGTCTCGGCGCCTTCTCCGCTGATCCGACCCGGCGGCGCTTTCTCGCGCGTATCGCGGCCGGCGACATGGTGGGGGAGATGGGCCTGATTTCCGGCCGCCCACGCAGCGCGGACGTCGTGGCGCTGCGCGACACGGAGCTCGCCCGCATCTCGGCCCAGGCCTTCAATGAGGTGCTGCGGGGCCAGCCCGAAGCGATGCTGCGCATCGCGCGTCTTACCGTGGATCGCCTCGCGCAGTCCCAGTCGCCCGCCGCCGCGGCGCGCCGCCGCGGCGCCTGCACGTTCACGGTTCTGCCGCAGAGCGTGGAGGTTGATTTCGGCGGCTTCGCCAGCAGGCTCGTCAAGGCGCTCGCGGAGCTCGGGCGCGCCGAGCTCGTCTGGAGCGTGCGCGCCAAAACCCACACCAGCCAGTGGTTCAACAGAATCGAAGCCGCCAACGATTACGTCGTGTACGTCGCCGACCCCACGCCGGACCGCTGGACCAAGCTGTGCGTGCGTCAGGCGGACGCGTTGTTGCTGCTCGCACGGGCGGAAAGCCCCGCCGGCAGCTGGAACGCGCTGCGCTGGCCGCACGATCACAGCATGGCGCCGCAGCGCTCGGAGCTCGTCCTGCTGCACGACAGGGCGCTCGAGACCGGGGCCGCGGCGCGCTGGCTCGCGGACCTGCCGGACATCCCCCATCATCATGTGCAGGATCCTGGCGATTATGCACGTCTCGCCCGAGTGTTGACCGGCCGTGGCGTGGGGCTCGTACTCTCGGGTGGCGGCGCGCGGGGCTTCGCGCACATTGGCATCGTCAAGGCGCTCCGCGAGGCCGGTATCCCGGTTGATCTCGTGGGCGGCACCAGCATGGGCGCCATCCTCGGCGCCGGCGTGGCGCTGCGTTGGAGCATCGATGAGCTGACCGCGCGTTTCCGGCGCGCGTTCGTCGATTCGAGGCCGCTTCGCGACTACACGCTGCCCTTCGTGTCGCTCGTCTCCGGGCGCAAGGTGAGCACGCGGCTCTATGAAGCGTTCGGCGATCTTGCGATCGAAGATCTGCCGCTCGAATTCTTCTGCATCTCCTCCAACCTCACCACCGGTCAGACTATGGTGCATCGCCGCGGAACATTGTGGCGCTGGCTGCGCGCTTCGGTCTCGGTTCCCGGGGTTCTGCCGCCCGTTCTGCATCGCGGCGAGGTGCTGGTCGACGGCGCCGCGATGAACAACCTCCCGGTCGATGTCATGCGCGAGTTCGGTCGCGGGCCGGTGATCGGGAGCGATGTCGGCGCGGACCGGGCGTTCACCGCGCGCAGCGACGACATCGACGTCCCGCAGCCCTGGCAACTGCTGCGCTGGATGAAGGCGCGGCGCCGGTGCCCCACGATCTTTCAGATCCTGTGGCGCGCGGGCATGGTCAACAGCACCACGAGCACCGCCGCCCACCGCGCGCAATCGGACCTCATCCTGCAGCCGCCGCTCGCCGAGGTCGACATGCTCAACTGGGACGCATTCGACCGCGCGATCCGGGCCGGGTACGAGTACGCGGTGAAGAAACTGGAGGAGCTGCCGGCGGACTCGGCGGTGTTGAAATGCAGGGTGAGTGTCTGACTCAGCAGGCGGCCGCCACGGCGGCAAGAGCGCCCCGTGCGGTGATGGCCTCGTAAGCCTCGCTCAGTGCGCGCACGAACCGCGGCTCCCGCACCAGCGCGTCGGGAAAGACCCCGGGCAGCGTAAAGAAGAGCGGCAGATCGTGGCTCGCATCGCCCGTGAGTTGCCGGCCGAGCACCGTGAGTTGCGCGGCGAGGGGGTCGACGATTGCAACACCGTCCCGGACCCGCGAGCGGACGAAGTGCATCCACGCGGCGACCGGCAGGAGCAGCCGCGCGGGCGGGTGACCGACACGCAGGGCATCGCCGATCGTGCCGAGAATCCGAATGGGAAGCTTCTGCGAGCCGTCCCAAGCGATCTGCGCCAGCTGATGTCGCATGGCCGGGTTCCCGAATCGGCGCAGGATCGACTGGCGGTAGGCGCCGAGGGCGCCGGGCTTCGGCATGGCCAGAGTCGGCTCGATGTCCTCGATCATCAGCCGCTCGACGAAGGTCCGCAGTACGGGCTGCGCCATGGCGTCGGCGACGGTCTCGAGCCCGGCGAGGAGCCCGAGGTACGCGAGGCTGGAGTGCGCTCCGTTCAACAGGCGAAGCTTGGCTCTCTCGTGCGCCGTCACATCGCGACTCACCGTGATACCGACTGACGTCCAATCGGGCTGTGCGGGAAAGTCGACCTCCTCCATCACCCATTGCACGAAGCGCTCGCGCTGGACCGGCCAGGCATCCTCGAGTCCGGTCGCCCGCGCGACCCGCTCGCGGAGCGTCTGGTCGGTGGCGGGGGTGATGCTGTCGACCATGGTGCGCGGAAAGCGCGCCGCCTCGTCGATCCAGGCGGCGAGGGCGGTGTCACATCGCGCCGCGAAAGCCAACACGGCCTGCCGCAGCTTCGCGCCGTTGTCGGACAGATTGTCGCAGGAGACCAGAAGATAGGGCTCGATCCCGCGCTCGCGCCGCAGCTCGAGGCCGCGCACGAGCCACCCGATCAGGCTGCGCGGCATCTCGCGATGATGCAGGTCGTGCGCGATGTCAGGATGAGAGAAGTCGAGCTCACCGCCGCCGTCGAGACAATAGCCCTTCTCCGTCACCGTCATGGTGACGACCGACGTGTCGGGATCGCAGAGGCGACCGCTCACCGCCGCGGGACTTTCCGCGGCGACCAGCAGCTCGCGGATCGCGCCGATCACGCGCAGCGTCGGCGCCTCATCGAGCTCCACCAGGGTGTAGAGGCCGTCCTGGAGCGCGAGCGCGTCGCGCAGCGAAGCGGTCTTCAGTGACACCGCGCAGATGGCGCGCGCCGCATCGCTCTCCAACAGGCGGTCGAAATAGAACGCCTGGTGCGCTCGGTGGAACGCCCCGGGCCCGAAGTGCACCGTACCGATGCGCGTCTGGGATCGGCGATAACCGGGCCGGAGCAATTGCGCCGATCCACGCTCCAGTGTGCGCTCGCTGAGGCGCATGATCTTTGCCCTATGGTCCGCGGACCCGCTCGACGTCGGTGATTTCACTTGACGCTTGGCACGAGGACTGCCAGCCGTCACTGTTGGGCGTCTTTTTCCATCATGCGCCTGAAGGCGGGACGGCTGGTGATTCGCGCGGCGTAATCGTTGAAAACCGGCGTCTCGCTCATCAACTTGAATGCCATCATGAAGTTGATCGTGCCGCCGACGGAGATGTCGGCGGCGGAGAACTCATCGCCCAGCAGGTAGGGGCGCTGCGAAAGCACCGAATTGAGTACTTCCTCCACCTCGCGCGCCTCCGCCCAGCCCATCGTGCCCGGTATGTGTTTGACATTGAGCCGTCGCATCATCATCGCCGGCTCCAGGACTCCCGGCCGATAGGCGAGCCAGGACAGATACTCGCCGCGCTGCGGCTCGCCCGCGCGGGGTCCGAGCTTGCCTTGCGGAAAGAGATCGGTCAGATAGAGTGTAATGGCGGCGATCTCGAACACGCGCTGCCCGTCATGCTGCAGACAGGGCACTTTGCCGTGTGGATGGGGATTCGCGGGATCGCGCGCGCCGCTGCCGTCGCCGCGGCGGATGTCGACGATTTTCGTCTGATAGGGAACGCCGAGCTCCTCCAGCACCCAGACGATCGTTCCCGAGCGGGATTTCGGCGCGTGATACAACGTGAGCATGGCGGGCTCCTCGTGCGGAGGCAGCGACTTTCGCATAACCGCAAAATGCACGCCAGCCATGGCAGCGCGCTCGGGCGATTGCTCGCCGGCACGCGCTCGCACGCTCGGGCTCGCGCTGACGGCGGGAGCTTGGTGCGGTCAGGCTAGGCGCGGTGCGGTTGCCCGGTCCGCGGCTGCTCCCGGATCGGGCGGATCGGCCGGACCTCCACGCAACCCACCTCCGCGGGTGGAATCTTGGCGGCGATCTGGATGGCCTCGTTGAGATCGCGCGCCTCGATCAGATAGAAGCCGGCGAGCGCTTCCTTCGTCTCCGCGAAAGGCCCATCGGTCACCGACACGCGCCCATCGCGCACGCGCACGGTCGTGGCGGTCGCTACCGGCTCCAGCGCCTCCGACGCGATGCATTGTCCGCGCGCGCGCAGCTCGGAGTCACAGGCCAGGCACTTGCGGTCATCCATCTCACCGATCCTCTGCTCCTCGCCATATACCAGACACAGGTATTTCATCGCCGCACCTCACCGTCAGATCTTCGTAAGGAATAACCGAATCCGGGTGGCCGGAATCGACACGGCTGGGGCATTCGCCGGGGCCGGTGGACGGATGGTGGCTGTTCAATCTCGGGCGAGCTCCGCCAGCCGGCGCTGCAGGAACTGTCGCTCGGGCTCAAGCTGCGTCAGCGCGAGCGCACGCCGGTACGCCTCGCGTGCCTCGGTGGATCTGCCGAGCCGGCGGCAGAGGTCGGCACGCGCGGCATGGGCCAGCCGGTATTCCGCCAGGTCGCCCCTCGCGAGCAGATCGTCGATGAGCGCGAGTCCCGCCGCCGGACCATCGCGCATCGCGACGGCTACCGCCCGGTTGAGCTCGACCACGGGCGTCGGCTCGATGCGCAGTAGCAGATCGTAGAGGTACACGATCTCGCGCCAGTCGGTATGGGCGGCGTGGGCAGCCCGGCAATGGACCGCGCCGATGGCGGCCTGCAGCGTGTAAGGACCGAACCGGCGGGCTGCCAAGGCCTGCGCCACCAGTGCCACTCCTGCCGCGATCTGGTCGCGGTTCCACAGCGAGCGATTCTGCTCCTCGAGCACGATGAGCTCTCCGGCCGGGGAGGTGCGCGCCGCACGACGTGAATCGTGGAGCAGCATCAGCGCCAGAAGGCCGATCGCTTCCGTCTCCGGCAGCATCTGCACGAGCAGCCGCCCGAGACGGATCGCCTCGCTTGCAAGGTCGAGCCGCATCAGCTCGGTGCCGCTGCTCGCCGTGTAGCCCTCGTTGAATACGAGATAGATGACCCGCAGGACCGATTCCAGGCGTGATGCCAACTCCCCCGGCGCCGGCACCTCGTAGGGAATCCGCGCGTCGCGGATCTTGGACTTGGCGCGCACGATCCGCTGGGCCAGAGTCGGCACGGGTGTCAGGAACGCCTGCGCGATCTGTTCTGTCGTGAGCCCACAGACCTCGCGCAGGGTCAACGCGACCTGTGCGTCGGCCGCGAGCGCCGGGTGGCAACAGGTGAAGATCAGCCGCAGGCGGTCATCCGGGACTGCCGTGTTCTCCTCCTCCGGCGCAGCCTCGCTTGCGGCGGTATCGTGGGCGAGCGGATCGAACGACTCGAACCGCGCCTGCCGCCGCAGCTGATCGATGCTGCGAAAGCGCCCGGCGGACACCAGCCAGGCGCGGGGATTTTCCGGTAATCCCTGTTGCGGCCACTTCTCGAGCGCGGCGCGGAACGCATCGTGCAGCGCTTCCTCGGCCCGGTCGAAATCGCCGAGCAGTCGGATCAGGGTGGCGAGGACCGCGCGCGATTCACGCTGATACACGGCCTCGATGCGCCGCTTGATATCCGTTTCGACCATGTTGGATTCGCCGAAGCGGCGCTCCTCATGTCGACAGGAAGCTCAATAGCGCCTTCTGCTCCGCGCTCAACTGCTCCCTCGGGGTCACCAGCGCCGACTTGAGCGCCTGCCGACACGGCCGCGACTCATCTTCCACATACTCCGCCGTCACCGCCGCAATCAGCCGCTGCACCCGTGCCAGACTCTCGCGGAACTGTCCCATCACCTGCTCCGCCGACACATGTTGAGAGATGTCGTCAAGCCAGCAGTCGTAATCCGTCGCCACCGTGATGACGCAGTATCCCAACTGCGCCTCGAGCGCGAGGAACGCTTCGGGCACGTTGGTCATCCCGACGAGGTCCGCGTCCGCCCCGCGCAACCAGAGGCTCTCCGCGCGCGTGCCGAGCCGCGGCCCCTCCACGCAGGCGTACGTCTTGTCGCGATGGATCGGCTGCCCGAGGGACTCCGCCACCCGCCCGATGAGCGCCGCCGTTCGCGCGCAGGTCGGGTGAGCCGTCGACACGTGCGCGACCAGCCCACGGCCGAAGAAGCTCGCGGCGCGCAGACCCTTGGTGAAATCGAGGTACTGTGACGGCAGCGCCAGGTCGCCGGGACGGATCTCCTCCCGCAGGCTTCCGACCGCCGAGACGCCGATGATGGTCCGCACCCCCACGACCTTCAGCGCCCAGATGTTCGCCCGGAAGTTGATTTCGCTCGGCAGCAGGTCGTGACGCAGGCCATGCCGGGGTAGAAAGGCGATCTCGCGTCCCGCCAGCCGGCCCAGCATGACCGGTCCGGAGGGGGGGCCGAAGGGCGTGGCGCTCTCGCTCGAGCGGATGACCTCGAGACCCTCCATCCGGTAGAGACCCGTGCCGCCGATGATGCCGATCATGAGGAATCTCCGTTGCGCGGCCGCCCCGCGAGGCGGCAAGATGCCAGAAGCGCAGCTCTCGCGGTAGGCTTAGGGGTTCGCGCCTGATCGAAACGAACGGCAAAAAGCAGTCAGCCCATGAGCAGCCCCGGCCTCGACATCGCCTTCGAACGGCGCCTGTCCGCGCTCGTCAACTGCGGCCAGCCCGAGGTCCTCCAGGGCGGCCGCAAGGGGCTGGAGAAGGAGTCACTGCGCGTCACGCCGGAGGGCCGCCTTGCCCAGACGCCACATCCCCGTGCGCTCGGCTCGGCGCTTACCAGCGAGCACATCACGACGGATTATTCCGAGGCGCTGATCGAGCTCGTGACGCCGACCTTCACCGCGACCTGGGAGCTGTTGCAATACCTGCTCGACCTGCACCAGTTCGTCTACCGGCACCTCGGCACCGAGCTGCTGTGGGCAACCAGCATGCCGGGGGCGATCTCCCGGGATGAGGACATCCCGATCGCGGACTACGGCCGCTCGCACATCGGCCTGATGAAGACCGTATATCGGCGGGGGCTCGGGCTGCGCTACGGGCGCATGATGCAGGCCATCTCCGGCGTGCACTTCAACTACTCCTTCCCGCTGCCTTTCTGGGACGCCTACGCCGATCTGCTCAAGTCCCGGGAGCGGGACAGTGCCTTCGTGTCCGCGCGGTACTTCGATCTGCTGCGCAATTACCGCCGCCACGGCTGGATCGTGTTGTACCTTTTCGGCATCTCGCCGGTCGTCTGCAAGTCCTTTCTCAAGGGGCGAGATCATTCGCTGCGCGACTTCACCGTCGACACCGCCTACGAGCCGTACGGGACCAGCCTCAGGATGAGCGATATCGGTTACCGTAATCGCAATCAGGCGGATCTCACGGTTTCGGTCAACAGCCTGGAGGAGTACGTTCGTGACCTGACCCGCGCCATCACGACGCCGCACCCGCCCTACGAGGCCCTCGGCGTCAAGGTGGATGGCGAATACCGGCAGCTCAACGCCAACGTTCTGCAGATCGAGAACGAGTACTACAGCTTCATCCGACCCAAGCGCGTGGCCCGCTCCGGCGAGCGGCCGACCAAGGCGCTCAAACGTGCGGGTGTGGAGTATGTCGAAGTGCGGGCGCTCGATGTCAGCGCCTTCGATCCCGTAGGTGTCAACCAGAACAAGCTGCGCTTTCTGGAAGCCTTTCTCGCCCTCTGCCTGATGAAGGACAGCCCCATGATCGGAGCCGAGGAGCAGCGTTCGCTCGATCAGAACCACCTCACGGTCGCTCGCCGCGGACGTGAGCCCGGGCTCACCCTCTGGCGGGACGGACGGAGCGTCCCGATGCGCGAGTGGGCACGGGAGCTCATCGATTCGCTCACCGGGATCTGCGAGATCCTCGACCGGGGCGATGCTTCCCGACCCTATTCCGCGGCACTCGCCTCCCAGCGGGCCAAGGTGGAGGATGTAGGGCTCACGCCCTCGGCGCGCATGATGGAGGACCTCACCGACAGCGGGGAGCCATTCTTCGATCTCGCGCTGCGGATGTCCGCGACTCACAAGGGTTATTTCCTCGACCTCTATCCGCCGAACGAGGCGCGCCTCGGAGAATTCGCGCGCGAGGCCGGGGAATCCCTCGCCCGCCAGCGCGCCATCGAGGCGGCGGATCGGGGAACCTTCGACGAGTTCCTCGCCCAGTACTTCAAGGATTGAACCGACCATCTACCTAAATAGGCATTGCGGCATGATGACACCTGACCGATTCTTCGCGGCATGAACGCACTCTCCGTCCGGGGATTGACGAAGACGTACCAGAACGGCGTGCAGGCCCTGAAGGGGATCGATCTCGAGGTCGAGCCGGGCGATTTCTTCGCTCTCCTCGGGCCGAACGGCGCCGGCAAGACGACCCTGATCGGCATCATGACCTCGCTCGTCACCAAGAGCGGCGGCGAGGCCGCGGTTTTCGGCCACGACATCGACCGGGAGCTCGAGGCCGCCAAAGCCTGCATCGGCATCGTGCCGCAGGAGATCAACTTCAACATGTTCGAGACGCCGGAGACCATCGTCGTCAATCAGGCGGGCTTTTACGGCATTCCTCGGGCGGAGGCCCGGCGGCGCGCGGAGCGGTATCTGAAGCAGCTGCAGCTGTGGGACAAGCGCGACAAGATGTCCCGCGGCCTCTCGGGCGGCATGAAGCGGCGCCTGATGATCGCCCGCGCCCTGATGCACGAGCCGCGGCTCCTCATCCTCGATGAGCCGACCGCCGGCGTCGACATCGAGGTCCGCCGCTCGATGTGGGATTTCCTGCGCGAGATCAACCGGCGAGGGACCACCATCATCCTGACGACGCACTATCTGGAGGAAGCCGAGACGCTCTGCCGCGACATCGCCATCATCGACGGCGGGCACATCGTCGAGCGCGACAGGATGAGCAGCCTGCTGCGACGCCTGCGCCTGGAGACCTTCGTGCTCAACACAAACATGCCGCTCGCCGCCGCGCCGCGGCTGGACGGATATCCCGTACGGCTCACGGATGAGAACACTCTGGAGGTCGACGTTTCCAAGGGGCAGAATCTCAACGAGGTCTTCGGGCACCTGTCGCAGCTCGGCATCGAGGTGGTGAGCATGCGCAGCAAGGTCAACCGTCTGGAGGAAATCTTCATGCGTCTGGTCGAGAAGGGAGCCGCCGCGTGAGCACGCTGGCCGAGGGCGCCAGCGGGGAGCAGCTGCATCTGGGACGCATCCGCTGGGTCGGCTTCAAGACCATCGTCATCCGCGAGTACCAGCGCATCGTACGCATCTGGAGCCAGACCATCCTGCCCTCGCCCGTGACGGCGACGCTGTACTTCGTGATCTTCGGCTACGTCATCGGGCGGCGCATCGGCAGCATGGACGGATTCGGCTACATGACCTACATCGCGCCGGGCCTGATCATGCAGGCCGTCATCAATAACTCCTTCTCGAACGTGGTGTCGTCGTTCTTCGGCGCGAAATTCGGCAAGCACATCGAGGAGCTGCTGGTCTCGCCGCTGCCGAGCTGGCTCATCGTGTCCGGCTATGTGTCGGGCGGCGTGATGCGCGGGGCAATGGTGGGGCTGGTCGTGACCGCCGTGGCGTTGTTCTTCACCCATCTGCCAATAACCCATCCGGTGATCATCGCCTGTTCCGCTATCCTGACCGCTGTGATATTCGCGCTGGGCGGCTTCATCAACGCGATGTTCGCCAAGAACTTCGATCAGATCAGCATCGTGCCGACGTTCCTGCTGGCGCCGCTGATCTATCTGGGCGGTGTGTTCTATTCCATTTCCCGGCTGCCGGGTTGGGCCCGCCATCTCTCGCTGGTCGACCCGCTCCTGTACATGATCAACGCGTTTCGCTTCGGGTTTCTCGGCGTGTCGGACGTCAATGTCGGCGGGGCCATCGCGATCATGGCGGTGGTCGCCGTGGGATCTTTCGTCGCCGCAGTCGTGCTGATGGAGCGGGGCTCCGGAATTCGTGAGTGAGACCGCGCGTCGCGCTCGTCAGCGCGCGCGCCGCGCGCGACCTCGACGAGGATCTGCCACCGCTCATCGCCGCTTTCGCTGCGGCGGGCGCGGAGGCGACGATCGCCGACTGGGACGACCCGCAGGTCGACTGGGCGCCTTTTCGGCTCGCGCTGCTGCGCTCGGCGTGGGATTATCCCGAGCGCCTCGCGGAGTTTCTCGCCTGGGCCGATCGGACGGCGAAGCTCACCACTCTCCTCAATCCCCCTTCTGTGCTCCGCTGGAATACCGACAAGCATTACCTGGGTGAGCTCGCGCGCGCCGGCGTGCCGGTCGTGCCGACGCGGTTCATCGAGCCCGCTGAGCATGGGCGGCGTGTTCTGGAGCGCTTCCTACGGGAGCGGGGCACGGCGGAGTGGGTCGTGAAGCCCGCGGTCGGTGCGGGATCGAGGGATGCCGCGCGATACGCCCGCGGCGATGAGCGCGCGGCGGGCGAGCACAGCGCGCGGCTGCTCGCTGCCGGACGCAGCGTGATGTTGCAGCCCTATCTGGATCAGATCGAGGTTCACGGGGAGACCGCGCTCATCTACTTCGCCGGCCGCTTCAGTCATGCGGTGCGCAAGGGGCCGCTGCTGCAGCCGAGCGCGTCGCCGACGGCGGCGCTGTTCGCGGCGGAGCAGATCACGCCACGAATACCCGCGGCGGAGGAGCTGCAGGTGGGGGATCGTGCGTTGGCGGCGTTGCCGTTCGCGATGCCGCTTTATGCGCGCGTCGATCTGATCCCGTTTGCAGGCGGCAACCCGTGTGTGCTCGAGCTCGAGCTCACCGAGCCGTCGTTGTTCTTCGCACAAACGCCAGCCGCTGCGGATCGGTTCGCCCGGCTGTGCATGGAGCTCACCAGATCCCGCCCAGAGACACGGTGATTGCCTCGCCGTTCACGGCTCCGGCCGCATCGCTGCAGAGGAACGCGATCACCCGCGCGACTTCGATCGGCTCGAGTACCCGCTTCTGCGGGTAGATCGCCGCGCGCTCGTCCCACACCTGCTCGGCGCTGATGCCGCGCCGCGCGGCCTCCGTCCGCGCCGAGCGCTCGGCCATTGCCGTTCGTACCCAGCCGGGCAACACCGCGTTGGATGTCACTCCGAACGGTCCTGCGTCCTGCGCGACCGCGCGAGCCAGGCCGATCACGCCGTGCTTCGAGGCGGTGTAGGCACTGCCTGAGCGTTCGGCCTTCTCGCCGGCGGTCGAGCTGGTGAATACGAGCCGGCCGAAGCCGCGCTTGCACATGCCGCCCACCGCGAGTCGCGTGAGCTCGAACGGACCGTCGAGGTTGACGCGCATCGTCTCGCGCCAAACTTCGGGATCCTGCTCCCATACGAGCCGCTCGTGGGCCGAGCCGATGCCGTGGTTCACGACGAGCAAGTCGATCGGCCCCAATCGTCGCTCGGTCTCGGCCACGGCGAGGGCGCAACCCTCGGCGGTGCCGAGGTCCGCCGCGACATAGTCGAGACCAACGTTCGCGAGCTCGGCGGCGGTGCGCGATACGACCATCACGCGGGCTCCGGCCTTCGCCAGCAGCAGCGCCGCCTCACGCCCGATCCCGCGGCCGCCGCCCGTCACCAACGCCACGCGTCCTTTCATCGCGGATGCCTCACTTGCCGCGCGCCAGCGCCGCGACGCAGTCGACGAGACGGTCGGCCTCCTCGCTGGTGTTGTACATCGAGAATCCGACCCGCAGCAGCGCCCCGCCCGGGATTTTCAGCATCTCGACCGGTCGCGGCGCGTAGAAATTTCCGTCCCAGACACAGATACCGAGCTCGTCGAGCGATTTCGCGATCAACCCGGGATCGAGGCCATCGACGGTGAACGACACGGTCGGCGCGCGCAGCCGATTCGAGAACCTGACACCCCACAGGCGAACACCATGCACCTCCTCCAAGGCCGACCAGAGATGTTCGCCGAGTCCGTGCTCGTAGACGGAAATGGCTGCGATGGCATCGTGGACCTTGTGCCTGCGGGTGGCGCCTCGCCCAAACCGCGCGAGGTAGTCAATGGCCGCCCCGACACCCTCGATCGCGGGGTGATTGAGCGTACCCGTCTCGATCCGATACGGTGCGGCATCGTCCTGGACCGCCAGCCTGTCGGTCGGCAATGCGTCCAATGCGCCCTGACGCGAATACAGAATGCCGACATGTGGGCCGTAGAACTTGTAGGCCGAGCACAGCAGGAAATCCGGGTCGAGTTGCTGCACGCTCACCGGGAAATGGGGCACATAGTGCACCGCGTCGAGTATGAGCCACGCGCCCACGTGCCGGGTCAGCTCGCGCACCAATGCCAGATCGTTGACGGTGCCGATGGCATTGGAGGCGCACCCCAGGGCGAGGAGTCTCGTCTTCGCGTTGACCAGTTCGCGCATGCGCGCGTAGTCCAACTCACCGGTCGGCAGTAATGGCACCTCGCGCACGATCGCGCCGCGTTCCTCGAGCGATTGCCAGGGGCCTCGATTCGCTTCGTGGTCCAGCTGCGTGATCAGAATCTCATCACCCGGACGGATCGTCCGACCGATGGCGCGCGCCAGGGAGAAGGCGAGCGTCGTCATGTTCTGGCCGATGGAGATCTGCTCGTAGCCGCGCGCGTCGAGAAGATCCGCCAGTGCGCACCGTGCTTCGAGAACTCGCCGGTCGAGCTCCGCCGACTGGCGGAAATTGCCGTGCGTGTTCACGTTCCGGTGGCCGTAGCAATCCACCATGGCGTCGATGACGGGCTGCGGTACCTGCGTACCACCGGGGCCGTCCAGGAACGCCACCGGCTGGCCGCCGACGGTGCGCGACAGCGAGGGAAAATCTCCCCGGCACCGATGGCACGTTTGCTCGTCGAAAACGGCTGCGGATGGCATCGACATTCGAAAATAATACCCCTTGTAACAGGATCTTCACGAATCCGTCATATCCGCGAAGCTTTCGTCCGGCAAGCTGCCCTTCCGGAGAGACCTATGCCGGAAGCGCCAACCTCCTCGTTGGGTGTCTGGTCCGCACGGGTGGACGCCGCAGAATACCGGATCTGCCGCAGTCTGAACCACGGAGCCGCTCCCGGCTCTCTATGGTCGCGAGGCGATCCGTAAGGTGCTCAAGCGGGTGTTCGTTCGCGAGCGGCCGTTCATTACCTGCTACCGCTTTCCCTCGGGCCATACGCTGCACGCGGTGTGCTTTACCCTGCAGGCGACCGTGCATTTTCCGCAGCTCGGCAGGGTGCTCATTCCGCTCGTTCTGACGATTCCCGGCTCGCGTGTCGTGCCGGGTCTGCATTATCCGACGGACGTACTGGCCGAGGCCGCCCTGGGAGCATCGCCCGGGGTCCTGGGGCTGTCGCTCGGTTGATACGTCAGGGGCCTGCGTACGGCTCGGTGCTCGAGCTGGCAAATTCCGTTGCACGCGTCGCACAGCGCATGTAAGACTCTTGCGCATGGCGCAGAAGCGTGCCTTGATCGTCGATGACTCGAGGTCGGCGCGTCTCTTTCTTGCGCGTCTCCTCGAGAAGCACGACATTGACGTCGATAGCGTCGAGAGCGCCGAGGCGGCGATAGGCTATCTGGCGAGCCGACGGCCCGACGTCATCTTCATGGACCACCTGATGCCCGGGATGGACGGCTTCCAGGCGGTGCAGGCCATCAAGAACGACCCCCGCACGGCCACCATTCCGATCATGATGTACACGTCCCAGGAAGGGGAGGTCTACCTCGGGCAGGCGCGCGCCCTGGGCGCGATCGGCGTGTTGCCGAAGCAGATCAAGCACGCGGACGTCTCGAAGGTTCTCTATCAGCTTCATCTGATCGCCGACCGGCGAAGCGATGAGCAGACGACGTTCAAGCCACTCGAGTCGATCATGCCGGCTGACGCCGTTGCTCCGCGTCCGGTTGCCGGGCATGCGCACGGGCCTGCGGCCGGCTCGGCCGCAGGCGCGGAGGCTGACTCGCTCCATTCGCTGTCCTCGCTCCGGCGCTGGCTGCAGGCCGGTCTCGACTCGCAGGCGGAGCACATCGTGGCCGAGATCCGAGCGCTACAGCCGCCACGCGGGCCGCGAGCCTCCAGCTGGCTGGTGGGCCTCATGGTGCTCGCTTGCGCCTGCGCCCTCCTCGCGAGCGCCTTCTGGTGGGGCGATCACACCCGCTTGCAGGCCACCCGAGCGCAACTCGCGCAGCTTCGCCAGGCGATCACAGCACGGGCGGCCATGGCAGCGGCGCCCCGGACCCCCGCGGCGGCAGCGGGCGTCGGAGCGCCGGGCGCTGCCGCGCCGGCGCTGCCGCAGCCGCTCGTGCTCGAAGTGCCGTATGGCGCTGAAGCGCTCGGCGGCTCCAGACTCGCTGTCATCCGCCAGGTGCTCGGGCGACTCATGGCGGACCACGTGAGCGGCGTGGTGCAGGTCCGCACCTTCGCGGGCAGGTTCTGCCTTAAGGGTGACCCGGTCAACGGCTACGCTCTGGCCCCGGATAAGACTCCGCTTTCCCAGTGCGATCTCGTCGGCAACCCGGCCGATGACGCGCTGCCGCCGGCACAGCGCATGCCGCTCGCGCTCGCGAATCTGATCGGCGAGATCCAGGACTCCACCCACGGCGCGCTGGACGTCGAGACCTCGGTGGGTGATCCTGCGAACACGCGAGTAGCGTATCCCCCGGTCAGTGACGATCTGACGGCGGGCGAATGGAACCGAGCCGGAAAAGCCAACAATCGAGTCGAGATTCTGGTGCGCTGAGCGCCGTGCGATCCCTGGTTCCGGCCGACTTCCTGCCTCCGCTGTGGCTGCGCAGCCGCCATCTGCAATCGATGCTTGCCAGCACCGCCACGCGGCGCGGTCCGATCGCTCGCCGCGCGGCGCCGCTCATCGCCGCGCAACGGGAAATGCTGATCGACTGTGGCGGGGGCGTTCGCCTGCAGTGCTTTCATTCCGCGCCACCCCAACGCCGCGCAACACCGGTGGTGCTGCTGCACGGCTGGGAGGGGAGCGCCGAATCGCTCTACGTCCTTTCACTCGGCCAACAGCTCTTCGAGCGAGGATTCGACGTCCTGCGGCTCAACCTGCGCGATCACGGCGACACGCATCATCTCAATCGGGAGCTTTTCCACTCCTGTCTGCTGCCGGAGGTCATCGGCGCGATGCGCGCGCTGCAGTCGGCCCCCGGGGCGCAGCCGCTGCGCCTCGTCGGCTTTTCGCTCGGGGGCAACTTCATGTTGCGTGTCGGCGCCGAAGCCGGCTCTGCGGGTCTGGACATCGCGAAAATCATCGCGGTCTCGCCGGTGTTGGACCCGAGCGATACCTTGCGCGCACTGGAAAGCGGCTTCGTCGGCTATCCGCTCTACTTCGTACGCAAGTGGTGGCGCTCGCTCCTGAAGAAGCAGGCCGCTTGGCCCTCGCGTTACGACTTCGCCGAGCTGCGTGACGTGCGGAATCTGCGCCGCCTGACGGCGGAGCTCATCCGTCGCTTCACGGAGTTCGGCAGCCTGGAAGAGTATCTGGAAGGCTACTCGATCACCGGCGGTCGCCTGGCCACGCTCACCGCACCAAGCACCATCTTCACTTCACTCGATGATCCCATCATTCCCGCGGGCGGCCTCGAGCGTCTGGCGCATCCACCGGCGCTGCGCATCGTGATGACCCGCTTCGGGGGGCATTGCGGATTCCTCGACCGGCTCACGGGTCCCACCTGGGTCGAGCGGCGCATTCTCGCGGAGCTCGATATGGGGGACGAGCCGGCGGAGCTCGATCCCGTGCTCAGCGGCGCCTAGCGATCAGCGGCACTGCCGTGGCTGTGACGGCGCCTCTCATCGAAGTGCACGACCGGTTGTCCGCCCGTGACCGTCATGTCACCGTCCACCACCGCACCGCGCGCAATCGCGACGGCATGCGCCACGATGTCGGCATGAATCACCGCGGAAGCGCCGATCTCCAGTTTGCCCTCGACGACCAGCCGTCCGGTGAAGTGCCCGGCGATGATCGCGGCGGCCGCATGGACTTCACCCTCCCAGCGCGCCTGCTGGGTGAGGCTCAGCGCACCGCCCACGCGGCCGTCGCCGCGGACGGATCCGCAAAGGAGCAGCGGACCTTCCGTCTCGACATCTCCCGTCAGACAGCAGCCCGCCGCGACGAAAGTTGGGGAGGCTCCGATCCGGTCGAGCAATCGGCGCTTCGGTGCTTCTGTCATATTGAGCATAATAGGGGGAGCTCGATCGGCGCTGGCGATGAGGTTCACGTACCGTGCGGCAGGTCGCATCCCGCGTGTCGGCCGCTGCCGCAAGCGGCCAGGCGTCCGTCACAACCTGACAATGCGCGTCACCCCGATAGGGTCGCGGATGACCAGGTAAGTGGCTGATTCTCAAAGTAACCTGCGCTTGGCACGCCCTTTGCTCCAACTCGTGCAGGCGCCGCCTTCTGTGAGGCTGGCGTCGTGGAACCGCGAACAACTTCCCCGCTGTTCGCTCAACTCATGCGCTGCGATGCGCCTTCCTCCGCTCGCGGCGCATTTTTTTATCGGCGCAAAAAATTGCCTGGAGCGATTTTGAACGCCCGACAAGGCGGCCCTGCAAGGCCGCGGGCACGGGACAGCGCCTTGCGAGCGGGAGATGGATACTGTCGATATGGCAATGGATTACATCGAAGCCATGGGCATTCGCGAACACCGTCTCGATGAGAAGCGCATGCAGCGCGAGGGCCGCAGTCGGCTCGCGCTCGAGTCGCACGGTACGCTCGCAGAGCCCGCCGCAGAGCCTTGGAGGAACGCTCTCGTAAAGCGGCGCAACTTGAGCGATGCGCAAGGATGAGCAAATCACATTCCCGTCACGGAGCGGCACCAAACTCATGAGCAAATTCGCCTCGCCCGGACCGGCACTGGATGTGCACTCCGCGGACCTCGCCTCGCCGCGGCGGCTCGTCGTGTCAGGACGCGAAGCGGTGCGGGCCGCGACGCTCGCCAATGGCATGCGCGTCATCGCGTGGCCCGTAGGTAACATCCCGAACGTGGCGCTCTACAACTGGGTGCGCGCCGGCAGCCGCAATGAGACACCGGGCGCGACCGGGCTCGCGCATTTCTTCGAGCACATGATGTTCAACGGCACGAGCCGCCATCCGCCCGGCGATTTCGACCGGCTGATGGAGGCCGAGGGGGGCGCCAACAACGCCTTCACCAGCGACGATGTCACGGTCTATCAGGACTGGGTGCCTGCCGGCGCCCTCGAGCTCGTGCTCGATCTGGAGTCGGACCGGGTGGCGCACCTCGCATTCACGCCGGAGGTGATCGAGAGCGAGCGGGGCGTCGTGGCATCCGAGCGACGACTGCGCGTCGAGGACAACAGTCACGGGCTCCTTGCCGAGCAGGTGCAGGCGACGGCCTTCGTCGTCCATCCCTACCGTTTTCCGACCATCGGCTGGCCCGCGGACATCGGCTCGTGGCGCCTCGAGGACCTGCAGGCGTTCTACCGCACGTACTACGCCCCCAACAATCTGACACTGACGCTCGCCGGCGACGTGGACCCGGAGCGCGCGATCGCACTTGCCCGCCGTTTCTTCGAGCCCATTCCCGCACAGTCGCCGCCGCCGCCGGTGCACGCCGTCGAGCCCGAGCAGGTCCGCGAGCGGCGCGTGTTGATCCGGCGCAAAGCGCAGACGCCGCTGCTGCAGTGCGCTTACAAGGCGCCGCGCGCGGCCGATCTGCGCGCACCCGCGGTAAGCCTGTTGCTCTGCGCCCTCGTGGAGGGTGATGCCTCGAGGCTGCATCGGGCGTTGGTGGAGGATCGGCGGCTTGCCATCGAGGTGAGCGGGCACTGGCAGGAGGGATTCGATCCGGGGCTCCTCTGGCTGTCTCTGATGCTGCCGGAGGGCGCCGATCCCGAGGAGGCGCGCGAGGCGCTCGATGCCGAGCTGGAGGCGGTCGCCAGGAATGGAGTGACCGAGGCGGAGCTCGAGCGGGCGCGCAACCTGGCCACCGTCGGCCTGTGGAAGAAGCTCGCCACCATCGACGGCAAGGCGCAGCTTCTCGGCGAGTACGAGGTGTTTCACGGCGACTGGTCGAAGTTGTTCGAAGCGCCGGCGCAGATCGAGACGGTGACCGCCGAGGCGTTGCGGGCGGTCGCGAGCGAGATCCTCGACGTCCGGCGGCGCACGCTCGGCGTGCTGATGCCGTCGGGGGAAACTCCGGAGGCGACTCGCGCGGGCGCCGGCCCATGACGGTACGGGTGCCGGAGCACGAGCGACTCTCCCTGGGCAACGGAGTATCGCTCATCCTGGTGCCGCGGCGTGACGTTCCCCTGGTCACGTTCAATGCCGTCCTGCGCGGCGGCGCGCTGGGAGATCCCACCTCGCGGCCCGGTGTGGCTTCCCTGGTCGCGGGACTGTTGGAAAAGGGTGCGGGCGAACGCAGTGCCTACTCGTTCGCCGACGTGGTCGAAGGAGTGGGTGGCAGCTTTGGCGCCGGAGCAGGTCCGGAGGCGATCAGCGTGCGCGGACAGTTTCTCGCGCGCAACCAGAGATTGATGCTGGAGCTGGTCGCGGACGCGCTGCTGCGGCCCATGTTGGATGCGAGCGAGCTCGAGGATCTCGCGGCCCGGCGCATCGAGCTCATCAAGGCGGCCAAGGACTCCGATCCCGCGGAGCTCATCGGCACCTACGGCCGTGCCTTTCTCTTCGGGGACCACCCGTACGGCCGGCCGGTCTTTGGCAGCGAGGCATCCCTGGCCGCCATCGAGCGCGAGGATGCGCTGCGCTACTACGCTGCGCAATTTGGCGCCGAAAGGCTGATCCTCGTCCTCGCGGGCGACATCGATGCCGACCTGCTCGCCCGGAGCGCCGCCGAGAGTTTCTCCCGCTGGCCGCCCACATCCGCGCCGCCGGCGCCTCTGCCCCGTCCGCGCTCCCTCGCCGGCCGCCGAGTGTTGCTCGTGGATTGTCCCGGCTCCGCGCAAACCTACTTCTGGATCGGCAACGTCGGCGTCGACAAGCGATACCCTCGCCGGGCGGCGCTCGATTTGGTCAACACGCTGTTCGGAGATCGCTTCACCTCTCTCCTCAACACGGAGTTGCGCATCAAATCCGGCCTGTCCTACGGAGCGCGCTCGAGTTTCTTCCGCGGCAGCGTGCCCGGAGAGTTCGCCCTCCGCTCGTTCGCCCAGACCGAAAACACCGCCAGGGCGCTCGAGCTCTCGCTGCGCACTCTCGAGCGGCTGCGAAGCGAGGGTGTCAGCGCGGAAATGCTCGATTCCGCCCGCGCCTACACTCTCGGGCAGTACCCGCTCGGACTCGAGACCGCCGCGGACTGGGCGGCCATGCTGGCCGAGATCGAGCTCTACGGGCTAGGCAAGAGTTACGTCTATGACTACCCGGGGCAGCTCGCCGCCGTCGGTGTCGCGGAAGCGCAGGCGGTGATCGAGGAAGCATTCCCGAGCGCCGACTCGGTCGCCATCGTGGCGATCGGGGACGCGGGCAGGATCAGGAGCGCAGTTGCCGGATACGGGCCGCTGGCGGAGATGTCGCTGACCGATCCGGAATTCGTCGCGCCGAGGGCCGCGGAAGACGAAACACGCCCTCGAGGGGGTTGAGGGTCGGCTCGTCTCCCGGGCCCTGCGACTCGCGTGAGTCTTTCAGCTCTTTGGCGCCGGTGCGTAAATTCGGGCGATGGCGCAAGCTGTCAGATCATCCGGGCGTTGGACAAGGGGCTCAGGTCAGGGCGTGATCGAGCCAGCGCGAGAGGCTGGTCGCATCCACCGCGCCGGACTGGCGTGCGAGCTCGCGCCCTTCGCGGAAGAGGATCAGTGTCGGGATACTGCGGATACCGAAGCGCGCGGCGAGCTCCGGCTGCTCGTCGGTATTGAGTTTCGCGACGCGAAGCGCCGTCGCCCGTTCGGTCGCCGTGCGATCGAGCACCGGTGCCATCATCCTGCACGGCCCGCACCAGGGCGCCCAGAAGTCCACGAGCACCGGTAGCGTCGCGCGCTCGACGTGCGCGGAAAAAGCGGCGCCGTCCAACGCAACCGGCTCGCCGCTCAGGACCCGCGCCTTGCAGCGCGGACACCGGGGATGCTCGCCCGCTCGCGCCTCGGGCACACGGATGAGGGAATGACACTGCGGGCAGGCCGCCAGCACGGCGCCGGCGGCGGGGTTCTCGGCGCTCATGGTCGGCTGCATGGGGCCGCGGATACGCGATTCAAGCGCCGGGGGATTGGCTTCCTCCTCGGCGCCCCCATCTCACGACTCACCGTTCCTGACCCCTCCGCGAGGGCTGCATCGCTCATGGAATACCGGGATTACTACAAGATTCTGGGCGTGGCCCGCACCGCCGCGGCCGAGGACATCAAGAAGTCCTACCGCCGTCTCGCCCGCAAATACCATCCCGATGTCAGCAAGGAGAAGGATGCCGAGCAGAAGTTCAAGGAGGTGCAGGAAGCCTACGAGGTGCTCAAGGATCCGGAGAAGCGCGCCGCCTACGATCAGCTCGGCAGCGACTGGCGGGCGGGACAGCAATTCCGGCCACCGCCGGACTGGGCGAGCGGCTTCGAGTTCAGCGGCGGCGCGCGCTCGCGCGCCGCAGGGGGCGCTCGGTTTCAGGAGCAGGCATTCGAGGATCAGGGCTTCAGCGATTTCTTCGCCTCTCTCTTCGGCGGCGGCAGCCCCTTTCGCTCAGGCGCGCGCAGTCAGGCCGGACGGGATCACCACGCCCGCATCGACATCGATCTCGAGGAGGCTTTCCTGGGAACGACGCGCACGCTCGATCTCAAGCGCCCTGAGCTCAAACCCGATGGCACCCTGGAGCTGCGCTCGCACCAGGTGCGGGTAACCATTCCCGCCGGGGTCACCGACGGCCAGCCCATCCGCCTCGCCGGTCAGGGTGAGCCCGCTCCCGGTAGCGGTCGTGCGGGCGATCTGTACCTCGAGGTGCATCTTCGCAGCCACCGCCTCTATCAGGTTGACGGCCGGGACGTGACGCTCACCCTGCCGATCGCACCCTGGGAAGCGGCACTCGGCGGAGCCATCACCGTGCCGACCCTGGGCGGCGCGGTCGAAATGCAGGTGCCTGCGGGCGCTCAGTCCGGTCAGAAGCTGCGGCTGCGGGGACGCGGTCTTCCCGGCAAGCCAGCGGGCGATGAGTACCTGCAGCTCAAAGTCGTCCTCCCTCCGGCCAACTCCGATGCGGCGCGGGCGTTGTACGAGGAGATGCGCGCGAAGCTCGGGAGCTTCGATCCGCGCGTGGACCTGCAGGCCAAAGTTTGAGGAGACGATGCGTGTGAGCGATGCCGTGGAAATGCATGAGGCGCAGCTCGTGAGCGACGCTGAGTGGATCGCGGCGAGCGAGATCTGCCGGCTCTGTCGGCTCGAGTTGGGCGCCGTGATCGAGCTTGCGGAGCTTGGCCTCGTCTCACCGCGAGGCTATGCGCCCGAGCAATGGCAGCTTCCCGCCGCCGCGCTGCCGCGCCTCGCGGTAGCCGGCCGGCTGATGCGCGATCTGGGAATCGACGTCGGCGGCGCGGCGCTGGCGGTGGAGCTGTTGGAGGCGCAACGCGATCTCGAACGACAGATCCGCCGACTCGAGCGGCGGGTCGCCGGTTGACGGGCCCGATCCAAAGGCAATTACTGGCCGAAGCTCTCCCCGCCTTCGCGCAGGTACGTCTCTTCCTCGGCGGTGCTCGCCCGTCCCAACGCGCGATTGCGATGTGGGAAGCGGCCGAAGCGCGCCACGATGGAGTAGTGCAACTCGGCATATTTCAGCGAGCTCGCGAACGTTTCCTTGAGCTCCCCCGGTGCCTCATCGAGCAGCCGCCGGTAAGCCGCGACGGACTCATCCTGAGCGTCGCGCAGCTCGGCGTGCTGCAGCGGTATGTAGAAGAAGATCCTTTCCACGGGCGTCAGCGCCGCATCGGCGGCCGACTGCATTCCCGAGAGAGTCAAAGCCAACGCTTCCCGGTCCGTGGCGAAAGCCCGGCCGCTGCCTCGATAGACTTGTCGCGGGAACTGATCCAACAGCAGGATGAGGGAGAGGCGGCGGCGCGGGCTGTCGCCCCAGGCGGCGAGGTCGCCCGCGGCCGCGCGCGCGATGAGGGCCCCGAAGCGCGAGCGAATGAGCTCATCGGCCCGCCGCTGCTGCTCCTCGGTGGCCGTGCCGAACCACAGCGCGAGCCGCCCCTGCACGCCCGCGGGCTGCAGCGGCAGCCTTCCGAACCAGAACCGGCGCACCTCGAGGGCCTCGTCCATGGCCAATATTCTACTGGCGCAAAGTCGCCTGCGGCGCTTTGCGCGAGCGCGGCCATGTGACTGGATTGACCTCGCGGCCCAGGGAGCGGCCCTGGGCCGCTTGCTGACTTGCCGTTGAGCGAGAATTCATTCGCAGAGGCTTTCCAGGTACCCCTGCGCCACCCGCGAGAGGCGCTTCAGCGCGAGCGCTCTCGCTCTCGGCGCATCGACGATGTACTCGAGTGGACCCGACACCAGCATCTGACGGATGCGCGGATGCCGGGCCGACGCCCTCGCCATTTTGTTGAGGACGGTGAAGCCGCGGTTGATCTTGTCTCGGGAGGCCCGGTTCTGCTCGATGGTACGGGCCAGATACTGTCCGAAGCGCGCGTAGAGGAAGTAATCATCATCGCCGACCTGGAAGCGCGCTTCGGCGAAAAAATCGGGAAAGTTCTTCTCGAGATACGAATTGACGCTGCGAAGAGAGGGCCCACTGAGATCCGCTGACGCCAGACCTGGACCCCCAGGAAACGGGTCGCTGTCAGTCGACGCTTGTCTCGTCTTCATTTCGCTCGTCACACCTCCAAGGTTGCGGACGGCGCGGATGTTGATCCAGTGCGGCGCGCAATGCAATACCCGCGTCCTCAAAAAGGAACACCGTTCAACAGCAAGTGAATGAGCGCCGTGGCAGTCAGAGCGCCGCGCTCGCCAATCCAAAAGCAAAAAAAAGCCGCCGGCTATGCGGCGGCTCGAATTTAAATTTGTCGATGACCCGGTGTGTCGCTGTCAGCTTGCGTCACGGGCTCTACTTGACTCGGATGAAACGCTGGGGCTTGCGCCCCGGCCCAATCTCAAAGGCCCGCGTGTCAATACACGCGCTGGATCGTTCCTGACAACCGCTGCAAAAGTTGCGGCTGCCTTGACCCGTGCCCGCGTCGACCTCCGGATTTCTGCGTCGTTATCCTCCGCAAGTATTGGCGTGTACGCATCACCCGCTGCTCTCTCGCCTGAAATCATACCGATTCCAGCTTGACTTTATCGTTGTAATTGGGCAACAACGGGGCGTCCGCGAGCGGCAGCCACACTCCAAAGCGCGCGCCTTCGCCGTCGGGTAGATCGGAGGCCGCGACGCCGCCCCGGTGGTACTCAGCGATCAGTCGCACGATGTAAAGGCCGAGCCCGAAGTGCGGTCGGCTGTCGCTGCCGGTGCGTGACTGCCAAAGCGACTCGAAGAGCCGCCCACGTGCCTCGGGCACGAGCGGCGGGCCGGGGTTGTCGACTTCGAGCACGGCCGTGGCCGGCTCGCGCCTCAGGCGCACGATGATCGTGGCGCCGGCGGAACTGAAGTCGACCGCATTGTCGATGAGCTTGTCGAGAAGCTGCACGATCAGGTCGGGCGCCCCGTCGATCTCCACCGGTTCCGCAGCCAGCTCGGCCGCGAAGCGGCGCTGCGGAAATGCGACGCGGTACGCACTTACGGCGGAGGCAACCACCGGGATCAGATCGAAACGCGAGCGCTCCGCGCTGCCGATGGCTTCCTCCACCCGTGTGGCGGCGCCCATCGCAATGAGAATCGCATTCAACCGGTCGCTCCCCTGGCGCGCCCGCTCGAGATACTGACGCGCCGCGACCGGCACGTCCTCGGCCTCGAGGTTCTCGAGCGAGGAGCGCACGATGGTGAGTGGAGTGCGGATTTCGTGCGCGAGCTTGCCGGCCAGCGAGCGCAGATAGCTGGTGTATTCGTTGAGCCGCCCGAGGAGGCGGGAGAAACTGCGCGCGACGTCTCCCAGCTCATCCGGCGAGGCCGTTTCCGGGAACTCGCTCACGAGCGTCTGCGGGCTGCTGCCGTCCAGCATTGCTCCCAGCGGTTTGGTGAGCGCCGACTCACTGGCGCGGCGCAGCCGCGAGAGACGCAGCGCGAGCCAGGCGGCAAACGCGAATGTGACAATAACCAGCATCGCGCTCGTCACCAAGGTCCAGTCGAGCATACGGGTCAGCGCGCGATCGCGCAGTCCCTCCCACCGGTTCGCGGCCTGCGTGACCTCGAGCTCGCCGATTATCGCGTGATGGCTGGCGTCGTAGATGGGAGCGTCGGAGGCGATGAACAGCGGCTCGCCGCTGCGGTCGACGAACCGCCGGTAGATCTGAGTCAGGATGCCGGGCTCCGGCGCCAGCACGCCCGGCACGGCGAGCTCGTCCGACTGCCCGAGGACCGCGCCGCCCGGCGAGGTCACTGACAGTCGCATTCCGGGCTGCATGAACTGCGCGAGGTACGGCATCAGCGACGGCGACGCGACGATGAGGCGCCCGAGCGTATGCAGGTCGTCGCTGCGCAAGGTGCCGTAGCTCAGCGGATCGGCGCCCCGCTGGTCGCGATCATCCAGCAGCACGCCGAACTGCCGGCCGACCATCGAGAGCGGCATCGCGATCTCGACGTCATATCCGCCGCCATGCGGCTGCAGTGCGCCGACGATGCGCGGGTCCTCCACTGCGCTCTCCTCGCCGTATTCCCCGGTTTCGATGCGGCGCGCAACGATGGGGCCCGGCCCGGTCAGCGCCAGAAAAACCTGCTGTTGCGCGCCCTGCGGATCCTCATAGCCGATCCAGACGCGATCCCCGAGCGCGGAGGAATCGAGCGGATTGGCGTCGGGCGCATCCAAGACCAGACGCGGATCGCGCACGTCGAGCAGCACGTAGAGCATCCGATCGTAGACGCCGGTCAGGATGCCGAAGCGGTGCGCGCCGTTGCCGTAGTACCGCCACGCGCCAGCGTCATGCGGCCAGTCGTCCGGATAGCCGTCGATATAGGGCGGTGCCGTCAAGACGAGCGGCGTCAGATCGTAAGGGCCGATGTTGGGAGGCGCGGAGTCACCGGGATTGCGGTAGAGCAGATTCATCCGGCCCTGAAGCGAGGCGGCGATGCTTTCCGAGACGGCCTGCAGGGCGTGCTGTTCGCTTTCCCGCAGCGCGGTTTCCATTTCCCGGGCGTAGCGAATGCCGGTCCAGGGCAGCACGAGGGTCGCGAGGCCGAGCAGCAGCAGCTTCAGTCGCAGCGACATCGACGGCTCATTCGATCCAGCGGTAACCCATCCCGTAGACGGTCTGCAGGGCATCGAACGCCGGGTCGACGCTCTGAAACTTGCGCCGGATGCGCTTCACGTGCGAGGTGATGGTGTTGTCATCGAGCACAACGTTGGCCGCGTCCATCAGCTGCTGACGGTTCTTCACGTGCCCGGGATGACGCGTCAACGCATGCACGATCCAGAACTCGGTCAACGAGAGCAGCGCCACCTTGCCATCCCATTCGACGCGCATCCGCTCGACGTCCAGAGCCAGCGGTCCACGGCGAATGATCTGAGCTTCATCCCCGGGAGGCTTGCGCAGCGCATCGACGCGGCGGAAGAGGGCGTTCACCCGCGCGATGAGATGCGCCAGGCTGAGGTCCTTGGTCAGGAAGTCGTCCGCGCCGAGGCGCAGTCCCGACACCGCATCGAGCTCCGAATCGCGGGCGGTGAGAAAGATGATCGGAAGCTCCGCCGAGAGCGCCCGCAGCTGGCGGCAGAGCTCGAAGCCGCCTTCCGGCTCGTCCTCGAGGGAGATGTCGATCACCGCGAGATCCGGCAGGCGTGCCGCAAAGGCGGCCATTGCCTGGGCGCGATTGCCGTACGTACGCACCTGGTAACCCTCGCGCGTAAATGCCGCCGCGTAGTTGTCGCGAAGGGCCGGCTCGTCTTCCACGATGGCGATGAGGCGCTTCATGGCCGGATTATAGGGGTATGAGACTCATCGCTTGCGGCCATGGTCGTGGTTCGGCTGCGCTGGTATCGTCTGCTCCCGTATGAAGATACCCGAGATTCTGATCGTCGAGACCGTCCATCAGCCTGGAAGCCTCGCCAAGGTGCTACAGGTGATCGCCGAGGCCGGTCTCACCATCGAGCACCTGACCGCGTTGCGCCGCCACCCGGGGCGCACGCTCTGGGAGATCACGCTCGAGATGGACGAGGAGGCCGATCGGAGCCTCTATGAACGGATCGACCGGCTGCCGACGGCTCGTTTCATGGGCAAGTCCGACCGCGTCTTCAATCGCCATCGCGGCGGCAAGATACGCATGGTCGCGAGTCTCCCCATTAACACCCGGCAGGTGCTGCGCGACATCTACACGCCGGGCGTGGCGAGAGTGTGCCTCGCCATTCAGAAGGATCCACAGACCGCGCACGACTTCACCAGCATCGACCATACCGTGGCTGTGGTCACGAACGGCACGGCGGTCCTCGGGCTCGGCAACATCGGCCCGCTCGCCGGGCTGCCGGTGATGGAGGGCAAGGCGGCGCTTTTCGCCGATCTCGTCGGTTTATCCGCGGTGCCGATCCTCATCGACGAGCAGCGGCCGGATCAGGTGGCGGACACCGTCGCCCGCATCCACCTCTCTTTCGGAGCCATTCAGCTCGAGGACTTCGCCGCGCCCGAGTGCTTCGAGATCGAACGGCTGCTGCGGGCGAGGCTGCAGAAGCCGGTGCTGCACGATGACCAACATGGCACGGCGGTGGTGGCGCTCGCGGCGTTGACCAACGCCGCGCGGCGCGCGGGGAAAAGCTGGGAGCAAAGCGTGATCGGGCAGATCGGGCTAGGCGCGGCGGGCCTCGGAATCGTGCGCCTGCTGCGCGCGGGTGGCGCGCAGCGCGTGCTTGGCGCGGACCGCAACCCGGATGCGGTGATGCGCCTCGTGGCGTTGGGAGGAGAGGGCGCGACCCTGGAATCCATCATGCAGCGCGCCGACATCGTGATCGCGACCACCGGCGTGAAAGGCCTGATCAGGCCGGAATGGGTGCGCCCGGGCCAGGTAATCCTTGCGCTATCGAACCCCGACCCGGAGATCGAGCCGCTCGCCGCCACGGAGCGCGGGGCAGCGTTCGCGGCCGACGGAAAGGGGATCAACAACGTGCTCGCCTTCCCGGGCCTCTTCAAAGGCGCGCTCGCGGCTCGGGCCGCGCGCTTCACGGATGCGATGCTGATGGCCGCCGCGCGTACCATCGCCGAGCTGGCCGACGGTGATGCGCTGGTGCCCGACCCGCTCGACAAGGCCATGCACGAGCGGGTCGCCGACGCGGTGCGGCAAGCCGCGGCTCAGTAGCGGCTTAGGCCGCAACCGCCTCCGGTCCCATGAAGCTCTTCAGCTTGCCGAGCGCGTTCGACTCGATCTGACGGATCCGCTCCGCCGAGACACCGTACTTGTCGGCCAGCTCGTGCAGAGTCGCCTTGTCCTCGCTCATCCAGCGACACTGCACGATGTCGCGGCTACGCTCGTCCAGCTGCTCGAGCGCATCGTGAAGCCGGGCCGAGGACTCATCTTCCCACTCCGCACTCTCGACCCGCTCCGCCGGGTCGGCATTCGGCGCCGGCAGATAGGCGGCCGGACTGTAGGTCTCCTCTTCCTCGGTTTCCGGCGTCGGATCGAATGACAGATCACGCGCGGCCAGGCGCTTCTCCATTTCGGTCACTTCCGTCGGCGTAACACCGAGCTCGCGCGCAACGGCCGCGGTTTCCTCCGCGGACAGCCAAGTCAGGTTCTTCTTCATACGGCGGAGGTTGAAGAAGAGCTTGCGCTGCGCCTTGGTGGTGGCGATCTTTACCAGGCGCCAGTTTCGCAGCACGTACTCGTGGATCTCCGCCCGGATCCAATGGACCGCGAAGGACACCAAGCGCACATTGAGCGCCGGATCGAACCGCTTCACGGCCTTCATCAGGCCGACGTTGCCTTCCTGGATGAGATCGCCTATCGGCAGTCCGTAACCGCTGTAGCCGCGCGCGATGTGCACCACGAAGCGCAGGTGTGACAACACCAGCGTGCGGGCGGCGTCGAGGTCGTTCCGCGAGCGGAAGCGCTCGGCCAGCTCGCGCTCTTCGTCCCGGCTCAGCACCGGGATTCGGCTCACGCGATCGAGATAGGCGTCCAGGCTCCCAACCGGACCGGCGAGCGCCAGATCACCGGGTCGGGCAATCAATGCGGTATTTGCGGTCATGCAGTCTCCAGATTCATCAGGCAGGCATTTTAGCACTCGTACCATTCGAGTGCTAAGGCGCACGGAAGTTCCCCGGACGCACCACCTTTTCCCCTTATGGCACAGTAGCTTGCACCGTCCTGGCCCCCGGTGGAATCCCTCTTCAGGGGGTCGCTCACCCCATCTGGAGGACCACCTTGCCGTTCAGGCGCGGGTTAGCGGATTTGCGTAGTCTGCGCGTCCCGGTAGAGTCGCAGGTGGAGACGGGCTTCATGCAGGCACGGACTTCGGAGAAAATCGAGCAGACCACGGCGGCGATCGCAATGCCCGCCCGCTATGACCATTTCAGCATTCTCTTGCATTGGCTCACGGCCGCGCTCGTGTTCATCCTGTGGACGCTCGGACAGACGATCGACTTCTTCCCGAAGGGCGCGCCCAAGATCGACGCGCGCTCGATGCACATCCTCCTCGGGGTGACGCTCGCGCTCGTGCTGCTCGTGCGCGTGCTCTGGCGTGCGAGCGCCGGGCGGAGCCTCCCGCTTGCCGATGCGGGATGGATCGGCGCCGTGGCCAGGGTGGTGCATTACGGCCTTTATGTGATGGTCGCAGTCACGGTGGTGCTCGGTCTCTTCAACGCCTGGCAGCGGGGTGACGTGCTCTTCGATCTCTACCGGATTCCGCAGCTGATCCCCGGTGACGTCGCACTCAGGAGAACTCTCGGGTGGCTGCACGGCGACTTCGCCGACCTCGTGCTGATCGTCGCGGGCCTGCACGCCGCCGCGGCACTGGCACATCACTACCTGCTGCGTGACTCGGTTCTTCGCAGGATGCTGCCGTAGCGCGCCGATGCCGGAGCTGCCCGAGGTCGAGACTACGCGGCGGGGCCTGGAGCCGCACGTCGCGGGACGGCGGATCGTGGGCCTCACGGTGCACGAGCCGCGGCTGCGCTGGCGAGTGCCGGACGATCTGCCGGCGAAGCTGGCGGGCCAGAGGATCACTGGCACGGGCCGGCGCGCCAAGTACCTGCTGATCACGCTCGAGTCCGGGACGCTCCTCGTGCATCTCGGCATGTCGGGAACGTTGCGCGTGCTGGCCGCGGACACGCCGCGCATGGCGCACGATCACTACGACCTGCTGCTCGAGTCCGGCCGCACGTTGCGATTCAACGACCCGCGCCGCTTCGGGAGCCTGCACTACACGAGTGAGGATCCGCGGCAGCATCCGCTGCTCGCGCGGCTCGCGCCCGAGCCTTTCGACCGCGAGTTCGATGCCGAGTACCTGTGGCGGATCACCCGCCGGCGCCGGGCGTCGATCAAGCAGGTGTTGATGAACAGCCGTCTCGTCGTCGGGGTGGGCAACATCTACGCCAGCGAGGCGCTGTTTCGGGCGAAGATCCGGCCGCGCCGGCGGGCGCAGAGTCTGTCGCGGGAGGGGGCCGCGCGGCTCGCGAAAGCGGTGCGGGCGGTACTTTCAATGGCGATCAGAGTCGGCGGGACGACGCTCAGGAATTACGTCGGGGCGGATGGGGAGCCGGGCTATTTCCGCCAGAAGTTGTATGTATACGAGCGAGCGGATAATCCGTGCCGGGTGTGCCGTACGCCGATCCGGCAGATCACCCAACAGGGAAGGTCGACGTATTACTGTCCGAGCTGTCAGAAATGACTGTCAGCGGCGCAACCCTTACTTCACTTTGCGGTGTTTCTTCAGCTCGGCCTCCACGATGGGATGGACGAACTCGTGCACGTCGCCGCCCAACTCCGCGATCTCGCGTACGAGCGAGGAGGAGATGAAGGTGAACTGCTCCTGTGGGGTCAGGAACACCGTCTCGATGTCGCGGTCGAGATGGCGGTTCATGTTGGAGAGCTGGAATTCGAACTCGAAGTCCGAGACCGCGCGCAGACCGCGGATGATCACGGCGCCGTGGTGTTTGCGTGCGAACTCCACCGTCAGCTCGGAGTAACCCAGCACCTCCACGTTCGGCAGGTCATCGAGGACCCGGCGCGCCAGGTCGATTCGTGCATCGAGCGCAAACATGGGGGCTTTGTTGAGATTTGAGGCGATGGCCACGATTACGCGGTCGAAGATACCGGCGGCCCGGCGCACCAGATCCTGGTGGCCGTTGGTGATCGGGTCGAAGGTGCCCGGATAAATGGCATTGCGGCTCATGCGCTGCTGCTCCCCCCTCGCGGCTCGCGAATAGAGATGATACCCGACCTCACCGGCCCGCTTCTCCTTGAGGGCGGTCCAGACCGGCGGAACGAGTGGGAGTGCGTCGGCCGGACATTCGACGCAAATGAGCGCGCCGTCGGTTAGCCAGCCGCCGTGCTCGAGGCGCGCCGTGGTGCCCTCGAGCAACCCCGCGGCGAAGGGCGGATCGAGAAACACGATGTCGAACGGCGCCGGGGTGCGCTCGAGAAAGACACGGGCGTCGGTGTGCTCGACGCGCGCCGCGTGGCCGCCCCACTCCGCCAATCGTGCGGCGATCTCGCGCGCCGCGGCGGCATCGCGCTCGACGAAGGTGACGTGCGCGGCGCCACGAGAGAGAGCCTCGAGACCGAGCGCGCCACTGCCGGCGAAGAGATCGAGGCAGCGCGCGCCGGGCACGCGGGCTGCGAGCCAGTTGAACAGCGTCTCACGCACGCGATCGGGCGTGGGGCGGATCTCCGCTGAGGGCGGAAAGCGCAGGCGCCGCCCGCGCCAGCTGCCGCCGATGATCCGCAGCGTTCGCGCGGAGCGGCTCAAGGGACTGCTCTCACGCGGCTACGATACACTACCGGCAGACAAATCCATGTTCGGACGCAACCCCAAAGACGGCGCCGCCGAGGCCGAGGAGCGCCAGGGCTTCCTCAAGCGGCTGCGCAATCGGCTGAACCGCGGCAACTCCTGGCTCACCTACGATCTGGCCAACCTCCTCAGGGGGCGGCAGATCGATGCACAGATCCTGGAGGAGCTCGAAACGCGCTTGCTCACCGCCGATGTCGGCGTCGAGGCTACCGAGGACATCCTGGCGAACCTTCGTAAGCGCGTGGCTCGCAAAGAGCTTGCCGACGTCGAAGCGCTCGTCAACGCGCTGCGCGATGCCATCGTGGAGATCCTCGATCCCTGCGCCCGACCGCTGGTGATCGATGGCGGCCGCAAGCCCTTCGTGATCCTGGTGGTGGGCGTCAACGGTTCCGGTAAGACGACCACCATCGGCAAGCTCGCGCGACACCTCGCGGACGAGGGCCGCAGCATCACGCTCGCCGCCGGGGACACCTTTCGCGCCGCCGCGATCGAGCAATTGCAGGTGTGGGCCGAGCGCTCCGGCGCCGCGTTCATCGCCCAGCGTGCGGGCGCCGATCCCGGTGCCGTCGTGTTCGATGCGCTGCAGTCGGCGTGCTCGCGGGGGGCGGACGTCCTGTTGGCGGACACCGCTGGGCGGTTGCACAGCCAGTCGCACCTGATGGAGGAGCTGAAGAAGGTGAAACGCGTCGTGCAGCGTGTCGAGCCTTCCGCCCCGCACGAAGTGCTGCTGGTCCTCGACGCCAACCAGGGTCAGAATGCGCTCTCACAGGCCATCCAGTTCCACGAGGCGATCGGCGTGACCGGCATTGCCCTCACCAAGCTCGACGGCACCGCCAAGGGCGGCATCGTGATCGCCATTGCGCGCCGTCTCGGGCTGCCGATCCGCTTCATCGGCATCGGCGAGCAGCCGCAGGACTTCGGCGAATTCGACGCCCGCGCGTTCGCTACCGCGCTGGTCGAGGGGCCACGCGAGCAATGATCGAATTCGAGCGCGTCAGCAAGCGCTATCCCAACGGGCGGGAAGCCCTGACCAACGTCAGTTTCAGGATCGAGAGCGGCGAGATGGTGTTCCTCACCGGCCGCTCGGGCGCCGGCAAGAGCACGGTGCTCAAGCTCGTGGCGCTCCTCGAGCGGCCGACGCGCGGGACAGTGACCGTCAACGGCAAGAGCACGAACGCCCTGAAGGCGCGCCATATTCCGGCGTACCGGCGCCACGTCGGTGTTGTGTTCCAGGACCATAAGCTCCTCGCCGACCGGCCGGTGTTCGACAACGTCGCGCTGCCGCTGGTCGTCGCCGGCGCGCCGCTCAAGGAGATCGACAAGCGGGTGCGCGCCGCTCTCGATCAGGTGGGCCTCCTCGGCAAGGAGAGCATGCTTCCCTCGGAGCTCTCCGTCGGCGAGCAGCAGCGTGTCGGCATCGCGCGCGCCGTGGTCAGCAAGCCGCCGCTCATCATCGCCGATGAGCCCACGGGCAACCTCGATCCCGAGCTGTCGCTGGAGGTGATGCGCCTCTTTCGACGCTTCAGCGACGTCGGCGTCACGGTACTCGTCGCGACTCACGACCAGCACATCGTGCGCGAGCTCGCCATGCGTGAGATCGTGCTCGCGAGCGGTGAGGTCCAGAGCGGGGGGGCCGACTCGCTGCCGCATCTGGTGGCCAGGCGATGAGCCTGGGCGTCTTCGGCACGCGCCACGCGCAGGCGCTGCTCGGCTCTCTGGGGCGCCTGAAGCGCAATCCGTTCGCGGCCGTGCTGACGCTGCTCGTCATCGGCCTTGCGCTCGCGTTGCCGGCGGCGCTCGGTCTCTTCATCATCAACGCGCAATCGGCCACGGGCGGTTTCGGCCACGCAGTCGACATGTCGGTGTATCTGAAGTCCGGTGTGCCGCTCGCGAAGGCACAGCAGCTGGCGAACGATGCCCGCCAGCGGCCCGGCGTCGCGCAGGTGGTGGTGATTTCGGCGGATGAGGGGCTGAAGGAATTTCGCAAGTACTCGGGATTCGGCGTGGCGCTCGATGCGCTGCAAACCAATCCTCTGCCGAATGTGCTGCGTGTGGTGCCAGAGCGTAGTGCGAGCAGCTCGGCGGACCTCGAGTCGCTGCGCGATTATTTTGCCGCCTGGCCGGAAGTCGACGTGGTGCAGCTCGATACCGAGTGGGTGCTGCGCTTCAACGCCATTCTCGGCGTGTTGCGGCGGCTGGTGCTCATCGCCGCCGTGCTGCTCGGGGCCGGAGTTCTCGCGGTGGTTGGCAACACCATTCGCCTGGAGATTCTCAACCGTCGCGCGGAGATCGAAGTAACCAAGCTCGTCGGCGGCTCGAACGCGTTCGTGCGCCGGCCGTTCCTCTATACCGGGCTCCTCTACGGGGTGGGGGGGGCGGTGCTCGCCTGGGCGATTCTCGAGGCGGCGGTGCTGGTGCTCGATCAGCCGGTGGCTACACTCGCCCAGCTCTATGGCAGCCGCTACGCGCTGCAGGGTCCGTCAGGCCGGGTGCTCGGCACGCTCTTCGGCGGGGGGATGGCGCTCGGCTGGCTGGGGGCGTGGATCTCGGCCCACCGCCATCTGCGCAGCATCGAGCCGCGCGCTTAATTTATGGCGCTGGATCCGGGCATCCCGCCCGGCCCAGCGCGCGTTGACCCAAAAAGCGTGGTTTTTTGCTCAACGTCCGCCACCTGCGGCGGCGGGGCACCTCCGTGTGCCTGCGGGGTATTTATTTGATCTTGGTCTCTTTGTAGGCCACGTGCTTACGCGCCACGGGGTCGAACTTGCGCACCTCGAGCTTATCGGGGTGCAGGCGCTTGTTCTTCGTGGTCACATAGAAGTGGCCGGTGCCTGCGGAAGAGAGCAGCTTGACCTTCTCGCGCATGGGGGCTCCTTCAGACCTTCAGGCCTTGGGCACGAAGCTTGGCAACGACCTTGTCGATGCCTTTCTTCTCGATCGTGCGCATGCCGTGGGTGGACACGCGCAGCGAGACCCAGCGCTTTTCGGTCTCGAGCCAGAACCGTTGGGTGTGCAGGTTCGGCAGGAAGCGGCGGCGCTTCTTGTTGTTCGCGTGAGAGACGCGGTTCCCGACGGCGGGGCCCTTGCCGGTGATCTCGCAGACGCGCGACATATGAATCGACCTTGAAATCAGCTACTTGGATGCGGGGCGCCGATGAAGGACCACAGGCCACCTCGCGGGAGCCGAACTTTATACCAGCCCGATGCATTCGGAACAAGCCTGCCACCACCCGATCGTTGGCGGGACGCGCATTTTTGGCACGAACCCGCATGAACACCATCCGCCGCCTGCTGCCAGCGCTCGCTTTGCTCGCCGCGCTTGCTGCGGCCCGCGAGCCGCGGGCACCCGCTACAGCAGGCCGTGCTCGGCGAACGAGTAGCACCCGCTGTCGCCCACGATGACGTGATCGACGATACGCACGTCCATGAGGGTCAGGAGGTCCCTCAATCGGCGGGTGATGAAGTCGTCGGCTGGGCTGGGTTCGAGGACGCCCGAGGGGTGATTGTGCGCGAGTATCACCGCGCTGGCGTTGTGCAACAGCGCCTGGCGCAGCACCTCGCGCGGGTGCACTTGCGCGCAATCCACCGTGCCGCGGAAGAGCTCCTCGAAGGCGATCAGGCGGTGGCGATTATCCAGGAACAGGCAGCAGAAGACCTCGTACGGGCGATCGCGGAGCTGAGCCTGAAGATAGCGGTGGGTCGCCTGGGGACTGGTGAGCGCTGAGCCGACGCGCATCTGCTCGAGCAGGTGCCGCTTCGCCAACTCCACGGCGGCTTGCACGGCTGCGTAGCGAGCGAGGCCGATCCCTTTTCGTCGCCAGCGCGCGAGGGGCGCACGCAGCAGATCGCGCAGTCCGTCGAAATCCTTGAGGAGCGAGCGCGCCATGGCGACCGCCGAGCAGCCGGGAATCCCGGACCCGAGGAGCAGCGCCAGGAGCTCCGCGTCTGAAAGGGCACGGGCGCCACGGTCGAGGAGCTTCTCGCGGGGACGCTCGTGCTCCGGCCACTCCCGGATGGTGAGGGCGCTCGCGCCGCCCGCAGTCTCGCTCGCCCGGTCTGCCGCCGTACGTTCCATGGTGCTCCCGCCATGAGGTCATAACCGAACGTCATGATGACGGCCGGCCGACCGCGGCGACGAGGGGGTAAAAGCCGGCCGTTCGCATGGAAACACCGCAAATATGCAAGGAACACTCTGAGAGCCGCATCACGAGGGCGGCCGCTTGCCGGGAAACCCGTTTGCCCACCGGAGAGCGGCGCCTGATAATCCGCGCATGCAAGGCAAACGCATCCTGCTCGGCGTGACCGGCGGCATCGCTGCCTACAAGAGCGCGGACCTGGTGCGGCGGCTGCTCGAGCGTGGCGCCGAGGTTCAGGTCGTCATGACCGCCGCCGCCCGCGAGTTCATCGGGCCGCTCACGTTCCAGGCGCTTTCCGGCCGCCCGGTGCGCGCGGAGATCTGGGATGCGGCTGCCGAGGCCGCCATGGGCCACATCGAGCTCGCGCGCTGGGCGGAGCTCGTGCTGGTTGCGCCGGCGAGCGCCGATTTTCTGGCGAGGCTCGCCGGTGGACACGCGAATGACCTGCTCGCGACGCTCTGTCTCGCGACGCAGGCGCCGATCGCCGTGGCGCCGGCCATGAATCGCATCATGTGGGCGAACGCGGCGACGACCGCGAACATTTCGACCCTGCGCGAGCGGGGCGTTCACGTGCTCGGCCCCGCGGAGGGTGAGCAGGCCTGTGGTGAGGTGGGCGAAGGGCGGATGTTGGAGCCCCTCGAGATCGCCGACCGCATCGACCTGCTGCTGCCGCGCAACGGACCGCTCCAGGGCCGGCGCGTGCTCATCACCGCCGGTCCCACGCGCGAGCGGATCGATCCGGTGCGCTTCATCAGCAACCGTAGCTCGGGAAAAATGGGCTTTGCGGTTGCACAGGCCGCGCGCGAGGCGGGGGCGGAGGTCGTGCTCGTGGCCGGACCGGTGAGTCTCCCGACGCCCTCAGGCGTGCGGCGGGTGGACGTGGAGAGCGCTGAGGCTATGTTGGCCGCAGTGCTGCGTGAGGTCGGCGACGCGGACATCTTCATCTCGACGGCGGCGGTGGCGGATTACCGTCCCGCCAATCCGCACGGGCAGAAGATCAAGAAGACCGCCACCACGCTCGATCTCGAAATGGAGCGTACGCCCGACGTGTTGGCGACCGTGGCCGCGCGTCCCGCGCGGCCGTTCGTGGTGGGGTTTGCCGCGGAAACGGAATCGGTCGAGCAGAACGCGCGCGCGAAGCTCCTGAAGAAGAACCTCGACATGATCGCGGCCAACGAGGTAGGCGACAACAAGGTCTTCGAGTGCGAGGACAACCATCTCATCGTCCTCTGGCGCAATGCCCGCCGCGATCTTGGCCGCGACTCCAAGCTCTCGCTGGCACGTGAGCTCGTGCGCCTGATCGCGGAGTCGCACGCCGCGAGCCTCGGCGGCGCGGCTCAACGCGATACGGCGCAGGCGTGACAAAATCGTCTGGAACGATTTTGGACGGCGACGGCCGGCCCGACGGGCGAGGCGCAGGGACGGAGCCTCGCAACGCTGCGCCATCCGCCGCCCGTCGGTCGCTCAAGGTGAGGATCCTCGACCGGCGCATCGGCACGGAGTTTCCGCTCCCCGCTTATGCGACGGCGGGTTCGGCGGGATTGGACCTGCGCGCCTGCCTCGATGCACCGCTGACGCTCGAGGCCGGCAGAGCCGAGCTCATTCCGACTGGGCTCGCCATCCACCTGGAGGACCCCGGCCTAGCGGCCGTGATCCTGCCGCGCTCGGGCCTGGGCCATAAGCACGGGGTGGTGTTGGGCAACCTGGTCGGTCTCATCGACTCCGACTACCAGGGCCAGCTCATGGTCTCCTGCTGGAACCGCTCGCGCGAGCCCTTCACCGTCCACCCCGGTGAGCGGATCGCGCAGCTGATTGTGGTGCCCGTCGTACAAGTGGCGCTCGAGCTCGTGGAGTCGTTCGAGGACACCGCCCGCGGAGCGGGCGGATTTGGCCACTCGGGACGCAACTAACCGGACGCTGCCGGCAGGCTCATCAGTGGCAGTGCGGGTCGGCTTGGTCGCGGCACTGGTGCCACGCGTGGTCGTGCCAGTACCGGTTGTGGCCCCGGTCGTAGTAGCCTTCGCGGTACTGGTCGTGGTACCCGCCGTCGTGGTCGCGGGGGACCCAGACACAGCTTGCAAGCAGCGTGATGAGGCTCATGAGGCAACCGACTCGGGCGATGCTTCTCGTGACTGACATGGGAAACCTACGGGCTGATGGACGTATTGGATCAATCGCAAGGCTCATGCCCGCGGGGTATCGGTAGTGGCTGACAGCATCGATGTGGTAGGTATTGTCGGGAGCTTGCGACGGCAGTCCTTCTCCCGTCGGCTCGCTCTGGCGCTCGGATCGGTGGCGCCCGGGGCCCTGAAGGTGGATCTGGTGCCGATCGGCGGCCTAGCGCTCTACAACCAGGACGAGGATATCGATCCGCCGACGCCCTGGCGGGAGTTTCGCGAGCGGGTGCGCCGGGCGCAAGCGGTTCTCTTCGTGACCCCGGAATACAACCGTTCCATACCGGGCGTGCTGAAGAACGCCATCGATGTCGGCTCGAGGCCGTATGGGCATAGCGCCTGGAACGGTAAGCCGTGCGCGGTCGTCAGCTGCTCGCCGGGCGCGCAGGGCGCCTTCGGCGCCAACCATCATCTGCGCCAGTGCCTCGTGTTCCTCAACATGCCGGTCATGCAGCAACCCGAGGCCTACATCGGCGGCGTCGATAAGCTGGTGGACGAGCAGGGTAGCTTCACCAATCCCGCCACGCATGACTTCTGTCGCGGTGTCATGGAGAGTTTCGAGCGCTGGATCCGTACCGTGCGCAGCGCTTCTTGAGCGAGGAATCGCTGGCTCGGCTTGACCTGCGTCAAGCGAGTGCCCGAGCTCGTGTCCGCGGAAGTTGCCCGCAGGGTCGTCCGTCCGGATAACAGCGGTTTTGTTGCGACGAGCATGACGCGATTCAGGCATCGGAGTATCGTGCCTGCGGCGCGCCGAGCTCGGCGCGAGGAACGAGATCGCACCGATGCTCGGCCTGATGCAGAACCATCCGCTGCTCATCTCCTCGCTGATCGAGCACGCTGCCGTCACCCATCCTCACGCCGAGATCGTCTCGCGCACTCCCGAGGGCGAGCTGCGGCGCCACAGCTATGCCGACATTGCCAGGCGCGCAAGTCAGGTGGCCGGTGTCTTGACCGCGCTCGGCGTGGCCGAGGGCACGCGCGTCGGAACGCTCGCGTGGAATACCCATCGGCACCTCGAGCTCCTGTACGGCGTATCGGGGATCGGAGCCGTGCTCCACACCGTCAACCCACGGCTCTATCCGGAGCAGATCGAATACATCATCAATCATGCCGGTGACCGCTACCTCCTCGTCGATCTGAGCTTTCTGCCGCTCATCGAGCGGTTGGCCCCCCGGCTCGAGACCGTTCGGACGTTCATCGCCCTGACCGACCGGCAGCACATGCCCCGAACGAGTCCGGTCGATCTGCTCTGCTACGAGGAATGGATCGCGTCCGGACCTCCGCTGCGTCGCTGGCCGCGATTCGATGAGAATCGGGCCTCCTCGATGTGCTACACGTCAGGTACGACCGGCCACCCCAAGGGGGTGCTGTTCTCGCATCGCTCGACGGTGCTGCATGCGATGGCAACCTGCATGGCCGACGCATTGGGCGTGTCGGCAACGGACTCCGTCCTGCTCGCGACGCCGATGTTCCACGCCAACGGCTGGGGACTGCCTTATGCTGCGGCCCTCGCCGGCGCCAGCCTGCTCCTGCCCGGTGCGGCTCTGGACGGCGCGAGCGTGTACGAGTTGCTGCGCAGGGAAGGGGCGACGGTTGTCGCCGGAGTACCAACGGTATGGCTGATGCTGCAGCAGCATGTGCTGACGCAGGGATTGCGCCCGCGGGATGAGCTTCAGCTCGAGCGCATTCTTACCGGCGGCGCGGCCGTTCCCCGCTCTCTCGTCGAATTCTTCGAGACCGAATTCAACGCGCGCGTCGTTCACGCCTGGGGGATGACCGAGACGTCGCCTCTCGGGACGGTCTGCCGGCCGCTGCGAAAGCACCGGGCCGCGAGTGACGAGCAATGGCTCGAGTTGCGGCTCAAACAGGGGCGGCCACTGTTTGGCGTGGAGATGAAGGTCAGCGGCGCGGAAGGTGAGGTCTGTCCCCGGGATGGCAGAACCGCCGGCCGTCTGCTCGTTCGCGGCCCGTGGGTGGCTTCCGCTTACTACGGCACGGAGCACGGAGCAGCTCTCGATGTCGACGGCTGGTTCGATACCGGCGACATCGCGACGATCGATGCCGACGGATACATGCAGATCACCGACCGGGCCAAGGATGTCATCAAGTCGGGTGGCGAGTGGATCTCCTCGATCGACCTCGAGAATGCCGCCATGGGCCACCCGGCGGTCGCAGAGGCTGCCGCCATCGGCGTACCCGATCCGCTCTGGCAGGAGCGCCCTCTGCTGGTCGTCGTGAGAAGGTCCGGCCAGGGACTCACCGACCATGAGTTGCTTGGCTTTCTTGCCGGGAAGTTGGTCAAGTGGTGGCTTCCGGAGAAGATCGTCTTCGTGAGAGAGTTGCCGCACACCGCGACGGGGAAACTGCACAAGAAGACGCTGCGTGAACAGTATGCGAGAGGTGCGCTCGGCGTGTGACGCCTGGCGGCCCCTGCAGCCGCGAGCGGTCGTCCGGTGCCTGCGCGTCTACGCGTTCAGGACTGAATCAACCGGGAGCGGCGAGAAAGGCGGACGAGCGCAGCCACTTGCGATCGGGGTAGTACCCGACGAGGACGGTGTTTCCACGGATCAGCTGCACGATCGCGCTTGCCACTTTGTGGTTGAGGGCGAAGCAACCCCAGCTCCGACCCATGCGGCCGTGGTCCTGTGCGAACGTCCTGCTGACGTACCAGGCGCTGTGAATGACGATTTCGCGGCGATAAGCCTCGCCGTTGAATCGAGGTTCCAGCCCGCGGAGCCGCAGCGAGAGCCCATGCTCTCCATAGTAAGTCTGCCCGGTCAGATATACCCCGAGGCTGCTAGCGTCCGTCCCGGGGCTGTTGGAGAAATAGGTGGCGTATTTGAGTCCACTGCCCTTGCCGTGCGCCACGTAGGTGTAGAAGAGCACCTTGCCGGTCGCGACATCGGCGACCGCCAGTCGCTTCACATCCGACGGCAGGGAATAATCGACGATGGTGACGAGGGGCTTGTCGGTCAGGTGCTCATGCTTGGCGTGCCAATACGCGCTGATCGCGCTCGAGATGGCCTCGGTGCTGATGTTGGGGGCCTGCGCGTGAATTGCTTCGGCGAGCTGCTCCGAGTCCGCTCCCGCGGGCACGGCGGCGTGAGCCGAGAGGCCCAGAGAGAACGCGGCCAGGACTGCCCACAGGCCTGATTGGCAAGCGCCGATTCCCCGCGGCGCCCGCGCCGGGGACAGGCACTCGTTTCGAGCTGTGGGGTGAGCGGTCATGGGCTCTTCGAGGAACGGCTCATTTTGGCCATGACCCAGGGCCAGCGCAAGCCCGCGATGCCATGCGGGCGGAAGCGGTCACGCGTTGGTCCAACACCGAGAGATCTCGATATCCGGCAAGCCGCCCGGAAATGTCGACGGGCCAGCGCTCGTCTCGCTGGTCGACGAGATCCTTTGCCCATAGAATGCTGCGCCGCATGTCCACCTTGCGCGTCGCATACCCTCAACCGCCGGTCCGGCGAAAGATGACGACCGACATGAATACCAGAATCTTCACGAAGTGGCTTGTCGCAATTTCCTTGCTCGGGTTAGCCGCTGTGCCCCTGATGGCCGGCGCCGCCGCAGCCCACGCCATCGACGCGAAGGCTCTTCAATCCATGCGGTTCCGTTTCGTCGGACCGGACCGTGGTAACCGCGGGAGCGCCGTCGTCGGCGTTCCCGGAGATCCGAACGTGTACTACGTCGGCGCCGCTTCCGGCGGTGTCTGGAAATCGACCGATGGCGGCAACACGTTCAAACCGATTTTTGACAAGGAGCCGGTGCAGTCGATTGGCTCGATGGCGATAGACCCCAGCGATCATGATGTGATCTGGGTCGGCACCGGCGAGTCCTGGGTCATCCGCAACGGCATCACGCCGGGCGATGGCGTTTACAAATCGAGCGACGCCGGCCGCACCTGGACTCATATGGGCTTGAGCGACACCGGGCTGATCGCCCGTATCGTGGTCAACCCGCATGATTCGCAAACCGTCTTCGTCTGCGCGATGGGGACGGGCACGCATTCCGAAAAATCACGTGGCGTGTGGCGCACCGAAGACGGCGGCAAGACGTGGAAACAGGTCCTGTTCGTCAACGGTGATACCGGCTGCTCCGGCCTGGCGATGGACGCGCAGGATCCGCACGTCCTGTTCGCCGGCATGTGGCAGTGGAAAATTCGACCCTGGGCAATGACCAGCGGCGGACCCTCGAGCGGCCTTTACGTCTCGCACGACGGTGGCGATACGTGGAAGGAAATCAAAGACCACGGCCTGCCCCACTCGCCCCTGGGCAAGATCGACGTGGCCACCGCGCCATCGGCCCCCGAGCGCGTGTACGCCCTCATCGAGACCGCGCAACAAGGGTCGTTGTGGCGTTCCGATGATGGCGGCAAGCATTGGCATGTCGAGAGCTACAGCCGACTGCTGACGGAACGTGCCGGTTATACCGTGCGCCTCGCCGTTTCTCCGACCGATGAGGACAAGATTTACGTCGCGTGCAACTCCTTCTTCGTGTCCGGAGATGGCGGCAAGACGTTCGAGGAAGTGCCCTGGGGAGGCGACAACCACGACATCTGGATCGACCCGACCAACCCGAAGCGGATCATGATCAGCGACGACGGCGGGGCCGAGATCAGCACGACGGCCGGCCAGGAGTGGCATCACGTGCAGCTGCCGATTGGTCAGATGTACCACGTGTCAGTGGACGATCAGGTGCCGTATTTCGTGTACGCCAACATGCAGGATGACGACGCAGAGCGTGGGCCGGCCTATGCGAACGCCACACCGCTGCTCGGGGGCGTCGGTGAGCCCAACGCGGGCTGGCAGGAGCCGCTCGGCGGCTGTGAATCCGGCTTCATCTATCCCGATCCGACCGATAGCCATGTCATTTGGAGCACCTGCTACGGAGATGAGATCACCCGCCTCGATACCAGGGTCGGCTATCCGCGGGCGGTGAGCCCGTGGCCGTTGCATTCGCTCGATTCGCCGCCGGAGGAGCTGAAATATCGCTGCCATTGGACACCGCCCATGGCGATCGATCCGTTCGATCACAACACCGTCTATTACGGTTGTCAGGTGATCTTCAAAACGACGGATGATGGCCAGAGCTGGAAGGTGATCAGTCCCGATCTTTCGACGCAAAATCCCAAATATCTCGTGCCGTCGGGTGGTATTCCGATGGACGGGAAGATCCGCCGGCAGGACAACCTCGGGCAGTTCTACGGCGAGCTCGTGTTCGCCATTGCGCCCTCGCCGGTACAGCAGGGGCTGATCTGGGCGGGTACGAACGACGGACAGGTCTGGTTGACGCAGGACGCCGGCGGCCATTGGACCAATGTCACCAAGCACATTCCCGGCCTGCCGCCACTCGGAGTGGTCACACGCATAGAGCCCTCGCACTTCGACGCCGGGACGGCATATCTCTCGGTGGACCTCGCGCTGACGGGCGACAGCAAGCCTTATATCTACAAGACCAGGAACTTCGGGCACAGCTGGAAGCTCATTGTCCATGGCATCCCGGTCAGCCCGACGAGTGACGTGAGCTCGGTGGCCGAGGATCCGTACACCGGCAATCTGCTTTTCGCCGGCACCGGCAATGCGCTCTATGTCTCGTTCGACGCCGGTGGCAACTGGATGCCGTTGCAGACCGGTCTGCCGCATGCGCCCGTCTCCTGGGAGACGGTGCAGAAGCAATTCCACGACCTGGTGGTTGCGACGTACGGACGCGGAATCTACCTGCTGGAGGACATCAGCCCGCTCGAACAGTTGGCAAGCGACAGCACGGTTGCACCGGTCCAGGTATTCGAGTCACGGCCGACATATCGGTTCTTCCACGGCGCCCACGCCTTCATTGACTTCTGGCTGCAGTCGGTGCCCAAGATGGCAGAAACTGCCAAGGCCAAAGCCGACCAGCAGGACGGGAAGGAAAGCCAGGAAGCCAAGGAAGAGAAGGAAGAGAAGACCGCCGGCATCAAAGTCGCAATCCTGGATGCCCAGGGACATTTGGTGCGCAAGCTCAATCTGCTGCCGAAGAAAGCGCCGGGACTCAATCCCAAGTATAAGAAGGGAAGGTATGGGGGCGCACACTGGGCACACGATCCCGATGCGCACGTGCATTCCGGAATCAATCGCGTTTTCTGGGATCTCCGTTACCCGCCGCCGAAGCTGATCAAGCTGCGCACGACACCGTCGACGAACCCGCATGTCTGGGATGATCTGCGCTTTCTCGGCAAGGAGTCGCGATCGATCACCCACTGGGGAATCGATGAGGCGGAGGTCGGCCCGATGGTCGCGCCAGGCACCTACACCGCGCGTGTGACGCTGGACGGCAAGACCTATACGCAATCATTCACCGTGCTGGCCAGTCCGCGCTCGCCGGAACCGGCGACGCAGACCGCGGCGAGAGTCAAGATGTTGCTGCACGTCCGGAACGACATTTCCAGCGTATCCAAGATGGTGAACCAGATCGAGTGGCTGCGGAAACAACTCCAGACGGACGAGGACATGCTGAAAGCCGACAAGAAGGCCAAGCACGGCAAGACCCTGAAGGCGATCAAGGATATGGACAAGAAGATTCAGGATCTGGAAACCCAGCTGCTGTCGCCGGCCCTGGCTAACAGTGATGAAAAGAGCTACCTGGCCCCCTACGGCCTGTACCTCAACCTGATCTGGCTGAACGGCGAGCTGGGCACGGGCGCCGGCGATGTGTACGGGGATCCCGGCTATCCTCCAACCGACGCCGCCCATCAGGTCTTGCAGCTGCTCGACGGGAAGCTGAACGCTGCCAAGGCGCAGTACCACAGCCTGATGCGGCAGGACCTGCCGCAATTCGATCAGATGCTGATCCACGACAACATCTTTCCACTCGTGGCGAACGCCGGCGGTGGTGGATATGGCCCTTAGCGACACAGCATCCGCCAGCGGGACAGTGACATATGAATGCGGATGAGCTGCGGGCCCTTCAGGCTCCGTTGAAGCAACGGTATCGGACCGAGCCAGGCTCGGCGCTCGTCACCTCGCGGGCCGAAGTAGTGTTGGACCCGCAACGCCTGAGTGCGACGCTCGCCGCCGATCAGCCGAGAATCGCCGGTCTGCACCCGGCGACCGGCGGTAGTGGCGAGGAGGCCTGCTCGGCGGACCTGCTGCTCGAGTCGCTGGCGGCGTGCGCCGCCGTCACGCTGCTCGCCGTGGCGACGTCCATGGGCGCAGGACTCAGCGGCGGTAAGATCATCGCTGAGGGCGCTTGGGATGCACGCGGTACGCTCGGCATCGACAAGAGTGTTCCCGTCGGTTTGCGCAGCGTCGAATTGACCTTCGAGCTCCAAGGCTCGCTCGATGAGCCAACGCGACGACGGCTCATCGAGACGACGGAGCGCTATTGCGTGATTCTCGCGACGCTCCGGGACCCGCCTAAAGTCGCGATCCGGGTAAAACCCTGAGCGCTCGATCCAGGTCGGTCCACAGGTCCTCGATGGCTTCGATACCCACGCTGAGGCGCAGCAGCGTCGGCGGCAAGTGCTCCTGCCCGGGAATGGCCGCCCGCCGCTCTATGGTGGATTCCACTCCGCCCAGGCTGGTCGCGTGTTGGATGATATGCAGCCCGGTGCATACGGCATCGGCGGCAAGGGCGTCGCCGCGTACGTCGAACGAGATGATGGTACCGAAGCCTTTCAGCTGGCGTCGCGCGGCTTGGTGAGTCGGGTGGCTCGCAAGCCCCGGATAGCGCGTCAGCGTGACGTTTGGATGGGATGCGAGACGCTCGGCCAATATCGTGGCGTTGCGCTGCGCCCTTTCCAGCCGCAGTGCCAGCGTTCGAGCGCCACGGACCGCGAGAAACACCTCGAGCGTTCCGGGCGTTGCACCCGCGAGCTCGCGCGCCGTCCGCACGGACGCCAGCAGGTTCGCGTCGCGCACGGTGACGGCGCCGCCCAGCAGATCCGAGTGTCCGCCGATGAACTTGGTCACCGATTGCACGGTGACGTCGGCTCCGAGTGTCAGTGGGCGCTGGTTGAGCGGGGTGGCGAAGGTGTTGTCCACGGCTACGATGGCCCCAGGCTTTCGCCGTGCGGCACAGATGACATCCAAGTCGGCCACCGTCAGTAGCGGGTTCGAAGGCGACTCGAGCCAGATGAGGTCGGCTACGGCGCACATCTCGACCCAGCCTGAGGTGTCGGTCACGCCGAGCCGATGCACTTTCCACCGGCCACGGCTTTGGCCGCTCTCGGCGAGGCCCACGACACCCTGATAACAGTCATCCGGCAATACCAGAACTGAGCCTGTGGGGAGTCGATCGAAGATCGCCGCGACCGCCGCCATGCCGGAGGCGAAGGCCACCGATGAGCCGCCTTCGAGGCCGCCGACGATCTCTTCGAGCGCTTCCCACCCGGGTGTGGCGTCATCGCGGGAATAGGCGCGGCCGTCGCCCCGGACGAAGTTGGACGCCGGCCATGGCGGCACATTCAGCGGCGAGCCCGGGCGCCGGTCCCGTCCCGCCGACACCAGCCACGATTCGACCGCAGCTGACTCATCCCGGTGGCGCGAGGTCGTGTCCTTCGATTTCATATCACACCCCAAGGGTGACCTTGCAAAGACCAAGGTAGCGCGCCTCAACGCACGATGGCAAGCCGTGTTTTGGCCCGTTACCTGCGCGGCGAGCCGGGACCCCAGCGCCGACTGGTCGGCCTGTATCCGAATCACAACTTGGCGTTCGAATTCGAGTACCCGGTGACCTACTGCGATACCAGCGGGATCGCCCGTCCCATCGGGCTGGATGACCTGACGATTACGCGGTGACCGTTGGCAAGAGCGGTATCAGTTCACGGGCTGTCAATCCCGGACGTGAGCCGCTAATCTGGCGGACATCGACAGAGGGGGGCGAGATGGGTTTGAAGATCGTCGGCACGGGTCTGGGGCGTACCGGCACCAAGTCGATGCAGACGGCGCTGACGGAGCTGGGTTTCGGACCCTGCCATCATATGCTCGAGGTATTTCAGCATCCCGAGAGCATGCAGCTGTGGATCGACGCCGCCGAGGAGCGGGCGGATTGGGACGCCATCTTCAAGGATTACAATTCGGCGGTAGACTATCCAAGCGCCGCCTACTGGCGTGAGCTCACCCGTCATTACCCAAACGCCAAGGTGCTGCTCACCGTGCGCGATCCGGACGAGTGGTTCGACTCGGTCCAGGCGACCATCTTGGCGCCCCAAAGCATGGCCCGGCGGGACGGCGACGACGTGCCGGCACGGTTCTTTGCCAGCATCAGGCGCCGCCTGCCGGCACGGTTGGATGACCGCGCGACAATGACCGACTACTTCCGATGCCATACGGCGGCGGTAACTGGCGGGGTCTCGCCGAATCGGCTCCTCATATATCGGGCGGGCGAAGGTTGGGAGCGGCTGTGCAACTTTCTGGGCGTACCGGTGCCCGCGCAGGCCTTTCCGTCGGAGAACTCGCGCGCCGAGTTCATAGGTCGAGCTCAGGCTCAGCAGGCTGCTCCGTCATCCCGCTGAACACGGAAGTTTCCAGCAGCCGCTCCGCCTCGTGTATCAGGACGTCGAGGCGGCAGCCACCGCGCGCAGCATGGCATCGACGCCAAGTTCCACATCCGCATCGGTCGTAGCCCAACTGCTGACGCTGATACGCAGGGCCGTTCGGCCTTGCCATACGGTGGCGCCGCACCAGCACGTCCCCTCCTTTTGCAATGCCGCGATGACCTCGCGGGTGCGCTGTGCGTCGCCGAATTCAACCAGAACCTGGTTCAACACGATCTCGTTCAGCACCGTATGTCCTGCCGCGCTGAGCGCGGCCGCGAATCGCCTGGCCTGACTGCAGTTTCGCTCCAATAACTCTGCCAGGCCCGCCTTGCCGAGCGAGCGCATGGCCGCCCAAACCTCGATGCCCCGGGCGCGACGGGAAAGCTCGGGCGTAAAGTCGGAAGGGTTGCGATGCGCACTCTGGCTCGGAAGGTAGTCGGCGGTTACCGCCATCGCCGCACTCAGAGCGCGGGTGTCCCGAGAAAAGGCCAATCCGCTGTCGTACGGTACATTGAGCCATTTGTGCGCATCGGTCGCCCACGAATCCGCGCGTTCCAGGCCACGAGCGAGATGCCTGAGGGACGGAGCGGTCTTGGCCCACAAGCCGAACGCCCCATCGACGTGCACCCACGCACCTCCTCGATGCGCTCTATCGATCAAGGGTTCGAAGGGGTCGAACGCACCCGTGTTGATGTTGCCGGCCTGAAGACAAAGAATCGTCGGTCCGTCGATGTTCGGCAAATAATCCACCCGCATGCGGCCCTGCCCATCGACGGGAACGCGCTGGACGCGGTTGCGCCCCAGCCCGAGCATGCCGAGAGATTTGAGCAGTGTCGGATGTGCTTCCTGACCTATGATCACGGTGATGGGCGGTGCACCGAAGAGACCGTCCGCCTCGACGTTCCAGCCGGCGTTCGAGAGGACCGAATGACGAGCGGCCGCGAGCGCCGTGAAATTCGCCATCGTAGCCCCGGTCACGAAACCCACCGCCGTCGATGAAGGAAATCCAAAGAGGTCGATGAGCCATCTCGCGGCAACCTCCTCGATGCGAGCCACGCCGGGGGTGACCTCATAGAGGGCGGCGTTCTGATCCCACGCGCCTGCCAGCCAATTGGCAGCCAAGGCGATGGGCAATGAGCCACCGATCACGAAGCCGAAGAAACGTGGACCAGCCATGGCCATTGTCGCCGGAGACACGATCCGGTCGAGAAACGCCAGCGTCTGGCTCGGCTCACTCGAGCGCTCCGGCAGTGCTTCATCCAGCTCACCGAGTGCCGCGACCGCCTTGTTGCTCGCGGCCACGGATCGGGTCTTCAGGTTATGAAGGTATATGCCTGCCCGATGCGCGGCCTCATCAAGTACCTGGTATTCCATACGAATAGCTCGACTGGTGGACTTGTGGTCCGCACCTTTGCGTGGCCATTCGCGCGGTCATTCGGAATGGCAACAGCGGTGCGTCTAATGGCCGTATTCGTGGAGTGTATCGATCTCGACGACCTTCCCGTTCACGAAGCGGATGCTCACCATGAGCTGGTTGGGTCCACGGTTGTAAGTCCAGGTTTCGACGGGGATCTCGGCGCCCACAGTACTCTTCCCGTCACCGCCGACTGCAGCGGTGGTCTCATTCACCACGAAGCTGTGCTGTACCTCAGCCGGGCTGCCGCATAACGCCTGCACGGTCGCCATGGGCTCGCCCACTTCAATCAGCCCGTTGCCACACCGCATAGTGTCTCCCCACGCGTGATGGGCGGCAATGAGACAGAGCGCACCGGGAAGGAAGGCTTTCAGGTTTCGATATTGCATCAATATGCCCCGCTTGTGATCGTCGCGAGTCTGACATTGCGCATTCACCCCGCGTATCGGCGCAAACGGCGATCGCGAAACTCACTAAGTTTAACACCGATGCGCCAGCGCGTGTGGACCAGGTCCAGGGGCTCGACGCGCCGATCGTTGCTGAGCGTGTCCAGCGGTTCGCCGCTCACCCGTTCGATGATGATGGCCAGAAGAACATACTCGGTGTTGCCATACGAATACTCACACCGGCGGTCGAAGGTGATACTCTTTCAACGAGGCGTCACGCCGACGACCTCGAGGACGAGAATCATGCGCGCGTCGTATCCGTTGCTTGCCGCCCTGAGTGTGGGTCTTGCGTCAATGGCATGCGGCGCCGCCGCCAATCCGGCCGCGGAAATCGTCGCGGCCATGCAGAACTCTGCCGCTCAGTGGAATCGAGGCGACATCGCCGAGTTTGCGCATAGCTACAAGAATTCTCCGGATATACTCTTCATCGGCCGTTCGGTGAGCCACGGCTACGCGCAGATGCTCGCGGCGTACCGCCGGCACTATGCCAACCGCGCACAGATGGGTCGATTGAGCTTCTCCCATCTTGCGGTGCAGCCGCTGGATGAACAATTCGCCACCGTCACGGGAAATTATCACCTGCGCCGCGGAAAGGCCGGCGGGGGCGACTCCGACGGCTACTTCCTGTTGGTATTCGAGAAGACGGCCCTGGGTTGGAAAATCGTCCGCGACGATTCGACCGCTCTGCCGCGGTCCGGCCCCTGCGCGACCGGACATTGACTGCCGCCTAGCCTACCGCCTGGGTTCCTCGGCGAGGGCAACGTACCACGCGTCGTAGCTCGTGATGCTGGAAGCTCGCTATCGATCGCTCCATCTGATGGCGGCGGACAAGCCCTTCCTGTTGCCGGTCGTGGTTGACGACACGGGCGATGACGATGAGCGGGTGCCGGAGCGTAGTCAAGCAACGTAAGGCAACTCGTCTGGCACGGCGTTGCCGGGGCTCGGATCGGCGCCTGTTAAGACGTTTGCGTTCGACCAGCGCTTCGAGCTCAAGGATGCGCACGATCTGATCGACTGCATTGAGCATGCGCCGCAGGGTCGACCTTACATTCGCGCCGATCGTAAAACCGGTCCGATCGAGCCAGCGGCCCTGCAGGCCCAGGAAGAGCGCCGCCGGCGGCTCTGCATGCCGCGCGACAGGCGAAGTGTGTAATAATATCCACACCTTCTCGCGCCAGTGGGAGCTGCGGCGGCCATGAGCAAGCGGATCAACATCATGATCGACGAGGACACCTGGGCCGTCCTGGGGAGGATTCCGTCGGGTGAGCGCAGCCGCGCGATCAACGAGGCGCTCCGCGCCTGGGCTGCCCGGCGCCGGCGCCGGGACGCAGTGCGTGAAATGGATGCGTTGCGCACGCAACTGCCCAAGATCAGCGCGGAGGAAGTTGCGAGATGGATCCGTGAGGACCGGGAGCGGGGCCACTGATGCCGGCGCTGCTCGTCGTGCCCGACGCCTCGGTGCTCCTCAAATGGGTGCTGCCATCGGAGGACGAGCCGGACGTCGATCAGGCGCTTCGCCTGCGCACGGCAATCGTGAACGATGTCGTACGGGTGCTCGTGCCTGCCCTCTGGCTATACGAAGTTGGCAACACGGTCGCGCGCCGTTATCCGGCGGAAGCTTCCCGCTGGCTGACCGCGCTCATGAAGTTCGGGCTGGAAGAGGCAGCCCCGTCCGCCTCCTGGCTCGCGGCGGCACTCGAGTTGACCCGCGCACATCGCGTAACGTTCTACGACGCCGCGTACCACGCGCTCGCAATCAGCCGGAAAGGGGTGTTCGTCACGGCCGACGTCCGGTACGCCAATCAAATGCCTCGCGATGGGTCCGTTGTTGCTTTGAGCGAATGGAAGCCACCCGTGGCGTCATCCTCGCCCCGTCGTTAGCCGGAAGTTCGCCCGGTCGCCGAGGCGCGCGGTAGTCAGCAGAGACTGACTTTTCCCTGGTTTCCTGCGATAGGGCGATCATCTTTTGGTGTCTAAATGTAGTCACTAAATACTTGCATTTATGATG